>DATNEA010000082.1:0-144802 GCA_035606845.1 Candidatus Angelobacter sp. | reverse complement strand
ATATCCCACGCAAAACGACCATTCTTCATCGGTCACATCACTCGGATAATTCTTTCGCTTGTTTGCCATCCCCAGCTTATTGCCGGGATGTATTTACCATGTACAGACTTTTTTTACGAAAAGTTAAGTACAGGCTCTTAGTGCCAATCAATCTGTTTTCCGTGTCCACCTATCAGGGCTGCATGGCAAACTCGAGGATCTTTTCCACATGGATAATCGTGATGTCACAACTCCAATCGGTTCCAATTTCTCAATCAAGAGGGCAACTAAGTGCGTGCAACTGAACATTTTTGAACCGGGTAAATTTGACCGAGAAGGCGAAACGTTCAGCATCTTGATTTGGATCCTCGATCGCACAGCTACTTGCAGAAGATTCGAGTCAGTGACATGGTTCATGCTGGACGATCCAAATCCGTTTGGAATCAACCGCACAAAGAAGTCTGGTCCGATACGGATCGTTCGCCGGACGGAAGAGACAAGGCTCCTATGAAATTCTGCGTTCTCGCAGTGGATTACGACGGCACGATTGCTCAGCGAGGAACCATGCATCCGGAGGCAAGGGCAGCCATTGAGGCGGCACAGGCGCGAGGCATTGCCGTGGTGCTCGTTACGGGACGCATTCTCTCCGACCTGCGCAACGTGGCTGGCGATCTGAGTTTTTTCGATGCGCTGGTGGCCGAAAACGGTGCCGTGCTTGCATTTCCCAACGGGCGAACGCGCGCGCTTGGGCGTCCGCCTTCGCCCTCATTAATGGAAGAACTGCACAAACTCAAAGTGGATTTCGCCGTCGGCGAATGCGTGCTCGAAGCTGAGGCATCTTCCGCCCCGCGCATTCTTGAGGCAATTCGCACGCGCGAAGTCCCTTTCGTACTGGCTTTCAATCGCAGTCGCGTAATGGTGTTGCCGGAGGGCATCAGCAAAGCCACAGGGTTGCGCGAAGCATTGAATACTCTGCGCTTGTCATTGCATAATTGCATCGCAATAGGCGATGCGGCGAATGATTATCAGCTTCTAGACGCATGCGAAATTGGTGTTGTCGTGGGTGATGGCAGCAAGGCTCTGCTCACAATTGCTGACGAGGTCTTGCCGGAGCGAGGCCCGACTGCGGTCGCCGAATACATCCGCCGCGTTATTGAACTCACTCGCCTGCCGCCGAACCGAGTGGATCGTCGTCGCGTACTCCTGGGGCAAACAGCGAAAGGACGCCCACTCGAAATAGCGGTTCATGGCCGCATCATTTTGGTGGCTGGCGATCCGCGTTCGGGCAAGTCCTGGATTACCGGCCTGTTTTGCGAGCAGCTTATCCTGCAGGGCTACTGCCTCTGCATCATCGATCCGGAGGGGGACTATGCGCCCTTGGAGGGCCTGCCTGGTGTGGTGTTTTTCGGTGGTGACGAGCCACCGCCGAGACTTGGCGATGTCGCTCGTGCGCTTCGATATCCAGACGTCAGCGTGGTGATCGACCTCTCGCGAGCAACGCATTCAGAAAAAGTGGAGTATTTGAATGAACTGCTCCCGATGGTGGCAGAATTGCGAAGGAACACCGGGCAACCGCATTGGATTGTAGTGGACGAGGCGCACTATTTTCTTCACGAGCCCGACTTTGGACGGCGGTTGGATATTGAACTTGCAGGTTACATGCTGGTGACGTATCGGGTTTCGAATCTGCACCCCGATCTTCTCAAGGCAGTCGAGTCGATTATAGTAACCCGGATTACAGAACCGAACGAGGTTCAAAAACTGACCAGTATGTTTGGCCGGCCGGGCGAAGAGGCAGAGTGGAAGTCGCTGCTCAATGGATTAACGATTGATGAGGCTGCGTTGTTGCCGAGTGTTGATGCGCCGGAGCGCCAACTTCAGCGCTTCAACATCGCAGACCGGTTGACGCCCCATGTGCGGCATCGTTCCAAGTATCTCGAGGTTCCAATGAAGAAGCAGCACGCGTTTGTATTTACACACAATGGGAGGCCGTTTGGCAGCGCGGCACGCACGCTCAAGGAGTTTGTTACGATGCTCGCACAAGTACCTGCAGCTTCCGTGGAGGATCACGCGCGCCGTTCCGACTTCTCACGTTGGATTGCCGAAGTGTTCGGCGATCAACCGCTGGCTGCGGAGATTCGCAAAGTGGAACGAAAGTACCGGCGGGGCGAATTGACGGAAGTTCGCGAATCGCTCATTGAGCCTATTCGGGAGCGCTACGAATTGATTGGCGTCCCTCTTATGCTCGGAAAGTCGGCCGGATGAAGAAACGCCATGTGAGGAATCGAAACACGATTCAGAAGCGCTCATTTGCCGCTAAAGGTGCGAAGAACGTATCACGCCGAACTTCTCAAAATCGAGTCCGTCAAATTCTCGTTCCGACCGACTTTTCCAAGCCATCTCTGCTGGCGTTGGACCACGCCGTTGAGCCGGCGCGCGATACTGGCGCCACCATCATCCTGCTGCACGTCATTCCGCCTCTCCAAGTCCCTGAACGATTTAAACCCCTGGTATCTTACACACTTAGGACCGAAGGCCGCCGCGGCTTCAGACGACAGCTTTGGAATCTGGCAAACGCTCGAAGGGAGCCCGGACTTTCGATACTGCCTTGGCTGTTGCACGGAAACCCGGCGAAAATGATTGTTGAAGCCGCATCAAACAGTGGGAGCGACATAATTATCATGGGCAGCATCGGCCGGTCGGGCTTGCAGCGATTGTTGCTCGGCAGCGTCGCGGAATGTGTAGTTCGCGATGCGGATGTTCTCGTCCTGGTGTTTCGCGAATCGCCCAGACGCAAAAAGTCCGTTCTCCGCGGGATTGGGTTGCATAAATCTCATGAGTGACCGCTGCGCAATCATTTTGCTCGGCCCACCGGGCAGCGGCAAGACAACGCTGGGCAGATCTCTGTCCCGGCGCGCATCAATTTCTGTCATTGAAGTCGGTGTCCTGCTCGCGCGTGAAGCACGCAAGACCACACCACTCGGGAGGAAACTCAGCAAATACATCACCTCAGGCAGCCTTGCCCCCATGGATTTGGTTCATCCAATAATCTCTCGGGAATTGAGAGCGGTTCGAGATGGGCCGATTCTCTTTGATGGGATTCCCCGTTCGCTCACCCAGATCGAAGCCTTTTTTGAGTTGCTGGATTGCCATGATCTGCGGCTATGCGCCGTTATTGTCCTTCACCTGGATTTGAGAAACGCGCTGCTCCGACTTGGTGGCAGACGCGTTTGCAGCCGATGCGGGAAGCTCTACAACACGGGCGGCGCCTCTTTGAAGTTGCCCACGTCTTGTGATGACTGTAAAGGCCGGTTGATTCAACGAATCGACGACCGGGAAATCGTCATTCAAAAACGATTCAACCGCTTTCGACGGCAGACCGCGCTGGTCATAAAGTTTTTCAAGAAAAAATTCGGTTCGCTGGTAGTTGAGCAGGATGCCTCACTGCCTCGCCGGCAAATAACGGAAACGATCTGGCATCACCTTCATTCCCTCCTCATCCGGCCAAAAACTTCCGCACAATCAAAAAGGCGGTGAAAAACCTGCGTTCTTCCAGCGCGTTAATGGATAAAGATAGGAAATTCTAACACGGGATTTACGTTTGCGCGAAAATGCCGTTTAGACCCTTACTGCAGAACCCTGATTTTTCGCGTCGGCACGCCAAAATACTCTGCCGCCTTTTTAGAAGCCAATGGTCCGGTCTGATTCTTCTCAAACATAAGACCCCAAACCCCGAAGCCATTTCGTTTTCGGAAATGTCATCACGACCGTGATCGACGGCTGGACGTATGTGATTTTCATCGTTCCGAAGGTCAGGCGAGAAGCTCTGGGACACCTTTCTTACGATCGCCCTCTTGTTCACCTTGACTCTCATCACTCTTTCGGCCTTGCAGGGTTAAAATATACGGACGAGTTTGTATTCCAAGTTTCGGTTTTTTCAAGTGATCGATGTGTGACATCAATGTTGTGGAACTAACCCGATGTTATGAAACCAAGAAGCAAGAGTTGTTTGCATCTACAGGAAGCGGTGACCTACGTCGGCCGCCGCGCATACAATCAGTCCTCATCTCCGTGTGACAAAGCACGGTCGCGTTCAGGAAATCTCGTCATGCGTTCCGGATTATCAAACCATGTCTTCGGACGAACAAAGCGTCCCCCCAAGGCGTCGTGAAACCGGACCTCCGTCCGTTACCTGGCCGCACTTTGCCAGCTGAGTTGCGGCGAGAGAATGTGGTTCGCCTGGGGGAGGCTCTGACTGGCGGCGTCCGCGGTCCGGAATTTGAGGCGTTAGTCCACCGAATTGACACCGGACCGCTTCACAAGGGCAATGAAGTGGCCATCTTCTTCGATGGTGATAAAGCTTTTGCGTCCGTAGCCAAGGCCATCGAAGCGGCAACGCGGGAGATTCTGCTTGAAACTTACATTCTCAAAGATGATGCGGTCGGTTACACTCTGATTGAATGGTTGGCAAGGGCGGTGGCTCGCGGCGTTCAGGTTCGTTTACTTGCGGACGCGTTCGGTTCCGGGAGGACAAGTCGGTCGTTTTGGCGGCAGCTAGAACAAACTGGCATTCAAGCCCGGTTATTCCATCCCCTCTGGGTTCATCTCCGCGATCATCTCATCCGAGACCACCGAAAGATCATTGTGGTAGACGGGCGCGTGTCCTTCACGGGAGGTATGAATGTTGGCAATGAATATGGGTCCTCACGACATGCAAAAGGAGGCTTGTGGAGGGACACTCACGCTAGAATTGAAGGATCAACGGCCTGGGAATTGGCTTTGGTTTTCAAGGAAGGTTGGATGCGTTCCGGCGGAGATTCATTTCCAATTCATCCTTTTGAGCCGCATCGCGATGACGGGGTGAAAACCCTGGTGCTTGATTCGAGGCCCGGCCGCGGTGACGCGGAAACGGCCGCGGTCCTGGCGGCTATTATAGGGGCGAGCCGCAGATACCTCTGGATCACCAACTCCTACTTCGCTCCACGGCGAAACGCCATCAAACTTTTGGGTGGTGCGGCGCGGCGTGGCGTGGACGTACGCCTTCTCCTCCCTGGCATCAGCGACGTTCCCATCGTCCGCCACGCAGGTCATGGTTGTTTCGCAGAATTGCTTGGCAGTGGCGTGCGCATATTTGAGTATCAGCCGGCGATTCTGCACGCAAAGACACTCGTCGCAGACGATTACATCTCTCTGGTTGGCTCATCAAATCTCGATTTTCGATCGTTCCACTTCAATGCCGAGTGCAATGTCGTAATGCTTGACGAAGAAACAGCCAGACGGATGGCTGAGGCCTTTGAGTGCGATCTCGCCCAATCTGTCGAGATTGGAATCCATCAATGGAAGAACCGGCCTTTGCTTCATCAACTTGGCGATTCATTTGCCCAGTGCCTCAGTCCCTTGCTCTGAGCCTGTCATAATGTAAGCGTATAGCGCCTGCGGAAATGGTTTAGCTGATTGCCGATTTATAGAGCTGACGGCGAATATCCCTGCGCTGAGGAGCTTGTTCGGCAGTGATGTCAGCGAGCGAAATCACGGCTTCGGTCAATGCCACTCCAACTTCAGCTTCGCCGGCGGTAACAAACTCGGCGCCGGCGCGGCCCAATGCCTCCGCGTCGCGCAGGTGCGCGCAGCGAGCGAGCACGCGCAGGTTTGGATTAATTTGCAATGCTTGCTTGATGATGTCGGCCGCATCTTCGATGTCCGCGCTCAATATCAGGGTCTCGGTTGTTTCGATGCCGGCTTCAACCAGGGTTCCGGGCTGTCGAACATCTCCATAAATCGCATTGTGGCCCGCGCTGCGCAGTTGCCGCACAGTGTCGAGATTCAAATCGACAACAATAATTTCCGCCCCGCTGTCCACCAGCAATTGGTGCACAATTTTTCCAACGGGGCCGAAGCCGACAAGGATGCTGCGTTTCGGTCGAATCTTCGTGCCGGGTGCCGAATCTGGTTCCGCGAATTTGCCGTTTGGCGACTTAGCCAGTGCGCGGGCTGAACGATAGATGTACGGATTGGCCGCAATGGAAATTATGGAGGCAGCGACCAGCGCGTTCCAACCCGCGTCGTTGATCAGTCCCAATCCCAGTGCCACGTTCCCGAGGATGAAACTGAACTCGCCGACTTGTGAGAATGCAGCGCCGATGGGAACCGCTCTTTGCCACGGCTCGCCAAGCAAACGCACGGTCAACGCCGCTGCTATCGGTTTGACGAGGACAACCACCACTAAAACCAATCCGATGATGTGAGGAATCTTCAATAGACTTTTAGGATCGAAAAGCATCCCGACGGAAACGAAAAACAGAACGGCGAACGCGTCGCGCATGGGCAAGGCATCGTTGGCGGCACGAGTGGCGAACTCGGATCGGCTCACCGCCAGACCGGCAAGAAACGCACCCAAAGCCATGGAAACTCCGAAGAACCTGGCGGAACCAACGGCAATGCCGACCGCCAGCACCAGCACTGCCAGCGTAAACAATTCGCGCGAGCGCGTGCGCGCTATCCGCTCCATCGCCCAGGGGATCACCCATTTACCCAATATCACCACCACGGCCACCAGGCCGACAATCTTAAGGCCCGCAATGCCCAGGACACCGCCGACATTGTGCTTATCCGCCGCATTCGAACCAAACAGGATGGGCAGCAACAGTAGCAGCGCAACCGTGAGAATGTCCTCCACCACAGTCCAGCCAATTGCGATGTGGCCAATCCGCGCGTGCAGATCGCGCCGCTCCGCGAGGACGAGCGCCATCACCACCGTGCTGGCAACCGAGATGGCCATTCCCAAAATCAGTCCGGCCGTCCAAGTCCAGCCCAGCAGGTGCAGCGCGCCCGCAAGCGCAAAAGTGGAAAGCGTGCTCTGAACGAGCGCACCCGGCAACGCGATGCGCCAAACGGCCATCAATTCGTGCAGATGAAAACGCAATCCAATTCCAAACAGCAGAAGAATCACGCCGATTTCTGCAAACTGTTCGGCAACCCCATGATTCACGACCACGCCGGGCGTAAATGGGCCAACTGCCACCCCGGCCAGAAGGTAGCCAATGATAGGCGATACATTCAGGCGAAGCGCGACGTAGCCGAAGATCAACGCGCCCGTCAATCCAACCGCAAACGTAATCAGAACACTGAGGTCATGCACGAAGACAAGCATCCGCGTCCGAAACCTCCGCTGCAAACGAAATCAGTCTGGTACGGCATCGGACAGGTGCCCATTTTCATTCCGTTTAGAACCTGCCGATTTCGGACCGGCAGCGGAACAAAACGTTTCAGTGAGGCGGAGAAGTATGATCTAACTCAACCGAGAGCCTCAAAAATTCGCAGGATTTCGCAGTTTTCTCGACTGTATCTGGCAGCTAAAGAAATGCTGAGCTGACCGGTCGTTGGAACTTGGGTTTCAATACCAGCGGTGGTCACGATTGTGCGAGAAGGTCCTTGATGGGTATGGCGCCGAGCGAATTGCAGTAAGAGTTGGAACGACGTATAATGAAATTACCAAAGCCTCAGGAGCTTGGGAACGGAAATGATCACTTGACCATTCACAGCCATGCTGGGCTGAGGCGTGCATTCCTTGGCACAACCGAACGAGCAACGCGCCGCAAGTAACCGTATCTATGTCAGTGTCAGAGACAGTTCGTGATCCGGTATGTGGGATGGAAGTCGAGCCCGCAAAGGCTTTCGACCAAAGTGCCTACGGTCGCAAGACCTATTATTTTTGTTCTTCGAATTGTAAGGTCAAGTTCGACGCTGAACCAAGCCGATACGCGGATGTGCTCGAGCAAGAGTCGGAGGAAGAATCTCATGCTGGCGAGCACGCCTACGCGCAATCTAATCATTCACAACACACTTCTCGTCAGCAGGCTATCATTGTTCAGCCAAGATCCGCCGCGGAATATTTTTGCCCGATGCACCCGGAAGTCGTGAGCGACGAACCGGGTTCGTGTCCGAAATGCGGGATGGCGTTGGAGCTGAATGCTGCGCGGAAGTCGAAGAGTGAAGTCATTTACACCTGCCCGATGCACCCGCAGATCGAGCAGGATCATCCGGGCAACTGCCCGATCTGTGGGATGGCGCTTGAACCGAAGAACCTCGCCCTTGGCGGGGCTGAGGATAACTCTGAGTTGCGCGACATGACTCGCCGCTTTTGGATCGGTGCGGTGCTTACACTTCCGGTATTCGTGCTGGGAATGGCGCATCTTGTTCCAGCATGGCGAAATACCGAGTGGGTTTCGGGGACAACATCTCGATGGCTCCAATTCATCTTGTCGACGCCGGTTGTGCTTTGGGCTGGTTGGCCTTTTTACGTGCGTGCGTGGCGGTCGGTCGTTAACCGGAGCTTGAATATGTTTACTCTGATCGCCTTGGGAGTAGAGGCAGCCTACTTCTATAGTGCTTCGGCGATGTTATTCCCCGGCCTGTTCCCAGCATCTCTCGCGAAACACGGCAAGATAGATCTCTATTTTGAGGCCGCGGCCGTTATCGTAGTTCTGGTCTTGCTTGGGCAGGTGCTCGAATTGCGTGCGCGCAAACGCACCGGCAGCGCCATTCGAGGGCTCCTGGATCTCTCCCCGCCCACCGCGCGTCTTCTGCGAAATGGCGAAGAACGCGAAGTGCCATTGGACTCTGTGAAAGTGGGCGACCGATTGCGGGTGCGCCCTGGCGATAAAGTGCCAGTCGACGGCGATGTGATCGAAGGCCGTTCAAGCGTGAATGAATCCATGATCACCGGCGAACCGATCCCCGCGGAGAAAAGCATTGGCGACAAGATCACGGGCGGGGCGGTGAACGGCACGGGCAGCTTCATCATGGAAGCGAGGCGAGTTGGTAGCGACACATTGCTCGCTCAGATTGTAGAAATGGTTGCCCAAGCCCAGCGCAGTCGCGCGCCAATTCAGGGAATGGCCGACAAAGTGGCGGGATATTTTGTGCCTGCAGTGATCGTCATCGCAGTGCTCACGTTTGTCGGCTGGGCGATGTTGGGACCTGAGCCGCGGCTGGCTTATGCCATGGCCAATGCTGTGGCCGTACTCATTATCGCGTGCCCGTGTGCGCTGGGCCTCGCCACGCCGATGTCGGTGATGGTCGGCGTGGGACGCGGGGCACAAGCCGGTGTGCTCATTCGTAACGCCGAAGCAATCGAAGTAATGGAAAAAGTGACTACGTTGGTCGTAGATAAGACAGGCACGCTCACGGAAGGCAAACCGCGGTTGGTGGGGGTCTTCGCATCGAATGGCGCGACCGAACAGGAGTTACTCCTCGTTGCCGCCTCCGTGGAACAGAACAGTGAGCATCCGTTGGCAGCAGCAATTGTTCAGGGTGCGAAAGATCGTGAAATCAAACTACGATCGGCGAGCGATTTTGCCTCGGTCACTGGCGGTGGAGTGGTGGGCAGATTGGACGATCGCGAAGTTGCCATTGGAAAGTTGAAATTTCTTCAGGACCGTGGAGTAAGCGGCCTGCAACCCATTAATCAGCGCGCTGCCAGTTTGCAGGCGGAGGGACAAACCGCAATGTTCGTCGCCATCAATGGAAAAGCCGCGGGTCTGCTTTCGGTCGCTGATCCGATCAAGACGTCCACTCCCGAGGCGATCGCAGAACTTCATCAACGCGGATTGAAGATCATCATGCTCACCGGCGACAACGAGCGCACTGCCAATGCGGTAGCCGGGAAGCTCGGACTGGACAGGGTTGAAGCCGGAGTCGAACCACAAGACAAGCACGAGCGCGTCGAACAACTGCGGAAACAGGGCGACATCGTTGCGATGGCCGGCGATGGCATCAACGACGCCCCCGCACTAGCTGCCGCTCACGTTGGCATCGCAATGGGATCTGGCACTGATGTGGCGATGGAGAGTGCGGGCATCACGTTAGTGAAAGGCGATTTACGCGGCATCGCCAAGGCTGTGGCGTTGAGCGGTTCGATGATGCGCAACATCCGGCAGAATCTGTTCTTCGCCTTTATTTACAATGCGCTGGGTATTCCAGTCGCTGCTGGATTGCTCTATCCCTTTTTTGGCGTGTTGCTGAGCCCGATCATCGCTGGTGCAGCGATGAGTTTTAGCTCAGTTTCGGTAATTGCCAACGCACTTCGCTTACGGAGGACAAAGCTTTGAACGAGCGGTACAAAGACCTCAGCGTTGCAACCGTTATGCCCGGAGAAACAAGATGGAAGCGGAGAAAGAACCTTTACCAATATGAACTCCTCGAAATCATCCGGAGACTCCGGACGCAAAATCACGGCGCCACGAGCGCGCTTGCGAATTCAAAAAATTCTTGCCACCACGGACCTTTCGAATGAGTCGATAGCCGGGGTGCGCTATGCAGTGGCTCTTGCCAAAAAGGTTGGCGCATCTGTCGCGCTGCTCCATGTCGTAGAGTTCCCACCGCCGCCGCCCATGCCGGGCATGCGATCCGTGACACTCCCTCTGCAAGATTCCAAGATAGCCAAACAGGCCCGTGTGCGCTTGGACAAGCTTGCGAAACGGGAGAGCAGAGGTGGTTTGAAAATCACTCCAATCCTGCATACCGGAAACTCCTTTCATGGGATCATTATGACTGCCCGCACGCGAGCGACGGATTTGATTGTTATCGCCACGCACGGCTACACAGGAGCGAAACGCGTCTTATTGGGCAGCACTACCGAACGAGTGGTGCGTCACGCTCCGTGTTCAGTGCTCACTGTGCCGGTTCGCACAATTCCAAGGAGAAGCGGCAAAATGCTTCTACTCAAACTGAAGAGAATCGTTGTCCCGATTGATTTTTCGGAAATCTCTAAAACCGCTTTGCCCTGGGCGACATCACTTGCTGCACAATCCAACGCCGAACTGATTCTGCTGCATGTCGTGGAAAAGTTCCCCATCGATTACTTCCTGGGTTATGGATTGATGAATGAGTTATTTACGCCTTTGATGAAAGACAGCGAGGCTGCGTTGAAACAGATAGCTGAAAACATTGGTAGATCCGATCAGGTTAAAGCTTCGGAAAAAGTTCGAGATGGAAAGCCATTCAAAGAAATTTGCAGCGTGGCACAGAAGCTCGGTGCGGAGTTAATCGTACTGACCACACGTGGTCATTCCCGGTTGAAATACATCTGGCTCGGGAGCACCGCCGAACGCGTCGTTCGTCACGCCCGTTGTCCGGTGCTGGTTGTGCGAGAACCGGAGCGAAAAGAACGATGAAAATCGTGAGGTAAACTCTGACATCTTGACAGCACTCACCTTGAACCTGCGCGGATGTCGTCTTGCGGCGCGTTTTGTTCTAGGAGCCACGCTTGAGCTTCCTCGTGCGCTGCGCATGTCGATTGACCGACGATGGCAGTGGCCTCGAACACGCGGATCGGTCCAGAAAGGTGAAGTTTTGAAACGCTTGCAAGCTCTGCCTGCGCCTTTTCGCTGACTCCGGTAAGAAAGAGCCGCCCGCGAACTTCATCGAGTTTGGAGGCGTAACTCGTCAGGACTTCAACCAGGGTGGCTCCCAGCATTCCGCGTCCACGCAAGCGCAGGATTACGAGAGGATTGTCCGCTCTTCGCGGCTCTGGCAGCAAGCGTTCCAGCGTTCGCGCCCCGGCAAAGAACAGGTGTCCGTAGATATCGAGTACGGTGACGTCATTACTTCGCAGCTCGCGGGGCGGCTCCCGCTCCTCAATCCTGCCATCCGACATTTTGTGCAACTCGACGATCGAGACGTCACTTGATGACTCGCCTAAGTACAGTATTGCGGATACCACTACGCCGAGCGCCACGGCGAGTTGAATCGGCAACAGCATCATCGCCGAGAAGGTTGTAACCGCAGCCACGCGCGCCGGCCAACCTGCGTGCCATACGGTGATGATGTCGTCGCGATTGATGCTATGCGCACCTGCGAGAATAATCACTGCTCCCAGAGCCGGCATCGCGACATGGGCCACCGCGCCCGGCACAAAAATCACGACCAAGGCCAGCCATAAGCCGGAAGCAATTGCCGCCCACCTGTGCGTTGCGCCCTCCAACACGTTGAGCGCTGTCATGCTCACTGATCCACCGACGGGCAATCCTCGAAAAATTCCCGATGCAATATTTGCCACGCCTTGTGCGACGAAGTCCCGCGAAGCCTTTCGCGCAGTGCCATTCGGATTGGGTACGCTTTGACTTACCCCTGCTCCCTGGACGAGCAGCACCAGTGCAACAGCCGCCGCGCCACTAAGGGCATCTGTTATCCCCGCGAGTGGTGGAAACTGAGGAACCGGGAGGCCACGCGGAATTGCTCCGAGGTCGCGAACTATTTCGACGCCTTGTAGTTGTAAGAGCGCCACAAGAAGGGACGGCGCCGCTATTGCGATCAAGCTGGCAAAGCGTCCGATTCGGGTCCGCTGCACCCCTATCCCGATGCCGAGTGTCAAAACGCCAACAATCAATGAATTGATACGAAGGTTCTGTAGTTTGCGAAACAAATCCACCATCTGGGTTATCCGATTCGCGCCCTCGACATCGTATCCCGCCATTGTCGGAAGTTGGCTCAGGATTAAGACAACTGCGACCCCAGCTAGAAAACCCGTCATCACCGAGTGGGAGACAAACTTCGTGAGCCGGCCGAGGCGCAAAAAGCCGAAAGCCGCCGCAATCACCCCGGCGAGCACAACGGTCAGGAACATCGCCCCTTCGCGCTCGGAGGGTGAAACTCTCGCAAGCGACTGCCCAGCGACCAGCGACACCGCGCTCGTATTTTGGATAATCATCAATTGAGTGCTCGAAATCAACGTGCCGGCGAGCGGGCCGATGATGTTCGCGTACAATCCGTAAATTGGATTCACCCCGGCAAGAACTCCCCCGGCCATACCTTCGGGCACGCTTGCAACGGCCACAGTCAAGCCGGCGACGCTGTTTTTGTAGATTCCCTTTCTGCCCGGCAGCAAGCGCCCGCCGTAGCGCGACACTACCTCCTGTAACCGACGTAACCCGGGCAAATTGACCTCAGGCGCGAGGTCGGTCGCGGTATCCGTATCGTTTTGATTACTCTCCGGGTTCATCTCATTCGGCGATGACTCCCACGCTTACAGCGGTCCGAATACCCACTCTGAATCCTCTTCAGTGATGTGCCGGCAAATCGTGAGCGGCCTGGCCGTGGTCCGAATGCACTTGCCGCGTTCCAAAGAGGCCGAGATCGAATGGCGGTTGATCGTCGCCAAGTTCGTGGAGCACGAGGTTGTGCAACTTCGCGGCCATCTGCTGCACCAGTGCCGGGTTATAGCGCGGATGATTTCGGTGGCCGAGATTTTCAAGTTCACCCGGATCGTTTTCCAAATCGTACAGGGCCACGTCGCCGCGAGCGTAAAGGTCTTCCAACGTTTCGGGGTTGCCGTATTCTTCCGGGCTGAACCACCGCACCAGTTTGTAATGGCCATCCACGATTACTCGATAAAAGGTGCGCTGGTTAAAGTCAGGAGCGCCGTACTTTTCACCGGCGCGTTTCAGTTTCTCATCGCGATTGATTTCCGGACCGTGGGGGCCGGACACGCTCATTTCCGTGAGTTCCAATAGCGCGCCCGACAACGCCCAATCCTTGTGCAGCGAGTGTAGCCCATCCCAGCAATACAGCGCGCCATCTCCTGGAAAATGAGCGCTACCTCGTGGCCCCTCCTGATCTGGGTGTAAAATAACCATCCTGAGGCTGCGTCCCTTCAGGTGTGGATAACATTCGCGAATATCTTGTTCGGACATACCGGCAAATTCCAGGAGCGTTGGCGCCAGGTCCAAATGCGAACCGATTGCTGATGTGCGCTTGCCTCGCGGGCCCTCCGGCACACAAACCGTCAGGTTCACGACAGCTGCCTCATCGAACGGTATCGCGCCTTTTTGCGCCATGTGATGCGCGCCATTCATCTCACCATGATCGCACGTGAAGATGACGATTGTATTTCGCCACATGTCGAGGCGGTCCAGCGCCTCCAGGACTTTCATGAACTGCGCATCCACAAGGCGCATCGCGTTCACAAGGTAATTGCGTCGCACGATCCAAAGATCATCGCGATCCCTCGGCACCTGTCCGTAATTCAGATCAATCTGCTCTTTGTAATGTCGCACGCCGTACGGTTGGTACGTGAAATCATCGTCGAAATTCTCTGGCAACCCGACATCCCACTGCTTTTGAAACCACCCTAGTCGCTGAGCCGGTGTTTGAAAGCCCGCCATGGCGCCGTTCGGATGAGGAGTTTCGACGGGGTCGGTTTGCAGGAACATGACGTCGTGCGGGTTGATAAGGCTGCACACGAACAGCCACGGTTGCTTGAGTTGCTGGCCTTGGTGCTCCAGCCAGTCGATCGCTTCAAAAACGGCCGCACCGTCGAGTTGTTCACCCTGCAAGGGTGCGCCGAACATCTCGCCCCACTGCTGGAAATCGGAAAAGCCGTAGCGTTCGAGCGCATCCTCGCTGCGCGGTACCTCCGAGCAATGCCATTTGCCCTTGAAGGCAGTGTAATACCCCTGTTCGCGCAGCATATGGCCGATAGTGGGAATGTTTGGGGAAAGCTCATGTATCCACGCGAAGTTTGTGTTGTCCCACAACCCAGTCTTCTTCGCGTGTACACCGGTCCACATCGTCGCACGGGACGGAGTACAGATCGGAACCGTGCAGTATTGACGATCAAAAGTGACTCCTCGAGATTCGAGCCGCTCGAGTGCCGGGAGCCGGAGTTTCGGCGGAAGTTTCATGCGTGCCTGCCATTGATCCATACAAAGGATGAGGATATTTAGCCGGGTACCGGGTTGTGCATGCTTGTCATTCATATTTACGCCCTTTTTTCGAATGTGAGTTAGCTAACGCATGATTAAGAATGAAAATGTTTATTGCTTAGGGGTTAACTAAACGACGTCTCGCAACGCGGCTGCGCAACGCTCGTGCTGCGGGAAACAGCATGGCTAGACCGACCAGTGACGAAGTAATCACCATCACAAGAGTCCCCGGGTACGAAAAATCCTGAGTGGCCACGACCGTTGCGGCTGCGATGTTCCTCTGCGCGGTCGCCAGGGCCAGGACGCCTCGATTCTCTTGATCATGTCCGCCCAGCGCATACCCGATTAGAAATGCCCCGCCAATCACAAGAATGGCGGCGATGATTGCACTGGAGCCGAAGAGATTCACGACACGATCAAAATTGGCGAGCAATGTCGTGGCGATCAGCACGATCAACATGACGCTCGCAATGCGGCTTAGGACGGTTCGCACGCGTTCCAGCCAACTCGCGGAGGCCTCGTTAATGGCAAGCCCAATCACCAACGGCAGCAGCATGGTCATCACCAGAGGCATCGCAATTGCCGCAGCATTGACCCGTGCGTCCGGCAACGCCAGAGGCACCATCAACGGCATGTAAATGACACTCGCCGGAAGCAGGATGATCAGCGAAGTTGCGCTGAGAGCCACATCAAGTTCGGCATGTTGCGTCAACTTGATCAGGAACGGCGCGCCGGCTCCCATGCCGATCAGCATGAGGCCTGCCTTCAGTGGCTGGGCCAGACTGAGCAGTTGGCCGACCGCAAAAGCCAACATTGGAACCAGAACAAAATTTGCGACGAGTACACGGACAACCGGCTGAATATTTCGCAAAGGATAAATGATTTCCTTGAAGCTGTGACCGAGTCCGACCGCGACCATGCTCGTAACCGCAAATGCGATCGTGGCAATCCGCGCCGTAGATGAAAAGATCTCGCTCATGGAGCTGTTCACGAGTTGCGGGTTTCTCGAAGAATGCAACGAAAGCCTATATGACAAGCCGAAGTATCAATGGCTTCTCCCTGTCGCGCCGCTGGCCGATATCGCAGACAATAATTTGGTGCGCACAGATGGGATCCGCCTTTAAGCACTTTTCGTGGGATGCGCGAAGCCGCATCGTTGGCCGCATGGCTTCCCTTGGCTGAAACAACTCTCGGGTTCCTTGGGATACAGCAAGCCTTCGGTGCATCGTGTTCATGTTGCGGCCGAAAAAAGTCGCACGTCCATTCCCAAACATTACCGGCCATGTCGCAAAGGCCGTAGCCGTTCGGAGGAAACGCTCCCACAGGCGAGGTCCCTTCGTAACCGTCGAGCTTGAGATTCTCCCATGGAAACTCACCCTGCCAGGTGTTCGCCATCATCTGTCCTTGCGGTGCAAACTCATTCCCCCAAACAAAGGTGGCGCCATCCAAACCGCCACGCGCAGCAAACTCCCATTCGGCTTCCGTAGGCAACTCCTTTCCTGCCCAACGCGCAAACGCCTTGGCGTCATCATAAGCAATGTGCACTACCGGATGACCATCCCGATCTCGTAGAATGCTGTCCGGCCCTTCAGGTCTTTTCCAGCACGCTCCCGCAACATATGCCCACCACGCCCTGGAATCGTGCAGGGGGACACGTTGCTTCGGCTTTTGAAACACCAGCGAGCCCGGCACAAGCAGCGCCGGATCGACCCTCGGATAATCTGCTGCGTTTGCCCGACGTTCAGCGGCGCTGATATAGCCGGTAGCATCGACAAACGTCCGAAACTCGGCGTTGGTCACGGGGTCTTTGTCCAGCCAGAAGCCGTCAACAGTGACGCGGTGCGGCGGACGCTCCTCAAGATAGAAGTCGTCCGAACCCATCAGAAATGTGCCACCGGGGATCCAAAGCATCAACCCGATCACATTGGGCGAGGCAACTTTAACGGCATGGGGCATCTCCATAAAACGCGCCTCGCTTCCACTGGAGATGAATTATCGGTAGACCAAGCCGCCATCGATCATCGGCGCCTGCCCCGTCATGTAGTCGGAATCGGGACCGGCAAGATACGATACGAAAGCAGCAACATCTTCGGGTGTTTCGGCGCGGCCGAGTGCGATACCACCGACGTACTTCTTGTAGCTTTCGCCGATCTCCGCATCAGTAATTTCCGCCATGCGCCGGTCAATCTCCACCCACATGTCGGTGCCCACAATTCCGGGGCAGTAGGCGTTTACGGTAATCCCGTGACTGGCGAATTCCTGGGCAGCTGCCTGGGTCAAAGCGCGCACGGCAAATTTGCTGGCAGAGTAAATACTGAGCAGCGGCATTCCTTCATGGCCGGCAATCGATGAAGCACTGATGATTTTCCCTTTGTGCTTTCGGTGCTTGAATTTTTTCGTGGCCGCCTGAATGCCCCAGAGTACACCTTCGACATTTACCTTGAATACCTTCTCAACTTGTTCTGGTGTGACTTCCGCCAAGGGCTGCACCTGGGCGATTCCGGCGTTGTTCACCATGATATCAAAGCCACCCAGTTCGCGCTCCGCGTGGTCGACAGCTTTATAAACGTCCTCCCGTTTGCTGATGTCTGCTGTGAATGTCGTCGCTTTGCGCCCAAGCTGCCGCACCTCTTCAGCGACAGCTGTCATCTGTTTCTCTTTGATATCAACGACGGCAATGTGTGCGCCATCTTCAGCCAGTCTTAAGGCGATTGCCCGGCCGATTCCCTGGCCGGCACCCGTCACCAAAGCGACCTTTCCATTAATGCTCATACAGTTCTTTTTCCGTTAAAGGTTAAGCGGTGCGCTTGTTTGGAGTTCTCTTTTGACTTTATAAGAAACCCTGCAGGCGTCCTCCGCATGCATTCGAAAGGCTCTGGCCACCCCTCTCGGAAATCAAATGGGGTTGTGACCTCCAAAAAAATCCGATTTCCTAGAAATGACTATATAGGGATACGGAGAGGTGTTGCAGAAGGTGTCTGCCTCGGACGGCTTCGCATCGCCATTCGGATGATTGTGCCGGAGTCGTGGGACTCAGATTCGCATCAACTAAAGCGAGCAGATCCATCGACAAGGAGATTGGCACCGGCACTCCGAATAGGTTTCTACCACCTCAGAACAGGGGTGAAACCCGCAGTGGACATCGTGACAAGCGAGACGATGTTCGACTTTTAAAGAAAGAGATTTCAAAACAATGACACTGCGACGAATTGGGATTTTTTGGTAAACGCAAAGGCAAGCACCCAAAGCATGAGGTCCGGCGTCGATCCGGTCCAATTAGCAAAGAGATTTATGCCATCAATCAATGTTGCCGTTCTGGTCGGAAGTTTGCGGAAAGAATCGATCAATCTCAAACTGGCGCGCGCGGTTGAGAGACTTGCCTCCGCCGAACTGAAATTTCACTACGTACGAATCAACGATCTGCCGCTCTACACGCAGGAGTTCGACAGCGACTATCCCCCGGTTTGTCAGCGGTTGAAAAAAGAAATTGAACCGGCTGACGCGGTGCTGTTCGTCACACCAGAGTACAATCGTTCGATCCCCGGCGTGCTGAAAAATGCGATCGACATCGCATCGCGTCCGTACGGCGCCAACTCCTTCGCGAGGAAACCAGGTGCGGTAATTGGTGCCTCGATTGGCGCTCCCGGAGCGTCGATGGCGCAGCAGCATCTCCGCAATGTGCTGGGGTATCTCGATGTTCCGACACTGGGTCAACCGGAAGTTTTCATTCAGTTCAAAGAGGGCATGTTTGATTCCGAGGGCAAGATCGGAGATCCGGATACGCAAAAATTTCTGCAGGGATTCGTTGACCGCTACGTAGCCTGGGTCAAGCAGCTCCGACAATAAACAAACACGTCCTGCCCGGATAGCAGAGAGGGAATGAAACCGAAAAAATCTAAATCAAAAGTTTCCAAGACCTCAGGCTCGGCCGGTGCATCTCGAAACAGCCTGACGGAACTGTTGCCGGATCTGGAGGAGCTGTACAAGGATATTCATGCCCACCCCGAATTATCGATGCAAGAAACGCGCACGGCCGGATTGGCCGCTGAGCGGCTCCGCGCGGCGGGCTATGAAGTGACTACTGGAGTCGGGAAAACCGGAGTTGTGGGTTTAATGCGCAATGGAGAGGGACCGACGGTTATGCTACGTGCGGATATGGATGCGCTGCCAGTGAAAGAACTGACCGGCCTTCCTTACGCCAGCAACCAAACCGCGACGGATCGCGAAGGTAAAACAGTGCCCGTAATGCATGCTTGCGGTCATGACATGCACGTCACCTGGCTCGCTGGCGCAAGCACTTTTCTGTCTAAGGCGCGCGACACCTGGAGCGGGACTTTGATGCCGGTTTTTCAGCCGGGCGAAGAAATTGCTGAGGGATCGCAAGCCATGATTGATGATGGCCTGCTCAAACGGTTTCCGAAACCCGACGTGGTACTTGGCCAGCATGTAATGAGTCTCTCCGCGGGAACGCTCGGCGGCCGCTCTGGCGTGATCACGTCTGCGGCTGACAGCATGCAAATTCGATTCTTTGGGCGCGGAGCACACGGTTCAATGCCTGAGGCCAGCGTTGATCCCGTCGTTATGGCGGCTTCAACCGTAATGCGCCTCCAAACAATTGTCTCCCGCGAGGTCGCTCCCACTGAGTCAGCAGTCGTCACCGTGGGGGTGCTCCAAGCTGGCTCGAAAGAAAACGTCATTCCCGACGACGCGATCATCAAGCTGAACGTGCGCACGTTTGATGAGGGGGTTCGCAAACGTGTGCTCGCCGCCATTAAGCAAATAGTAAACGCCGAAGCGTCAGCCTCCGGCGCTCCTAAACCGCCGGAAATCACGCCGCTCGATCGATATTCCTTGGTGACGAATGATCCAGCGGCAACGCGCCGGGTGGTGGAAGCATTTCGGAAGAATTTTCCGGCCAACCAAATCCAGGAGACTAAACCAACGATGGCCAGCGAGGATTTTGGCTGCTTTGGAATCGAGTGGCACGTGCCTTCCGTTTTCTGGTTTGTCGGTGGCACGGACCCGGTCCAATACGCCAATGCCAAGAAAGCCGGACGACTTGGCGATATTCCGACAAATCATAATCCGCACTTTGCGCCCGTTATCCATCCGACTTTGGAAACCGGAGTCCAGACGCTGATCGTTGCCGCGAAAGCGTGGTTGGCTACAACGCAATTTTGACGCTGGCATCCTGATCAATGCATACCCTCAATCTTGCGCTCGACCTAGCTGGCACATTTGTTTTTGCCTTAAGCGGAGCGACTGCGGCTGTTCAGCATAAACTCGATCTTTTTGGCATATTTGTCCTCTCTTATGTGGCTGGGAACACGGGTGGGATTACGCGCGATGTGCTGATCGGAGCCGTTCCACCTTTGGCGATACATGACTGGCGTTACGTCGCGGTCTCGATGCTGGCCGGCTTAATTACATTCTTCCGGTATTCGCTCATCAATCACTTACGCAGTCCCGTGCTAATATTTGACGCAATGGGACTGGCTCTGTTCGCCGTTACGGGAGCAAACAAGGCACTTGCGTTTCACGTTAGTCCAGTAGCCGTTGTGCTGCTCGGAATGTCGACGGGAATCGGCGGCGGCATGGCTCGGGATATGCTTGTGGCTGAAATCCCCATTGTGTTGCGTGCTGATTTATATGCAGTCGCCGCGTTAATTGGCGCCACCGTGGTTGTTGTTGGCCACAAATTGAATTTTTCGTCGGGCGTAGCGGGATTAACGGGCGCATGTCTATGCTTCGGGCTCAGGTTCTTGGCCATCCGTCGCCACTGGCATCTTCCGAACGCTGGAACACCCGAACAATCGGCCACGCATGCGCCAAAGCATGCGGGCAAGGAGCGTTTGAGATGAATCCGATTATTTTGATATTCGGTAATATTTTCGACGGTCTCCCCGATTCCCTGACGGGGCCGGCTGAAATATTCATCGAAGGCAACTGGATAACAAAACTCGAACGGTCTTTGCAGGGCCGCGGCTGTTCGCCGTCGCGCATAACAGTGCCTAAAGAAATTTAATCTTAACTCGCATACTCACCATCTAGATTTGCATGGGAAACGAATGGAATATATTGATAGTCCTCGGTCTGCTCGCCGCGACAATTGCGCTGTTTGCCTTCGAAGTGTTTTCGGTAGATGTCATCACGCTTGGAATGCTACTTGTTTTGATCGGGATAGGAATCCTCTCGCCAGCCGACGCTTTCTCGGGGTTCAGCCAGGAAATCATAGTGATGCTCGCCTCGATCTTCGTGATCGGTGGCGCATTGCAGGAGACCGGTGTACTGGACGCCGTTATCGGCAAGCTGACACGACCAGCGGGGAAAAGTGAAGTCCGCATTCTTTTTCTTATATTGGTCGTATGCAGCGGATTGTCGGCATTCATGAACAACACCACAGTGACTGCGATGTTTATTGGTCCGGTACTGACGCTGGCTCGCCAACAGGGGTTGGCCTCTTCGAGGATGCTTTTGCCAATGGCATACGCTTCAATTTTTGGCGGCACCTGTACACTGGTCGGCACCTCGACCAATCTAGCCGTGAGTGGCTTTATCACGCGTGAACAAATGAAGCCTCTCGGCCTTTTTGAAATCACGCCGATTGGCCTGATTATCACGGCTACTGGAATCGCGTATCTCATGTTGGTAGGACGGCGGTTACTGCCGAACAATCCTGAGCAGACGAAGGACTATCTAATTCCTGATTATTTGTCTGAGGTCGTGGTCCTCCCGGAGTCTCCATTGGTCGGGCAACGCGCACTGGAGTCTGATTTAGCTAAAAAAGGATTCCGGTTATTGCGGGCGATCCGCAAGAATCAAGGCGTCCCGATCGATCCTGAATTCGCGCTCCAGGCAGGCGATATTCTCGTTGTCGCGGGTAATGTGGAAAACCTCATTCAAGTCCGGGCCGCTAAAGGCTTTCAGATCCGGGCGCGTTTGGCGCGAGGCGATCAGGACTTCAGAGAAGCGAACGTGAAAATCGCCGAGGCGCTCGTGACTCCACAATCGGATTTACTGGACAGATCCCTGGATTCGATCCAACGGGAAGAACACGGACTAAACATCGTGGCCATTCACCGCCGTGGCCATGCCTCGACCGATAATATCGGCTCAATGCGGCTCCGGGTTGGGGATCTCTTGTTAGTCCAAGCGGACAAGGATGTAATCGAAAGCCTGCGGAGAGAACGCGAACTGGCGGTTTTGGGACAATTTACTCCACCCCAGTTCAAACAACGAAAGGGACTATTCGTCGTGATATTTTTTATGGCTGCACTTGTCATCGGCGGACTTCATTTGTTGCCGCTCTCGTTTTGTTTCCTGGCGGCAGCGCTTCTGGTGATTCTGTTCCGTTGCCTTACGATTGAACAGGCGTATGAATTTATCGATTGGCGGCTACTGATTCTGATCGGAGGAATGACTGCGTTCGGTGTGGCCATCGAGCAAACGGGCGCAGCGCAACTGCTGGCCAGAGGCATCGACAATCTGTTATCACAGTTGGGCGTCATGGGAATCTTGACAGGTTACTTCGTGTTAACAATTCTCCTGACCCAACCCATGTCTAATGCCGCTGCCGCTTTGGTTGTGCTGCCGGTCGCACTACAGAGTGCCCGGGACCTCGGAGCGAATGAAAGGACGTTTGCGATTGCGATTATGTTGGCGGCTTCAGTGTCGTTCATCGCTCCGTTCGAGCCTTCATGCATCCTCGTGTACGGGCCTGGCAAATACAGATTTATGGATTTTGTGAAAACCGGAGTACTGCTTACGGTGGTTCTCGCTGTGATTGTGCTGGCATTAATTCCAGTATTTTGGCCGCTCCACCAAGGGGCGGCTGCCCGCTTAAATAGGTAAGAACAGGTGTGATCCCTGTGGAACCGTTTGGAATGCACCAGCTAGCGAAATCAGCTGCGTCGGAAGGTTGGTATTTTGCGACGGCTGACAGGTGGTGGTGGCTCTTCACCCCACCTCAATGGGACTTGAAACAGATGACGACGGAGGCGAAGAAGAACATTGGGCAACGATTGAGTATCTTAGAGCATGTTCGATAAGGACTCTCTCAATATGGACCGAGAGCAGCCATGACTTATGAAAGCAAAACAACTATCCCGTAGAACTCGTCTTCGGCGAGCGCTTGAGCGTTGGGAGAATGAAGGCGGAAGTGTTGTCGTAAAACCAGATCAGACGCTCGGCAGCAACGAGAGTAGGGATTTAAACACAATCCGCACGAAACGCGCCTATGAACCGCCTGGTCCAAAGGACGGTAAGCGGTTCCTGGTCGACGCCTTGTGGCCACGAGGCGTTAAACAGGACGCTTTGCGCATTGAAAGTTGGAAAAAGGAGAGTGCGCCAAGCAAAAGATTGAGGCAGTGGTTTGGACATGATCCGTCGAAGTGGCGTGAGTTTCAGCAGCGATACTTCGCCGAACTACGGGAGCGGCCGCAAAACTGGCGTCCACTTTTGGAAGAAGCTCGAAGGGGCAAGGTCACACTGGTGTTTGGCGCGAAAGATAAGGAACATAACAATGCTGTGGCCCTGAAGTCGTTCCTGGAACGGAAGCTGTAGTTCGAATTGGTTATTCCAACTGCGGGTCAGCCATAGGTCGTACGCTCCAGCGAGGCAGCAGGAGGCTGCCTCATAGCATTTGGCACAAGCTGCATACCTGCGAAGTCGAAGGTTCCGATCTTTTCGCGGCGGTCACATTGGGCGCTCTTTCGGGACTTGCAGCTTTGAAATCGATGAACGAGTGTGTGTTCGCAGTTTTCGGTTTTTTTGAGAGACATCGATTTGGAGGATCAGTGTTTTTGAACCGAACCTGATCTTATGAAACCAAGAAGCAAGAGCAGCGAGAAGCGGGGCGGTTTTTCCCCGAGAAGCGGCCTCCGCCGCCGTCATTCGGCCCAGACCGTTGGAACGTGGCTAAAACGGAGAACGCCATTGCGACAGACTAATATCGAGCGGAAAACAAGGAGTGCGGTTAATCCCCGGCAGCGAAAACTCAAGTCCAAACCAACACTCGCATTCCAGCGTATATTGGTTCCTATTGACTTCTCGGCTGAGTCGACATGGGCACTGAAAGCCGCGGCTAATCTTGAATCGGTCATTGGGCAAAGCCTGCTATTGGTGCACGTCGTCGGACCAATCTATGACCTTCGCGATTTCGGCTACGGCCCGGTCCAGCAACGGCGTCCCAATGAGGGCCTGATGCGTCAAGCGCGGCAAAAGCTGCGAGCGCTTGGGCGCAGGCACGTGGGTGAAAAGAAGGAATGGCGATGCATGGTTAAGAGTGGAACAGCGCCGAAGCAGATTCTGAAAGCGGCCGAAGACTTCCGGGCCGATGTAGTGGTCATGCCGACGAGAGGATTGTCACACGCGCCCCCGAACGAAGTGGGCAGTACGGCCGAACGGGTCGTGAGACATGCGCCCTGCCCTGTGCTTGTGTTGCCAAAAAAGATTCCTCGCAAAAAATGAGAAACATGGATCAGCCTTGATCGTGTGTCATTTCGGATGAAACCGATAGAGGAGAAAAGCATGAATACGCGTACGATATACATAACGGAAGCGGATATGAGGCGTCTTCGTCCGCTGGTTGAAACAATGAAGAACTCTCGTGACGACTTGAAAAGCCTGCAGCAGGAGTTAGAGCTGGCGCGAGTCGTAGCGCCGGAGGAAGTGCCGGCGGACGTCGTGACAATGAACTCCAGAGCCCGGGTCCGTGAGGTAGCGTCAGGTGAGGAAATGACCTACACTTTGGTTTTTCCGGAACAGGCTGATGTCGAGCAAGGGAGAATCTCCGTTGTTGCTCCAATCGGCACGGCGATGCTGGGACAGCGCGTGGGCGACGAGTTTGAATGGCTGGTGCCAGCCGGTCCGGTGCGCATTCGAGTTGAGGAAGTCTTGTATCAGCCCGAGGCGGCTGGCCATTTCCATATCTGAGGACGGGCGGACAAGTTCAGACATCGGGCTCAGCCGGGGACGAATGAAGTTTAACTTGGGGAGTTTTGCCTAAAGCTTAACAACCAGCAACGGTTGTTCTTTCATGAAGATTATTCGTGGAACTGATTTTTCGCAGCACGCAGTTGAAGCGGCTGACGTAGCAGCAGCAATGGCAGCTCGACTCCGCGAGCCTTCCCGTTTGGTCCATGTTTTTGAAACAGATCTATCCGGACTGCTCCCTAAAGACCAAATTGACAGATTGCGCGAGCAGCGCCGGCTGAAACTGAAGGGTGAGGCAGCTCGGTTACGGAAAGCGGGCGCAATGGTCGAGGAGGAATTACTCAACGGCTCTGCAGCCGCCGCCTTGGTTGACTTCGCTTCTAAATCAAAAGCAAGCCTTATCGTGGTTTCCTCCCTTGGGCAAATCGCTCCCAGTCGGTGGCTTGTGGGCAGTGTCGCAGAACGGGTGGCTCAAAGCTCACCCGTGCCGACGCTGGTTGTGCGCGGCGGCCGAGCTTTCAAAGCTTGGACTCAGGGCAAGCGTGCTTTGAGAATTCTGGTCGGTTACGATTTTTCCGCCACGGCGGACGCTGCTCTTTGTTGGGTTTCTGAACTGCGCAAGATCGGTTCGTGCAAAGTCACAGTGGCCTCGGTGTTTTGGCCGCCGCAGGACAGTAACCGTTTCGGATTAGCGGAGCATTCCTGGGATGATTCGTTCGAACTTCAGAGATTTCTGGAGCGCGATTTGCGAAGACAATGTGAGAAAATCCTGGGCCACGATGGTTTCGGGATTCGCGTGGCAGGATCTTGGGGCAGGCCGGATCCTCAGCTGATCGAATTCGCAAAGGATGCTGAGGCTGACCTGATGGTCGTTGGCACCCACCAACGCCATGGCGTGGAGAGGTTTTGGCTTGGGTCGGTCTCGCGGAGAATCCTCCACGACGCACCCATGAGTGTGGCTTGCGTGCCGCCGTGTGGTTCATTGGCGATCGCCAGCGGAAGCATTCCAGTATTCCAGCGGGTGCTGGTTCCGACCGATTTCTCCGTGCTTGGCAATCGAGCTATTCCATTCGCCTATTCTACGCTTTATCGAGGTGGGGCCGTATGCCTTTTTCACGTTCTAGAACAAACTCGCTCGAAGGCTCGCAACACGGACCGCACGCTCAAGAAACTCGAAAAGCAAATGCGCGCACTCATTCCCTCTGAAGCAAAAGCTCGCTGGATAAGTACAAAAGTGGAGGTCGCATCAATCGGCAAACCTTCGACAACCATTTGTCAGGCAGCCGAAAGATTTGGGGCCGACCTGATCTGTATCGGATCGCACGGACGTTCAGGATTATCAAGAGCCGTTCTGGGATCAGTTGCCTACGACGTAATCGCGCGCAGCTACCTTCCAGTCCTGGTCATACGTCCACCCATCCCGTGAGGTGCGGAGCGTTGCTCCAATATTCAAAGAAACGACGGCAACCATATCTCGATCACCATGAGAATCACTCGATCAAAGAAACTGGAAAAGCTAATACCGGGTGTGAACGCGCGAACCGAACCGCGAATCGCAGCTGCCCTATTTCAAGCAGCGCGCAAACTGCCGGCGGTCAGGCTCAAAAAGATACTGGTCACCACGGATTTTTCGAAGTTCTCCATGGCAGGGGTGCGCTATGCAGCCTGGCTGGCTGAGAAGCTCGGCGCCAGCCTAGGGCTGGCAAATGCGGTCGAGCCATCCCCCACCTTTGGCGGCGTCGAAGCTTCCGCGCTTGCGCGGAACGATTTGGAAGTAGTCGAACTGGCTGAAAGGCAGCTCTCCAAACTGGCCCATAGACTATCGAAGAAAGGGTCGCAGGTTCGTTCTTTTGTACGTTACGGAAAGGCTTTCAATGAAATTGCAAGGCTGGCCCGAGTCCGGGAGGTGGACGTTATCATCATGGCTACGCACGGTTATACTGGGCTGAAACGAATACTTTTGGGCAGTACAGCCGAAAGGGTCGTGCGCCATGCACCGTGTCCGGTTCTCACAATTCCTTCCCTCCCGAAGGCTGAGGTGCGCCGAACCCCCGCATTGCGGTTGCGAAAAATCATTGTGCCGATTGACTTTTCGGAAACGTCGGCTCAAGCGTTGCCCTACGCCGCTGCATTGGCAAAGACATTCACCGCCGAAATCATCCTGCTTCATGTGATCGAGCCGATGTTGATACCAGTCGATTCCGGGTATATGTCGCCTCAAATCGAGCCTGAGGACCAAAACGAGGCTCAGCGGCGTTTACTCGATCTCTCCCGCGAGGTGTTCGACGACAATGTTCAGGTGCGAGCATTTGTGCGGAAAGGTTTGCCCTTCCAGGAAATAACGGGGGCTGCCAGGAGCTTGGGCGCAGATATGATTGTGCTGACGACTCATGGCTATACCGGGCTGGCGCATGTGCTTTTGGGGAGCACGGCGGAACGGGTCGTGCGCCATGCGGATTGTGCCGTGTTGGTGGTGCGCGAACTGCAGGGATACAGCCGGAGCCGCTGATGGTCTGAACCGGAAGCAGAACATCCCCTCAAAGGTTATGAAGAACCCTGCCAGAGAAAAACTTCGAGAGCCGAAGGCAACGAAGCGGGTGCGCCCCAAGGCTCTCAGTGTTCTGCGCAAGACAGCACCAAGACCGCCGAAGCGAATCCTAGTGCCAACCGATTTTTCTAAAGGCTCGAGCCATGCATTGGATTACGCGGTTTCTTTCGCCAAACAATTCCAGTCTCACCTGGTCCTCATTCACGTCGTCGAAGCTTTCCCAATAGATTACCTACTCGGATTGAAATGGTCAGAAGAGGCGAACCAATGGTTGATGAAACAATTGCGCGAGCGATTAGGAGATGTTGCGAGGCGCTTGACCGGCGCTCGCCTTGGTCGCGGCAGCGTGGAAACCATGGTCACCTTCGGCAAGCCGTTTCAGCAAATCGCGAAGGCGGCACAGGCGCGGTCTGTGGATTTGATCATTCTTGCGACCCATGGCTATACCGGGTTGAAGCATATTCAACTGGGGAGCACCGCCGAAAGAGTGGTGCGATATGCACCTTGTCCAGTGCTAGTGGTCCGGGCGAAGGCAAGCTCATCCGCTGGCGTTCGGTCAGCATCCGTGACGAAAACCAAAGTGAAAGTCGAACGACTTAATCTGCGACGGATTCTGATCCCTGTGGATTTTTCTCCACGGGCCACGGAAGCCCTTCGATACGCGGTGCCCATCGCTAGGCGTTTCCACGCGCGTATCATCCTCCTGCACGTCGTTCACACGAATTATTTCGTCACCAGTGATGAATATTTAGCGTTCGATTATCCTGCACTGATTTCGGAAATGCAGGGCACCGCCAAGAAAGAACTTGCGATGCTCGCAGACTCCGTCAGCAAATGGTGCGGGGTGACTACCGCCATGGAAACCGGGCATCCGGGCAATCTCATTGTCGAAACGTCCAGTAAGCAGAATATAGATCTGATTATCATGTCCACGCACGGACGCACCGGAATCAAAAGAGCTTTGCTCGGTAGCACGGCAGAGTTCGTCGTGCGTCACGCGCATTGTACTGTTCTGGCTGTGCGGGATAGGAAACGGTCTCTCACCTCGGCGAAGATAGCCTTTGGAGAAAAATCGTGATTCAAAAACGACAATCTGCCGCCCACGATTTGCAGCCCCGGCTCTCTTCGACCGCCGCTCATCCGGTCATATGCTCTGACGGATCGAGGTTGCGAAACCTCAAGCGGACCCCCTTCTTTTAAGCTTTACCGCTAGTTTTCTTTGGAGCGCGTTCAGCACGACCTCGGTTGCATCCTCAACCGTCATTTCGGCCGAATTGATAGTCACATCATAATTCAAGGGATCAGTCAGGATTCTTCGATATTCTTTAAAGGCCAATCTGGTTCGTTCGCGATCCGATTTTTTGATCGCCTTCCGCGCCCGATCCAAGCTCATGTTCTCACGCTTGGCGATCCGTCGAACTCGAACCTCGACCGGTGCCACCATCCGCACCCGCAAACCGAATTCGCTGGGCAAAGCGTACTGTGCCCCCCGGCCGACGATGACTACGTCTCCCTGGTGACCCAGTGTGAGAAGGATCTCCCGCAAATGAGCCAGGTAGCCGGATTTGCCAATGGACTTAGGGTTGAGCCACCGTTGGACAATTTCCTGGATCATCGCCCGCTCGCGCTCATCCAGACTTTCGATTAACTCTCGGCGAACGTTCGCCTTCTGTGCGATCGCATCCACGATTTCGTTGTCGAACACCTGCCAGCCCAGGCGTTTTCCGGCCAGTTTGCCTACCGCACTGCCACCTGCCCCCTTCTCGCGGGAAATT
Organism: Candidatus Angelobacter sp.; assembly: GCA_035606845.1. GTDB lineage: Bacteria > Verrucomicrobiota > Verrucomicrobiia > Limisphaerales > DASXHY01 > DASXHY01. Next base: position 115,865 of record DATNEA010000082.1, on the reverse strand, counting down.
AGCAAATATGGACCATAGGACAACTTGCCCTCCTTGCCGCGTCCCGGCCGTTCACGATTATCTCGGATTTCGTAGGCCCGATAAAGGGCGAGACGCTTTCGGATGAAGTCTTCAATATTAATCATAACAATTCCTTCCCATTAAAGTTTACCAGCGCGCGAAGGAGGCCCGCGCCCTCCTCTGGAATTTCATTTCCGGACAGGAGGATGTCAAATCTGTCAAAACGCTCTAAACAAACTTGCTCTTTGCTGGCATGTTCTGATGCATGAATCCGACCTCTCACGGTCACAGCCAGTCATCCGTCCATCGGATCGAGCTCAATCTTCGGGAGGTGAGCCAGTTGTTTAACACGATGGACCCTTCGCCTTTCCACGAAAAGGATTTGGACCGTGATGCGGAAGAGTTTATCGTGAGTTGGGCGCGGGAGTTTCCCCTGGACGAACCGATAGCGCTGGTGGTCCACGTGGCCGCATCGCCCCACGAGCGAGAACCCCAGCCAATAGTTCAACGAGCTGTCCACCATTATTTCGCGTATCGCGTCGAGCTCAACCCGCTGGAATTTCGGCGTCTCATGCAGGAGGGTCGCAGAAGTTTGTTGACGGGACTGGCTTTTTTGGCCGCTTGTTTAGTTATAAGCAGGTTCCTCGTGGGAGCGGGAACTGGCACGTTTTCCACTTTCGCACGGGAGAGCTTGGCCATTGCCGGCTGGGTGGGCATGTGGCGGCCGATGGAAATTTATCTGTATGACTGGTGGCCATTGCGGCGGCGCGCAAAGATACTTAGGAAACTGAGTGAGATGCCCGTGGAAATACGCAAACAAAAGTGATGGATACCCGATATGAGCAGCAGGGCGATTCCAAAAAGGAAAACGACGCCTTATCAAGAGACCGTGGACGAAGTGTTGGCGGAGTTCAACGCGGATGCTCGGCGCGGTTTGAGCGAAATTGAGGCAGGCGCGCGGCTCGCAAAGTTTGGCCGAAACGAATTAACAGCGGACGAGCCAGTGCCGGCGTGGAAGAAGTTTTTCGCGCAGTTCAAGGACGTGTTGGTGATTCTGCTGCTCATTGCGACGGCCATCTCGGCTGTAATGTGGGTAATCGAACGGGAATCCGCGCTGCCTTATGAAGCGATTGCCATTTTGGCGGTCGTGCTGCTCAACGCAATTATGGGCTACATCCAGGAGTCGCGAGCGGAATCGGCAGTGACCGCGTTGCGTCAGATGTCGGCAGCGCACGCGCAGGTCCTGCGGGACGGCGAAAGGCGAAGCGTTGCGGCTGCGGAGATTGTGCCCGGCGACATTATCTTTGTCGAAGAGGGTGACACTGTTCCCGCGGACGCACGTCTGATTCATTCCACCGCGTTGCAAACTGCTGAAGCCGCGCTCACGGGCGAAAGCTTGCCGGTTTCCAAGGACGTTGGCCCGGTGACTGGACAAAGCGGATTAGGGGATCAGGCCAACATGATCTTCAGCGGCACGGCAGCGACTTATGGACGCGGCAAAGCCGTCGTCACGGCGACCGGGATGCAAACCGAAATGGGTCGTATCGCCGGAATGTTGAAGGAAGCTCCCACTGAGGCCACACCACTCCAAAATGAACTCGACCGGGTCGGAAAGCGCCTGGGGACCGTGGTCGTCATCATCGCCGTGGTGATGATCGCAACGATTGTTCTCGTCGAGAACGTTCGCGGCTTTTCCGCGTTCTTTGATGTGCTCATCCTTGGTGTCGCGCTCGCAGTCGCAGCGGTGCCCGAAGGATTGCCTGCCGTGGTGACGGTCGTCCTCGCGCTGGGGGTGCAGCGCATGGCGAAACGGAACGCCATCGTGCGTCATCTTGTGGCCGTCGAAACACTCGGTTCAGCCAACATCATCGCTTCCGATAAAACGGGAACGCTGACCAAAAACGAAATGACCGTCCGGGCGGTGATCACGGCGAGCGGCCGGGTGAATCTGACCGGCACTGGTTACGCGCCTGAAGGCGATGTTCGTGTGCAAAACGGCGCAGCGCTGGAAGGCGCGTTCCGGATTGAAGTGCAGCGTGCTCTGACGGTCGCGGACCGCGCCAACAACGCGGTGCTACAAGAGCACGAAGGCCGCTGGTCCGTGCAGGGCGATCCAACCGAGGGCGCCCTGGTGGTCGCCGCGCGCAAAGCCGGCCTGGCAAATGAAATGCTGGACGTGCGTTTCGAGCGTGTCGGAGAAGTCCCGTTTTCCTCCGATCGCAAGCTCATGAGCACAGTCCACACGGACACCGAGCGGCAGGAGCGCTTGCTCGTGTTCACGAAAGGCGCACCGGATGTGTTGGTCGCACGCTGTTCGCACGAACTGGTGGGTGAGTCGAAGAAGCCGTTGAGCGATGAGCGACGAGCGGAGATTTTGAGGCTAAATGAGGGTCTTGCGGGTGAGGCGCTCCGCACCTTGGGCGTGGCCGCCCGTGAACTGCCCGCCAACGCGCTTCAGAATATTGAGGTGGATGAAAACCTCGAGCAGGAACTTGTTTTTCTGGGCCTCGTTGGAATGATCGATCCGCCGCGTGAGGAGGCAAAGCAGGCCGTAGCGCGTGCCCGGACCGCGGGCATTCGCCCGATCATGATCACGGGCGACCATCCGAAAACCGCTGCCGTCATCGCGACCGAGCTCGGTATCGCTCCGGATGGGCGCGCGGTTGCCGGTGCCGAGTTGGAGAAAATGTCCGACGTAGCACTCGCAAAAACGGTACGTGAAGTTTCGGTTTATGCGCGCGTCAACCCGGAACACAAGCTGCGCATTGTGAAGGTGCTTCAAAGCGGCGGTGCTACGGTTGCGATGACGGGCGACGGAGTCAACGACGCGCCCGCACTTAAAACTGCCGATATTGGCATAGCGATGGGCATCACAGGAACGGACGTTTCGAAAGAAGCTGCCGACGTGGTGCTCACGGATGACAACTTCGCGACGATCGTGGCCGCCGTTGAAGAAGGTCGTGCCATCTTCTCAAACATTCGCAAGTTCTTACGCTATTTGTTGTCCTCGAACATCGGCGAAGTCATGACCATGTTTTTCGGAGTGCTGTTTGCGAAGCTCATCGGACTTCGGGCCGAGGGAAACGCGGTGGTCTTGCCGCTACTCGCCACGCAAATACTCTTTATCAACGTAGTCACCGATGGCGCGCCCGCGCTGGCGCTGGGAGTTGATCCTGCGGAGGACCAGATGAAGCGCGCGCCGCGTCCGCGCAGCGAAGGGGTCATTACACGCCGTATGTGGGCAGGCATCTTTTTCATTGGCGCGATTATGGCGGCGGGCACATTGCTAGTGCTGGACGCTTCGCTGCCGGGCGGGTTGATTGAGGGCTCCGGAAACCTGCGCTACGGACAGACAATGGCCTTTACGACGCTGATGCTGTTTCAAATGTTCAACGTCCTGAACTCCCGCTCGGACAAACGAACCGCCTTTCAGGGCCTTTTTGACAACCCGTGGCTTTGGGGCGCACTGGGATTGTCTTTGGTCCTGCAAATCGCAGTGATTTATGTCCCGTTTCTGCAAAATGCTTTTTCCACCGTAAGCCTGAGTTCAGGCGACTGGCTCCGCTGTACTGCCGTGGCGAGTTCAGTTCTTTGGCTTCGTGAGTTGGATAAGTTCATCACGCGTGGAGTGGGACGAACCTCTAAAACGGTATGACTAGCATCATCATTGAAGTCGTCGCCATTTTCATTCTGCTCGCGCTCAATGGCGTTTTTGCCATGACCGAAATTGCCGTGGTTTCTGCCCGGAGGCTGCGACTTAAACGCTTCGCCGATCAGGGCGACGAACGAGCCCGAGTGGCGCTCGAACTACTCCACTCGCCCACTCGATTTCTTTCCACGGTGCAAATCGGCATTACCTTGGTCGGAATCATGGCCGGCGCATTCGGCGGCGCCACGATCGCGGAGAAGATTCGAGACGCGTTGCAGGCGCTTCCGGCGCTTGCTCCCTACGGCGAGGCAATTGGCCTTGCTATTGTGGTCATTGCCATCACGTATTTTTCCCTCGTACTTGGCGAGTTGGTTCCGAAGCGAATTGGGCTGAACAATCCAGAGCGCATCGCGATGTTCATGGCAAAACCCATGCAAAAGCTTTCAGTCATCGTCGGACCTTTGGTCAGTTTTGTGGGTGCCTCGACCGACGCGTCGCTACGAATGTTGGGCTTCAGGCAAGTAAAACCAGCAACTGTCATCGAGGAGGACGTGAAAGTGCTGATGCAGGAAGGCGTACGATCCGGGGCGTTCAACAAAGTGGAAACCCAGATTGTCAGCAGCGCCCTTGAACTCGATCAGTTGATGGTGCGCGACATCATGACGCCTCGAGCCAAAATAATCGGGTTGCATCGCGATGAAACGCACGAAGCGGTCTGGCGGAAAATCGTAACAAGTTCGCATTCCTTTTTCCCCGTCTATGAGGGAAGTCGGAATAAGATCAAAGGCATTATCTCAGTCAAAGCGATTTATGCGAATCTCGCCACGGGTGTGACACCTAAAATATCCGACCTGATGACCCAACCGTTGGTCGTGCCGGCGACGCAAACCGTCATTCAATTGCTCGAAACGTTCAAGCAGACCGGGGAGCATATCGCCCTGGTGACGGATGAATATGGCGGCATTGTCGGCCTGGTGACATTCCAGGATGTCATGGAGGCCATTATCGGCGATTTCCCTTCGCCCGAAAAGCGTCTCCAGCCACAAGCGAAGCGGCGGCAGGACGGCTCCTGGCTCATTGACGCGATGATTGAAATCGAGAAGCTGGAGAAGATTCTGCCGGGACTGACCTTTGGCGACGAAGAAAGCAAGGATTACCAGACGCTCGCCGGCTTTGTAGTAAAACATCTGGACCATGTGCCGAAGGAGGGTGAGGCTTTTGAGACGCAGGGCTACGTTTTCGAAATTCTTGATATGGACAGGCACCGCGTGGACAAGGTGCTCGTAATGCCCGCCAGGGACAGATGAAGCGGTCAAAATAATTTCTCCTGACACGCCATGCACAACGCAGAAATAATTCAACTTTCTATTCGGTTGAGAGACAGCACGCCCGTAATACTGCGACCCGTGCTGCGGGAGGATCGCAACCGACTCCAGTCGGGCCTTCTCCAGATGTCCTCCGAATCGCGCTATCGGCGCTTCTTTTCTCCTGTGCGCGGACTTAGCGAGGAACAGTTGCGCTATTTCACGGAAGTGGATCAGAAAAACCATGTCGCTTGGATAGCTTTGGACGCATCGAGCATAGGCCTTCCTGGAATCGGCATTGCTCGCTTTGTTCGAATGAAAGAACGCTCCACAACGGCGGAGGTTGCCTTCGCTGTCATTGACGCCTTTCAAGGGCGAGGGCTGGGGACCGCCTTGCTGGCGGTTCTATATCTGATGGCGCTGGCACGGGGAATCCAGACTCTTCAGGCGGTTGTCTTGGCTGAAAACACGAAGATCGTCTCGTGGCTTCGCCATCTTGGTGCGCATGAAAAATTCCAGGCCGAGGGAATTTTAAAAGTCGATCTGCCCCTCCAACGTGATCTGTCACAACTTCCCCAAAACAACACGGCCAGGTTATTTGCAAAATTTCTAATACAATTTCAAAGAGACTTCTGCGTCACCAAAATAAAGCATAGCAGCTAGGGCATTTGTGAAACGAGACGAAGGAAAGCAGTCGCCGATTTTTTCTCGAAACAGCCTTGTCACCGCCAATCTGGATTTGCTTCTCTCACTTCGAAGGCCGAGAAGACAACCAGACAACTCCATTAAATTCCAAAATTCTATGAAGAATCCGAAGCCCTCCAAAAGAAAACCTCATACGGAATTTTCTATTCCGAATTGGATGTCAGATTCAATGAGCACCCAGGCGCGAACGATGGATCCGATTTCACGCATTGAAATGGCAGAGAGACTCGAAAAGGCAGCGGCAGAATTGCGTGATTTTAAGCAGCCCCACATTAAATCTGTCGCGGTCGCAAGAATTCAACTGAAACCGCAGGCAAAAAATGCTCTTCTGTATTACGCCGAGGCTGGGGGAGCAGATGCGAAACTGACTGAACAGGAAAAACTTGATCGGGGCGCTCGATGGATAATTGAAGAAGCGCTTTGCATCCTCGAAACGGTGATAGTCGCGGGACACAAACGCATACACTATCGAGATGCGGAGGATTTAGAGGATTCTAATCAAACTGAAGATTTAATCAAAATCGCCTTCGTGAATTACAAACAAAATACGATTGAATGTATGAATAATCGAAGACAACCCGCTATATCGTTTCGCGGGAGCGCGCGAACGGCTGGATGATCTGATCATCACCGAAGGCTTCATCTCGTTTTGGTGGCGGATGCAAAATCACCTTCCGTATGTTTGGCCGGAACAATGAGAGCAGACCGTTTCGCAAAGCAACCAATACTCATCGCTTGTTTGGCGGAGCCAAACCGCCGCCGTTTGGTTGATTTAAAACAGCGATCCGGCCGGGGAGAAAGGGTCCGCTTTGGGTCCTTACAACTACGCATTTACCGAGTCCATTCCATAAACGGACGGGTGCGCTGCACACATAGCCGGCTCGGCAATTGTTGTCTATGCGACAAAGTTTAGAAAATTCAGGCCAAAAGGTGAACAGCTTTTTGAAATAAGCGCTTTGGTTCATAAAACAAAAAGCAAAGGCAAGTTTGCGGAGGCTAATTCCGATTGGGCCAATCTTTTCGGGAGGCAATATGCAAGGTCAAGCCGGCGTCAGCTAACCGGGACAGGCTTTCGATCAGTTCCTCGTAGGTATCGCCCAGGACCCAAGGGTATCCGACAACAATTTGTCTCGTGCCATTCGCTTTCGCGTCCGAGCAAAGTTTAATGAAATCTGCAAATTTCCGCTCGTATCCAAGTGGAGTGCTCATTTAGTTTTTCCTCCTATCGCATGATCCTTCGGTTCTGGCCAAATCATTTCTTTCAAGTCTGGCATCATAGCTTGGACAGCAATATCACCAATCCCCCTTGCGCGCAAATTGTGTTCAATGCCGAATCAGGCTTCGGCCTTCGGGTGGTGTGCGGAGAAAATGGAACCGAGGGGAAAAGAAACGCATAGAAAACCGCAGCCCGGAGCGTGCCGACCGGCAGGCACCGACAGAAGCCCGCCATTGATTGATCAACAAACACTGAAGCTTTCACTGAAGCCCTCCCCTGCCCCACTTGTAACCACTTGGCACTGCATTGTTAAGAGTTGAGTCCATGGCCGGGTCAATCCAGTTCGTCGAGCGCCGTCAGTTTGGGCTGCTTCGCATCGGCACGAAGGAAAACACGTTATCAGCAACATCTACTTGCTATTTTTTCAACTGATCAGCAACAGCCGCGGCGATCCGCCGAGTAGAGTTTCGGGCGCGCGGTGGATACACGGAGGAACAGGACAGTCGGGATAGTCCGTTGCGATGCGCCACAGATTACCGACTCCGAAGGAAAAAAATCGCGCCGACGGAATGGGAGCATAATGGAGGTCGTAACAATTTTCTTTCAGATACTCGCGGAAGGCGTCGTCATCATTACCGCCAAAAAGCTTTAGGAGTTCGGCGCGAATTTCTGGAATATCTGTGCGCCGGCGCGCCTCGTGGTTGCGCAAACCCTCGCTCGCGGATCCGTGATAAGTGCAAAGGTAGGTGTCCGCCTCCACAGTGGCACTGTCGGCGTGGAAGGAGAAAACGTCGGTGCGCACTGGCCCAGGATTTTCGTCGCGAGGATAGTCTCGAATGCAATTTAGTGCGGGTTCCAGATTGTGATTCTTGAGCAGGCGATAATCTTCGAGAAGTTGCTCAACGGCCAGCCGGCCCGCTCCGCTCACCGGAAGACTCAGCAGAAGCGCCTCGTCGAGAGTGGTGATTTCTTCCCGCATAGCAATGTGTTTTACGACTTCGCTGAAATCTCCAGATAACGTGCGTTCCCAACAGAAGCAATTGATGCCATCGGCAAAAGGCGTGGTGATTAATTCCTGAAAACTGTGCACGCGCTTAACGCGGGCATAGTCCGGAGGTAAGGTAAAAGAAGTCATGACTATCGTTGTCGCCAGGTTATGCGAGCAATTCCTGAATCTCATCCCAGTTCAACGTTTCGGCGAACGCCTCGTCCCCGCTGATGGTCGATTGAATGATTTCTCGTTTGCGATTTTGCAGCAGCAGGATTTTTTCTTCCACCGTGTCACGAGTGATAAGTTTGTAACTAGTGATCACCTTGGTTTGGCCGATGCGGTGCGCGCGATCGGTCGCCTGGTCTTCCACGGCTGGATTCCACCACGGATCGAAATGAATCACGGTATCCGCGCCCGTCAGATTTAATCCCACCCCACCCGCTTTGAGGCTGATGAGGAAAACGGGAATGGAGCTGTTCTGAAATTGTTCCACCACCGCGCCTCGGTTAGCAGTCGAACCGTCGAGGTAACAATATTCAATATCGTCGGCGGTAAGCTTCTCTTTCAACAACGTCAGCATTTTTACAAACTGGCTAAAGACGAGCACACGATGTCCACCATCGATAGCTTCTTCCAACAGCTCGCCAAATATCTCCAGTTTGCCGGAGGCCGTGGCGGGGTCGGCGTTCTCTAGATTCAACAAGCGCAAATCGCAACACACCTGTCGCAATCGCAGAAGTGCGGTGAGGACGACGATTCGGCTTTTTGCCAGTCCTTGAGCGCCGACGGCCTCCAGGACTTCCTTGCGACTGGCTTCAATGACTTGCTGGTACACGCCGCGCTGTTCCGGTGTCAATTCGGCAAAAGAAACTTGCTCGATTCTCACGGGAAGGTCGGCAGCGACATCTTTTTTCAATCGCCGGAGCAGGAAGGGGCGCAACCGGCGGGCCAATCGCTGCTGTGCGGAAGCGTCTTTGGCTTTGGCGATGGGTAATTCGTAACGTTCGCGAAAATCCTTGGCGGTCCCGAGGTAACCGGGCATGAGAAAATCAAAGATGGACCAGAGATCTAGCACGGAATTTTCCAGCGGGGTGCCCGTGAGGACAAGGCGATGCCGGGACTTCACTGCTTTAACGGCTTGCGCGTTTTGAGTTTGCCGATTTTTGATGTGTTGCGCCTCATCGAGAACCACGGTATCGAATTCAAAATCGCGGTAACGTTCTGCGTCGCGACGGGCCAGCGAATAACTCGTGATGACAATATCGCTTCGACTAATTCGGGCAAACGCCGTATGCCGGTCCGGCCCATGCAGTGCAAGCACCTTGAGTTCAGCCGTAAACTTCTTCGCCTCCGCCAGCCAGTTGAAGACGAGACTGGTCGGACAAACAATCAACATCGGCGCGGCGTCGGGCTGTTTCTCGCGGACGACGCGAAGGAAAGCCAGCGTTTGGAGCGTTTTGCCCAACCCCATTTCATCCGCCAGAATGCCGCCAAAACCGTTCTCACGCAGAAACTGAAGCCACGCCACACCTTGTTTTTGATAAGGGCGCAGCACCGATTCCAGATTTCCCAGCGGAGGGCACTCGAGTTTCGCCTCGCCGCTCTGCCGGGAGGCACGATCACGCCATGCCGCCGGCGCCTGGACTTTCCAGTTCGTGTGCTGACGCAACGTGGCCTCTAGAAAACCAGCCTGAGTATTGCTCATGCGATAACCCTGCGTGTGTTGTTGCGGCGCACAATCCAGCAACACTTCCTGCAATTCCTCAACTGCGCCAGTGTCGATCACCACCGTCTTGCCGCCCTTGGAACGAGTATGACTTTGACCGGAGAGAATCAACCGTTGAATTTCTGCGGCAGAAAAAGTCTCACCGCTGCTCGTGGCAAACACCACGCCGAGATCAAACCACTGCACGCCTGACGGAGTGATTTGGAACTGCGGCTCGACGCGTTCAATATTCCGGAGGGTGCGATTCTCTAGTTGTTCGTCCAGCGTGACGGTCCATTCGCGTTGGAGCTTCGTGAATTCGCGGGCAAGAAAGTTCAAGACCGCGTTCTGCCCGAGCAATTGCAACTTTCCCGAACTATCGGGCGCGGAAAATCCCTGGCGTTGCAATCGCGCGAGCGCCGCGCGTTCAGCGCTGACGTCACGAGTGGAATAACGCGTGGGCGCGTCCGGATCGGGCAGCCAGACGGCCTCGTCGGTATCGGTCACGCCGAGAGTCATAATGCGCGAGCCGTAAGAACATTGAATGCGCGCGGTCAATTGCGCGAGACCGCCTTTGAGTTCAAGCAGGAAACGCGGGGCTTGGGGTTTCAGCGTAAAATCATCGAGCTTGAAGTTTGCTTCCACCGCACTGGTTGCTTGCATCTGCGGCCATTGACTGAGAAATGCCGGCACTTCCGCCCGTGTCACGCGCGCAGGACCACGCAAGAGATCTTTTAGCGAAGGCGGCAGCGCGAGTGGTTGCAGGGTTGAATTTCGCCAAACCCAATTCCCAACCATAGCAAGCGCGGTTGTCTTTTCCTTCAATGCAACCGTAATTTCGCCGTTCTTTTCCAACGTAGCGCGCAGAGGTAACGCGAATGGCTTGTTGGTGACGGTGACTTCGCTCGATTTGCCGAGGGTAATGTTGGGATGTCCAGTAAGCGTCGGGAGCAAGGAGGCAAAATCTTTGGTTTCGAGCTGGAGGACCGCGGGAGTTTCGCCGTCCGTCCACTTTTCCATAGCGTCGAGAATCGCATTATCTTGCGCGGAAAACGCGAAAGGGCGGCCCTTCGGCAAGGCACTGAGCGGACATCGTCCCCCACCCCACTTGGCTTCAATGACGAGCATGACCCGGCCACGAGCGGCTGCCTGGTCAAAATTTGGCGGGAGAATGAAAAAGAGTTCGGCAGGTTCACCTTCAGCGGAGCGCACCAACGACGGAGTTTTTTTGGCGGCGATCTTCGTTAGTGTGGGCTCGGTGGCGGCTTCTTTTTTTTGGGCGTTCAACCAATGCAAACCCACGGCCACACCGTGGGCACAAATCTTCCCCCACTCCCGCGCTTCACGGCAGGTGCAGAGATTGTCAATGTCGCTGCTGCTTTTAATAACCATGGACGCCCGAATCGAATTGCCGCCAGACTGCACCACACCGCGTAACAATGGAGGCGCCCAATGGGAACTAATGACCTGGCCTTGAGCCAATGACGCCCGGGCGAATTTCATCACATCCCAGCCCGCGGCATCGCCCAAAAGTTTCTCAGTCAGCTCAATCGACATCGTCCGAATATAATGCAAGGGAGACTCGATGAGAACTCCGAACGGCGTCGGCGCTGATCTTTCTTCTCAGCCGTTCACCGGAACAGTAGTCTTGATTGTGGCAGCGACGCTTTACGAATTGATTCCGCGCGATGAGAAAATCGGCAACGATCTTTTGCTGGATCGTTTTCTCGACTACGCAGCCGGGCGGCAGCTTCAACTTTATCCCGCGCAGGAAGCGGCGATTCTTGAATTGTTCGAAGAGAAGAACGTCATCCTCAATACTCCGACCGGCTCAGGAAAATCGCTCGTAGCTACGGCGCTGCATTTTCAAGCCATCGCGAGAGGACAGCGCTCCGTTTACACTTGTCCGATCAAAGCGCTCGTGAATGAAAAATTTATGGCGCTCTGCAGGGAATTCGGCCCGGACAACGTGGGACTCAGCACTGGCGATGCGACCGTCAATCGTGACGCGCCTATCTTATGTTGCACGGCGGAAATTCTAGCCAACATCTCGTTGCGCGAAGGCGCGGCGGGGAACGTGCAGCACGTGGTGATGGATGAATTTCATTATTACGCTGACCGCGAGCGTGGTGTGGCCTGGCAGGTGCCATTATTGACGCTGCCGCAAACGCGCTTTCTTTTAATGTCCGCCACACTTGGTGACACGACGTTTTTCGAGGAGGATCTCACGCGCTTGACCGGCCGACTTACCGTTACGGTGACTTCCGCGGATCGTCCCGTTCCGTTGGAGCACGCTTATTCTGAATTACCGCTGACCAAGACACTTGAAAGCCTGATCGCGGATGGCAAAGCGCCCGTGTATGTCGTCCACTTCACGCAATTGGAGGCGGCACAAAGCGCGCAGGATTTCACGAGCATCAACGTTTGCAGTCGCGATGAAAAGGCGGCCATCGGGAACACGCTCGAAGGATTCAAATTTTCCAGCCCCTACGGTCCGGAAATAAAAAAATGGCTTCGGCACGGCATTGGTTTGCACCACGCCGGCTTGTTGCCTAAATACCGCGTGCTGGTCGAACAATTGGCGCAGAAAGGGCTGCTCAAGGTCATCTGCGGCACCGACACATTGGGCGTTGGCATCAATGTACCCATCCGAACGGTCTTGTTCACGCGGCTATGCAAGTATGACGGGCAAAAAACAGTTATCTTGAGCGCGCGGGATTTTCACCAGATTGGCGGACGCGCCGGGCGGAAAGGATTTGATGACAAAGGCTGGGTCGTCGCGCAGGCGCCGGAGCACGTGATCGAGAATCTGAAGTTGGCAGAAAAATCCGCGCGTGACGGCAAGAAAACCGTAAAGCGCCAGCCGCCCGGAAAAAATTTCGTCAATTGGGATAAGAATACGTTCTTGCGGCTGATCAGTGCGCCGCCCGAACGACTGACTTCCCGATTCCAGGTGACGCACGGGATGTTGCTGAATGTTTTGAGCAGAAAAGGAAATGGCTGCACGGCGATGCAGAAGTTGATTCGCGATTGCCATGAGACACCGAAACAGAAAAAGGCTCACGTCGATCGGGCCTGGCAGTTATTCCGATCATTGATCGATCGCAAAATTGTGGAATTCATCCCAAAGACCGAGGACGGCAGCTATCTGCGCGTCAATGTAGATCTGCAGGATGATTTTTCGATGGATCAAGCGTTGTCGCTCTACCTGTTGGATACTTTGCCGCTGATGGATCCTCAAGCGCCGGACTATGCGTTGGTGCTGCTGACGCTCGTAGAATCCATCCTTGAGGATCCGGATATCATCCTGCGAAAACAACTCGACAAGGTGAAAGACCAGAAGATGGCGGAGATGAAGATGGAAGGCACCGAGTACGATCAGCGCATGGAAGAACTCGAGAAGCTGGAACATCCGAAACCAAATCGCGAATTTGTGTATTCCACCTTCAATGAATTCGCCGCGCGCCATCCTTGGGTGGGCCAGGAAAATATCCGTCCTAAATCAATTGTGCGCGAGATGTTCGAGGAGTTTCGCTCGTTCAGCGATTATATCAAACTCCACGAATTACAACGCGCGGAGGGAGTCCTGTTGCGGCATTTGAACAGCGTGTTCAAAGTCCTTGCGCAAACTGTGCCCGATTCAGCTAAGAACGATCAAGTCCGCGAAATGGAAGTTTATTTGGGAAGCATGATTCGACAGGTCGACTCCAGCTTGCTCGAAGAATGGGAAAAAATGCGCGACCCAAACTATCAGGCGACCATGGCGAAAGAAATTCGCCCTCCCGGAGCGGAAGAAGCCGCCGCCGACATTACACGAGACGTGAAGGCGTTTACCGCCACGATCCGAAACCGCATCTTTATTTTCCTGCGTGGATTGGTGATAGCGGACTTCGAACAAGCGATCGCCAACCTCAATTCACTCGTGGATCCTGACGGCCAACCATGGACCGCTGCCCGTTTGAAACAATCGATGGAAGCGTATTTGATCGATCACGATCATCTTTGTCTCGATCCAAACGCGCGGAATGTACGCCATACGTATGTCACACCAACAGAGGACAAAAAATCCTGGCGAGTACAACAAATGCTCGTGGATCCTGAAGGCGACAACGATTGGGTCGCGGAATTCGAAGTTGATCTCGCCGAATCACGAAAATCAGGCGAACCATTTTTACGATTGCGTCGAATCGGAAGCCTGACGTGACAAAAGCCACTGCAGGAAATTAAAAGGCGCTCTGAAAATAATCAGAACGCCTTTTTCTGTCGGAGAATTACTTTGTTCCGAGGATCGCGTCCTTGGCGGCTTTGGCCACGCGGAATTTGACCACGCGCTTGGCAGCAATCTTAATTGTTTCTCCAGTGGCGGGGTTGCGACCCATGCGGGCTTTGCGATTGACCAGCACGAGCTTGCCCAGTCCAGGCAGTGTGAAGGTGTTCTTTGCGTTCTTGTAAGCCAACTCTGCAATGGACGCGAGAATCTCGCCAGCTTGCTTCTTCGTGATGCTGTGTTTCTCAGCCAGGGCGGATTCGATTTGGGACTTTGAAAGGGCTTTTGCCATAATAATTCTTATTCGATTTTGATTCCCCTTTAAGTTGTGGGGCCAACGAGTTAAGCCTGAAATAGCCTGGATGCAAAGAGAATAGCGAGTGTTTATCGAAGTTTTTTCAACACGCTACCTTCCCTGGAAATGGCCCCTGGACTGTTTTTGAGTGTTGTCTTCTGGGTCGAAGCGGGCACGCCAGGTGACGACGTCGTGTTATCCAGAAGCTCTATACCCGGTTTGGAAAAACGTATTCGCCGCGCTTTATAAAGCGTGCCCAACGCCTGTTTGAACGCTTTCTTGCTGGCACCAAAAGCCTGGCGAATTGCTTCAGGCGAACTGTCGTCGTCAACATCCAATCGTCCTCCATTATGCTGGAGAGCCTCGACAATTCGCAGCGCCAGCGGCGCCACGCGGCGATAACCTGGCTGATTGAGGGTTAAATCAATCTTGCCGTCGGGCCGAAACGCTCGCACAAAACCCTTAAGTTGCTTTCCAACTGCAACCGGAACGGAAAGACCATCATGGTAAATCAAACCGGAATGCTTGCCTTCCACCAAAGCCTTGTAGCCCAAGTCGGTTTTTTCTGTTATGAGAAATTCCACTGGTTGGCCGGATCGATAGTCGGGCGGTTCAACCGCTGGATTTCGGTCGAGTTTCATTGAGGCGACAATTCTCTGGTTTTTTGATCGATATAAATGCGCACGACCACAATCTGGCCCGGGCGAACCGGACCAGTCTGCTCCCGGAAGGGCAACAATAAATCCTTGGCCAGGCTCCAATCCAAAAACGCTCCTACCTGACGATTGATGCCGATCACTTTTTAACGTCGCGACCTCCCCCACCGTGGCGCGCGGAGTTTCTGTGGTGGCTACCAATCGGCCCTCCGAATCGCGGTAAACAAAGACTTCAATTTGGCCGCCCATTTTGATCCCTTGCGGCACATAGCGATTCGGCAAGAGAATCTCCCCGTCCTCGTCGCCATCCAGGTAAAGACCTGGACTTGAACCTCGAACAACCGTGAGAATATTGCGCTTGCCAATGGTGGCCATGTTTCAACTTAAACTAAAATCTTACTGAATTGTTTGCCAAACTGAGTCGCGTTATCTCTACTCAGCAGGTGCAGTTCGATTTTTTCTCAAGACCTCACAGAAAATCCTCGCTAGAGGAATTCCTGACGATCGGCAGTCGCCGAATTCCTCTGGTTCTGGTGCGAAATCCTCGCGCCCGCCGTTACGTGCTTCGACTGCGTCCGAACGGCGCGGCGAGAGTGACCGTTCCGCGAGGCGGTTCCGAATCGGAAGCTCGCCGGTTCGCCGAACGCAATTCAGCATGGCTTGAACGACAATTGCTGCGATCGGATGGACATTCCAACGGGCAGGAAAAGTGGCTGCCGGGAAAGGAATTTTATTTTCAGGGGAAGCCAGTGAAAATCGAAACGGAAACAAATGGGGAGAACATCGTTGTCCGATTCGGGAGTGAACAGATTAAGATATCCCGTTCTGAGACTGATCTTCGCCCGGCAATCGAAAAGCACCTCTGGCGCATGGCAGCGAAAGAATTTCCTCCAAAAGTTTTCGAACACGCGGCAATCCACCAATTGACGGTCAATCAAATCACTGTCCGCAATCAACGGTCTCGATGGGGGTCATGCTCACGGCGAGGCACAATTTCGCTTAACTGGAGATTGATACAAACGCCGGAATTCGTTCGCGATTACATTATCCTTCATGAATTGATGCATTTGCGTCAGATGAATCATTCGGCCCGATATTGGCGGGAAGTTAAGCAAGTCTGTCCTGACTATCATTTGGCCGAAAAATGGCTCAAGCAGCACTCCGCCTTGCTGTGGTAGGGACAACAGTTCGATCCGCCCCTCTCCTCTCAGCCTCTAATGGCCAGCGTTTTGCCCACACTCTCACTGCAATCTTCCATTGTCAGTGAAACTGTCAGCCGCTCCACTTGCTCCACGTTTGTCAACGGTGATTATCCGCTGTCCGTGCTTTCTGCCCGTATGCCACTCCCCGCCATACTTTCTGCCGTTTTGCGTCAGCCAATTCGGACTTTTTCAATCCTGCGTTAAATCAACTCGCCACCTCACAGAAGAAACCCGTTCGGGGAATCGAAAACACTGGAGCTTTTACTGAAACCCTCCCCTGCTCCATTTGTAACTTCTTGGCGCTGCAACGCTAGGAGTTAAGTCCATGGCCGGGTCGAAACAATGGACATCCGGCCGCGAAAGACGATTCAACTTGTGCCTCCATCATGGCGACTAATTGGTAGTAGCATCAAAACACCACCTCCGGAATCGCCCCCAATCCTTTGACGTTGCCCGAAACGTAACGATAAAACCCGTGGAACAAAAAATACGTCCTGCTAAATGGAATATTTGCTCCTTAAGGAAACTCGCCACGAAAAACAACAAAGGCACTTCGATTCCCGTAGAGATACGGACGCCAATTGCCCTTTTGATTCGCTTGCTAAAACAGCTCCCACGGACCGCCAAGCTTCTTCAACAACTCAATATCAGGATGGAATGGCTCATTTGCGGGCCAACCGTATTCGGTCCGAACACGGCCAATTATATCCAGCAGACGAGTGGCGCTCGCCTTCCGGTTGACATCGGAGTTGGCGATATTAATTAGCCGCTTTTTGAAGTCCGACGCTTCGCGCGGTTTGATGTAACAGGAGGTCCCGCCGGCGGGCACTCTCCTTGTGACGCTTTCTTCAATTACATGCTCAGCCGCGTAGCCGAAGGGGAGTTCGGGGTCGATTAAATCGCAAAGACAACCAGATATATCCAGCCCATCGGCTTCGCTAAGAATGGAAAGCAATACCTTGCGCTCGTGCGTCGATCCCACATTTGCGCATCTCCGCTTTATTTCCTGCCAAATCCTTCCTTCGCTTTTCGCCGCTTGAGCGAATGCTTTCGGAAAATGAGAGTGCGCGTCGTGTGAGTTTAATTCTCCAGAACAGAATTTATCCAGGAGCTTGACGAGGGCTCCCTCGGCCGCCGGATTGTGGCTCTTCGACAACACGGTTGCCACCTCATACATGTAGTGTTCGTTGATTTCCGGTTTGAGTGCGAGCTCGACAATGAGGTCGATTGCCTCTGGCACTTGAGAGGCCCCAAGCAGGCCTAACACGTCACGAACAGAATAATTCTTCAGCCTGTATTCCGGTAATTTACGAATGCGCGCAATGCCCAAGGCTGGTTTGTCGCTGAAGAGAAGTATCGCGATCGCCCGCACCACTAGATACCACGTATCATTATTTGAGCTGCGGTGTTCTTTTTCTTGTTCCTCAATGAACCGATCCAAAAAGGCTGTCATCTCATCGCCTGAGAGAACAGTTCCCTGAAGCATGAGTGTGTGAAATCCATTCATCACCATCCCAGAAGAATATTTCTCGGATGCGAAGCGCGTTAGAAGAGGAATTGCCCGCAGATCATTCAGCGCAGCAAGGACCGAGACAGCGCTGAGGAGACCGTTCTTTAGATACCCTGATCCATTTTTCTCAAACTCCGGCAAGTCACGTTGGATGGCATTGAAAATTTTGTCCACGTAATTCTTAGCAGTTCCAGTTTGGGCAACACTGCTCTGCTGCCGTTGCCAAACACCGGCATAGTCCGGACGGTTCCCGAAACCCGAATCGCGCTTTCCATTGGCATCGCGACTTAATGAATAAAGTCCACCAGCTGCGTCTCCCAGAAGGGAAGGCGCCTCCAACAGCCGAATGAAAGCGTCCGCAGCTTCCTTACCTCCAAATTGAATAAGCGCCCGCTGATAATAGTTCCACAAATAGAGAGGCATGACCCTGTTCGGATGAGGTCCCTTACGCCCTTCCGACATCCACTTTTGTAATGCCGCTTGTTGCCGCTCGGCCGCCTCGGTCATGCGTCTAACATCTTCGAGAAGCCATTTTTCGATTATTTGCGCATCGCCCGGCTGCCCAACTCGGCCAAGAATGTCCGCGAGCTCGGCATGAATCCATTCACGCTCGTCTGCATCAGCAGCTGTTTCCTTAGCGACTTCGAGTGCGAGCGAACGTAACGCTGTCTTCCGTTCGACGGATGCCTCCATGAGAGGCAATTGTGATAAGAGCTTTACGATACTGCGGACTGATCCAGCATCGCGGTTGCCTTTTGCCACATCGAGGACTGCGTCGGCGAGACAGTTGATGGGAAGCGCTTGAATCGCGTTTCGCAACGCATCTCCTCGATCCATCGGGCTGCGGTTCGGCATTTTCCCCTTGTTGGTCTCATATGCCAAGAAATTCGTGAGCAAAGCCTTTGCAAAAATAAACGAGCCAACCGGAGCGAGGACAGCGCACCGCGAGCGGGTCAAACCCGGCTCAAGATCCTTCTGCAGGGCCGCTTCAGTCACGCGCTCCGCTTCGCCGGCGCTCATTTTGAGAAGATAATTCAAAAACGGATCGTTCCAGAGACGTCCCTTCGTCATTGTCTCTGCCACGAAAGCAGAAACCCATTCCGGATCTTTCTCCGCAATCGCTGAGAGAAACTCAGCCAAATAAGGTCCGGCGTTTGGCTTTGGCTTTGAGCCGAATCGTTGCGGGTAGTCATTCAGCGCCCGGAAATCCAGTTCCTCGTTGCTTAGTAAAGACTGAACCTCGTGCTTCATCAAATCTAGCCAATCAGCATCGTCATTCCTTTTAAGCGTTGCGATGATCGCGTGGCGCGCACCAATTGATTGAATGGAAGGCAGTGCCGCTTTGGCTTTCATGAGAAGCGGAGCGAGATAGCGACGAGGCAGACTAAACAAAATGTGCTTCGCGAATCCCTTAGGCCATTCCTTTACCTCGGCATTTTTTGAAAGGGTGAGGATGAGATCATAGGCGCCAAAGTTAAGCAGCACTTCAAAGCACACGAATTTCACTTCGGGCGGCTCTGCGCCCCTTAACAATTCTTCGGCGAGGAAAACGTGTTCCCGACGCGGTTCCCACGAAAACTGATGGAGGAATTCAATCTTTTGCTTGCTGTCCCATTTGATAAATCTTTCCTTCCACTTCGGTCCCAACGATGAGAGGGGAAAGGGCCGCCACAGGCGATAGGTAAAAAGCCGCGTGTTCTGGGAGTTCGATTCGATGAGCGGCCATATGATATCCTGAAAGTCGGAGCTGCCGGTAGCAAGCATGGCAGCCAGCGCAGGGCCGCGGCAGTCTTTCCCGCTTTTCTCAAACCAAGCCCGTAATGCCTTTCCCAATTCATCGCACACCTTTTCCCAGACCTTCTCTCCGGCAACCCCCGCGAGCTCTGCTGCAATCGACAGGTTCACGAGCATGGCCCAATGAATGATGTTCGCAGCGGTGGAAATTTCTGCTTCGCCCCCGGTTGCCAATCGGTCAAGCAGGAATGCCAGCGGCTCTTGCCATTGGAAGCGGTTTAAAAAGTCGCGCTGAAAAGCGAACACCTTCTCCTGGTCAGGGTTGCCGCCAAGCGCCGCGATAATGCGCCGCAAGGCTTCCGCAGCAAACCACTCCTGAAATTGCTGGTGAATGAAACGATAAGACCCCGGGGATAGGGGTGAGAGCACGAGGAGATGATGCCGCACCAAACAATCCAACACTTCTGCGGAATTCGGGGCTTTTTCAAAGTGCCCCTCGGCGCGAAGCACCACCGTGCACTGAGCGATCACAGACGTTGCTTCGTCGAACGTGAGGGTCGTCCCTCCATCTTGCGTCATTTTCAGCGCGATCGCTTCAAGGTAGCGCCGGTGAAAAGAGCTACACGGAGGATTTCTCAGAGCCCCTGCATGCTCGTTACTCTTTTCAAAATGTTCGATGACCTGTGCCAAAAGGCCATATCGCGTCTGCAAAAGCTTTTCACCGGAGAGCGAGATCGCAATTGCAGCACTAAGAAATAACGGCGTCCCCGTAATGGTTGCAAGAGCGTGATTCGATTCCAATTCGCGCTCAAACGCCTCAGGGCTTTGATGGCCAGTTTTCTTCACCATCGCCACCTTTTGTTCGCGCGACAGCGGAGCGACGTAAATATCAACATCGGCAGCAAGGGGCAGAGATGACCTTGAATTGCGCGTTGATATGAAGATGGAAAGGCTTGGGTAGTGCAACGCCAACGCGTTTAATTCGGAAGCAGTCCGTTCGACAGAAGAATCGGGCACCTCGTTCCAACCATTAAGCAAAAGCGCCACGTGGCCTAGCGCAAAGAGTTTTGCCAAATCCTCGCCCTTGGCCTCGTTGCCATGAAATTGGCTCTCGATGAACTCAAGCAGCGACTTCCCTGATGCCGCCCAAATAGGCAGAGGGATAAGAATGGGAATCGGCCCATCTAATTTTTGGAGCAGCGCGTCGGCACTCTGAATCAAGGTAAAAGTTTTACCTGCGCCGGGTCCACCGGACAGCGCAGCTCTTCGCCGATCAAGAGCCATGCGGCACAAATCGTCAACACCCACGCGATGAACCTCATCCGTCGTTTTCCCAGACTCCCGGGCTCGTGAAATTAAGAGGGTGAGTTCAATGGCCTTTGCATCGTCGAAACGATGCGCAGCTTTCCAGCCGCTGAGGACCTGCGCTGCAGCCGTTCTCACAGCAGTCAGCAAACGCGCGATCGGCAACTCGATTGTGAAGTCGAGGCCTAAGAAATCCTTACACAACCAGCGGTTCTCGGGTTCCTCGAGCAGCGTGATAATCTCGGCTTGCTCGATGACATGGAGTTCGTGCCCAAATTCCTTGAGAATTTCTTCGGCCCATTCGGCAACGGTTACATTGTTTATGGCAACGGGTGTGATGAACACGAGAGTGTCAAGTTTGACGCCTCGCTCTCGAATGCGTCCGGCGTCCAGGCGAATCTTCGCCAGCGTGCCGGTGAGCGAAACAGCAACTCGCCGCCGGCGACCGTCTGCGCTCGCCTCGAAGGAAGTGGCGTCCTCGCCGCCATCGCTTTGTTCTTCCGTTGCCTGGAGTTCCGGCCACTTCTTCTTAGCAAGATGTATGGCGATTCTTTGGAATGCCCTGTGATTTTGGGCCTCAAGCAGAACCTGAATCGCTTCTTTGATTTTGAGTCGTTGGGTATTCACACGTCCCGGTCCAAAAAATCGAAGCATATATAATAATTGGAAGTTCTAAAAGGGCGAGTCAGAAGGCAATTCCCCTGACGTCTTAGGAATCCGATTGCTCGGAGTCAATTCATCGCCCCATGGAGACAATTTCGACGCCCGCGCAGGCACATTGCACCTTCGAGTGGCTGCGATTTTTAGCATTTCGCGAATCTTTCCAAACCGTCTAAATCTCGTATTCTAGTGCATGAATTGCGACACAGATGAAGTTAAAATTTTAGCCCTGTGTTTCCACACAACTTTGGAATCGGAAATCAAGCGCCAAAATACATTTCTCTCCATCCTTCGGCAATACGAAGGGGGTCGAGTAAAAGCGTTGTCGTTTCATAGGAAACGTTGCGGACGGATTCATCAGGCATATCTAGAAAAGGTGTGGCATCACCTATGTCTGTGGAGTTTCCATAAGCTCCAAATATCGATAATAGACGAGCTGTCTGCTCTGCAGGCCGGCCCGCAACTGCAAGCTGCCTCTTTACTTCGCGAATAATCAAGGCACTTGGGAATTTGGCCATTCGCTCCACATTACGGGTGAAAATCCCATCCTTGCACCTCAACGCTGATCCAATTACATGAGGCAGTGTTCCTTCGTCAGCCCTATTAATTAGTTCTTCCAACGCTTCCGAGCTGAGCATTATACCATCATGATTTTTGAGGAGAACCACTTTGACATCTTCATTCGTTCCAACCCGGTTCGCGAAAACCCAGAGAATTCGACGTACATTCTGACTGTCAATTTGTTCAAAAGACTTTAGCAGATCCCTTCGTTCTGTCGGATCCATGCTGCTTTCGGCAGAGGCTAAATATTCAACGAGTTCTTTATCGTGCACGTGGGCGTAATACTCGCCCACTTTCCAACCGCGGAGTCTAAACACATACTTTATCTGCTGAACCAACCATTTCGGACCTCCAGCTCGCCCCCTTGCAATTTCAATGGCTCTCCCTACCGTAAGCGCGCTGCCGTGCGCGATTAGGGATTCAATAATAAAATCCTTATGTTTGTCACTACATTTGGCGCTTTTCGAAAGGTTAATCAAAACATCAGCGGCCTCGTCGGTCCCGATCTTCGCCAAAGCATCGAGAGCAAATTGCCGAATGGCATTTTGTTCGTCTTCAGCAATTCGCCCAAGCAACTCAACTGCATCTTTATCGCGAAGATTGCCCAGCGCCTGAACTGCGCTAAAGAGGAAGGAAAAAGAATCTGAAGATTTAATGTCCACAGAATTCAATGTTTCTCTCAAACGAGTCAAGCATCGGAGAGTCCCAGCACGTGCGAGAGCATAAGCGGCGCCGGATCGCAGCTCCGGGACCTTCAAACACTCGATAGCAATATCTTCAACGCGAAGATCTGGCACCTTACCTGTCAATTTCAAAATGGAAGCTTTGATTGTGGTCGACGTTGCAGAAGCCCACCAGTCGAGCCAATCGGAAATCGGTATGGCCTCGCTTAAATCGTCTTCATAAAGCCATCTGGACGCAGTTTCCTTCTCCGAGAATATTATCCGTCGCAGCAAAACCGGACGTCTGCTCGAAAATGACAAATCTGTCGCGAAACGAACTACTATCGTTATGCCGCTATCGATAAGAGATAAAAGACATTTTTCAAATGGTTCTGTAACTAAATGACGGAGATCAGCACTCCTCAAAGCCACATCGTACCAGAGCATGGCGGCCGCATCCTCATTTTCTTTACGGATTGCTTCAATTTTAGTTGCTGTTTGATTTGCGGCTTTCACAAATACTTCCGTGGCAGCCTGCGTTCCAACAGCGAAAAGAGCATGGTTTTCGTATCCGAATAACCTGTTGTTGGCCTGAAGTCTCTCGTCCAGGTGTGCGACAAGGCGATTGTCGCCGAGATAGCCCAATATGCACGCGCCTTTAGCGTGCTCGATACTCTCAGAAGGAGCTTTTAACAGGTTCATCGCCTCTGTGGCGAACGCCCGTTTGAATTCCTCCGAAGCATTGCGCACAAGAGAGAGAATATTCTGATGGTAATATGAATGGATTCCATCAAACCACCAGCAAGCCTTGACGAGAAGCGGTATACCGGGAACAAGACTCAGGCGGATGATGCTATATGAAGCCACTATATGTAATCCGTACGGACAATGCTCCCATGGGATAACCAATTTGGTCAAGGTCGCCCGCGCTTCGTCGCAGTTGACATATCCCATACGCTCGATCAAAAAAGCCATTTCAGGGCGCCTCGACTTCCAGAAAGATTCCCTGCATTTATTGAAAATCGTCTGCAACGTGTCAGCAGAAAACTTTTGAGGCCTTCCCTGAATGAGTACAAGCGATTTCGCACAATCGTGGCTGGCGAGAGCAATTGCAAACGCGTCTCCTGCCGGCAATACGAAATCCAATTCGCCCTAACCGTGTTGCTGTACGCGAAAATGTCATTTTCCCAATTGAGGCAACTACGCTTTGAATATCAGTTTTAATGTCTTCAACATCAGCTTCTGCAAGGAAAAACTCGTAGACAGTATCAAAAACAAATCGGATAAAATCTCTCTTCTCTTCGAGAAACTCCAATAAATGTGCGTTGATTAATCGCTCCACAACTTCGCCGGGTGGATGAGTAGGATCGAATCGGGCAATATCAGTCAATGCATCAATCGAAATGCAAGACTCACCTGCTTCGTTAATGCGTCTTGCGATTTGCAGCAAAACAGCCCAAAGAAGTTCTTTAGAAATCCGAGCAGCCGTATCAGCTTCTTGCTCCAAACGGTGCCAAATCCAGGTCTCGATTATCTCGTCTCGTGTGCTGGGAAGTTTCGCCGCACTCCGATCCGTAGCAATATCAATCCAAGCTCTAAGTGTGAAGGGGTGAGACAATTCCTGCCGAATGTCGTTTGAGGCCTTTGCCAGATCACTTGGGTCGAGGCCAAACTTGCTCCATGCCAAGCTCAATTCGTCGGGTGAAAACCTTTCG
The DNA here is from genome assembly GCA_035606845.1 of Candidatus Angelobacter sp. Taxonomy (GTDB): domain Bacteria; phylum Verrucomicrobiota; class Verrucomicrobiia; order Limisphaerales; family DASXHY01; genus DASXHY01. Next base: position 91,728 of record DATNEA010000082.1, on the reverse strand, counting down.
GGTAAGCTGTATCCAAGGATTCGTTTTTCGGGCAGAATCGTCTGCTCACGGGACGTTTCTGTTGTCTTGCGAACATTGGAATTAGAATAGGATATCCAGCGGGCCCACGATCCTTCCGAGCATCTTCGCCAAAAATCCGGTCTGGAAGAAACGATCAAAACACTCACCGCTCCGATTGTGGATTCGAACCAGAATTTTAGTGCGCGTCTAACGTTTGAGGAATTCCTGACCTCGTCCAAACCATCCAGCACAACAGTGAGAGCGCCGAGATCGTCGATAACTTTTGTCAAAGCGACCTCTTCCTGCTTTTGCAACTCCTGCGAAAGAACGCCTTGCAATTTCTGCATAACCATCCGCACCAGCACGTCCTCGGCGTGGAAATCCGAGTCCCTGGCTTGCAAAAAGAGAATTGGCACACTTCCCCCGGAAGAGTCGACAAAAGAGCAAAGCAGACTCGTCTTGCCGAGGCCGGAGTCATTTACCACAGGAATCAATCTGCATCCTTTTCGAGACCCAAACGCTTCTCTCCACAGTTGCTTTAGCTGACCATCTGCTTGTCTGAATACGTAGTGTTCGGGGTCGAACCGGCCCTTTGTCTTTAAGTCGTCAATTGTGATTTGATTCACTGTTTGGCAACTGGCGATAACAACCTCATTCGATAGCCGGGAAAACGGGATTGCTAAATGTTCATATCTTAGATCTTGATATTTCTCATCGAGCAAAGCCGAAAGCCGTCGACCGTCAAAAATCGTGACAGACTTGTTTCCAGCCGCAGCGTTGAGTCTTCCCTCCCAATCAATCGTTTTATCCTTTGGACCCTCGCGGTCGACGTCTCGCGGAAGGGCTATAACAAGCTCGCAAATATTAGGAGATGTATTCAGAGCTGATGAAATATCCCTGCAGAGCTTATTCCACCAATCTCCAGTGTCGACGGTATAACAAAAAGCAATTGTGCAAGAACGAGCTGAGTTTCCGACATAAGAGTCTGGCTGTCCTTTGATGCTGACCCCATTGTCATTTACACCATGGGTGCGAAGATTACGGAATCTCGGCTCGACTCGCTTGAGAATGGCATCCGCCAATCGATGAAATTGGCCATCATTCAGATCCCGCAATTTATCAAGTGTCGTCATCGGTCAGTCAGGGTTTAGCTTATGCCTATGTGTCGATAGATGGAGGCCCGCTCCAATTCATTCTGACTAGTAAATTCCCGCCGCGTGATGCTCGTCCTGCTTCCTCGCGCTTTCCAGAGATTGCATCAAGAATCCAATTACGGTGTCCGCAATATGGGATAGCCGCTTGTCTCCAGCAGAGTGCAGTTTATTTACGAGGACAATTCGCTTTTCGATATACGGAACTCTCGAACCGGAGGAACCAAACGAGGCGAGATTTGCGTGCACACAGCCGATCACTTCATCAACTTCGCCAATCCCAAGAAGAATTAGGGAGTGTGGGTGCCAACAGAACTCTTCGCTTCCGTTCGTTGATTGCTGCACAAAGTAAAGGGCCATAAAGTGCAGAAGGCCAGGAACAACTTGTGGGTTTGCTTCAGCCCAGGGCCTCAACTTGTCTGATGGCAAATTCCAAATTGGTGATCCATGATTTTCGAAAGAGCTCCCTCCCTCGGTAAGCAATTTTATTAAATAATAATATTCGCCAACTTCAGTATGGTTAAATGTGTCGAGGAAAACAGGCCAAACAATATCGGAATGTTTTTCGAGAAGAAGGCTGATGATTGGATGAATATTGTCGCTGGCCCACGGCATAATCAGCCTGTCCTTTGCTGCTGCTATGAGAACCTTCGTCAACTCTCGAACCCAATTGGCATCCGATGTGTCACTCAGGATCTTTTTTGCGTTTTCTTGCCACTCGTATCCAGTTCTAGTACTTCGACCCTTTGACAAAACCTCGGGCAACAGCAAGAGCGATTTCATCAACTTGCGATAAGACTTGGTTTTCTCGGGATGAAGAAAGCACTGCGCGTCTATAAGTTGCAATATTGCTGTGGCACTTTCCGGTACGGTTTTGAAAAGGTCTTCGAGCCGCGCGCTATAGGCATCGTCGTCAAAATTCTTGGTGACCGAACCGAAGCCGAATCCGTACACGGTATTAGGTGGAAGCCGAGATAATTTGATCTGTGTGGTCACTCGGTCAAAGTCGGCGAGTGTGGGTGCGATCGCGATTGTCAGTGGCACTAAAATGAAAACCAAGGCGTCGTCCTTTGCCACAAGATCAAGCACCCGTTCCACATATCCCTTGTCCTCAATTGCGGAGAGAATGCCACGCAGGAGTTGGGGATTCTGGTTTTCCTTTCTTATTGCTCGTAAGGAGTCCAAACATTTTGTGACTAGCCCTTGTACATCTTTGTCAAGCTGAGCACATCGCACCCCAAATTGCCATGCTTGCCGTTGGTCACCTTGAAGGAGCATTGGAATGAATTCGTCCCAATCGACTCCATTTTTGTAAAGTTCTTCAGCAAACGCCTCCGCCTGATGTGCCGACACATCTACATACCCTCCCCCCTCCGCCTCTTCGTGGTGCCAGCCCGGGAGCGAAACGATGTCTAAAAATCGACTTTTCAGATCAGTTGGTTGCACATAGCTCAACCACCGTCTTAGAGCAGTTTTGGCATTGTCGGGGAGATCCTTTGTGTGACTCAGAAAACTTGTGATTTGCTCGCGAGCCTCCGGCCAATAGCCGTTTTGGGATTGAGCGAGCTTTTTGAAGTCACCTTCAAGTTCCAAGAGCAGAGGATTGCCAAGAAACGCACCCGTGTTCTCTCCAAGGGTGTGCGCCGCAATTGACGCTAAATCTCCCTTTGAAAAAATCTGATCCTTGAGAAGCTGGAATACTTCCCTCCAATAATTCCAAATGTCAGTACACAACTTAGGCTCCCAATCTTTTTCCGGCAAACGCGTTCCCCTTGCCTCAGGACCTGACGAGCGTGAAAAGTGACCATGTTGAAGTGCGGAGCCCAGAGCTTGGATGCAAACAGCACGAACCTCAGGATGGGTAGATTTTAGGCCCGTCTTGATTACATCTAAACGTAATTCGGGAGGTGCCTTCGTTCCAGAAAGAAATACATGAAACAATTGTTTAAACTGCTCAGTCGCACTATTTGCATATGTTTCATTCTCACCCGCTGCGAACAAAAGAAGGACAGTCGCAGCCTTTGAAAAAGTGTCAATCGACCAGCATAACTTTTCCAATGCCCAAATGATATTCCTGCGTCCGGTAACAATCGATTTGGTTTGTTGCGGCGAATAAGTCGAGAATATGCGATACAAACAATCGGTGGCGGCTAAGGGGTTCAGTTCCGAAAGTGCGCGGAAGATTCGTGAACCCACTTCAGAATCCAAAACTTCCGCTACGGAAAGAGGGGAGCCGGGCCCCAATAGTTTTCTGCTTAACTCCTCAGCCCTCGGTGAAAAGTCCAACAGCCGCAGTTGGCTGCAAAAGGCGTTGGTTAATTTATGCTCCTCGAATCCAGGAAAAAGAGCTAAGACATGGTCGTCGGGGGCATCGGACAACCATTCCGCGGCAAGTGCTACCGCTAACGGTGGGGGTGTAACCATTATGAAATCACCGGCTCTCTGGAGAATCTTCTTTTCATAAAACTGTTTGGTTACTCGATTGAAGTCGTATTCTGAAACGCCTTTGCAAAGGGCTTCTCTTATAAAATCCAATTGATGCTTATAGTTGCCTTGCGCGCCAACGGACGAAAATAAAGCGAGGCATCGCACAAATTCACGCGCTTGAGGGTCCGGCGCATTCCTCCCCCATAGGAGCCGGTCCGCCAGGCCATTTTGACTGTTAAGGTGCCGAATTTCGAGAGCTCGACCGGCTTTAGCTGTGAGTATTGCGATCTGCGGAAAACCCTGCGCAAAATTGGATACCCTTTCAATCTGGGCATCATCAAGATGGGTCAAGTCAGGAACGGATTTGAGAATTTTTGGAACAATATCGCGCAGTTTTTCCGGGTTGAGCTCAATGTGCAGGATATCGGGTTGTCCATACTCGGGGACATAATCGAGCGTTAAAAGGTTCAACCGGCTATTTTGTCGCTGGACTATTGATGCGAGTTGGTGGTGCCATTCGTAGGGGCAATTATCGACAATAATAACACCCCCATAGCCGAGTTGGCACATTTGATCGACCCAACCGAGTACCAGAGTGCCGTACATCTGGGCGTCAACATAAGCGGCAGCCCCACACAATGCTTGCCGGATTTTATCATCTCCGACTTGAGCGCAACCAAATGTTTCATAACCCAATCGGGTTTTACCCAGGCCCGTCGGACCGGTAATCCTCGCAACTCGTTTCGGCTTTAATAGCCATTCGCGCAGGCCGCAAATTTGGGCCGTCAGGTATTCGTTCTGTTGGAATTGGTATTCGAACATCGCGTCCTCCGCCCATGCCTCGACGCTGCGGAGTCCGACTTGTTGGAAAACCGTTACCTGAGAGACGTATGCGAATGCCGAGGCATGAAGGTTAACCCAGTTCGCAATACGATTGGCATCCAAAAATTCGATACAATCATTTTTCCGGATTAACTCGGCCGGCATCGCGCAGAGCATCGCGACAGGCCTTGATTCTTTCATCGATTTTTACACACGGATGACTGCTAAAAAGCACATAAGCACCGCCACTTTCAAGCACCTCTTGAACTTTTTCCTTTAGCACGTATTTCCCTGGCTCGTCAGTTCGGAGGATTTCCGCACGGCACTGGCTGTCGCTCAACGATTGCGCTTTGCTCTGATAATAACTGATCTTGCGGGGAATATATTCGTATTCACCAATATCTGCCACCCACCTGCCGTCACGCCCCCCGTCTGGTACATTTATCTGGAATGGAACATGTATGCCGTGGACGGCGAGCAATCTTTCTTTTGCTTCTGCGTGCAGGAGCAAATTGAGCAGACGAATCAGTTGATCGGGGGTTAGCCGTTCAATATGCGCGGGTTCAATTCTGTTTAGTTGGTTCATGGCTCCATTGGAGTGGGTGTGCCGTTAAGCGTCGGTCCAGCATTAGGAAGCCAGAGCTCATCCCTGTGCCCTCCCGAGACCATATTATTTGAATTGGGTGCGAATTGCCAAGCAATCAAGATTCGAACATTGTTCATCCTACAGGCGTGAAAATGCGATTTATTCGAATGGTCCAAAACATGGATTTGTTGCGAAATGTCAGGCGCGCGGGGCGGGACGGCATTTGGATAATGTTCTAAACTTGAAAAAGTACAGTTGTTCATTCTAATAATGCTATGGAATCATCAGAAAATGAGGGAGGTGCCGGGGCAGAGAAGCACGAAAAACCTGGCGAGGACCAACCCGTCCAAATTGATATTTCCGCCCTTATCAAACAATTTGAACAGAAAACGCCCTTAGAACACCTGAGGATTTTAGCACCCGAGCTCCCCGACGATCAGCTTGCTGGCTTGTTTGCCGGGTTGGGAATGAACTTGGGAATTCCTATGCCTGATTGGGCGATCGCAGCTTCCAAACAGTTTTGGAAATATTTTGTTGGCGCTGATTTCGATCCTTTTAAGTCTCCTCAACACGCCGGTGTGCTCGTTGGTTTGGCTGAACAAATGATGGCAATATCACCGCAGCCGGAGCCTCAACAGTTTGGAACTTGGATTAAACCATTGTTGGCTTGGTTTTTGGAGGAGAGCAGCAAAGACGCCCAGAAACTCACGCCGGCCGATGCAGCCAAATTTCATACAGGACGGGCAAAGAGTGCAGCGGTCGTCGCCGCATTGGAAATGGAAGAAAGCCTTCAATGTGAGCACAAAGATTTTAAATCATGGTCGCAATCCTAACCTTTGAGGTTGGGAAATCCAGAATCGCGATTTTACATATTACCGCAATTCCAGGCCGTTGTGCATCGATCGCAACGGCCTGATAATCCATCAGCTATTGACTGCCGCCGGAGTGGTGCGTCCTCTGAATTTTTCGAGAATGCAATCTTGCGCAATTCAATCACCTTGGGCTCGGCTCAGGTTGCTCATATTGCTCCAATGACGGAACCTCCACCAGCGCGCGGCGGGCATAAGCAGTGTGAACAGCCCTGCTCCGATGCCCGAGGGCCTGCTGAGCGTAGCGCTCCGGATAACCGGCGGTGAGAGCCCGCTCCGCCCAGGCGTACCGGTAGGAATGCAACGTAATTCCGTTGATTCCGACCAGCGCCCTCCGACGTGAAAAAGCTTTTGCTCGATCCGATTCCTTCCAACTTCCAATTTGAGGAAAAAGCAACCCTTTCCTGGGACGCGATTGAAGGATCCGCCCAACACTTTCGCCAAATCGGATAAGCGCGTGGCTGCCCGTCTTCATGCGGGAATAGGCAATCGTTCGATTTTTCCAATCCACGTTTTCAGCCTGAAGTGTGGCCACGTCTGATTGAGAGCCTCCCAGGTGCCACAGCATCTCGTAAAAGGCGCGCCATTCCTCATTGCGTTCGCCAGCTAAGATTTTCTGGTGCTCATCCAATGTGATCGCGCGCTTTTCCTGAAATTTCACCGGACGCCACTGACGCCGCGGGATGATCGGCGCCAAAAGCCAATTCATATCGAGCGCGAAGTTGTGCAGTCGACGTAAGAAAATGTTTGTGGAAACCGTCCCCTCTTTGAGGACGCTCAACAAATGCTCCGCCTTCGTTTCCGTCAGCTTGAGATCGCGAATTATATCGAACGGCTTTTCCGCCACCGCGCGAAGCCACCGTTCCTTTGTGGCGCCCTGCTTGCCTTCCCCCGCTCTCTCCATCACCCACGCCCAAGTCCGAGAATTAAATCCCGAGTCGGAACCTTTCAAGTAAGCGCGCGCAATGTCCAAATTCAGCATCGGCTGCCGCACGGCCTCGTTCATCGTATGAACGAGTGTGCGGGCTTGGTGTTTGTCTCGGGTTTTAAGACTCTCCTGTTTGCCCGTCTCAACGTCTTGAAAATAGTACGTGCCCCACCCTCGCTTAAACAATCGGTAACGCTGTTTCATTTCATCACTCACGGTTGTGAGCGTAAAACAGCCCGGAAAGTTTGTGTTAGCGAGCAGTGGCGGAGCGGTCGGCGAGCAATGCCGAACGGTGCCAGAGCAGCTAATACGCTGAAACTTTCACTGAAGGTGGACAAACCATGCTTCCTAAGTCCCTGCAAGACAGTTGCAAAGAAGTGGAGCCAATGGCCGGGATTGAACCGGCGACCGACGGTTTACGAAACCGTTGCTCTACCACTGAGCTACATTGGCTTTTACCTTGAAAACATTGGCGATTTTCAATGTTTTCGCGGAGGCTTTAAAGGGCTTGCATACTCAATTTGTATATGGTATGTTTCTCCTGCTATGAAAGACACATTACCATTACCAACTGAGCGCAAGCCCAAATCCGAAGCCGATCTCGATTGGCTTAAAACACCGTATCCCAATCTCATCCGCTACAAACCAAGCGGCACGTATTTTGGGAGAGTGCGAGTCAATGGCAAGCTAATTCGCCGCTCGCTCGACACGCACGTGCTGAGTGTTGCCAAACTCAAACTCTCCGACTTCCTGCAAGACCACCGCCGACTGGCCATCAACAAAGGCCAATCCGTCAAAGGCGAAGTTATCATCGAAATGTTCAAAAAGGAAGTGGAGGACGACCACAACAACAAGCCGCGCACCAAGCTCTATAAAGAGGAAGTCTTGATTGCCCTCAAAAAGACCTGGCCGCAACTGTATTCGACGGACATCGCCAAAATCAGCCAGAAGGATTGCAATGAATGGGCGGCGGCTTATGGCAAAGAATACAGCCCCACCCGATATAACGGAGCCTTGGGTATTGTGCGCCGGATTTTTGAGATTGCGATTGAACATGGCTACCGCGTGGACAACCCGGCCAAGTTCGTCGATCGGCGGCGCGTCAAACCGAAAGAGTTGCACCTGCCCTCGCAGGCGCAGTTCCAGGAAATGGCCAAGCATATTGAAACCTCGGGCGCTGGACAGTCAAAGGATTGCGCGAACCTGTTCCGGTTTCTGGCGTTCTCCGGTCTGCGAATTGACGAAGCACGGCACGTTGTTTGGAGTGATGTGGATTTTGAAAAGGGTCTGTTGCATGCTCGGATTACTAAGAACGGCAAAGACCGCTGGATTCCGCTAAACAGCAGCTTGCGCGAACTGCTGGAAAAAATGCGAACCGACCGCGCCAATGAGTCCGCCGACAAGAGCGTGATGCAGGTTTTCGAGTGCCAGAAGTCCATTGACCGGGCGGCGAAGCTGGCTGGCGCGAAACGCATCACCCACCATGACTTGCGGCACTTGTTCGCCACGCGCTGCATCGAGGCGGGCGTGGACATTCCCACCGTCTCGCGCTGGCTAGGGCATCAGGACGGCGGCGCCTTGTGCATGAAGACCTACGGCCATTTGCGCGACGAGCATAGTCAGCGCGAGGCATTGAAGGTGACTTTCTGACCATAACGAGCCTTAACCCGCAATCGCGCGCCCTGCGGCGATTGCGGGTTTTAAATGAGAGGCAAGCCAAGATTAGGCGCGAAATGAAAAAGCAAACCACCACGACCAAAGCTCAACGTGAAGCAGCTAATTATCGAGTGGCCCTTGACGAATTCCCCGAATTCGCCGCTCAAGTTGGCATCTTGATAAGTTGCTTCGCTGTGATTGAGTCCTACGCACATCTTCTGATAAGCAAACTTACAGGCGCACCAGCAGAGGATGCGTTTGTGTTTTCGGGCAGCTTCATGAATTTTCGGGCGCGCATTGAACTGCTGGAATCCCTGGCAAAACGTCGCAATCCATCAGATGATGCAGCAAAGATCGCCCGGTACTTTGTAGGATTATTGCGAGAGGCGACGGATATTCGAAACAGGTATGCACACGGGCGTTACAGTCTCACGTTCGAGGGAGGGCAATATTCTTCAACGGCGAAGAAGTTGATGTACATTGACACGTCCCTCTTTGATGCGAAAAAGATGCCCAAGAAAATTGTGCGTGATTTGCCCGCGCTTGAAGCCGAGGTCAAACGCATCAAGCTCATCATTTGCGAAATCCATGCTTATTTGTACCGCAATGAAGCCCCTTGCGTGCGGTAGAGTCCCTGCCTCCAAAATTGGAGCGAAGCCAGGGCCGGTAGGGAGTCGGAATTTTTGTGTGTGACGCCATTCCGAAAGCGAAATAGAAAGGCAAATAAACGATATGAAAAACACGCTTCTCGACATTGACGCGATTCTCGACCATGTCAAAAATTCCCCGTGTATTTTGAATTTTCGGCAGGAAGATCGCCGCACCGGTTCACGGCGCTTCCAATGGCTGTTCAATATGAACCATTGGCAAACGCTGTCAGGTGCGAGCCAACGGGGTGATGGCGGCTGAGTCTGAAACCCGAAGACGTTTATTGTAACATCCAGTTGTATCGAAAGAAATCGGCATTCGCATCGCCGACTTGACGCCTTTAACGCGTCAGCAACCGAGAATGAACAGCCAGAACCCATTCCCAGTCAAAACCGCATCGGAATGAAGATCAAAACCCTCCTCTCCCCCAGGCTCCCGCGCGTGGGTGTGCTACTGAACGTATTCGCAATTTTCGCCGCATCTTGCCGAATCGCCACGGCAGGAGTTTATACCAATACAACTTACGGCTTCAGCTTTCGCGTGCCTGACGGCTGGAACGTCACCGAAACTAATTTTTACAACGCGCATTACAGCGATGGCGTGCTGACGGTCGACAACACCCTCCCCGGCGTCGCATTACCGGCGGAAAACGACTCATTTCTGAGCGAAATCAAGCCCGGAGAAATTTATGTCTGTTTCGCCCTCGTCAATGCCCCATTTGGATCCATGCGGCCGGACTCCGTGGCGGCGGATGTTCATTCGCTCCTGGGCACGAATGAAATCAGGACCTTTTCCCGCGATGGTGTTTTATTCGTGGAGCTTAATTATTTCAAGCGGGGCCAAGATTGGCAAATTTCCGCCGCTTTGCGGGAGCCGCACTCCGCCGAAAATCGCCAGAAATTTCTTTCCATGCTGGAAAGTCTTCGCTTTTGCGATACGCCGATTGGCAGCGCGGCATGGGCCGAAAGCCTCGCTTGGCGCGAATTACCAGACCACATTCGAGCCGAGAATGAATTCGTCGGGTGGCCTGTAGTGAACAGCCCGGGCGAAGAACCTCACACAGGGTATCGCTCCGTCCGTGTAACAAGGAATGGTTCCGGTTATACAGTCAGGTTTATGTTGGAGGCAATCGGTTCGTGGGAATACGCCGTTGCGGCGGATGGAACCGTCAAGGCCAGGGCGCGAGAAGTTTATCCCATCAGCCCGCCGCAGGCAAAGCTGCCGTTGGATTTGCCAGGCCATGATATCGGCGCCCCGTATGCCTTCTGGATTGACCCTTATGTGCAGCAATGTGAGGCTCTAGGTAAGAGCACGATTACGTGGTACGACACGATTGGAAATGTGGTGCAGCAACTGCAACTGGAAGACGGCGATGCAGACCAGGATTCGGGTTTCGTGGGATTGTCCGTCAGCAATCGATTTGTGATTCGAGGCCTTAATGAGGACTGGCAGGTGACACCGCGGCCATTGCCACCCGGTCCAATTGGCGCGGATGAACGCACGACCCGCGGGACTGCTGATAGCCGGGTTTTCATCGACCAATTCGTCCCCGAACACGGAAAGGTGGGATTGGACGTCTACATTCATGGGCACCGCGTCAACACGCTCGGCCCTTTTCTGCCTTGTTATCCTTCGCCCTCCGTTGAATTAAACGAAGATGGCAGCGCCTGTTTGCTGGTCTGGAAGGATGAATCCAAAACCATGGCACAAATCGTGGCGCTGAACTCAAACGGAGCAGTCCAATTCCAAACCGACTGCGGAAGGGATTTGATGGACCCAATCGTATCGCCAAATGGAGCCGGCGTTCTGCTGCGCCCCAACGGGACAAATTCAAACACCTTCATGTGGTTCACTCGGCAGGGAAAACTGCATTCGCGAGAGATCAATTTCAATCCCGAATGCATCGGGTGGGTTCCCGGCACCCGAAAATCACTGTTCCTGACGAGCTATGGAAACGAATCCAACCGCTGCGCGCTGATTGATTGGGATACCGGCAATCGGCTGTGGGATATCGCCGTCCCGGAAGACGCGCGGCCGATGGCCATTGGCCTGACGCCGGATTTTGTGATCCTCGCTGTCGAGCAACCCGCGCGATTGGATTCTCCGCCACAGACAAAGGACCAACAGCAGGCTTGGACACGCGTGTTTTATGCGGTCAGCGTCGAGGACGGTAAAATCGCTGCGCAATGGCGAGCGCAGCTTCCACATCGGATGATCGGATACTATTTCGACCATTTCATTCGGTTGGGCAGCAAGCTTTTCTTCGTCACGGCTGCGGAATTCACGGAAATCAACTTTGGTGATATAACTGAAAAAAAGAACGGATGGAAATGACCCGCAAAGGACCATTAAGCGTTGCGCTCTCACTTGCGCTCATTTGTATTGTTGGCTGTCATACAACAAACCCGCAGAATTGGGGACTTCCAAACGACGGCTTGCAAATGTCGTTGTTCGTGAAGACAAAACGCAAGTCGGATATAGAATTCAACGTTACGATTCGAAATATCGGTGAGAAAGATGTCGTGCTAAACCTGGGGATGATTTTGGCAAATGGAAAATTTCAGCTTCCAGATAAAATTTCTCTCCACGTCACAGACGAAACTGGGAATTCCAGAGAACTGCATTTTTCTGATAAACGCTTCAGCGGCATCGCCGGTCGTGTGGACGCTTATGTAGTGCCCCTACGGGCTAGGTCAACTTATTCTCTCGTTTTGCGATTGGATCAATTCATTTCTCCAGCCACAGGTGAATTCGATGTGAAGTTAAAAGGCGGCAAATATAAAATCCGAGCGAAATTTCACGGCGAGGGTGTCAGGGAAATCAACAATGACACACAGGGAATTGAATTGATGAATTTCTGGAAGGGAAACCTTCACTCCAATACGGTGTTGATTGAAGAACAATGAACTTCCAAAAAGCTTTCTGGCTCGCGGCTATTTTAGGTGGTGGATTGTTTGTCGTCCATGCGCAGACCAACAGCCAGACGCAACGGGTGATAATTTGGAAGTCTATCGGTTATCCGTTCCCAAAGCCAGGGGAATGGAACGTTGGCCCGGTTTTTCTTCTGCGGTCTGGGGAAGAATGGGGCCAGACCTCGCGCGGACTGGGATTGGACATAGAGCAGATCGCACAGGGAGCGAAGTTTATCAAGACCAACGGGATTGCGGCTCGTCTCTATCGCGCAAGCGGAGACGTCGTCGAGCCAACCACTGACGGAAAGAGATTTCTCAAACTGCCGTTCGCTGTCGGTTCGTCAGCGCCCGGCGAGGAATTGCTTCCGGAAGTAATGACGTGGTTCCCCTGGGGCACAAACGAGCTTGAGGAAAGTTGGATAGAAGTCACGATTTGGCCGGAACGGTATTGGCTGGAGATTTCTTACGGCTTTGACCAGAACCCAGAAGATCCGCTGCCGTCGTCAATGCCAGGCGGGGTGCCCAAATTCATCCCGGCAATGAATGCGCTAACCGAACACGATCATGTCGTGCGCTGGGATGCGGTGAATTATGACCTAGGCAAGACAAGTGATGGTCGCGAAGTGTCGTTGAGCCAATCGAATCCGTTCTATGCAAAAAGCGAGGTGGAACTTTATCGTTTTGAAAAGTCGCAAGACCTTTATTCACCTCATACGGAGGTGCATCTTCGGGATTCTGACGGAACGGTTTGCGCCGGCCGATGTGTCAGCCTTCATCTCGACGACAGTGGTATGCGGCGGACGGATACGTTCAATGTTGGTGCGGATTCAAGCGACATCCGGTGTTGGGGACAAATTGAGGTCAGCATCGGCGGCGAGGTTTATCGGGTCAGCGTGCCATCGAGCCTTTACAAACGGATTCACGGACATGCCTACAAGCCAGCGGCCACAGACTTTTTATCCAACTTGCGCGTTGGCATGACATTTGGTGAAGTAGATCGAATTTCGAGGAATTTCGTTAATAACATTCGAGATTACGCGGTATCTTCTGCATCACTTCGCGAATATCGTTTGGTTGTTCCACGAGATTCGAGCGAGGCGACAATCAAATTTGATGAATCTAACCGGCTCGTAAGTTGGAAATAAGTTTGCGCCGCCAATCGCAGCCGCGAAGTTTTATGGCTCCGCGGTGCGTCCAGTTTTCAAAACACAATTTACGATGCAAATTCTCATTTGATTTCGATTGCTTCCACAAACCCGGCCTCGCTGCCAGCGACGCCGCTATATCGAGTCGGCGCGAGCCTGATAAATTCAACGTCGCGGTCTTGGAGAGAAAGAGCCAACTGACGCAAGTTGCGTCCGGCAATCTTCACTTCCCTATTCAGAAATGAAATCGTGATCGAGTCGCGGTCTTTAGCAGACTCGAACTTGGCCGCATCCATGTGGTAATATGACAGGAGGTGAAAACAAGATGGACTCAGTTCGAGCCGCAGAACTTCGACTGGATTGAAATGATCGTGCCGGACTTTGTAACAAGGTGAATCGTTGCTCATATTCCCATTCCTCTCCCATGACTTTGTTTTGGCTGATGCTCGTGGACAATGGCAGGAGTCTGACGCACGGGCCGCGATGGACGAACTGTTTCCGACTGTTCGACGGTTTTCACTTCCTGCCGGCTCGCTTCGACGCGACGTTGCGCCGATTTTCGCTGCGAGCGTAGGACACCGACAACGAAAGCCACATCCCGCTTCCAGAGTGTAGCCAGGCGTTGAGCGAAAGTTTCCCTGCGCGGCGCAATGTCCAAGGCCAGCGTCCGATCTCCAGAGCGCGTAATGTTCTCCCGAAGCTGATACTTATCGGCGGTGTAAACTTTGACCCCCTTGCGCCCGCGTGAAATCGTCACGTACCATTGCTGCTCATTGGTGGCCGCTTTGACGGCGGAATCGGAGAACAGAACGTAATCCACCGTCTTGCCCTGGGCGGCATAGGACGTGACCGCGTAGCCGCGCACGAACTGGCGATAATCTTTTTCCAGCACCCGCCCATCTTCCAACGCGATGGTTCCATTCGGACGCACTTCCCTGACCGTGACCAATTCACCATTGGCGAGTTTTTGGCCCGCTCGCGTTTGGCCATTGGCCTTGAGTTGCAACCGGTCCCCGGTCGAGAGAGTCAATTCCTTGGGCTGGCAAACGGTGAGTTTGTCCAACTGTTGAAATGGCACCGGACGAGTCCGGTTGTTTCCCTGAATGAGCAACTGTCGGTTGGTCATGGCGAGCAACCGTCCGGTGTCACCAGCCTTGAACCCGGCCGCATCGCGATTGAACACGACCACCGAATTGGAATCGTAATGCCGTTTGTCGCGCTTTTGGGCGTCCGTTAAATCCAACCGGTCCAAAGCCGTGACTGCCGTTTCCTTTTCTCCAATCAGTCCTTTGGCTTTCAAACCATTCCGCACCTGCTCATTGACCTTGTGGATCTCCGCCCAGCTTTGCGACACCACCACCGTGGAATGATTGGTTTCGGCAAGGTGAAGATAATCTTCCGTAAGTTTCTGATGCTGGTCCGCCAGAGTGCAGGAGACAATGGCCTTTTGCTTGTCCAGTCGTTCAAAGGACGCGGCCAGTCTGCCCTGCCGCGCCTCATCCACCGCCAGCTTGTATTGCTCCAGCCATTGCCGTTCCGCCTCAGTCTTCGCGGATTCAGGGTCTTGGCGGCGGATATTCGTCAGTTCTGCGTAGCGCAATCCTGAATACTTCTCAATCGCGCGTAATGCGTCCGTGGCCTCGACCGCTCCATGTTGGCGCGTGTCGCCAGAAAGGATGATGCGACCGTCGTTTTCCTTGACCAGTTGCAACAGGCGCAGCATTTGTTCGCCGCCAATCTGCCCCGCTTCATCCACCAGGACGACCGCTCCGCGCGGCAGGGAACCGCGTGCCAGAAACCCACTGACCGTTTGTGCGTTAGTGAAACCGGCCCGTTCCAAATCATTCACCTGCTGACGTTGCGGGGCGAGCGCCTGAATTGCCCGATTATCCCGTTTGAGCGCGGCCTGCACTTCTTTAAGCGTGTAGCTTTTGCCTGTGCCAGCCCCACCCCGGAACAATGTCACGAAATCACGCGAGGACAGAATATGTTCGACCGCCCGCAGTTGCTCCGCATCGAGCGAAGGCGACTTTGCCAAAGCATGGGAGGAAATTGGCGCATAGGTCCCCCGGCCTTCCTGCGCGAGACAAACGATATTCCATTCGCGGGTGATGACCTCCTGTCGAGTAACTTTACCCGGAAATCGTTCATTGCGCACATAGCCACGCTGCCGGGTGATAGCCTGAATATCCGCCAACGAAATATTTTGGCCGCGAGCGCGGTCCAGCGCATGACGCCAAAGCTCATGCTCAGGGACGACTGAACGCCGGTCAAACAGATGTGCTTCCGCCCATACCACCGCTTCTCTGGCACTCATCCGAGGCGTATCCGATTGCCCTCGGAAATTACGGGAAAGTTCCCGCAGCTCCATCCGATCCTTGTCCGATAATTGTCCGTTCCAAAGCGATTGCAACCGCTGAATGCCGACGTTCTTAATTTTTCGCGCCCGTTCCTTGTGGGCGATGTTGGCGCGAATTTCCTGCAAATTTTGCGTGACCTTATCCGGTTCTCTGGCGAGCAGTTCGCGGGTTTTTTCATCAATCTCCCGGTGACGTTTGGAGAACCGCTCAATCAATTCCTGGGAGATGCCCGCAATCTCGAAATCCCCACGGGGCTTGTTCTCAATGCCGTAACCAAAGCGAGTGAGCGCCTGAACCAGTTCGTGATAGTAAACCTGCTCCGTGAACTTCTTGGCGACCAGCATTTCGTAAGGCTCCAATGCCTTCCAACGGTTCTCCACTGAATCCCTGGTGGCATTGAACAGAATGCAATGGCTGTGCAAGTGCGGGTCGAGTGCTCTGGACGTGTCATGCCGGAACACGGCCGCGACCACATTGCCGGTCATTCGGTAGGAAGTCTGCCCACCCTTCCGAATCCTTGCCGCCGCGTATTGTTCCAGTTGCCGGAACGCGCTTTGAACTGCCTTATCGTGCGCATCAATGATGCGTTGATCATTGCCAATCAGTGCGGCAATGGAAACGGATTTGGGCGGCGACAAGGTGAAATCATAGAACACACGGCGATTAGCTTGCACATGGCCATCTACTGTTATCCGCTTTCCATTCAGCCGTGGAGTCAGTTGTTCACCTGTTTCAGGATGTAGGTTGCGACACAATCTCACGAACTCATCCGTATGTGTTGCGCCGGTTAATCCCAAGGACTCCGCCCCCTGTCCCATCCATTGCCCCATCACCTGCTGGCCTTCCATGTAATAATCGCCGACCTGCAAATGCTCCTTAAAATACTTCTCCGCATTCCCCAAACTGTATTGCGCCTTCATGGTGAGCATGGCCAAACCATAGTCCGCCAGCCTCCAAAACTTGCGCACAAGCGTGCGCAAAATAATGAAGCGATAATGCTATTTGTAATGCAATGGAAGACGGGACGCCGGTCTCCTTGCTATACGCAAGGCACTTTCGGAAACCGTTTTCCAAGAGAGTTTGGAAAAGAGTTTCCAATGAACTTTCCAAAACAAAACGAAACGGTGGCGCAGTTGATCGCGCAATATGGCCCCAAGCGTACTGGGCCTTATGTGAAGCTCCGTCCACATGCCGAATTGATCGGCGAGCTGCGCGAGAACGTCGCATCGTACGACACCATTGTCGCCATCCTGCGAGAACGGCATGGCGTGGAAATCAGCGATACAACCGTGCGGCAATTCTGCCGGAACGTGCTCAAGGAATCGCCGTCCAAGCGCCGGAGCCGACGGCTGGCGCAGTCCGAGCCGGCCACCAAAACCATTTCCCCACGACCGGCCGCGAAACCGAAGTTGGACGGGCCGCAAATCGCCGAGGTGGAATTCATAGACGAACCAGAAAAATGATTATGAAAAAACGACTCATCCTTATCTTGAATGGCAAAGGCGGCGTGGGCAAAAGCTTCTTCGCTGTCCATTTCGTGCAGTATCTCAAAGACCGCGGCATCGCCCATGCCGCCTTCGACAGCGACAACGAAAACTCGACTCTCAAACGGTTTCATCCTGAAGTCGGATTCATCGACCCGGATCATCTCTCTGAGATTGACCAAATGGTGGAAGCCCTCCAGGACCATTCCGTGGTGGTCGTGGACTGCCGCGCGGCGTCCACCCGAATTTTCCTCAATTACTTCGAGGACACAAACCTGGTTTCGCTCCTTGGTTCACTCGACGCGGGTTTGACTATCGCCAGCCCGGTGAACCATGAACTCGACAGCATTCACCAGATTCAGAAACTGGTAAGCGGCATCAAAGGCAAAACGGATTTCCTCGTCATCCGCAACGAAGTGCATGGCGAGGGATTTGAATTGTTCGACAAGTCCAAGCTGCGCCAGAAACTAATGAACGAAGTGGGCGCAAAGGAAATCGTTGTCACCAAAATGTACAAATGGCTGGTGGAGGGATTGCAACGAAGCAAACTGACACCGACCACGGCCCGGAACCACGAGGATTTTCACATCATAGACCGCCAACGCCTGGTCATGTGGCAGCGTCGGTTCTACGAGCAGCTTGATTCAGTGAAAGAATTGCTGTTGCCCGAAGGCGCAGCCCACGAAAAGGCCAGCCGTGCAAACGCCTCGTGATTTTGATGCGGAATTTGAAGCCGCAATTGAAAGTTGGCGCAAGCGGTTTGCCATCCGGGAAAGCGATCCGATCATGCTTCTGTTGGAATTGTTTCGGATTCATCAAGACCATTGGGACGGCATTCGCCAGCGGGACACAGTGGGCTTGCTGCAATTTCGGCAGATGGTGGAGAAGCAGAATGAAAGCGTTCGGCTTTTTAAATCCAAGGTAGATGATGTCATCAGCGGTCTGAGGCATCGGGACGATACCAGCAAAGCCTGTGCGGTGAGGGACGCCATTTCCAGTTTCCTATTTGTTGTCCTGACATTCGCAGTCGGAATTTTGATCGGCAAATTTGCCCTGTGAAGCGGCAGCAAGTCGCTGCCAAGGTTTTCCCCGCCGCGACCAACGCAAGTTTTGGCTCGTTCCACGGACTGAAGGCGTCCCCCCCACCCTTGCGCCTCGTCCGTTCCAGTCGCCAAAACCCGCGCTCGTCGCGGCACCCGGTAGCTTCCGTCTGGACTGGCGGCGCGGCGTTCCGCTGTGCTTCACTTCCCCCGCGCCGCCAGTCCAGACCGAAGCCCAAAAAATTTTGCCCATTCGGGCGAGGGCCATTCGGCCAATTTGCCGCGCAGTTGTGCAGGCCAAAATATATCTTATGCGACACAATCCATTTCATAGCCAAACGGCTATGAAATCACTGCGTAATCCACAAGAGCCAAGCCCGGTGAAACGAGCACCGTCAAGATAACGCTCTAGTTATGGCTTGCGTGGCCTGCGTTTGCGAGCGAGCGCCTTCTTGATACGGGCCGTTCTCTCTGGATCGGGACGTTTCAATCCGTCCAACAATCGGTTGGGACTGATTTCAAGAAACTGCGAGAGCCGTGCAAACGTCGTTACGGCGAACGGAAATCCGCCGTGTTCAATCGCACCGATGGTTTGTACGTGAATACCAGCCAATTCGGCGAGGCATTCCTGGGTTAAGCCAGCATTCAAACGGGCTTGGCGGATGTTCCGCCCGAGCACGCGCAAGATTTCGCGATTGTTCACTCACAGAGTGAGCCTCTACATTTTGAGAGTTGACACCGGATAACCACTAGGTTAAGAATTTCGCTCGAATGTTAATCAGGGCTTCATTCGAGGCAACTCTCGCCGTATTCGGCAAGGTTGCGGGAGATCAAACGGATGGAGGACAAAAAAGCTTCTCGCACCAAGAATCGGAACAGTCAACCGGCATTGGTGTAGAGGCGAATCTACTTCAACTCAGGGCCAAACACGTCACTAATGTTGCACTTCAAGCGTTTCATCAAATGCTCCAGCGTTTTGAGCGTGACGTTTTGTTCTCCCATTTCCATGCGTTGAAGCGATGACGAAGAAATGCCAACCTTCCGAGCAAACGCGGGATAACTCATGTCACCCCGTTTCTTTCGCAGGAATTCACCAAGTTGCTTTTGCATGGAGGCAGCCACGGTTGAATTGTGGCGGGCAGAGCTTCCCACATGTGGGAAATATATTCTTGACGTTTTTCCCAAATGGGAATAATGCCTATCGCGTGAATATGGACGGGCAACAGGATTTGGGTGCAGAACTCACGCGGTCGGAATTTGTTACCAAGCGTCAGATACTGGAGAAGTTGGCGAAAAGGAAAGAATTCTTGGAATGCGGCCCAATGGACAGGAATTTTTGCGTGGAACTGAATCCTGATGTCATCGTGATCTCGGATGACAACAGTTCGTTATTTGAAGCGCAGAATTCGCGAGCTTCGGCATGGCTGCGCGGACGCTGTGGGATGGCGGCAGACAGTCACAATGGGCGCGAACGAATCCGGGTGCATCCGTGTAAATCTTCGAAGATCGTTGCCGAATTGAAGGCCGCTGGTTTCGCTGTTGTAACTTGAACTTTTATGGGACAGATAATCATCGCAAATTTTGCGAACAATGAATTGTTTTCGATGTTTAATTCCTTGAACTCCATTCCCGTTGGAGTATCAAGGTAACGAGTCACGGGATTTCTGTTTGGCAATATGAAAACCACTATTCTCAAAAAAGGAACTATTGCGTTCGCAATCATTCTGCTCGTCCTCTGTGCCCTGGGTGCCGTGCTGCGCGCGCAAACTGAGACGCAGACAACCGATGCGCAAACAATCACGGATAGCATTTTGCAACCGGTTGCGCCCGGCAGTATTCCAGATGCGGGCACTTTCTTCCGACTTTCTGATTATCTGGAATATGACGGGAAACTTGGTCCACCGTGGCCAAGCTTGTCGTTAATTAGCAGCAACGCGACTGTGTACGCACTGAATCAGGGTGCATTTTTAGTCGATGATGCTTCGATAACCAACGATCAAGCGTTGGCTAATGCGCTGGAACTATTAGCGCAGCCGCAGGATGCGTTTTCCGCTAAATTTTTGACGAGTGGTGGAACCATGATGGCAGCGGATTCGATTGACCCCACCGGTGGTGATACAAATTCCACAGGAACGGTTACAAATTACGCTCAGTATACGCCATTTGTGCCTCCAACGAATGGTCTTTGGATTGAGGTGCCGACAAACAGCTTGGCGGCGGCTGACCAGTTTTCTGTCATACTGCACAATACTATTCAGGATGCTCCTTACGATGTGCTCACATCGACCAACCTCGCTTTGCCCTTGTCCGAATGGACGGTTGAGCAAACCATGCTCGGAGTCGAAGGAACCAATGGTTCGCCAGTCTCTTTGATAATGAATGGCCGCGCCAATCTATTTGTCGACGCTCGGTTTGGTGGGAGCAGCGCTTCCGGCGATATACCGGACTGGTGGCAACAGCAATATTTTGGCACAAACAGTGTGGCCCCGTACGCGCAGGACTCTTCGGGCGACGGTTGGACGTACGTGCAGGACTATCAGAACGGATTTATTCCCGGCTCATGGCACACTCCGCCTGCGCCCACAGGTTTGGCTGTTCAATACAACGCCAGCACTGGTGCTGCCACCGTGAGTTGGTCGCCGTCGCCCGGCCCGGTTCAAGGCTATACGGTTCAAAAATGGACCCTGCAAACTTTCACCACAACCAATATGGATTTCCCCGCAGGGACGACCAGTTTCCCGGATACTGTGCCAACAACACCTGACGGCCCTTTCTTCGGCAATAGCCAGCAGATTTTTGTCAGGTATTCAGTTCAGGCTCATTATCCGAACGGGGATTCCGACTGGAGTCCACAGGTGCCATTACAACCAACATTCGATCCGAATGACGCGCTCATATCCATTTTATCGGCACAAATGGTTATTGGGCAACAAAACCAAACCTATGTGGCAGCCAGTGGGCTACCCTCCGGAGTCACTGGCATTCGCGTTACGCGAGTTGACACTTGGGATTTTTCTTTCAATACCAATCTTGATATTCCGATTTCCAACGTGATGAACGGCGTGTGCCCGTTGCCATCATGGCTCGCGAGTTCCCCCATCGATGGGGACGGCTATAATAGCTACGAATGGTATTTGCAAACATTGGACGCGAATAACAACCCAAGTGCACCGATTTCTTTGGGCTTCGGGCCATCGCTTCCGCAAAGCCCGGGATTCACTCCTTTGGCGCAACCCAATGGTGCTTCAGATTCTTCCGGGCAATTTCCCTTCTACTTTTACGATGGACGGCAGCAGATGAAGCAAAATCTGGATTTTCTGTTGCGGGCCGCGACGTTGGCCCCATTCAATTATTTGGCCTATCCTTCCAACAGCACCTCTTCGACGCATTTCAGCTACCCGTCGAATTATGTTTACGCTGGTTTATATCAACCGTATGACGCTACCAGCCTTAGTGACGAAGGTCTGGTCGATGCATTCCGCCCCTTCGAGGAAAATTATCTTTTCCACAATTTCGTTTTTACTCAATCTGACCTCGATTCCAACGGCGAATTGACGACCGGCGCGAACGGTGGTTCGGAATCTACGGATTATTCTCCTTACAATCCCAATCTGTCCATTGCGGCTCCTTTTTTGCAGTACCCCGTTACATATGAATTTCAAACGCCGACAACTCCCGGTTCAATTCCAGCCATTTTGGATGCCGGAAGCGATGCTCAATATACTTATTTTTTCCCGCTCGATACAAAATCCGATCTCGACGCCATCAACGTCACGTCGGTTTCCGGCACGTACTACATGACCAACAATACGGTGAACTATTTCGGTTTGCCTTATGATGCTGCCTTATTCGCCACCAATAATAACGGCTTTACGCTTCTAAACCCGGGCGGCAACATCCCGGCAGTGGGCGGTTTCGCTTATCCGAAGGCCGCATTGCCGGGATTGACGAATGTGGACTATTATTTTTCTGAACCGAGCATGTTTGGAAATCAACAACCCTTAAATTTAATTCCCGGAAATGCTGCCTTCTCGGTCACGAATACGACGCCATTATTGTTCGCCGGTTTTGGCGAACCGATCCAAATTGCAGGTTATTCCAAAGAGCAGTTAATCAACGGCTATCCCGGGGTGTACGCATATCTCGGCCAATACTTCCAAGGCGCGTACATTATTGATACGAATGGAATGCAAACAACGAATAGCGCCGGAATTATTTCCCCGTATGGGACTTTCCTAGCGACCAATGTCGGTCCTGCCGCGTTGGTGACAATGCCGAATTGGGGTGAGAGCACAAGCGGCACTGGTGTTGTGAACGTGATCAAATTACAATTGGATGTGAACCACGATGGAATAATGGACTTGAGTTTCGGCGGACCGGATAATACGTCGGCGGCAAGTCCCTTTGTGTTTTGGGTTAACAATGATTATGACAGATTGCACGATGTGGATTGCACGCCCATCATTGGTGGCAACTGTGATTCGGAGGAGGATGATTTGCAAATTGCCGGAAGCCCTGGAACGGTCGGCGGAAACACTCCAGATTGCGATTATCAGTGGTCAAGCGGCGCGTATGCCATTCCCTGCAAACGCGACCTGGAGGATTATACCCGCCTTTGGATGCCGGGCATAAAGGCGCTTTACGAAGCCCATCCCAATCTAACTTTTGAACTGAGCATACAGAACAATGACACTGACGATGGCCCGGCCATCAATCTCTATTTGGCTGCTGAATCCGACGGCGGAACTGCTTATCTGACCAACACAACGGTCGCGGATGAGCAGATTACTTCACCCAGCGCGAAAAGTCTCGGGCGGCTCACCCCAAATTCGCCAATTCGATTAAACGACTATTTCAATTTGCTTCTGCCATCCGGAACGGGTGCCGAGAAATTCATCTGGTGCGGCGCATCGCGCGGCAAAGGCGAATTGGTTTTGCAAATCAAGGACGGGACAAATGTGGTTGGAGAAACCTCCGCGTGGATTCAACTTAAGGACGTCAAAGAAATGTATGAGCGTTGGACGGTGGGAGACGCTTGGAATTATCCCCCATTCGAAACTGCAACCAACGCTGTTGAAGACTTGCCGCAAGGGGTTTCCCCATTTCAATATGACCTGCCGACTTCAACCAACACACCTTACATCCTACTTGTTCATGGATGGAACATGCAACGCTGGGAAAAGGACAGATTTGCGGAGACAGCCTTCAAGCGTCTCTACTGGCAGGGATATCAGGGGCGATTCGGTTTTTTCCGATGGCCGACCTTGTACAGTTTTCCCCTCGGAGAATTCTCATCTCAGGCGATTGATCCCGACAACTATGATGAGAGCGAGTGGGCCGCTTGGCGTTCAGCCACGCCTCTGCGAAAATTACTGATGCAATTGGACACTGAATACGCCGGCAATGTACATCTCATGGCGCATAGCATGGGCAACGTCGTTGCTGGAGAAGCTCTACGAACGAACACGCCTCTTGTTCGCACCTATATTGCGATGGAAGCGGCCATCCCTTCGCATTGTTACGATCCCAACGCCACGCAACGAACGATTCCCTTCTTACTGGATAGTCAAACTCCCAATCGCTACGCAGAATACTGGACCAATGGCGCGCCATGCTATTTCGACGGTGCCATGGGCGCAGAAACGTATGTGAATTTCTTTAATACTAACGATTACGCCTTGAATGCGTGGCAGACTGACCAAGACCTAAAGCCTGACACGGGACTCGGATTTGGCTATGACTCGAACACTAACCAATTCCTCGGCGACGATTTGAACACGGCTTTATTTTTTCCGCAGGATACTTATCAAATTTTCGCTTTTTGCGACGAGGCGCGGTGTTTTGCGCTTGGAGCGCAGCCGGATGTGGGCGGCGTGTTTGCAACGAGCCAGCAAGTGGACTTAGCCAGCGATCCTTATGATTTTAGTACCCAGCATAAGTATCACAGTGGGCAATTTCGTTCGAACAATATGGCACGTTGGCAGTTCTGGGATGAAGCGTTAATAAAGATGAGCCTCAAGGGTTTACAATGAGAATAAGGCCTCGTGTAATTATACCGGTTACATTGGCTGCCGTTCTTTTCTTGGCTTTACTTTTGTACCAACGTCATTCACGGACACATTCTGAACAGCAAGTCCGAGAGCCTGCTGCCACGAATCGCGACATTCCTCGAATGGCAGGCCAGAGTCTCCCCCCTGTCACCCCTAACAATCCACCAGTTCCGTCGGTCATAAATTCTGGCCCCAAAGGGAGCGCCAGTGCGCAAAATCGAGAAGAAATATTTCGCCAAGCGGTGGAAGGCAAAAATTCTCCAATTCACTTCTACGGAAAAGTAGTCGATCAGAACGGAATCCCGATACCAGGAGTAAACGTTCAGGTAAAGGTGCGCCAGTGGTACACCGCCGCTCCGGAAACAAAGACCTTTGGAGCCAGAATGATTCCTATTGAAAAACAAACGGGGACAGATGGTCGATTTGAAGTACAAGACGTTGATGGCGACGGGTTCGATGTCGAATCCATCGTAAAGGAGGGCTACAAGTTGTCTCCTAAAGCTCCGCGTGAGTTTGGTGTCAGCAGTGGAAGTCCCGAAGGTCCGGTGATTATAAAAATGTGGAAAAAGGGAACTACCGAACCCCTCGTCAGCGAAGGTCACTTCTTCGGGTTTGAACCTGATGGTCGCACCTATTCAATTGACCTTATGACGGGGAAAAAGACTGAGGGAAGTGCGGATGGGGACATTCAGATTCAGATTACCCGCCCTCATGATATTCATCCTCACGAAAGGTATCCCTGGTCAATCCAAATTATTGCTCCGAGCGGTGGCTTGGTCGAAGCAACAGATGAGTTTCGATATGAAGCCCCTGAAAACGGGTATGCGCCATCAGTTAAGATTGAAATGGACCCTACGGACCCCGCTTGGATTGACCTTCTGAAGAAAGCATTTTACGTGAAGTCCCGGACCGGAAGCCTTTATGGAACAATTCAAATGACAATCCATCCCGACTATCAGGACAAAAGTGCAATCGAATTTCAGTCCACCGTGAATCCGGCAGGATCACGCAACTTGCAACCCTGAATGGTGCGGCACTCATGCTTGGAATATTATATTTTATCGGTGCAATTTCATGGGCGGCGTTTGTCACCTTTCTTTTGGTCCTCGGCAGAGCGGGAGACGGGGCAGTTGGTGTCAATCAATCTAGTCAGATGATTGCTTATACGCCTTCGCTCTATCTTTTTCTGCTCGCTATGGCCTTCATTCCTGGTTTGGTTAAATTTGTAAATTTTCTTTTGATCTCGTCAGGAGTGCTATTGGTATTCTTTTCTGCGTTATGCTTTCGTTCGGGAGAGATAATCGCTCCGCTGCTGCTCATAGTTTCAGGGGTTGTCGCTTACCCAGAGTTACGCCGGAAAGTGAAGAAAAAATAGATCAGTTTGGAACACCGTCCAGCCGTTGCATTTGGTCGTAAGATGAACACGACGACGGACGGATTCCTAATCTGGGATTCGGAATGTTCGTCTCGATGATAAGTGGTTGCTCCGCTTAGGTGTTCTAACCGGCTCCGCGTTTCGTTCTTCTGTTTGGCTTTTAGAGATGTGTTCCGGTTTGCATCGTAACCGCGTCGCGAGCTTTGGCAGCGCGTCTTGCATTGGGCCAGTCTTGTCCTTATCGGTGGGCTTCTGTCCTCTCGCGCCGGACGGGCGCACCCCGATTGCTCGCCCCTTTGACGACCCCGAGCAATCGGGAAATCCGCTTCTGCCTTCCTTTCGTTATTTTCATCAGTGGTGTAGCTCCTACACCAAACCGCCTTCGGTTTATGCCAAATTGCTGCGTAACAGCACAACTGTTTGCGCCTGTTTTGGCAAGCTGCCGGGCAATGGAAATGAATTGTAACGAAACCATTACAGCACGATGCCGGGTCGTCGGGCAAAGTTGGAGCAAATGAAATGAGAGAATCCGGAAACTCGTTAAAAACTTTGTCGGGTCGTACGCCACATTTGTGCGGTAAGCGCACAACCTGTCTCACAGATTTTGGCTAAAGTTCGGACAGGAAGTTGTGATAAAAGCATCACAAGATGAGGCCCAAAAAACTGTTTTGATAGCCCCAATTGCAGAGTTGAAAGAAGTCCAATGCAGACAAATCAAGAACGCGCGCCGGAAGAACGAAGATCGGACGTGAAAAATGTTGTCCAGGTATCTGGACAAGCTTTTTGGCCGCACGGGTTAATTTGCGACTGATGAAAGCCGACAGCACAGAATCATTTCAAGGAGGCAACAGGAGGTGCAAAAATCGGTACTCGCTCATTACAACGCGAGAACTTGGGCCTACAAGCCCAGTACGCATTAACGCTTTTGCCCAGCGGCACGGTATCTTAGTGAGTTGAATGAAGATGGTGAATTTGATTGCGGATCAAGTCACGCGGCTGCGCCAGGAGCGCGGCTGGACGCAGGAGGAGTTGTCCAGCCGCTTGCAGCTCGCGGGCTGGGATATTTCCCGCAGCAATCTCTCCAAAATCGAAAATTGCACCTTGTACGTGCCGGAGTTCCGCCTGCCTTATCTGGCCCATGTTTTCCATCTTCCCAATCTGATGCCGCTCTTTCCCGTCATCGACCTGCAAAAACCCGTTCACGACGCCATCTTGCGTCTGATTTACAACGAAAAGCGCGGCCTCGTGCCCGATGCCGCCGCCCCGCTCTGCTTGAAATCCAAGAAGTTCTTTTGACGTATGGACACGCTCTCAAAATCCGAATCGCAGCCCTTTCCGGTCTCCGGCGAACGGCTGGCCTATTCCGTCGAGGAAGCCGCCGCGCTCCTGGGCGTCAACTATTTCAGTGTTTACAGACTCATCCAAAGGGGCAAATTGAAGGTGTGCCGGGCGCTTCGCGGCAAGTTGCTCGTTCCTCGTGAGGAATTGCTGAAGCTCCTGAAAGGCGAATGAGGCTGGAAATGAAACGAAGTCAATCCCGTCACACCGCATTGGAAGAACAGGCTGGCGCTGACATCCGCCAGCAGTTCGCCGAACACTTCGATCAATTTCTGGCCTCCTCCGCGGCCATTGAGCATTTCGAGAAGGACATTGCCCGTTTGGCTCTGGCGGTCAACATGACGACCGCACGAACCTCACCATCACGGATTCGTCTCCAGACCAATGATGGAGTCACCTGGTACAAGAGTCTCGACCTGATGGACAGCTTTTCAGCTTGTTATCGTCCCACGGATGCGGGAACCGAATTTGCCGTGGTCGAGCGGTTGCCCTTTGCCAATGGCCACGAGATTGTGGCGCGGAGCCGGAATGCCGTGGACGTTCTCAAGGCTCTTGCGCACGGGCAGCGGAAAGCATTGCAACTTTGGAATGAGGACTTGTCCGCGCACGTCAGCCAGTCTCTCGCGGAAAGGTACCCCGGCCAAGACATGAGCCAGATTACCAATGCTGTCATGCGCGGTCTTACGCAATGGGTTTCTCACGACCACACGCAGACGCAGAACCGCAGTCGCGGTATTCGGATTTAATCTCGCGGCATGTCGCTCAGGTTCCCGGTGAATCGCCTTCGCGCAATCCAACGCGAGATGTGTCCAAAACTCTCGTCTTATTGGCGCTTCTTTTTCGCGCGATTTGCGCATGAAATTTTCCGACTTTCCTCGGCAAATTGTATATCGGTTTTGTATATGGGTTGCTGTTTTTGGAGCAAAACATAGCTAACCGTGGTATATGCCGAAAGTGATGAAACCCCTGTAAATACAGGCAGAATCAATCATAGCCAAAGGTGGCAAAACCCCAATTTTGAATTTACGAAACCGTTGCTCTACCACTGAGCTACATTGGCGTAACCAACCGTGTTCGCGCTTCAGAATTGAAGCGCCGGAAAACACTTCGCCGCAAGGTGTTTGCCTGCGCAACCACTCGTGGCCGCATTTGTATAACTGTACCGATGAATGCGGTCAAGGGGCTGTGCGGGTCCGTCTGGCGAGTTTTAGAAAATTTTGGCCGAAAATTGCAAAGCGGAGCACTGGTACCCCTACGAACCAGCGCCCCGCTGAGACAATGCGTGCTTTGAATCACGCAAATGTGTTCGATTAAAAGCGCTGCCACGTTAGCCGCGAAATCAGACCTTTGCCATCGCCAAAAGTGATGACGACGGGCGTTTGTGGGAACGGGAATTGCATGGTTGTCGTGGAAATTTGGAAATCTCTTCTTCAATCCTCCGGGCGCTCGCCGCTGGGGGCCATTTTCACCAGGCGGGGATCGAATTGGCCGAGGACCGTCACGAGGTCGTGCTGGGCGGCCATGACTTCGCGGATCATTTTGTAGGACATGGGCACTTCATCGAGGCCGGCGCTGATGAGGGTGACGCCGCCTTCGCACAGGAAACGGTTCACGTCCTTCCAATTGAATTTTTGGTTGGCCGCTTTCCGGCTCATGTGGCGCGGTCGGTGTCGTGCGAGGCGGAATCGAGTGATTCGGCGTTTCCTTTGCCGCTCACGACGAAGCCGGGCGATGCCATTGAGCCGGGAATGATGCCCAACGTCCCTCGTCCGCCGGTGTCGCGTGGTGGTTTTCCAAATCGAGCAGCACGCTCGCGCCGAGATTTTCGGCGATATGGCGATGACGCAGGCGTGGTTCGCGGCGGCGTATTGGCCCATGAGCTCCATGGCCTTCCAATATTCCCGGCCTTCCTGCGAATCGAGCGAGAGCCAGGCGAGGCGGAGCAGCTCGCTGGGGAGCATTGGAATGTTCACCATGGCAATGGTGAAGGCCAATCGCGGGCTGTTTTGGTCCGGTGAGGTCGGAAAGGGGTGGTTGTGCGAAGTTACAGCGTTTGAAAATTCATCAGCTTGCGGAGATGGAACGTTGCTGCGGCTGACAGAGCCGCGCTCCGGCCTTCGGACAAGCTCACGGCTTGGGAAGGCCCCGGCCGCTACACGTCCAAGTCAACTCTCCTTTCATCGCGACGGTTTTACCACAAAACACTTACGAAGAAAAACTCTCGGTAAGTTTTTAGGAGTAATTGACTGTGATTCAGTGAGATGCAATGCCATTTTGTCAAGAATCGAATAATGATTTTCGACGTAAGTTGACGGTGCCATTGTTAAGGCCCCGTTTTGGAACGCCAATCCGGTGCGTTTTGGGGGAGTTATTCCAACGCGCCGGTCGGAGACCGGCGCTCCAAGGCGGTTGACGACGCCGGGTCGGGATTCCGCGTTACGCAAACGCGGTTTTTGGCCTTATATCTGCTGGTTTCTGAGGTAATCTGATGAATCCGACTAACGGACACGGAACCGCGCAAATGCTGCCAAAAGCGTGGTGGGAGAAACCGATCATGTTGCCGGTCGTTTGCCTCCTGCTGCCGATTTTGGGGCTGTGCTGCCTCATATTGTTGCCGGCGGCGGTTGTAATTGAGAAGCGGATTTTTAAGTTGTGAGGCGGGGTTGTAAATTGGGTCGGCTGCGGTTGACGAAGGAACTCGATATACTCGCTGCGCTCGCCCGGCGAAGCGGGAAAGTGTGGGAACGATTTTTGTGCGGGATACCCCGGGCGGCGCTCGCGGACTCGCTTTGCCCGGGGCTGTTGTCTTTCATCCCTTCGGGATTTCGAAGCGGCCTGCGGCTGGACGGATTTACCGGTTGGATGTTTTATGTTACAGTTTTGCGCGGGCGAGTTCTAGTTGTCAGGCATCATTGACAATTATGGAAGATGCGGAGTATCCAGCGTATTTGAAGCAGCAATCATATGAGGATCTTCTTTCCGTCAGTCACTCCATTGACAGGCAGGCCCAGGCAAAACGCCACGCAATGGTGATGGCAGATCTGGCTCAGAGGGACAAAAGTGACGGGGGAAAAGAATCGGCAAATGTCGACAAAAAGTGCCGCAAGAAACTAAGCGCTTTGATCGGCGCACTTTTCGCCATCATGGCAGCGTTTGAGATCCTGACAGGGCGCGCTTTTTCAAGATACCATCACGACATTGATGTGACAACAGAGCCCGTTCGGTTTTGGATGACGATTGGATTTCACCTGGCGTGTGCGACAAGTCTGCTTTGTTTTGGATTGATTGAAGGAAGAGAGGATCTGTAGCGCAATGTCATCATCGTTGTCCGAGATTTATAATTTCCGCGTGATCGGCGAGAGACTGGGTACGGCGGGGCAGCCGACGGAGGCGCAGTTTCCATTGATCCGGGAGGCTGGTTTTAAGGCGGTCATCAATTTGGCGCTGCCGACTTCGGATAACGCGCTGGCCAATGAGGGAAGCATTGTGACGGGGTTGGGAATGGCTTATGTGCATATTCCGGTGAATTTCCAAGCGCCGACGGCCCCGGATTTCCGGGCGTTCAGTGGGGTGATGGAGGCTCTGGAGGACAAGCGGGTGTTCGTGCATTGCGCGGCGAACATGCGAGTGTCAGTGTTTGTGTTTCTTTATCGGGTGTTGCATGGTGGAGTTTCGAAAGCCGAGGCGCAGCGGGATTTGGAGGCGGTTTGGGAGCCGGATGAGGTGTGGGGAAGGTTTATACGGAACCAGCTTGGTGGGAAATGAAGCGGCAATCACGGAGATTTTCATGAGACCTTATGTTATTTGTCATATGTGCACGAGTGTCGATGGCAGAATCATCGGCCAGCGCTGGGGGAAGTTGCCGGGGTATCAGCACGAGAGCGAGTTGTTCGAGACGACGGCGGCGAGTTTCGGCATTGGGGCGTGGCTGGTGGGCACGACGACGATGGATGAATTCGACAGCCGCAGCGCGAAGTTGCCGCGCGCGGCGAAGGGGTTCAAGCGCGCGGACCACATTGCCAACAAGAATGCGAAGACGCTGGGCATTGGCGCGGATGCCAAGGGCGTGCTTCGGTTCACGCATAATGAAGTCGGCGGCGATCATGTGGTGCTGCTGGTGACGGAGCGCGTGACCAATGATTACCTGGCGCATTTGCAGACGGCGGGGGTTTCGTATCTTTTTTGCGGCGCGAAGACGATTGATTTGCGCGTGGCACTGGAAAAATTAGCGAAGGCTTTTCGCCTGAAGAAATTAATGCTTCAGGGCGGCGGGAAGTTCAATGGCGCGATGCTGAAGGCGGGGCTGATTGATGAGATCAGCCATATCACGGTGCCGGCGGCGGATGGCGGCGCGGGGGTGCAAAGCTTTTTTGATATTCCGGGCGATGCGCCGGTGAAGGCGGCGGCGACGCTGCGGCTGTTCTCGTTGGAAAAATTACGGGGAGGCGCGATTTGGGCGAAGTATCGGGTGGTGAAGCGGGGATGAGTGGATTGATGGATGGTGGAGGATTGGTTTGCGCGTTGCAGCGCAGAGAAATTTTGTGAATTTACGATTTGCGATTTACGATTTACGAGTCGCAGGCTGCTTTTAGTGGAAAGCGAATGACTCGCTCGCTCCCGCTCGCTCGGCCCTTTCGGGCCTTTGCAAATTCCTTTCGCCGCTCCCCGAGCGGCTCAAGTCCCATCCGATGGGAGACGGAGAAGTTTCTCCAGCGTCTCTGATGGAACAGAAGCCGCGGATAGGTCGCGGTTCAGAGCCTTCTCACGTCGGCTCCTACGATGTGTCGATCGGTGAATAAGTTGGGCTTGAAAGTTTTTGGATTTTGCGAGAGAAAAGATGTGCGCGACGAATGAGTCTGGGTCCAAATTCCGGTTGAGATCTAAGGGCCGGGGCGTCAGGACATACCGTATAACGGTCGCTCGTTTCGAGCATTAATCCCGCCCAGCGGGAGCGCCGATCTCGTTTAGACCTTTGTCGCGCACTTTTTATGTACGGATGGCGAGGATCGGCGTCACCACGACCGTGGGCAGGTTTAAATTCATGGCCGCAAAAGAACGCAGGGAACGCACAGGATTAGAGCAGGGCTCACGCTTTTAGTTTCCTTGAAAAACAAGTTCAACTTGGCGAAAGCCGTCCGATCTACTTCAACGTCTGGCGCGAGACGCCGCCGACACTCGCAGCCGGGACGGGTGCGCTACGCTTAAACGCGTGAACCTGCGGAATGTGGTTTGTTTTGCGACCATCGTGGTTCTTGGTTTGCTCTAGCGGATAAGGTGCCAGAGCGCATAGATCCGTCGCAGGCGTTGGCGCAGTGGCTTGCGAGGCGGTCGGGTGATGTTCGCGGCGTCGGTGTTGGAAAGGCGTTCGAGTTGGTAGACTCTCAGGCGCGAGGCGGCGCGATTGACGGCGGCGCGGGAATGCGGGTCGTCAGGAGGTGAATGTTGTTTGTTCATGGCGTCGCGGCGATTTAGTTTGGTTTTACCGATCCCTTTCCGTGAACGGCTGACGGCTGACGTGAGGACATTCACGGCTTTTCACAACAAAGATAAGAACCTCCTCACGCCCGCTGCTACGGCATCAATGGTTTCGAATCCGGAAACAAAAAACCCTGCTCACTTTCGCAAGCAGGGTTGGGAAAAAGCTTTGTTCTCTAGCGCCTGCTCACACGGAATGCGTACGAATTCTTGCGGCCAGTGCGTGCCGTTTTCGCGACGCGCATTGTCGGCAAATTCGTAGCCTTCATGTTGGAGCAAGTGTTCATTGAAACGCGTGATAAATACTACATCGGAAGATTCACCGTCCACTTATACATTGGGGGAGCAAGCTATCTTGAATTCAAATATGCGAATGGGTTGATTGGACAGGCAGGCCGAATTTAAATGGCGGTGTCCATGTGGCTCTGGCTGGCTTCGATTGTGGAAATCTTTTTTCCTCCGAATTGCGCGAGGATGAAGGTGATGACGCTGATGAGCACAAACAATTCGATGCACTCGGGCCAACCGCCTCTCAGCCAAAACCAGCCAGTGGCGGCGACGCCCACGCTTCCGCCGGCGTAGTAGAATGTCACATACAAACCCGCGGCGGTGGAACGAGCCCGGCCGGCTACTTCACCGGTCAGCACGGACGCGGCGGCTTGAGCGACGAAGATGCCGGAGGAAAAAATCGCCAGGCCAATGATCACGACCGGCAATGAATGCACCAAGGTGAGCAGCAATCCGAGAAGACAAATGCACGCGGATAATCCGGTGGTTTGCCGAAATCCGTGCCGATCCAGGAAATGGCCGGCCCACGGCGTCACGACGCATCCGAACAAGTACACAAAAAAGATGCTGCCGAGTCCAGCGGGTGTGAGATTGAAGGGCGGGCGGGCGAGATAAAAATTCGCGTAGGTGAACGCGCCAACGAGCGAAAAGAGGATTGTGAATCCCATGGCGCAGATGGCGAGCAGGCGAGGATTCCGCAGATGCGACCACGTGTCGCGGAAGGATCGGAACACGTGCGTTGCCCGGACGAAATGCACCGACGGCGGGAGCCAGCGCGCCACGGCGATGGCGCCGAATAAATCGAGCACTCCCAAAATAACAAACCCAAGGCGCCAGTTCGCGTGGGTGGCGAGGAGGCCGACTATGAAACGCCCGAGAAATCCGCCGAACACCGTGGCCGCCACATACGCGGCCATTACGACGCCGGCGCGCCCGGCGAATTCCTCGGTGATATAGGCCATCATCACGACAATGACCCCGGGCACAAAAATTCCGTAGGCGAAACGCCACGCGATGAGGGCGGCGAGGTTCGGCGAGGTGGCGGTGAGGAACGTCGGCACCGTCATGGCAAAGAGCGCGGGCACGATGACCTGTTTGCGTCCGAAGGTTTCAGCGAGCATGCCGGTAAACGGCGCGGCGAGGGCCACGGCCAATATCACCGCGCTGACGGTGAGGCTGACCTGGATTTCGGAGGCGTGAAAAACCTTTTGAAAGAACGGCAGCAGCGGCTGGGTGCAATATATGTTCAGAAAGGTGCAGATGCCGGCAATCGCAACTGCGATGAATGCCGCTCGGGATGGTTTTGGATTCAGCGTAGCTGTGTTGTCCGCGCACATCGGGCCGGAAGATAAACGCGCAGCAGTTGAAAGAAAATTGGAATCGCGTCAGGCCAGGGTCGAATCGTGGTTGAAGCAGGTGGCGGCCAATTGGGAATTCAAGGCAGCAATGACACGCGCAGGCTCGGCGGCCTGCGACGCAGCAGGCTAGGCAGCCTGCCCTACAGTGCAGCACGGACATCCGTCGATTCGGGATATCCTAGTCGCCCGATTCTCACCCAGTCTTATCACATCCGGCTGAACGAAATCGGCAGCGCGGTCAGGCCGCGGAGGGCGAGGTTGGTGCGCCAGGTGAGCGGGCCGGGTTCGAGTTTCCAGTTTTGCAGATGCAACAATTCCTCAAAGGCCATTTGCGCTTCCATTCGGGCGAGGGGGGCGCCGAAACAGAAATGGGCGCCCCAGCCGAAGGCGAGGTGTTTGTTGTCGGCGCGCGCAAGGTTTAGTTGATCGGGATTGGCGAAGCGTTCCGGGTCGCGATTGCCGGCGCCGAGAACAGCGAAGACGGCTTGCTTTTGCTTGATGACTTTGCCGCCGAGTTCGGTGTCCTGCGCGGCGATGCGGCCGGTGTATTGCGTGGGGCTTTCAAAGCGAAGCAATTCCTCGACGGCGGAGGGCACGAGCGCGGGGTTGGCGCGGAGTTTTTCCAATTCGCCGGGATTGCGCAGGAGCGCGAGAACGCCGTTGCCGAGCAGGTTCGTGGTGGTTTCCTGGCCGCCGACCATGGTGATGATGCAATTGGCGATGACTTCCTCTTCGGTCAGGCGGTCGCCGTTAATTTCCGCGTTCTTCAGGGAGTTGACCAGGCCTTCGGGGCGCAATTTGTCGGAGCGCATCATGGCGCGGAAATAGGCGGTCATTTCCTCGGTGCATTTCAGGATGCGCTGCACGCGATCGGGGTTGTGCTGGAAGTTGCCGAGAATTTCGGCGAAGTCCTGTGACCAGGATTTTAATTGGCGATAGTCCTCGACCGGGACGCCGAGCATTTCGGCGGTGACGATGCACGGGAGCGGTTCGGCCAAATCCGCGATGACGTTCATGCGGCCGGTGGGCGCGACGGGTTTGAGCAGGTTTTGGACAATTTCGCGGATGTGCGAGCGGAGCATTTCGACGCGCGCGGGGGTGAAGGCGGCGGAGGCGAGGCCGCGAATGCGCGTGTGCGCCGACGGATCGAGAAAGAGCATTTGCTTGACCATCACTTGCGCGACGGGGTTCAGCGCGGAGAGGCCCATGGCGGTGAGTTGCGCGGGGGGCGGTGTGCGTTGCGCGGAAAAGTCGCGGAGGACGGTGATGACGTCTTCGTAGCGCGTGACGACCCAGACGCGCAGGAGCGGGTCCCAGTGGACGGGCGATTCGCTGCGGAGGCGGTGGTAGAGCGGGTAAGGATTCCCAAGCACTTCGGGATCCAGCAACGCGGCCAGGCTGAGGGGCGCGTTTTTTTTGGGAGTGGATTCAGGGGTGGCGGTGGGGGGCATAGGTTTTGGAAGTGTTTAAAAATGCTGCCCCGTGAGCCTTGAGCACCTCCCTCGACGAAGGTCTTTGAAAGCGTTTCGGCACAACCCTTTCAGGGTTGAAGAAAATTTCGGTCGCCAGCCCAGGGTAGTCCCGCTCTTGCGGGACAACCCTGAGTTGGAGGGCGCAATCCCTTTGGGATTGGGGGTTTCCCTCACCCCGGCCCTCTCCCATCCGATGGGAGAGGGGGAAATTGTTTACGTGCCCAGAGAAATGTCGCGCGCGCGCCGGCGACAATTTTTTGCCGCGGAGCGAATTTTTTCGGAAATGTATTTTGGCAGACACTCTAGGGCTGGGCTTTTTCTGCCTGTAACGTTCGTTGGACTTCTTCTTCGGTCATGGCTTCGAGCTTGGCGCAGAGGAGGTGTTCGATTTCTACGGAAAGTTCGGCGACGCTGGGTGATTCGAACACGGTGCGGAGCGAAAGTTCCACGCCCAGACTGTCGCGGAGGCGGGAGATGAGCTGGATGCCGAGCAAGGAGTGGCCGCCGAGCGCGAAAAAGTTTGCCTGCACGTCCACGCGTTCAACGCCGAGCAGCGGCGCGAGAATTCCGGCGACGACTTGCTCGATTTCCGTTTGCGGCGGATGAAAGACATCCTCGCCGAGCGTGTTGGCAGCGTCGGGCGCGGGAAGCGCGGCGCGGTCGACTTTGCCGTTGGGCGTGAGCGGCATGGCGCCGAGCGTGACATACATGGCGGGGACCATGTAGGCGGGCAGGCGCGCGCCGAGGAAATCGCGCAACTCGCTCACGGTCGCGATGCGGCCGGGGCGCGGCACGAAATACGCCACCAACCGGCTGTCGCAATCCGCGGTTTCGCGCGCGACAACGACGCTTTGTGACACGGCGGGATGTTCGTTCAATGCGGCGACGATTTCGTTCGGTTCGATGCGAAAGCCGCGGATTTTAATTTGTTCATCAAAGCGTCCGAGAAACGCGAGCTGGCCGCCGGGCAGCTTTTGGGCGCAGTCGCCGGTTTTAAACAGCCGGCTGGAAACGCCAGCGAAGGGATTTTGAATAAAGCGTTCGGCGGTCAGTTCGGGACGGTTCCGATAGCCGCGCGCGACACCCGCGCCACCGATGTAAATTTCGCCGGGCGTGCCGGGCGGAACTTCGCGCATGGTTTCGTCCAGGATGTAAACCTGGGTGTTGGTGATGGGCCGGCCGATGGAGGGCAGGCGATTTTCGCTGCGTTGAGGGGAAACCAAACCGGAGGTGGCCACGACGGCGCATTCGGTCGGGCCGTAATTATTGATGAGCAGGAACGGCAGATCCGCGTAGGGATAGGTGTGCAGCGTGTCGCCGCCGGTGAGCATGATGCGCAATGACGTGTTCGCGGGCCATCGCAGCGCAAGCAGACGCTCGGTCATGGGCGTGGGGACGAAACTGATGGTGATGCGTTTCTCGATGAGCCACGATTGAAAGGCTTCGGGGTCCTTGAGTTTGTCGTCTTCGGGAATGTGGAGGCTCGCGCCGGCGGTGAGATATGGCCAGATTTCCCAGACGGCGGCATCGAAGCCTACCCGGGCGACGCAACTTGCGCGGTCCTGCGGAATCACGTTGAATGCATTTTGATGCCAGGAAACGAGGTTGGACAAACTTCCGTGCGTCACCTCCACGCCCTTGGGCGTGCCGGTGGAACCGGAGGTAAAAATGACATAGGCGAGCGATTTTGAATCCGGCGCGGTGGAGTTTTTGGCGGCGGCATTTTCGGGAGCGGGCGGAGATTCGATCAGATGGCCGAGATCATCCAGCGTGATGACGCAGCGGCTGGCGCCGGATATTTTTTCCTTTAACGAATGTTCGGTGATGACGACGCGCACGCCGGCGTCGTTGAACATAAAGTTCAAGCGCGCCTCCGGCTCGGAGGGATCGAGCGGCAGGTACGCTCCGCCGGATTTGAAAATGGCCAGTGCGGCAACGAGCGTGGCGGGCGAGCGCGGCACGCAGAGGCCGACCAGCACTTCGGGGCCGATGCCGTGCGCGCGCAGCAGCGCGGCGGTTTTTTCCGCAAGTTCATTGAGTTCGCCATAGGTCAGGCTGCCGCGCGGTGATGAGACGGCGGCGGCGGCCGGGTCGCGCTGCGCCTGGCGTTCAAACAGGCTCAGCACATTTTGAGTTTCGCAATGTGGGTTCATGATCTACCTCCCGATTGGGTCGAAATTTGTTCCAGCAAAGACTCCACTTCCGAGTCGGAAAGGCCGTCGAGATTGTCCAGCAAC
The DNA here is from genome assembly GCA_035606845.1 of Candidatus Angelobacter sp. Classification (GTDB taxonomy): domain Bacteria; phylum Verrucomicrobiota; class Verrucomicrobiia; order Limisphaerales; family DASXHY01; genus DASXHY01. The sequence goes on along the minus strand of DATNEA010000082.1, from coordinate 54,107 downwards.
TCTTGCGCGTGCTCGGCGGTGATGCATTGCGCGCGCGGCGATGGCTGAAGGGGTGGAGTCGCCGGCCGATTTTGTTGCCGGTCGAGAATCGCGGCGAGTTCGGCGATGGTCGGGGCTTCGAAAATGTTGCGCAGGGAAAGGTCGGCCTGAAATGTGCCGCGCAGACGGCCGGCCAATTGCATGGCGAGCAGTGAGTGTCCGCCGAGTTCGAAGAAATTGTCGTCGATGCCCATTTGCTCCAGGCCGAGGAGTTCGCGCCAAATTTTCGCCAGCGATTCCTCCGCGGGTGTGCGGGGCGGGGTGAAATCGTGCGCGGCTTCGGGGCGATCGGCGTCGGGCGCGGGCAGGGCTTTGCGGTTGATTTTGCCGTTCGGCGTGAGCGGGAATTTGTCGAGCACAACGAAGGCCGAGGGAATCATGTAGTCGGGCAATTTCGTCTTGAGAAATTGCTGGAGCATTCCGGCGTCGGGCGACGGGTGCGCGGAGCGTTGCAAGTAGGCGACGATTTTCTTTTGATGGCGTTCGTCTTCGCGGAGCAGGACGACGGCTTCGCAGACATTCGGATAATGGCGCAGGACGGATTCGATTTCGCCGAGGTCGATGCGGTGGCCGCGGAGTTTGATTTGAAAATCGTTGCGGCCGAGGCATTCGAGGGAGCCGTCGTGGCGGCAGCGGGCGAGGTCGCCGGTTTTGTAGAGGCGGGGGGCCGCCCTCACCCCGGCCCTCTCCCATCCGATGGGAGAGGGGGAAGTTGCTTCAGCGCGGGAAGGAGATTCAACGTGTTGACCGTCTACGTTGCTGCGGCTCGCAGAGCCGCGCTCCGGCTCGTTACCTCGGCGCCTACGCGCGAAGGGGTCGGCGATGAATTTTTCGGCGGTAAGTTCGGGACGATTGAGGTAGCCGCGGGCAAGGCCGTCGCCGCCGATGTGGAGTTCGCCGGGGACGCCGATGGGGACGGGCTGCAAATGGGTGTCGAGCAAATAGATTTGCGTGTTGGCAATGGGATGGCCGATGGGGATGGGGCCGGAGCCAGACTCAACTTTGCACACGGCGGACCAGATGGTGGTTTCGGTGGGGCCGTAGAGGTTCCAGACTTCCTCTGCCCGCTCGAGCAGCTTGTCGGCGAGTTCGCGGGAGAGGGCTTCGCCGCCGCATAAAATTTTCATCTGGCGATCGCCGAGCCAGTCCGATTCCACCAGGAATTGCCAGAAGGACGGCGTGGCTTGCATCACGGTCGCACGGCTGCCGTGAATCAACGCCTTCATTTTCGCGGCGTCGAAAATTTCCTCGGAGGAGGCGATCACCAATCGCGCGCCGACGGTCAGCGGCAGAAACATTTCGAGCGCGGCGATGTCGAAGGAGATGCTGGTCACGGCGAGCAGTGTGTCGGCGGCGCTCAATCCGGGTTCGCGGCGCATGGAATGGAGAAAATTCACGACGGCACGATGCGGGATTTGCACGCCCTTCGGCCAACCGGTTGAACCCGAGGTGTAGATGACGTAGGCGAGATTTTTGGAAGACATCGGGATGGCCAATGGCTTGTCGCCTTCCTCCGAAATCAATCGCCAGTCGGTGTCGAGGCAGATGGCGCGGACATTTTTCGGGAGGTCGCCGAGGCGATTTTTTTCCTGCGAACGGGTCAAGAGCAGCGTGGCTTTGCTGTCATCGAGCATGAAGTGGAGGCGTTCGGCGGGGAAGCCGGGATCGAGCGGCAGATAGGCGGCGCCGGCTTTGAGCGTGCCGAGGAGGCCGATGATCATTTCCAGCGAGCGATCCATGCTGATGGCGACAAGGGTTTCGGGCTTGGCACCGGAAAATTTCAGGTGATGCGCCAACTGATTCGCGCGCCAGTCGAGTTCCTGGTAGGTCAACGATTCATTGCCGAAAACGACGGCGACCGCGTTCGGCGTGGCGGCGACTTGGGCGGCGAATAGCTCGTGGATAGTTTTGCCGCGCGGATAATCCGCGGCGGTGTTGTTCCATTCGATGAGGAGCCGATTTTGCTCGTCGCTCAAGAGCAAGGGAATGTCGGCAAGGGTTTGGTCGGAGTTGGCGGTGACGCTCTCAAGCAAGTTTTGATAATGGCCAAGCATCTGGCGCACGGTGATGGAGTCAAACAAATCGCTGTTGTACTCCGCGCAGCATTTGAAGGATGAACCGCTCTTCACGATCGTGAACGTGAGGTCGAATTTCGCGGTGCCGGGATCGAGCGTGAACGGCGTGATGGCGAGGCCCGGCAGTTTGAGATTGTCGGAGAGCTCATCCTGGAGCGCGAACATGACTTGAATGAGCGGCGAATAGCTGGCGCTGCGTTCGGGCTGGAGTTCTTCGACCAGTTTTTCGAAGGGCAATTCCTGGTGCGCGAGCGCTTCGAGGACGGAGGCTTGCGTGCGGTGGAGCAATTCGAAAAAGGCGGGGTTGCCGTCGAGCTTGGTGCGCAGGACGAGCATGTTGACGAACAGACCGATGACTTTGTCCAGGCACGCGCGACCGCGGCCGGCGACGGGCGAGCCGACGACGATGTCCTCCTGGCCGGTGTAGCGATGCAGGAGGGTTTGAAACGCGGTGAGCAAAATCATGAACGGCGTGAAGCCGCCGCTCTGGCTGAGCGTGTTGATTTTGTCGCTGAGATCGGACGGAAAACTCAGCCACTCGCAGGCGCCGTGAAAGGTTTGCGCGGCCGGGCGTGGACGGTCGGTGGGCAGTTCCAAAATCGGCGGTGCGCCGTCGAGTTGCTTTCGCCAATAGGCGAGATGCTGTTCCAAAACGTTGCCGGCAAGCCATTCTTTTTGCCAGACGGCGAAATCGCCGTATTGCAGCAGCGGCGCCGGGAGGTCGGGCGCGCGATTGGAAATAATCGATTCGTAGGCGGCTGCGACTTCGCTGCAAAACACGCGCCAGGACCAATCGTCGGAGGCGATGTGGTGCATGAGGACCAGGAAAATCCAGTCGTCGTCGGCCATTTGCACGAGGACGGCGCGCACCATGAGGTCGCGGGAGAGATCGAAGGCGCGTTTGGATTCGGCTTCGAGGAGGCGGCGGGCTTCGGCTTCGCGTTGGGAAATTATGCCAGCACCCTCACCCCGGCCCTCTCCCATCCGATGGGAGAGGGGGAAGGTGTTTACGCGTTGGGATGCATCTTGTGTCGCGGGTTTTAGCAGGGTGTCGGGAATATTTTCGTGCTTTGTCGCTGGAAATTGTCGGAGGTCGATGAAATGCATCGGCACTGGAGATGCCTTGTCGATGAATGGCTTGGTTTCCTGGCCGATGAAACGGGTGCGCAACGCTTCGTGGCGGGCGACGACGGTATCCATCGCTTGCTGTAGGGCCTGCGGGTTCAGCGGGCCGCGCAGACGCGAGGCGATGGGCATGTTGTAGAGGGGGCTGTCGGGGTCCAATTGGTTGAAAAACCAAAGGCGTTGTTGCTCAACAGACAATGGCGCGATGGTGCCGGAGGGCCGGCGGGGAATGGATTTTTCGGGCGCGTTGCCCTTGTTGGCCGCGCCGCCGCGGAGCCATTTCGCGAGCAACGCCTGTTTGGCGGTCGAGAGGCCGTTGGTTTGACCGGGAGGGGAGGTCTGGACGTCGTTCCTCATTTAAATGACTGGTATTCCGTTCGTTCCGGTCCGGGGCTCACTCATTTGATCGCAGGCGCGCATGCCTTTTGCGTTTATGCCTGCTAATGGTGTGCAATGTACGGCGGGGATTCTATGGAGTGAAAAACCCAGTAAGGGAGCGGCGAAGGCTCCATCCCGCTATTGAGGATTTACGATCGACGCCACTGAGCCCTGAACACCACCTTACCTCGTCCCTTTTCCCCCATTGAACGCGGCGGACTGAGTTATCGCGCAATCATCTTTTGAGCGTCGGATGGCGATTGCGTGAAATCGGCGGTAAGGTGGATGGTTTTTTTCAGGCGGAGGTTGCGGGAGGAGGCGCCGATTTCGATTTCGTAATTGCCGGCGTCGGCTTTCCATTGCGCCCCGGGGACGTCGTAGTAGGCGAGGTCGCGGGGGGTGATGGTGAATTGGACGGTTTTGGTTTCGCCGGGTTGCAGCGCGACTTTGGCGAAGCCTTTGAGTTCGCGGATGGGGCGGTCGATGGCGGGCTTGAGATCATGGAGGTAAAGCTCCGCAACTTCTTCGCCGGCGCGTTTGCCGGTATTGGTGATGTCCGCGCGGACGGTGACGGTGCCGTCGGGCGCGAGCGTGGCGGAGGACAGCGCGAGGTGTTTGTATTTGAAGGTGGTGTAGGACAGGCCGTAGCCGAAGGGGAACAGCGGCTGGAGGTTGTCCTTGTCGAAATGGCGGTAGCCGACGTAGATGCCTTCGGCGTAATTCACGACGTGATTCGTGCCGGGAAAATTTCCGAAGTCCGGATAATCCGAGCGGCTCGTGGCGAGCGTGTCGGGCAATTTGCCGGAGGGATTCACGTTGCCGAAAAGGATGTCGGCGATGGCGTCGCCGCCGCGCTGGCCGGGGAACCAGGCTTCGATGACGCCGGGAACGGATTTGAGCCAGTTGGTCATGGTGACGGGTGTGCCGTTGTTCAACACGACAATGGTGTGGCGATTGGCGGCGGCGACGGCGCGGATGAGGGCGGATTGATTGTTCGGCAAATCCATCGAGGGGCGGTCGTGCCCCTCGCCTTCCTCGCCCATGGTTGAGACGCAGACGATGGCCACGTCCGAAGCTTTGGCGGCTTCGATGGCATCGGCGAAATTCGGCTTGCCGCCGGGTTTCCACGCGAGGCGCGCGGCGTATCCGCCGCCGTCCTGGAAGAACTCGATGCGCAACGCGTAGGTTTTGCCCGCTTCGAGCCGAACTTCGTTCGTGAGCGTGAGCGGCGCCTGATGTTCCCATTTTTCGATCAATTTTTTGTCGTCGAGAAACACGCGAAAACCGTCATCGCCGGTGAACGAGAGAATGTATGGGCCGCTGTTGGTGACGGAGAGATTGGCCGTCCAGCGGACGCTGAAAACGCGTCCGGAAATGCCGGGCGCGGGCCGTTCGTCGCCGTCGAGATCGATTTCTTTATCCGTGCGGACGAGCGCGGGCTGGCCTTCGAGGTTGGCGTTGGTGAAATATTCGGCGTGGAAGCCGTGCGCGGAGGCATCGCCGGGAACGGTGACGGCCGAGGCTGGGATGACGTCGCCTTCACCCGGACCCGGAATGAAGGTAATCTGCATCTTCCCGGCGCGCGCGGTGGCGGAGCGTTCGTTGAGCGCATCCAGAATTTCGACGGTTTTCAACGGCTTGACGCGCGGACTGCCGAGCGCGCCGACCTGCAGTTTGTGCGCCGATTCGCCGATCAGGGCGAGGGATTTGGTCTTCTGGAGATTCAACGGCAGGATGTGGTGCTCATTTTTCAAAAGCACGATGCTTTCGGTGGCGACTTTGTAGGCGAGATCGCTGTGCTCCTGGGAATTCACGAGCGAATGGTCCTGGGTCATGGGGCCATTGAGCAACCCGACGCGGATGATGGTGCGCAAAATGCGATGCACGGAATCGTCGATGGCCGCCTGGGTGACGCTGTGATTGGCGAGAGCGGTTTTCAATTGCGCGACGTTCATGTGGTCGCCTTTGGGCATTTCCAGATCGTTGCCGTCCTGAACAGCGTCCGTTTCGTGCACGCCGCCCCAATCGGACATCACGGTGCCGTCGAAGCCCCATTCGTTTTTCAGAATGTCGGTGAGCAGATAATGATTGGCGCTGGAATGGTGGCCGTTCACGAGGTTGTAGGAACTCATCACGCACCAGACTTTGGCTTCGGTGACGCCGGCTTCGAAGGCGGGCAAATAAATTTCGCGCAGGGCGCGTTCGCTGACTTTGGCATCGACGCCGTTGCGATCCTCTTCCTGGTTGTTGCAGGCGAAGTGCTTGATGCAGGCGGCGACGCCGGTGAATTGCATGCCTTCGATGTAGCTGACGGCCAGGCGCGCGGCGAGATAGGGGTCTTCGCTGAAGTATTCGCCGTTGCGGCCGCCGAGGGGCGAGCGATGGATGTTCACGGCGGGCCCGAGCAACACCTGCACGCCGGTGCCTTTGTTGTGAGCCTCGACTCCGATGGCGCGGCCGACTTGCGCGATTAAATTGGTGTCCCACGTGGAGGCCATGTTCACGCCGGCGGGAAACGCCGTGGCCGGACCTTGGGTGGTGCCGCTGCCGCCGCGCACGCCCTGGCCGGCATCGGCCATGGCCATTTCGGGAACGCCGAGGCGCTGAATCGGTTGAGTGGCAAAGCCGGTGCCGCCGAGCAATCCGAGTTTTTCGTTCTGAGTGAGCCGGCTGAAGAGATCGTCGACGCGTTTTTCGAGCGGCGCCTGGGGATTCTTGTAAACGGGTTGTTCCTGGGCGGAAACGATTTGAAGCGAGAGTGCCGACGCGACCAGAAAGAATAATGTTCTCATGTTAACGAAACGAAGGGAGGCGTCACGGGGGCGGTGTAACTCTACCAACGCGCGGATGAGGTAGCAAAATTGGCGGCGGGGGTCAAAGGAAAGTTGTGGGGTCAGGAACCCCGGGCAGACTGGGCAGTCTGCGGCACAGCAGGCTGGGCAGCCTGCGCTACGAAGCGGACGGCTGCGCTACTTGCCGCGGGTTTTGGCGACGAGTTCGCGAGCGGCTTGGCAGCGATTGCGAATTTCGTTCCAGTTTCCGTTGGCGAGGTCTTCTTTTTTGGCAATCCAGGTGCCGCCGACGGCGGCGACGGTGTCGAGCTTGAGGTAGGATTCCAGATTTGACGGTTTCACGCCGCCCGTGGGCATGAAATGCAGGCCGGTATGTTTGTAGGGGCCGGAGAGCGCCTCGAGCATGGCGATGCCGCCATTGGCTTCGGCGGGGAAAAATTTCAGGAGCTGGCAGCCGAGCGACAAGCCGAGTTCGATGTCGCTGGGTGTGGCGATGCCGGGTATGAACGGCAGGCCGACGGATTGGGCGTGCTTCAAGGTTTGCGCGTTCAGGCCGGGAGCGACGGCGAAGGCGGCGCCAGCGCTTTTGGCGGCATCGACGTTCGCGGCGGTTAGAACCGTGCCGGCGCCGACGATTAATTGCGGTCGTTCCTGGGCGATTTTGCGAATGGCTTCGGCAGCGGCGGCGGTGCGAAAGGTGATTTCGACCACGGGCAATCCGCCGGCGATGAGAGCATCAGCCAGCGGAATGGCGGCTTCGGCATTTTCGAGGGCGATGACGGGGACGATGCCTAATTGGGCAACCCGGCTAAAAATCTCTTCTGACATATTTAGGGCGCGGGAGTGTGGTGGGAATTGGCAGGCGGCGCGAGATAAATTTGGCGGTCGGCAGTGTTTTAACGCGACCTTTGTTGCCATTTGCAACCACGAATGAACACGAATGAACACCAATAATTCGTGTTCATTCGTGATTTTTGAGTTGGTAAAAAATGTCGCCACGGCATTAACCCGAAATATCTTGAAACATTTTGCGCATTACGGTGTCTTATTAGCCGTGAGGTTTCGCCGCGCATTTACGCTCATTGAGCTATTGGTGGTCATCGCCATTATTGCCATTCTGGCGGCTTTGCTGTTGCCCGCCTTGACCCGGGCCAAGCTGCGCGCGAAGCAGGCGCAGTGCATGAACAATCTCAAGCAGTTGGGGTTGGGCATGAAGATGTATGTGGATGACAACCATGATACGTTCGCGGGCATTGCTTCGCGGATGTATGGTTACCATCCTGAAGATTGGATCTATTGGCGGAGCGATACGAATACGTATCCGCCGTTCCAAAAGAGCCCGATCCTGGCCGAGCTTCCCACCAGCAAACCGGCGCTGCGTTGCCCGCTGGATTTGAGCGACGACGACCGGATTGACAGCGGTCAAAATAATGACGGCTATGGGCCTTATCTTTTCAGCTACAGCTTCAATGGCTGGGGAGTCGATAACAATGACATCAATGGCGGGATGTCGACGGTGATTGAAAATTCCGGCGACTCGCCGAAGGCGTATTTATTCAAGGAGAGCGGCGTGCGCAATCCGGCGGCGAAAATCGAACTGGCCGAAGAACCCGGAAGCCTTTCGGAAGGCAACGGCCATATAATCAATGACGGACGCTGGGTGCCTTACCAGGATCCGCTTTCGACGCGGCATTCGGGCAAGGCGAATGTGACGTTTGGGGATGGGCATACGGATTTGGTGGGCGCGGATTTCAGTTCCGATACGAATAATTCGGCGGCGCTTTATTGAAACGTTGGTTGGCACGGATGGCGCACTGGCGCCGCGTGCACGCGCAGGCTCAGCAGCCTGCGCTACGGTGCAGCGCGGTGTCCTTACCAATCGCAGCGAAGGAAAGAACTGAGTTATGCCTGAATTCAAATTTACCTGTCCGGAATGCAAGCGGCAGGTGGTGTGTGACATTGGCTATGCGGGTTCGCGCATCCATTGCCCAATTTGCCAAAAGAACATCCTCGTCCCACCGTCGACCGAGCCGGCGTTGCAAATAAGAGTATCGACGCTGAAGAAAGCGGGGCTGATTTCCGCGTGCGGGTTGCTGGCGATCGCGATTGTTTACTTGGGCTTGCCTTTGTTCGGGCCGAAGACGCTCACGTTCAGGGCTTCCGTGGATGGTTCGGACGTAGTGAAGTTATCCGGCGGCAAGCTTTGGGTGGAACATTTGACGTGGCAACAGCCGACAAAAATGACCATCAATGGCAAGGCGTGGACCCCGACCTGGATTGACAACGGAATCGGTATGCAAACGATGTCGGTCAACGCTTCAGCTTTGCCGGCGGCGTCGAGTTCGACAGCGCCTTATGGGCTGAGCCGCGCTTTCAAACCGGGAAGTCCGGAAAAGATCAAACTCACCAAACGGGTTGGGCGCGGGAAGGTTTCCATCGTTCAAAGGCCCGATTCGGGAAATAACCAGACGGTGGCGATTTTGCTGGATGACGGGCCGATGGGGGGCGCGGCGGATTACGAATTCACGCTCTCGTGGTGAATCGCGTCAAACCGTTGCGGAAACCCACAAATGGACGCGAATGAACACGAATCATTTTGTTATTGGCGTTCCATTTGTGATTCTCAAAGCGCCGTCGCCGCCGCGCCTGGCCGGCACACTTCAAAACTGGCGTTCGCTAGGCAAGAATTCCTCGAAACGAAATCTCGCCGCAGGTGTCTCTTTTCCTGTGAGGTTTCGCCGCGCATTTACGTTGATTGAATTGCTGGTGGTCATTGCGATCATTGCCATTTTGGCGGCGTTGCTGTTTCCGGCGTTGTCTTCGGCGAAGGGCAAGGCGCAACGCGCGGCGTGTGCGAACAACCTGAAACAACTCGGCCTGGCCTGGACGATGTATAACGGCGAGCATCAGGGATTTCTGCCCTCGTGCGTGCCTTATCACGTGCCGTATGCAACCAACCTGAATGCATGGGTACTCGGTGACGCCCAAACGGAGCCGCAAGACCCCGATTATGGGCAATTGGAACCGGGCGTCAGCGATGCAACGAACGTCGACTGCATCAAGCGCGGCACGTTGTATCCATATACGGGTTCCACGGCGATCTATCGTTGCCCGATGGACCGGCGGGACGAAGAGGGCCTTCCCTACGTGCGGAGTTACTCCATGAATACCTGGATGAACGGGCTCTCCTTGTCGGATACTTCGCGCACGGTCTATACGCGCGAAACGGATATTCCCTCCTTTTCCAAATTGTTTGTTTTCATCGATGAAGACCCGCAGAGCGTGAACGATGCGCTGTTCCTCGTGGTCATGACCCCTGGGAGCGACATGAACGATGTTCCTTCCCGGACCCACAAAAAATCTTATCCCTTGGGCTTCGCGGATGGTCACGTTGAATTCATCAAACTCCTCTGCCCCGACACGCTGAACTGGACACATGATGACCCTCGCCCTCAGGAAATCTCCAGCGATGGAACCGTGAATCAGGACCTCATCAATCTGCGGAGCGTGGCTTATCTGCCGAAATGAAGGTGATCACAAAAATCCCTTGAAACGAAGCCACTTCGGCGATGTCTTATTCGTTGTGAGGTTTCGCCGCGCATTCACGTTGATTGAATTGATGGTGGTCATCGCCATCATAAGCATCCTGGCGGCTTTGTTACTATCGGCGTTGACCGGCGCCAGACGTCTCGCGCAACGGACTCATTGCATGAACAACGTGCGGGAACTGGGGTTGGCGATGCAGGAATTCGTCCAGCAAAACCACGTTTATCCGCTCGATGCGAATGTTGATTTTGACAAAGGCGCTTATCCCAATCTTTACCGCAACTGGGAGGACGCTTTGAACCACGTCCTCGGAATCCAAGGCGATCCAAATGACTTTACCTGGCAAACGCGAGGTGTCTGGCGCTGTCCTTCCATGATCCGGCCAGCCACCTGGCCTACGAATTACGATTACGATATGTCCTATGGATACAACAACTACGGAATGCTGGGCCCAGGTACCATCCCGCACGACCGGCTGGGCTGGCCTTCACATGGGCTTGGAAGGCAATTTGGCAGCTCGCATTTTCCGGCACCGCCGATCCCGGAATCCGAAGTCGTTAGTCCGAGCGAAATGATGGAATTGGGCGACGGATTTGTCGGCAACAGTCATTTTGTCAGCGGCGACTCCATGTTGATTAGGGTTCACGCCATCATTCCGCTGCGAGTGTTATATGACACTCGTGAACCGCACGCGCGCCATCAGGATCGCGCAAACGTCGCGTTTTGTGATGGGCATGTCGAAACGGTGACGCTGAAATCTCTTTTTGACGATACGAGCGACCAGGCCTTGAGCCGTTGGAACCGGGATCATCTTCCGCATCGCGAGGATTTGTAGTCCCCAGACAAACGATACAAAATCCTTGAAACAAAATTGACCGGAGACATTTTATTAGGCGTGAGGTTTCGCCGCGCATTCACCTTGATTGAAATGCTGGTGGTTACGGCGATTATCGGAATTCTCGCGGCTCTGTTGCTCTCGTCGCTGGCCGGCGCCAAACGCCTCGCGCAACTAACCCCGTGCATTAATAACGTGCGCGAACTGAGTCAGGCGATGCAGCAGTTCGTGGATGAAAACCACGTTTATCCGCTGGAGATGCATCTCGGTCCCTCCCACAACTGGAGGGAGGTTCACTCCAATACCTGGAGGGATGGCTTAAACCGCTTCCTCGGAATCCAATACGGCTCGAATGATTTTAGCTGGGAGCTGAAAGGCGTCTGGCGATGTCCCTCCATGGTGCGCCCGGCCACGTGGCCGACGAACAACGCGTACAATCATTCCTACGGGTATAATTTCATGGGGATGCGAGGCCCGACCCAGACATGGGATGGTCCATTGGCACAACTGCCTTCCCAAGGCCTTGGCTATCAATTCGTCAGTTCGCTGGTTGAGCCTCCGCCCGTCCGGGAATCGGAAGTGGTCAGTCCCAGTGAAATGATGGAACTAGGCGACGGATTTCGTGGCAACAGTCATTTTGTAATGGGCGATTCGGAAATGATCAGACCTCGCGACATGCTGAGTACCTTGTGGGACACTAATGAGCCGCACGCGCGTCATCAGAACCGCGCGAACGTCTCCTTTTGTGATGGGCATGTCGAAACGGTGACGTTGAAATCTCTGTTCGACGACACGAGTGACCAGGCTTTGAGCCGGTGGAACCGCGATCATCTTCCGCATCGCGAGGATTTATAACGGCAGAAATTTATTGAAACAAACTCGCGGCTGCGGTGTCATATCCCTTTGTGAGGTTTCGCCGTGCATTCACGTTGATTGAATTGCTGGTGGTCATCGCAGTCATCGGCATCCTGGCGGCTTTGTTGCTGCCGGCCCTTTCGAGCGCCAAGGAAAAGGCCCGGCGGACGGGTTGCCTTAACAACCTGCGGCAGATTGGGCTAGGTATGACGATCTATGCCAATGACAACAATGATTTTGTCGTCCCGCTGCGCGTTGACAATATGGGCAAGGAAGTCCCGTGCGCTTTGAATCTGGCGCAGGTCGAGAGCGTGAAATCCGCCGGTTTGCAGTTGGCGACGAATAACAGCTCCATCTGGTGTTGTCCCGGACGCCCGCATTCCATCGGCCAACTGCCCTACTTTGACCCGACGGCCCGGGCGCCGGCTCCGGGTTTGCCGGACGGACAATGGGTGCTGGGCTATGAATACATGGGCGGGATGACGAATTGGCATACTCCCGCTGGCGATTTTACAGCCCATAGCCCGGTGAAATTGAACACTTCAAAATCCTACTGGGCGCTGGCTGCCGATGAAATGGTGCGCGATCAGGACGAGGGCTGGGGCGGTGTGCAGGGCGCTCCCATCCACGCCTGGGACGACACGCCGCCGCATCGCAAATCCCGGTCGGCGGCTCCCGCTGGCGGCAACGAGGTGTTTGCCGACGGGTCGAGTCATTGGGTCAATTATCAACCGATGTATCTTTTTCAGCAGTACGCGGGGCTAACAGGCGTGCGGCAGTTTTTCTGGTTTCAGGAGCAGAGTGATTTCGAGCCTGATTTAAGAGAGGCATTGGCCAGCCTTTCCGCGGATCAGTATCCGCAATGAGGGTGGCGCAATTCAATGGCGAGGGCCTGATCAGGGGCGGGTAGGGAAGCCGCGCTACGGCGTCACCGCCCGCGCAATAACGGGCGGAACGAATCACGCCCGCAAGCCAAAATAACGCCTCACGTTGCGCCGCTGAACGCGGCGCGGACGGCGCAGGCGCGCCGTCCCCACCTGATTTGGACTCCACAAAATTGCTGTCCAAATTTCCCTGTCATCGGAAATATGATTTTAGATGCCTGAAGCAAACAATATGGAACTGGTGCGGGAGTACGCCGCGACCGGTTCTGAGGAAGTGTTCGCCGAATTGGTGCGGCGGCACATTAATCTCGCCTATTCGGTGGCGCTGCGGTTCACCAGGGATTATTCCGAGGCTGAGGACATCACGCAGGCGGTTTTTATCATCTTCGCACAAAAGGCGGGCAGCTTGCGGTCCGGAACGGTCCTGACGGGCTGGATTTATGAGACGACGCGCTGGACGGCGCTAAGATTTCTTCGCACCAAAGCACGGCGTCATCGCCACGAGCAAGAGGCGCGCATGCAGATCATTCCAGAGAAAGAAAATCCCGATGCCAACTGGCAGCAATTGGCGCCGCTGCTGGAAGCTGCCATGTCGCGGCTCAATGAAAAAGACCGCACGCTTTTGGCGCTGCGCTATTTTGAAAACCGGTCCGCGGCGGAATCCGCGGCGCTCCTCGGCATCGGCGAGTGGGCCGCGCGCAAACGGGCCGACCGCGCGCTCGAAAAACTGCGGAATTATTTTTCCAAACGCGGCGTGCATTCCACGACCGCGCTGATCGCCGGCGCGCTTTCCGCCAATTCGATTCAAGTGGCCCCGGCGGCTTTGGCAACGTCTGTCACTACCATCGCCGCGGCCAAGGGCGCGACCGCTTCCGTTTCCACCTTAACCCTCGCGAAAGGAGCATTGAAAATTATGGCCTGGACAAAAACCAAAACGACCATCGCGACGACCGCGGCAATTCTTCTGCTCAGCGCCACTGGTGTTTTGGTCACCTATCATTGGTTCGGAAGTTCAACTGGAACGAAATTGCCAACCGGCCACGTCAAGCCCATGATCGCTTATGGCTATAGCCGATACATTGTGGCCCTGGCGTCGGACGGCAGCCTTTGGAGTTGGGGCGAAGAGCGGCTGGGCTGGCCCGTGTTGGGCTACGCCGGCATCCAAAATACGACCTCCGCCCGCCGCATTGGCCATGACTCGGATTGGATGAGCGTGGCGGTCGGGGGTTCTGAGTGCCTTGCGATCAAATCCGATGGCAGCCTGTGGGCCTGGGGCGGAAATCTTTACTATCAATTGGGCGACGGCACAAAAACCGACCGGCCTGCTCCCGTTCGATCCATCCCCGGAAACGATTGGAAACAGGCGGCTGCCGGCATGACCAGCTTTGCGATTAAAAATGACGGCACTTTATGGGCTTGGGGAAACGGCTACCTGGGAAATGGCCAATACGAGACCAGCGCCAAAGCGGTTCAGGTAGGAACTTCAGCGAATTGGGAAAAAGTGTGGGCGAATGGCATTCAAGTTGTCGGGCTGCAATCGGATGGGACGCTTTGGTTTTGGGGCTCGCTCACCGGGGATGGACGGGACAAAAATGCTTTCCTGGTGCCGACGCAGATTTCGCCCGACACGAACTGGGTGGACGCGTGTTTCGGTTATTTCACGGTGCTGGCTATCAAATCCGACGGCACGCTTTGGAGTTTCGGGAATGAGGCCAATTTTTATACACAGGCGCCGGATACCAGTTCCAACGGAATTCCCATGCAAGTCGGGACCGACAGCGATTGGGCATCCTGCTCTTCCGCGCCGGGATGCCTCTATTGTCTGCTTAGAAAAACAGACGGATCGCTTTGGGCGCTGGATGCCTCCGAGCATCGCATCGTCAAACCGGCCGCTTCCTATGCGCCGCTTAAAACCGAAAAAATTGATTGGAATTCGGATATCGCTGCTTACGCCGCCGGTGGAGATAATATTGGCATCATACTTTCGAGCAATGGCGAGGTTTGGACCTGGGGAAGAGCCATCGGCGAATTTTCTCAAAAAGATTATTTGGGACAAAAAAACGGGAAATACGGGGAACCCAAACCGACCATCGTCCAAAAACCATGGCGGCTCTCCATCGCGTCAGCGCGATGATGGGTTTGGAGCGCCGATCTCCGATCCGGCGCGTTTCGAAATATTTCAGGCACTCGCCGGGTCTGGAGACCGGCGCTCCGTTTCTCAAACCGTTTTACACAGGGCATCCCTATTGTATACTGTCCTCCTGTGCATTCGGAAAAGCATCAACGCGTGGTCGTGGGCATGAGCGGAGGAGTCGATTCCTCGGCGACGGCGGCGCTTTTGCTCGAGCAGGGCTACGACGTGGTGGGCATTACGCTGAAGCTTTGGCCGCAGGATTGCCTCTCGCGCGCGGAGGATAAGTGCTGCGGGCCGCAGGCGGTCAGCGATGCGCGCGCGGTCTGCAACAAGCTGGGCGTGCCGTATTATCTCATCGATGAGGCGGCGGAATTTCAGTCCAAGGTCATCCAGTATTTCGCGGATGAATACAAGGCCGGGCGCACGCCGAATCCGTGCGTGATGTGCAACCAGAATTTGAAGTTCGGGCGGCTGATTGATCGCGCGGATCAGTTGGGGGCGCAGTTTATCGCGACGGGGCATTTTGCGAGAGTCGAGCGCGTTCCTTTCGCCCTTGGTAGCAGCCGACGTGAGGAGGCTCACTCTAACTCTCAGGTCGCACGTTCGTTAAATTGGATTGAGTCACCGACCATCGGACCGTCCGAAGGGACGCCAAAGCTTCCCCCTCTCCTCGGGGGAGAGGGCCGGGGTGAGGGCGAGCGTAAAGACACACGGACTGTTCGCTACCTCCTCAAGCGCGGGCGGGATTTGAAGAAGGACCAGAGTTATTTTCTGTTTTCGCTGCGACAGGATCAGCTCGCGCGCGCGATGTTTCCGCTCGGCGAAAAAACCAAGAGTGATACGCGCGAAGTGGCGAGGCATTGCAATCTGAAGACCGCGGACAAGGAAGAGAGCATGGAGATTTGTTTCGTGCCGGATAACAATTACGGCAAGTTTCTCCAGCAGGCGAATCTCGCGCAAAAGCATCGCGGTGAAATCGTGAATGTGCACGGCCACGTGCTCGGGCATCACGACGGCATTGAGTTTTACACCATCGGCCAGCGCAAAGGCCTGGGCATCACGACGCCGAAACCGGTTTACGTGGTGGAATTGGACGCGGAAACCAATCGCGTGGTCGTGGGCGACGAAACCGCGCTCGACCGCGATGAATTCATCGTGGACCGCTGCAACTGGATTCCGTTCGACAATCCGCCCGAGCAAATCGAGGTGATGGCGAAGATTCGTTACAATCATCCGGGCACTGTGGCGACGGTGCTGCCGATTGATCGGAACAAGGCGAAGGTGAAATTGCACACGCCGCAGCGCGCGATCACGCCCGGCCAGGCGGCGGTGTTTTATCAGGATGATTTGGTCGTGGGCGGCGGGTGGATTTGCCGTTGATCAGCGGCGGACCGGCCAATTGTTACCCGCCCCTATTCACGGCTCAAACCACTTGCTTGTGGCGGTGTAAATGTTGGTGGAACCCTCCGGCGAATATTCCCAACAAACTCTCCAAGGCACTTGGTTCACAGGCTTGCCAACGGCCAAAGTCTCCGAGCCCCCAACTTGCAATGATGCCTTTGTAATCCAAGGAAGGCTTGGATTCATGACAGGCGCGTGATGCTGTGTGCTGTCATCCTGATACTCGACCCAAACACCGTGCCAATGAATCGGCACGTTTTCGTGGTTGGCAAATTTCACGACCGCAAAGGTTGTGCTCGCGGCATTGGTATAACCCAAAAACGTCCCGGCAACTTTTGGCGCACTCGCGCCGTGCCGGATATAGAGGGCAAGTAACGCCAAAATAGCCGCCGAAACAAGTGCCAACAGCACCCAACGAATTCGTTGTGCACTCATATTTTCACTTTGAATCCTTCCGAAATTCGTCAAGCAAAGCAAAGAAGCGATAAAACGCATCCTCCTCACTCGTGCTTCTGTCGCGAATCATGTTGCACCAACCGGAGGTCGACTCGCCAAAACCCAGACGCCGTGCAACCCAACCGTGAAACCGGTAAAAATCCGCCTCGTCCCGCAGAGCAAATCCAACGCGGCCAAGTCCACCAGTATAACCGCCAAGAAAAGCGGCTAGGCGATTGATGGATGGAGTCGCGACGTAAAGCCCTGGCTTCTTGCGAATGGCATCAAGCATGTCGTAGATGCTCTCGTCCAGCTCTTGGAATTCGGGTGCCTTCACGGAGTTCCTGGCCGGGTCCTGCGAACTGCGATCGATCTATCATCCAAAAATCCGGCAAACGCCCCCTGGTCGGCTGTTTCACAGGAATGGAACGCCTTGCCAAGAGGGTAATGTTTCGGCGAAACGAGTTTTAGGCTCATAGCAACTTTGATTATTTCCAATGTGCCTCCAAGCTTCAAACAACTGCAAGAGTAACATAATATGGGTTGCGTCCGAATTTTTCGTGCGGCGTTTGCAGGTTGGCAAGATGTTTATTCGGAAAACCTCTGTTTCAGACGGGCAACGAGGTTCATGTTTTCGTGCAGCACAGCTATCACTAGTGGCCAGCCATCGTCCTTTATGACGTAAAAAACGTAATGGTGCTCGCAGTGGGTGAAAAGTAATTCAGGCCTTCTCTTGAGGAAAACACGTGGCCGAATTTTCCCCTTCGCGATAGCCGAGAAACAATCTTCGAGAATGGCCTCGTACCGCCGGGCCTGCTCCACGCCCCATTTTCTGATGGTGTAGCGCGCAATCGCAAGCAGGTCCTGATCCGCTGCCTCGGTCAACTGATACTCAGGATTTGGCCTGGCCATTGGCTTCTCGATACGCTTGCTTGAAAATGTCGCCAACTTTCCGTCTGCTAATCTTTCCTTCTCGCGCCTTTCGCAGACGATCATCCAAAAATTCTTCCAATTCGGTCAGCGCCTCCTGGTCAGTTTTTTCACTGGAACCAAGCGCGTTGCCAAGAAGGTAATCCTTCAACGAAACGCCTTTCAGCGCCGCCAGGGCTTTCAAGCGCCTATGCTGATCTTTAGTGACATCAATCGAAATCCGGCTCATTGGTTTCATCATGCCATCGAAAACCACATTATTGCAAGAACAACAAAATGTGGGTCGCGCGCGCCAAAGCCGCAAAAAAAAGCGGCGGAGGGCCGAGAGGGCCGCCGCACCCCGGAATGCCGCCGCGGTGTCGAGTTCCTCGCTATGCGAGCGGTAAAATCCGTTGCCAATCGGGCGCAATCCGAAGATAGTTAATTCGGCCTTTTTTCATGTGCGCCAAATGATATGGGTTTGCCCTCCGACAACCGACCAACCTCGCGGGTTCCTGAATGGGACGGCATCCGGGGTGTGGCCATTCTGCTGGTGGTTTTCTTTCATTATATCTTCGGCGCGCTGGAATCCAATAACAGCGCGGTCGCGCACGGTATCCGGGCCGTTTTTCCATTGAGTTGGAGCGGGGTGGATCTTTTTTTCGTGTTGTCGGGATTTCTCATTGGAGGAATCCTGATGGACCAGCGCGAATCGCCGAATTATTTCAAGACGTTTTACGTGCGGCGCGTCTGCCGCATCGTGCCGGTGTATTTTGCGTGGCTGGTTTTGTTTTTCGTGCTGGCGTGGGCGTTTTCCGCGGCGATATCCCACGAGTGGTATTCCACCCTGTTCAAGCGCGAAATTCCGCACTTCCCGCGGTGGGGTTATTTTCTGTTTTTGCAAAATCTTTACATGGCCAAATCCAGTCTGCTCGGCTCGCCCTGGCTGGCGGCGACGTGGTCGCTTGCGGTGGAGGAACAATTCTATCTGCTGCTGCCGCTGATGCTGTGGTTCATTCGGCCAAAACATCGCTTCCCGGTTTTTATTGTCCTGATTGCGCTGGTGCCGGTGTTCCGCACGTATCTGTTTCTTTTTCACTCCGGCACGTTTGTCTATGTTCTGCTGCCGTGCCGGGCGGATGCGCTGCTGCTCGGGGCTTTGTGCGCATGCGTGATGCGCGAGCCGGTTTGGTTTTCCCGCGTGCAGCGAAATCGCCGCTGGCTTCAAGTTTCGTTTGTGCTCCTGCTGCTCGGGGTCGCCGGTTTGACGGCGTTTGTGCGGGGGCGATCGGAGAATTCGGTTTTCGATTCGTTTGAAATGGACACGTTCGGCTTCACGTGGATCGCGCTGTTCTACGCGTGTTTTCTGATGCTGGCTACAACGGCGAAGGACGGTTTGGTCGCGCGCGTGTTGCGCAATCGGGTTTTGCGTCATTTCGGATTGATCGCTTATGGGATGTATCTTTTCCACATGGCGGTCGATACGCTGATGCACGGGGCGTTGCTCGGAAAATCCACCGAGATTAACACTTTCACGGACCTTGGCGTGACTGCTCTTGCGTTCGGGGTGACCTGGCTTTTGGCGGTGCTTTCGTGGAATTTTTTCGAGAAACCGATTATCCGTTGGGGGCATTCGTTTTCGTATGGGAAGAGAACGGTGGTTGCACCGGAGGCTGTGCCGCTGACGCGGTCGGAGTCGCTTTAGCAAGAAAAAGTCAGGGCTCGACGGAGTCTCGCCCCACCTTAGGGCGCATCTCATTTTTTGTACACATTTCCCGAAAATCCCTGATTTCAAAAGAAACGGGTGACAAAACCGCCAAAATTGGCACGAAAAGATACCGTATTTCCTAAGAAATACAGGGTGCTCAAAAAATGAGATGCGCCCCCCACCTTATCTGATTCCAAATTCTCATTGCGCAAAGTTGCGCGGGTGCTAGATTCGCGGTCGCTTTTATTCCACCTGCGGCGGGTGGTTTTTTTGTTTTAACCAAAAGTAACAATCGTGAAAATTTTTAGCGGCACAGCCAACCCCTCCCTGACCAAGGCCATCTGCAATTCCATCGGCATGGAACCGGCCAAGTGCACGATCAAACCGTTCCCCGATGGCGAGACGTTCGTCAAGATCGAGGAAAACGTGCGCGGCGAGGATGTGTTCGTGGTCCAGCCGACGTCGCCGCCGACGAATCATAATTTGATGGAGTTGTTCATTATGATCGACGCGGTGCGGCGCGCCAGCGCGACACGGATCACGGCGGTGATGCCGTTTTATGGGTATGCGCGACAGGATCGCAAGGACCAGCCGCGCGTGCCCATCACGGCCAAGTTGGTGGCCAATTTGCTCGTGGCCGCGGGGGCGAACCGAATCCTTGCCATGGACCTGCACGCGCAGCAGATCCAGGGATTTTTTGATATCCCGGTGGATCATCTGTACGCGGCGCCGGTGATGTATGAATATTTGCGAAAAAAGAAGCTGAACGACCTGGTGGTGGTGAGCCCGGACGTGGGCGGCTTGAAAATGGCGCACGCCTATTCCCAAACGATGGAAGCGAGCCTCGCCATTGTGGCCAAACGCCGGAAAAGCGCCACGGAAGTGGAATCGATGGCTGTGATCGGCGATATTAAAGGGAAAAACGTGCTTTTGGTCGATGATTTGACCGAGACGGCGGGAACGTTAACGCACGCGGCGGCTTTGCTGAAGAAGAAGGGGGCGAAGCAGATTTTGGCCTGTGTCTCGCACGCGATTTTGAACGAGATCGGCGTCGAGCGATTGAAAAAATCGGATATTGACGAACTGATAACAACTGATACTGTCCTTCGCCCTGCGATTGACGGTGTCAGGATCACCACGTTGTCGGTTGCGGGACTTTTGGGCGAAGCTATCAAGCGAATCCATAATAATTCGTCGGTAAATTCGCTGTTTGAATTTAAGGGCGGACGCACCAGTTAACTGGGCGGAGCCGGAACAAATTAAGAAAATGAAATCTGTACCATTGAACGCGTTTCCCCGGACGCTCGGACGCCGCGCGGGGGCAAAGAAACTCCGCTCGGAAGGGCGCATTCCGGCTGTCATTTACGGTGGCAAAAACAAGGCCCAAAATGTGGAAGTCAACGCCCGCGAAATGGGCGAGCTGATCACGCATTCGGTTTCCGAGAACCTGCTCGTGGACCTCGCCGTCAAGGATGACGCGAATCCCAAGCGCCTCG
This sequence comes from Candidatus Angelobacter sp., assembly GCA_035606845.1. Lineage (GTDB taxonomy): Bacteria > Verrucomicrobiota > Verrucomicrobiia > Limisphaerales > DASXHY01 > DASXHY01. The sequence goes on along the minus strand of DATNEA010000082.1, from coordinate 33,495 downwards.
CGCTGGTGCAGGAAGTGCAGCATCACCCGCTGAGCGGCCATGTGTTGCATGTCGATTTTCATGAAGTATCCCCCACGGAAAAAGTGACCATCATGGTGCCCGTGGAAACGACCGGCGAAGCGACCGGCGTCAAAAACAGCGGCGGCGTGCTCGAACACGTATTGTTCAAGCTCAAGGTCCGCGCGCTCCCGAAGGATTTGCCCGAACAGGTCGTCATCGATGTGACCAATCTCGAATTGAACAAGACCATTCACATCGGCGAAATCAAGGCTCCCGAAGGCGTGGAAATCCTGGGTGACAAGCATATCCCGGTCGTCTCCGTGGCCTTGCCGCGCGCGGAAGAAGAAGCCGCTCCGGCCGAAGGCGCCGCTGCCGCCGCCGGCGACGTGGAGATGATCAAAGAGAAGAAGGAAGGCGAAGAAGAAGGCGCCGCCCCGGCCAAGGGTGCGGAAAAAGGCGCTGCCAAGGCTGCCGCCCCCGAAAAGGGCGCCGCGGCTCCGGCGGGCGAGAAGAAAGCCGCCGCGCCTGCCGAAAAGAAGAAGTAAAACCGCATGTGTTCCGTGCTCCATGTGGCGTGAAGCGAATCCACGAAATACGGAACACGGAACACGCATTAGAATACGGCCCGCGTGGAAAATTTGTTTCTCATTGTGGGCCTGGGAAATCCGGGCGCGGAATACGCGAAGACGCGTCACAACGCCGGTTTCCTGCTGGTGGCCAGACTGGCCGAACGTTGGAAGGCAAATTGGACGTTGGAAAAGAAGTTCAACGCCCGGATTGCCAAGGCGGAACAGAATGGCAGCCGCGTGCTGCTCTCCGAGCCGCAGACGTTCATGAATTCGAGCGGCGAATCGGTCGGACCGCTGGTTGGATTTTATCGGGTCGCGCTGAAGCAGTTGCTGGTGGCGGTGGACGATGCGGATTTGCCATTTGGCGAAATCCGGCTGCGTCCGGGTGGCAGCAGCGGCGGGCATCATGGACTGGAGTCCATCGAGCGGCACCTGGGCACGCGTGAGTTTGCGCGGTTGCGCATCGGGATTGGGCGCCAGGCGGGCTTGAGGGAAATTACGGGGTTTGTGCTGGGCAGGTTCAGTTCGGCGGAAGCGGAATTGATGGAAAAGATTTTAACGGCAGCTGCCGATCAGACGGAGACGTGGCTGAAAGCGGGCATACAGACGGCCATGAGCCAGTTCAACGGGAAAATCGGCGAGTTGAAGAGCGAGTGAATTGAGATTTTAGAGTCAGGAACAAAATGAAACGATACGAAGGTTTGTTTATATTGGACACCGCGGGTCGGGAAGAAGGCATCAAGGATGCCATCGACAAGATTTCTTCCGAAATCACGTCCGCCGGCGGCAAAGTCGAGACGGTGCAGAAGATGGACAAAAAGAACTTCTCGCGCGTGGCCGACAAAAAACATAATTCCGGTTTTTACGTGAACGTGATTTTCGAGAGCGAACCGGCGGCCATCAGCCAGCTCAAGCAGCGGTTCGCGCTCAACGAGGAAGTGTTCCGCGCGATGTTCACCAACGCCCCGGCTCCGGCCGCCGCGAAGTAACCGAGACCCGAAGCCATGGCCAGCTTTAACAAAGTGATTTTGGTTGGGAACCTGACGCGCGATCCTGAGTTGCGCTACACTCCCAAGGGCATGGCCATCGCGAAAATCGGGCTGGCGGTCAATCGCAACTGGACGAGCGAATCCGGCGAGAAAAAGGAAGAAGTCACTTTCGTGGACGTGGATATTTTCGGCCGCACGGCGGAAAACGTCGCCCAATACATGAAGAAGGGCCGTCCGATTCTGATTGAAGGCCGTTTGAGGCTCGACCAATGGGACGACAAACAGACCGGTCAGAAACGCAGCCGGCTCGGTGTGGTGGCTGAAACCGTGCAATTTCTCGGCAGCCCGGGCGGCGGCGGTGGTGATGGCGGAGAGGCTCCGCGTCGCCCTTCCGCGCCGAGCAGCGCCCCTGCCGCCCCGTCGTCCAGTGAACCGGACATGCCCCCCGCCGACGACGACGTTCCTTTCTGATTTAGCGATTCAACGATTTAACTGATTTAACGAATTTAACGGTCATGAAAACTGAAGTCATTCTCACCAGCAATATCATTGGGCTCGGCGGCGAATCCGACCAGGTCAAGGTCGCAGCCGGTTACGCCCGGAACTATCTCTTTCCGCAACGTCTGGCGATTCCGCTCACGCAGGCCAACAAGCGCCGTCTCGAAGCGCTGAAGCAGCGCCGAGCCGAGCGCGAAGCGCATGAGTTCAACACGATGTCGGAACTGGCCAAGGGCGTTACGAAGCTCATCTGCATCATCAAGGTCAAGACCGGCGAGGACGGCAAGATGTTCGGCACGGTGACCGCCGGGATGATTGCGGACGAATTGAAGCATCAGTTCGAAATCTCGCTCGACAAACGGAAGATCCATCTGGCGCACCCCCTGCGCACGCTGGGCGATCACGACGTGGAATTGCGCCTGCACCATGAAGTGAACGCGACGCTGAAAGTGCGGATCGAGAGCACGACGCCGTTGCCGACACCCGCTGAAGCGCCTGCCGCGGAAGCGAAGCCCGCCGGTGAAAAGACCGAGAAACGCGGCCGGGGCCGTCACACAGAAGCCGCCGCTCCGACGGAAGAAAAGGCCGAGGCGACGGAAAAGAAGCCGAAGGCTGGAAAAGCGGAGAAGGCTCCCAAAGCGGAAAAGCCGGCCAAGAAGGCCAAGGCTGAAAAAGAATAATCTCCGTTAAATCGATTTCACAAGGCAGGCTGAAAAGCCTGCCTTTTTTGTTTCCGATACAATTGAACAGGAGAGAACGGAGAGGGGGGCAACAGAACTCGTTTTGCCTACGACTTTGGAACGGAGCGGCGCGCCCTACCCCTTGCCGATCGGCAAGCTGCCGCCACATGATTTATGGACTCGCTATAGGGAAATGGTTTGGATAAAAGCTCGGCCTTACAGACCTTGAAAGTTATTTGGGCTGAAGCTACCCGGGCCTCCGCTCGCGCTGCTCGCTCCAGCCCCAGGCTATCACATTACGGGCTTTCAGTCTTGGGAATACGAAGCGCACTTGCATCAAACGCACCTTGCCTGACACCACCGGCTGAGCGACATGACGTTTTTTTAATTTGAAAATTCTTTCGGCGAAGGCAGTCTTGAGGCCATGACTCCCGCGAACAAACGTCGCCGGAAGAGAATCTTTTGGACGGGACTGGCCGCGGTCTGCCTGGTGCTCGCAATCATTTTCGTTCATTATCTAACGTCGGGGGGAATGACCGCGCGGCAACGGCCTTCCAGGTTTGAAACTTTCGTGGCGGGAACCCTGGTTGATTTCAGCATTCCGAAAAGCGCGAAGGAGTTGAAGAATCCATTGGGCGATAATTCGGACCCGAGTGAAGGACGGGCGTTATACCAGAAGGATTGCGAGGTTTGCCACGGCTTCGATGGCAACGGGCGGACTGCCGCGGGAACCGGTCTCTTTCCCCCACCCTCCCGCCTGAGCCGCGATGGGCTTGAGAAAAAAGGACGAACGGATGGCGAGCTGTTTTATTTGATTCGAAACGGCGTCCGCAATACTGCCATGCCGGCATGGCAACTGCCGGATCAGCAGATTTGGCAGCTCGTCACATACATTCGCAATCTTCCCCTGACCGTGCCGGTGCAGGCCGCCGCAGAATCGTTCCCCACGAACGCGCACTATGTCGGCTCCGCAAGCTGCGCAAAATGCCACAGCGCGATCTATGAGTCCTGGCGAAAGACACTCATGGCGAACGTGGTTCGCGACCCGCGTGAACATCCGGATGCGATCATTCCTGATTTTTCCAAAACCAATGCGCTTGTGGATTTTTCGACGAACGACATCGCGCTCGTTTATGGAAGCAAATGGAAACAGCGCTATTTCAAACGAATCGGAGATGAGTATTTTCCGCTGGGAGCCCAGTGGGATGTGACGCACAAGGTATGGCGGCCTTATTTCGCCAAGGATGATTGGTGGTCTGCTTTTTATCCGCACGATAATTTTCAACGGCCGACGAGCGCCACCTGCGATGGCTGTCACTCGGTGGACTATAATATTTCAACCAAAACGGTTGCCGAGTGGAACGTGGGCTGCGAAAAGTGCCACGGACCCGGCAGCGAACACGTGGCGCATCCCACGCGCTCAAACATCATCAACCCGGCGCGGCTGGATTACGTCCAGGCGAACGACACGTGCATTCAGTGCCATTCGCAGGGGCGTCCGTTGACCAATCCTATTGCCGGCAAATATTACGACTGGCCGGTCGGGTACCGAATCGGTCTAAAGTTGAGCGATTTTTGGAAACTGGAGGCGCACAGGCTCGGCGAAACGACGTTCACCCATTTTCCCGACGGAACAGCGCACAAAAATCGCATGCAAGGCAACGATTTTGTGCAGAGTCTCATGTATACGCACGGCGTCTCGTGCTTCACATGCCACGATTCTCATGGAACGGCAAACGATGCCTTGCTCCGCAAACCGGCGAATGTTTTATGTCTGGACTGTCACGGGCCAAATTCTCCCAATGGCCCGCGCGCAAAGACCATCGAGGCACATACGCATCACAAGGCCGGCAGCGCGGGCAGCGAATGCATTGCGTGCCATATGCCGCCCATCGAGCAGACGCTCGGCGATGTGAATGTTCGAAGCCACACGTTTAGGTTTATTTACCCGTCGCAATCGGAAGAGATGGGCATTCCGAACGCGTGCAATGTTTGCCACAAGGACAAATCAGCCGCGTGGGCAAATGACGTGCTGAAAACGTGGGCTGAGCCATCACCGTGGAGGGCGGATTTGTAAACTCATAGAGCAATTGCCAGAGATCATTTTCGCATAAAGCACAGATGCTTCGCCCCCTGAACCCTGAGCACCACCTCCCCTAAACCCGAACCCTCACCCCGGCCCAATGACTCACTCGCTCCCGCTCGTTCGGCCCTCTCGGGCCTTCGCTTTCAGCGAATTCCTTTCGCCGCTTCCCAAGCGGCTCAAGTCCCATCCGATGGGAGAGGGAGAAGTTGCTCCAGCGTCTCTCGTCGAAAATCGCCATTGATATGTCGTGGTTCAAGCGTGCTACCAATCCTTGAGCGGATGATCACGGTCGTGAGGCTTCTCTTTCTGGCTAGCGGGCAGCAACTGCTCGTCGCCTTTTTGAGAGTCCAATAGCCGCTTGGCCTCCTCGGGGCTCATCTGGCCGGGCGGCGTTTGATTTTCCTTCTGCGGCTGTTTTTCGGCTTGTTGTTGCTGATTCTGATTGTGATTTTGATTCTTTTGCTGCTGTTGCTTCTCCTTCTCCTGCTGTTTCTGTTGTTCCTTCTGCTTCTCGGATTGCTGCTTTTGCTGATCTTGTTTGGACTGCGATTGCTTTTGCTGCGACTGTTTCTGTTGTTGCTGCTGTTGATTTTGTTGCTGCTGTTGTTTTAGCAATTCGTCGAGCTTCTTCAGTTTGACGTCGTCAGGAAACAGCTTCAGGCCCTTGGCGACCTGGTCCTTGGCGGTCGCGATGTTATTGGTCAAATAGGCTTGGGCGCCGGTGTGAAAAAAATCATCGGCATTCTGGGCGCAAACGGTCTGCAACGCCAGGGCGCACGCGCTAATGCTGATTAGGAGTCGCAATTTCATCGATGTTCTTCAGTCGCTTCACGTAGTCCTGAAATTGTTTGGCGGCGATATTATTTTGCACGGCCTGTTCCATGATTTCCAGCGCGCGATGGTACTGGCGCCGACGCACGGAATTGTCCGCCTCCTGCCTGGCCAGGCGCGCCGCTTCTTTCATTTGCTGGATCATCAACAGGCCGTCCTTCGCGAATTTCAGATTGTGGGCGGCGTCGGCGTCGTGCTTGTCCAGTTCCACGGCGTTTTGAAAATTCGTCACCGCTTGCTCCCATTGCTGCTGCACGTCGTCCAGGTCCTTCTCCTGCTCGCCCTGGCGATAATGCACATTGCCGATGTTAAAATACGCCTTCTGCTGCAATTGCACATTCTGCGAATCGAGCGCTGCCGTATAAAATTTTAGCGCGTCGTCGTAATTTGTGGCGCGGTAGGCGGCATCGCCGGCGTTGAAGGTCAGCTCGGCCATGTGCTTTTTGTCGGTGACGGCGAGCTGTTCGAATTCTTTTTGAGCCTGGGCGAATTTTCCGGCTTTGTAATCGTCCACGGCGGAAGCCGGCGAACCGTGGACGGCCATGGGCAACATAAGCAACACGAGCGACGCTGCAATAATGGTTGCAGCCGCGCCGGTTTTTTCGGCGCCAGGCACGGGCGGCGGACCCTTTTTCCCGCGGCGCGAGGATGGACGTTCTGGAAAAAATACCTCCACAATCAGCAGCACAATCGCGATCGCCAGCGGCCAATGATACCGTTCCTTTGGCCGCTTCACCCATTGCTCGTGCGAATCAGACTTGGGCAGTGGAGCGAGGCTGCGTTGATACAGTGCTTCCATGGTGTTGGCACCGCTCAGGGAGTAATACGCGCCGCCGGCCGTCGAGGCAATCTGCCGCAGCAATGGCTCGTTCAGGTGCGATTTCACGACGTTGCCCTGGTCGTCGCGGACGTATTGGAGGCTGCCGTCCGGGCCTTTGATCTGAATTAAATCGCCCTGCGGTGTGCCGATGCCGACGGTAAAAATCCGCACGCCATCTTTGGCGGCGGCCTGCGCGGCTTCCAGCGCGCCTTCGTCGTTGTCTTCGCCATCAGTGAAGAGCACGACGACTTTGTAGTTGTCGCCTTCCTTGAAGGCCTTGTCCGCTTCCTTGATGGCCTCGGCCAGGGAAGTGCCGCCTTCGGAAATGGAGTTCACATCCAGCGCATTGACGCTTTGTTCAAACGCCGAATCGTCGATCGTCAATGGACATTCCAGAAAGGCGCTGCCCGCAAAGGCGACCACTCCCAACCGGTCCGAATTGGCTTGCTGCATCAGGCTGAGAGCGGCGAGTTTTGCGCGTTCCAACCGGTTCGGCGCAATATCAGTCGCCATCATGCTTTTGGACGTATCGACGGCGACGACGATATCGAGGCCGCGTTGAGCGATTTCTTCCTGGGTATAGCCCCATTGTGGCCGGGCGAGTGCCAGGACGAGGAAGATCACGGCTCCAATAATCAAACCAGCGCGAATTTTCTGGCGCCGGGCAGAGACGCCGGCGATCAGGCCCGGCAGCAAACGCGACTGGATAAATTGCGCCATTAATCTCTGCCGCTCCCGCCACGACCACCAAAAGAACGCGAGCAGTGCCGGCACGAACACCAGCAGGAGCCAAAGTATTTGGGGCGACGCAAATCTCATACAGGGATTGTTGATTGCCGATTGGCGATTGGCGATTGATTCGATAGTTTCAGCGCATGAACCCTATTGAACTCAAGCAACGAACCAAGAGTTTTGCTCTCCGCATCATTAAACTGTCGAGAACAATTCCCAAAAGCGATAATGCGGGGCAGATCACCGCCCGGCAAATCATCCGCAGCGGCACTTCTGTCGTGGCCAACTACCGAGCGACATGCCGCGCGCGAAGCAAAGCGGAATTTATCGCCAAAATCGGCACCGTCGAAGAGGAATCGGACGAGACGGCGTTGTGGCTGGAGTTGCTCGGCGAAGCCGGCATCACCGCCGCCCGCAAACTCTCCGCGTTGTTGCAGGAAGCCAATGATTTGACTGCCATCATGGCCGCCTCGCGCAAGACAGCATCCGGCGCGTGATGCTCCAATCGACAATCGGCAATCGGCAATCGGCAATGTCGTCATGGAAGCCTCCTCATGATCGTGTGTTTCAAAAGCAATTCGCCAAGCAGCAGCGTCAGGCCTCCAACGACGAACCAGCCGAATAATTCCTTGTACTCGGTGTATTTTTTCACGACGGCTTCGGATTTTTCGAGCTTGTCGATTTCGGCGTAAATTTCCTTGAAACGTTCGGCATTGTCGGCGCGATAATATTTTCCTCCGGTCATGTCGGCGATTTTCTGCAGGGTGTCTTCATCGATGTCCACGGGAACAGGCACCAAGATTTTGCGGCCAAAAATGTCACGGCTCGGCATCGGCGCTTCGCCTCTCATGCCCACGCCAATGGTGTAGACTTTGATGCCGAGCGCCTGCGCCGCTTCAGCCACGGTCAACGGCGCGAGCTTTCCGGAATTGTTCTGGCCGTCGGTCATGAGAATGACGATTTTGCTTTTCGCTTTTTGGTCTCGAAGACGATTGACGGCGGTGCTTAGCCCGGAACCAATGGCGGTATGGCTGCCATCAATGACGTCAAGTTTTAGCCGATCCAGATTTTCCAACAGGAAATCGTGATCGAGCGTGAGCGGCGCGGCGATGTAGGCATCGGTGGCGAACGCTACGAGGCCGATGCGGTCTCCGGGGCGTTTCTCGATGAATTTGGTCAAGACATCCTTCGCCATGTCAATGCGGCTCAAACGGCCATTCGCCACCTTGAAATCCTCGGATGCCATGCTGTCGGACAAATCGATGGCGACGGCGATGTCAATGCCGCTGGTTTTCACCTGCGTCTGGCTCTTGATCTTCCGCGGCTGCGCAAAGCCAACGATCAGCAACGCCAGAGCCAGCCAGCGCAGGGCGGCCAAAAATCCGCCCGAGCGCGAACGCGACACATTCAACACCGCGCGGACGAGCTGCACCGAAGAATACAAAAACGCCGGCGGCCGGCCGCGCCTGCCTTTGAGCCATGCGAAAGCCGGCAGCAGCAGCAGGAGCAACAAAAGCCATGGATACGCGAAAGTCATGCGGAAACTTGTTGCGGGTTGCGGGTTGCGTTTGCCGCGTCTGCCGGCAGCGGAGGCGGTTCGGTTTCTTCCACCAGTCGGACGGCAGAATCGTGCAGGCCGCGCAACTCGGCCTCGCGCGGCTCGTAGCGCGCGAATTTCACCAGGTCGCAGCTTTTGAGAAATTCGCCCAGGCTCTCTTTTTGGTCCGGCAGCAAGAGATTCGTGGCCTGCAATTCGTGCAGGAATTCCTCGGTGGTGCGTTCCGGCGCGTGGAACGTGAACCGATCTTCGAGATAGGATCGCACGGTGTCGGAAACCATAATGCAGAATGGTTTCGGCTGAGCGAGCAGCGCCAGGGCTTCCTCCAATTTTTGTTTCGCGCGAATATGCGGCGGGATCGGCGGCACGGCGGGAACCTGCTTCCGGCGCATTCTGAAATACAAAATCAAGCCGATGACAAGCGCGATGAATGCCACAATTGCGACGCCAATCCAGACCCACAACCACACGTTCGGAATGTCCACCGGCGGCTTAATGTCACGGAGCGTGTCCGGTGCGGCTGAGTTCGTGGAACTCGCCATGGCAAGAGTTCCTTTGGTCATCCGCGCAGCCTCCGGCGTTCACGAGTTTCGAAAAATTTTGCCAGCGTGACGGTGTACGGCTGGTCGGTGCGAAGTTGAATCGCATCAATGCCGGCGCTGCGAAAGACGCGTGCGAGATCCGATTGCGCTTTGGCCTGACGCTCGGCGAAAGCAGCGCGTTTGCGAGGATCGCCGGTGCTGACTTCAACGATCTCGCCCGTCTCCGCGTCTTCCAGCACCAAACGCCCGAGCTCGGGCAATTCGAGTTCGCGGGGATCGGTGATTTGCACGGCCACAACGTCATGCCGCCGATTGGCCTGACGCAGCATCGTGAAGGATGCCTGCGCCAATGATTCGAGCAGCATCAATTGCGGGCGCAGCCGGTGGCGGCTTTTGCCCTTCAAACTGGCCGGCGAGCCGATGAAATCCGATACGATGACCGTGATTGCCCGATGGGGCGTGACGCACATGAGAAATTCGAGCGCTTCGTTCAAATCCGTTCCGCGGCGCTTCGGTTCGTAGAACAACACTTCGCGGATGACGCGCAAGACATGACTGCGGCCTTTGCGCGGCGGGATGAATTTTTCCACTTCATCGGAAAACAAAATGAGGCCCACCTTGTCATTGTTGCGAATGGCGGAAAAAGCGAGCACTGAGGCGATTTCGGCGGCGAGCTCGCGTTTGGATTGATCGCGCGAGCCGAACAAACCGGAACCGCTCACATCGACCACGAGCATCAGCGTCAGCTCGCGTTCTTCGACGAATTTTTTAATGAAGGGATGATTCATCCGCGCGGTAACGTTCCAATCGATGGCGCGCACGTCGTCGCCGGGCTGATATTCGCGGACTTCATCGAAATTCATCCCCTGCCCTTTGAAGACGCTGTGATACGCGCCCGCGAGGGTTTCCGTCACAATGCGGTTCGTGCGCAACTCGATCTGGCGGATTTTTTTGAGGATTTCGCGAGGGATCATGGGACAAGGATGAAGTCAGAATGGCAAGCTTGCGGAGTTAGTTTGGCGGGAGTTTGGCGATTTTGACGATAACTTGACGCCTGAGCAACTTGCGGAACTTGATCGCCGCGCCAAAGAATTCCGCAAAAATCCGAGCGTAGGAATTCCATGGGAACAAGTTCGTAACGAAGCCCGCAAACGCTTCGGGTGGGAATGAGGCGCGTGCGGCTTAAGTCGCCCGCCGATTTGGACTACTTTCAAGCTCTGGAAGGGTACGAGAAACAGCGACCGGGGCTCGGTCGCGAGTTTGATGCGGAACTTCAAGGCTTGTTCCAACAGATTATGCAGAACCCCGAATTTTTCTCCAAGGAAACCGAGATCGTACGCAAAGCCCGAATGCCGCGATTCAAATATCGGGCTTATTTTACAATCGAAGCCGACGAAATCGGCGTGGTCGCGATTTATCATCCCAGTCGCAATCCCAAGACTCTTCGGAAGCGATTTGGATATTCGAGCAAAACAACTGCGCCCAGCGACGAGACGCCTGCAAATTCCAATCTCAGGGATTTTTTCGGAACTTTGGCGGGGAGTCATGCTATCTAACGTTGATCACCGACGAGAGCTATTTTCACGAGCAAGAATTATTTGAGAAGCTCAACGACATTCATCACGGCACCGGGAGCTCATCAAAAATTTTCTGGACGACCACTTCGCTCGTCTTGTCCTCCGCTTCGGCTTCGTAGGTGATGGCGACGCGATGGCGGAGGACATCCATGCCGATGCTTTTGACATCCTGCGGCGTGACGTAGCCGCGGCCTTTGATGAAGGCATAAGCCTTGGACGCGAGCGTGAGCGCGATGGTCGCGCGGGGCGACGCGCCGAGCTGGATGAAGTCCTTGATGGCGATTTTATAATGGTCTGGATCGCGCGTGGCGCAGACCAGGTCCACGATGTAATCCTTCACTTTGTCATCGACATACACATCGTTGACGATCTGGCGCGCGTTAAGCACCTGCTTGGGATCCACGACCGGCGTCGTGTCGGGCAGGCCGGAAGTTTTGGCCATGGTTTCGAGAATCTGCCGTTCCTCGGCGCGCGAGGGATAGCCGATTTTCAATTTCAACATGAAGCGATCGACCTGCGCTTCGGGCAACGGATACGTGCCTTCCTGTTCGATGGGATTTTGCGTCGCCAAAACCAGGAATGGCTCATCGAGTTTGAAAGTTTGTTCGCCGATGGTCACCTGGCGCTCCTGCATGGCCTCGAGCAACGCGCTTTGCACCTTGGCGGGCGCGCGGTTGATTTCGTCGGCGAGAATCAAGTTGCCAAAAATTGGCCCGCGCCGCGTGGTGAAGCCGCCGGATTGCGGATTATAAATCTGCGTGCCAACGACGTCGGCGGGCAGCATGTCGGGCGTGAATTGCAGGCGCGAAAATTTCACGTTCATGCAATGCGCCAGCGATTTCACGGAAAGCGTCTTGGCGAGGCCAGGCACGCCTTCGAGGAGCACGTGGCCGTTGGCCAGCAGCCCGACGACGAGCCGTTCGACGAGATAACTCTGGCCGATGATGACTTTTCCGATTTCGTTGAAGAGAGGACGTATGAATGCGCTGCCTTCCTGGGCCGCTTCGTTAATGGCGTTGATTCCTGTATTCATTGCGAATGTTACTCACGATGGACACCCAAAAAGGCGCCCGCGTTCAAGCGATTTTTTTTGAAGACCAAAGATTTTTTTGAACGCGCAATCGCGGAAGCGCTTTTCATGTGCTCAAAATGCGAGCTGGCGCTCCGGATTTATGAGAATAAAACACCGCCAATTTTTGTTCAAGCCGGCAGTGTCGGAATTTATCCGATACGAAAATTATTTTTTTGACAACCGTTTGGATTTGGGTGCGTCTTTCAGATTTTTTGCGCCTTCCAAGGTGAGCAAACGCACCTTCATATCGAGACCGCCAGCGAAGCCGGTGAGCGCGCCGGAAGCGCCGATCACGCGATGACAGGGAACCATCACGCAGAGCGGATTTCTACCGATGGCGGCCCCGACCGCACGCACGGCGGCCGGCTTGCCGATTTCTTTCGCGATTTGGGAGTAGCTTCGGGTTTCGCCGAAGGGAATTTTTTCCAAGGCATGCCATACTTTATTTTGAAACGGTGTTCCGGCGGCGTCGAGTTTCACGGAAAAAGCTCTGCGTTTGCCGCTGAGATATTCGGCCAATTCGCGCTCGGCCTGGAGCAGGACCGGGTGGTTTTTATTTTCCGTGAGCGGGCCCAGGCGCACTCGTGAGGGTTTGTCATGTTCCCACAAAAGAGCGGCCAGGCCTTTGTCGGAGGCGACCAGTTTTAATTTGCCGATGGGCGTGGGCGCTATTTTATAGAAGTAATTTGATTTTGGTTTCATGGTTTTTTTTAAAAGAATTTAAAGGATTTTTCCAAAGATGCAGAACGGCGTAGCTGCGCCACGGCCGCCAGGCTTGCGATAACTCTTCTGCCTGCCGGGCGGTCACGCCACCGAGACTCTTGCGAACGGCGATGTCCTCTTTCGGAAAAGCGTCGGGCCAACGCAAGGCGCGCATGGCAATATAATGCGCGGTCCATTGACCGACACCGGGCAACTCGGCCAGGCGCGCGATGGTTTCGTCCGGATCACGATGAATGCCGCCATCAAGAGACAGTTTTCCGGAGACGTGCGCTTGCGCGAGCGCGAGAATGCTATTCGCGCGTGAGCGCACAATGCCCAATCTCGCTATGTCATCCACGCTTACTTTTGCGATGCGGCTCGCGGCAGGCGTCAAACGGTTCAAGTCGGGAAATGGCGTGGCGATTGATTCGCCGAACGCTTCGGCAAAGCGGCAGGCAATCGCGGTCGCTGATTTCACGGTCACTTGCTGGCCGAGAATTGCGCGCAGGCCCAATTCAAACCCGTTGAAAGCGCCCGGCACGCGCAGGCCCGGGCTGGCTTTGATCCGGGGCGCGAGGCGTTTGTCTTTGCGCAATTGTCGCGAAATGACATCGGGGCGCGCGCTCAGGTCGAACAGATCGCGCACGCGGTTGAGAAGCGCGGGCAAAATGCTGGTCAAATTGTGGGACAATTCCAACAGCAGCGCGTTTTTCTTTTGCGATTGGGTGACTTTGATCCAGCCCTTGTTGTCTCCCAAATGAACGGTGCGAGCGTAAAAATCGTCCGTCACCCATTCCACGCCTTTCAACTCGCGCGCTTTCAAAAACGCGAGCAGTCCCGGCCAGTCGTAGGGCGGGCGATAGGAAAGTTGCAACGTCAAGGTGTCCGCGCCGTTCGCGATGGGCGTGCTTTCCACCGCTTTTTTCCGAAGACGCGTCGGCGGCATCCCATAGCGAGTGGCGAATGCGTCGTTGAAACGGCGCAAACTGGAGAAGCCGGCGGCGAAGGCGATTTCGGTCACCGGCAATGCGGTTTCGGTGAGGAGTTGTTTGGCGAGCAGCAAACGGCGCGTGAGAATCAATTGAATCGGCGGCACGCCCAATTCTTTTTGAATGATGCGGCGGATTTGGCGTGAGCTTAATTCGAATTCGCGGGCGATGACTTCCAGCGCGGCTTTTTCGTCGATGACGCTTTCCTCGATGCGCCGGACGATCAGGTGAGCGATGCGCTGGGAATTGTCCACCGGCGCATAACCGGGAGCGAGTTCGGGGCGGCATCGCAAACAGGGGCGAAAACCGGCCTGCTCGGCTTCCTGGGCGCTGTTGTAGAATGTGCAGTTGATTTCCTTGGGGGGTTTTACCGTGCAAATGGGCCGGCAATAGATGCCGGTCGAGCTCACGCCCACGAAGAAAAGGCCGTCAAATCGGCTGTCTCGCGCTCTCAGCGCCTGGTAGAGAGCTTTTGGGTTCCGAATAATCACAACGGCAATATACAGGCATTGCGCGCGAATACTCGCCATTTTCGGACATCACAATAATTTTAATTTGGCGTCCGAAAATGGCTAAAACAATTTTCCAGATGGAAGAGAGGGCGCTTCGCGCCCTTTCGGCCCTGAGCACCACCTCCGCATGAACGCACGAACGTGGATTGTTTCCGGAAACAATTTGGCAATTACTTTAGGGAAATCGTGTTTAGAAATGGTGCAATACTGGACGGACTTTCACTTTGCGGCGAACGCCCTCGTCCTCATCAGATTGCTTGGGCGTAACGGTTCGCGGCCACATCCAGCGGGATATTTAACGGGGCGAGAATTTCAAACGTCCGTTGGATTTCCAGCCCCTGATTGGCGGTCAATTCCAAGCTGATGTGCTGGCCCTGCGTGATTTCATCGGCGGGGGTTTTTGAGGTGGCCTTGCCACGGCCAAGTCTTGAAAGAAACGCACTCTGCACTCGCGGCCCTTGTAATAAACGGCGGAATAGAAACGCAGCCATTGGCCTTTTCAGTGCGGTATATTTTGACGACGGCGGAGCCGGATTTGATTTCCAGCGGCCATTCCGAATTTTTCTGTCTGCTCATGTTATCTAACGCGGAACGTTAAGTTTTGTTAGAACGTTGTTAGAAAACAGAGAGGATTCGCGAATTTCCGAAGAAAAAATGGTCGGGGCGGTGAGATTCGAACTCACGACCTCTTGCACCCCAAGCAAGCGCGCATACCAGGCTACGCTACGCCCCGAACCATTTCGCCGGATGGCTCCGGCGGAGAAATTACTATGCCGCCCGCGGCTTCACTTCACAACCCAAAAATCGCACCCCGCAGTTCGCTTGACATCCCGCTCAGGTTTTGACCCTATTTCCTCGACGGTTGGCCGCAGAAAGTATCTTTGACGCTTGGATATACCTTTTTTTCAACACGCAGGAACGAACCACGCGGGCGCGGAAAAGATCGCTCAGCTTCACGCGGAAAGCGCCAGTTACATCGCCCTTCAAATCGCGGTCATCGTCGTCCTTGCCATCCTCGCGCATTTTCTCGTTCGCCTCCTGCAAGACATCAGCGACTGGCTTATCCGCAAGAGCGCGGCGAAAAAATCCCATGTCGGGTTCGTCGCGCGAACGCCTAAATTCGTCACCTTGACAGGCCTCATCACCAGCGCGTTAACGCTGGTGATTTATTCCGTTGGTTTATTCTTTGTCCTGTACGTGCTTGGGGTGCCAACCAAGACATTCATAGCGACGTACCTGGCGACAGCCTCCGTGGTGGGTTTTGCCGTTGGTTTCGGCTCGCAGGGTTTGATTCAGGATGTCATCACCGGGTTGACGATGATTTTCACCAACACGCTGGAGGTAGGCGACATGGTGGAGATTTCCGGAAATGTCGGACGCGTGGAAAATGTCGGGCTGCGCTTCACTGAGTTGCGGAATTTTTATAACCAGCAGGTGTTTCTCTCGAACCGCAACATCGCGAACATTGCGCGCTATCCGCGCGGCGGCGTTTTCGCTTACGTGGATGTGCAAATTCCCAGGGAAGCCGACCGCAAAGAAATCACGGAAGTGGTCGGACGCCTCGCCAAGGGAATGTGGCAGCAATTCAATGCCATCATTCTGCGCGAGCCCGACATTTCTGATATCCGGCCCGCCAAGCCGGACGAACGCGAATTCCTTCGCGTGACGTTCAAGATTTGGCCGGGCCAGGGCGCGCTGATGGAAACAACTTTTCGCCAGCGCGTCATCGACGCGATGAAGCAAATCAATTCCAGCTACGCCGACTGGATGGTGGTCGTCACCTACCGCGCTCTCGAAACGGAAGCTGCGGGCGCGGTTGACATCTGAACTTTTCAGGCGGGATGCGGCGCTTTCTTTTTCACGAACGTGTGCGTCGGATGCCCGTAAAACACTTCGGCTGCTTCCATCATTGTTTCCGAGAGGGTGGGATGCGGATGGACTGACAAGGCCAGGTCTTTGGCCGTGACGCCGGATTCCACCGCCAGCACGCCTTCGGCAATTAATTCTCCGGCGCCCGCGCCGACAATGCCCACGCCGAGGATGCGCTCGTTTTCGGGATCGATGATCAGTTTCGTCAAACCGTCCGGACGATCGAAAGTCAGCGCGCGTCCCGAAGCGGCCCAGGGGAACTTCGCTATTTCCACATTGATGCCCTTTTGCTTCGCTTCGGCCTCGGTCAAACCGCACCAGGCCAGTTCCGGATCCGTGAAGACCACGGCGGGGATGACGACGTCCTTGAATTCGCTGTGTTCGCCCATGATGACTTCCACGGCCACGCGCGCTTCGCGCGAGGCTTTGTGCGCCAGCATCACGCCGCCCGCCACGTCGCCAATCGCGTAAATGGACGGGTCGTCGGTCTGCTGCTGTTCGTTGACCTTGACGAATCCTTTTTCGTCGCGGGTGATCTTGGTGTGCTCCAGGCCGAGGTTTTCGCAATTCGGCACGCGACCGACGGCCACGAGCACGCGGTCATAAAGCTCCTCTTTCTTCTGCCCGTCGAATTCCATTTCCACTTTGATATGCTTGCCCTGCGTGGACATTTTGCCGACTTTGGTCTTGAGCCGCACTTCCTTGAAATTCTTTTTCGCGTAGGCAACCACCGGCCGGGCGAGATCGGGATCGGCGCCCATTAAAATGCCATCGAGCGCTTCCACCAAAACAATCTTGCTCCCGAGAGTCGCGTAGACCGTCCCGAGTTCCATGCCGATATAGCCGCCGCCAATGACGAGCAGGTTCTCGGGAATTTCTTCGACTTCCAGCGCTTCGCGCGAAGTCATCACGCGCGGATTGCCCAGATCCCATGCCTTGGGCAGCGCCGATTTGGAGCCGACGGCGAGGATTGCTTTGTCGTAAGTAATGAACTTTTGCCCTTCCGCGGTCTCAACGCGCAACGTGTTGGAGTCCTCGAAATAACCGCGTCCATTCCAGACGTCGACTCCGCGCATTTTCGCAAGTTGGGCCACACCGCCCGAGAGCTTGGTGAGCACGGAATCTTTCCAATTGCGCAGTTTCGTGAGATCCACGGCCGGTTGCTGGAATGTAATGCCGCGATGTTCCGATTCCTTCGCCAGCGAGAGTGTGTGCGTGGCATAGAGGAGCGCCTTGGACGGAATGCATCCGCGATTCAAGCACACGCCGCCCAGTTTCTTGTCTTGCTCCACCAAGATCACTTTTTTACCCAGGTCAGCCGCATAGAATGCCGCGGCATATCCGCCGGGACCGGCGCCAACTACTACCATGTCTGTCTTTGTTGATTCCATAGAAATTTTTTAAATCTTTACTGTCTTCTCATCAAAATTCTCAATCGCCTTCACCAGATCCACCATAAAACGCGCAGCGACGCCGCCGTCGATCACGCGGTGATCATAGGATAAGGCCACCGGCAATATCATCCGCGGCTCGACTTTGTTGTCGCGCACGACGGCTTTCATCGCGCCTTTGCCGAGGCCGAGAATCGCAACCTCAGGTTTATTTACGATCGGCGTGAAATGCGCGCCGCCAATGCCGCCCTGGTTGGAAATGGTGAACGAGCCACCCTTCAAGTCCTCGCCCGAGACTTTTCGGTCGCGCGCTTTCGCGGCCAGTTCTTCCAGTTCCTTCGAGATCTGCGTCAGATCTTTTTTGTCCGCGTCGCGCAGCACTGGGACGATCAAGCCCGCTTCAGTATCCACCGCAATGCCGATGTGGACATAATCCTTTAGCACAATCTCCTGCGCCACTTCATCGAGGCTCGAATTCAAAACGGGGTGTTTCTTTAAAGTATCGGCGACGGCTTTGATGATGAACGAGGTCACCGTCAACCGCGCGCCTTTCTTGCCGTAAGCGTCCACGTACTTTTTGCGTAACGCGAGCAGGCCGGTGATGTCGGCATCATCAAATTGCGTGACGTGCGGGATGGCGTTCCAGTTTTCGGTCATGCGCCGGGCGATGACCTGGCGCAATGGCGAGAGCGGTTTTTTAGTGACGCTGCCCCACTTGGAAAAATCGATGGATTCAGCGGCGGATTTGGCCGGAGCGGCGCCGGGCGCTGCTTTCGGCTGAAACGCGAGCTTTTGAATCCGCTGAATGTAGGCGCGCACATCTTCCATGGTGATGCGTCCGCCGCGAGCGGAGCCGCGAACACGCGCCAAATCAATGCCCAATTCCCGCGCCAGTTTGCGAATGGCGGGTGGAGCGGCCACGGCGGCGTTCGATTTCTCAATCGCTCCGCTGTCTTCGGCCGAAACCTGTTCCTCGGGTTCCAGCTCAGGAGCGCGGGCTGGAGCTTTCGCCGCGGCCTTGGGAGCTTCGGCCGCGGGTTTTGCCTCCGCTGCAGGAGCGCCGGCTCCGGACACCGTCAGGATTTTCTGGCCGACATTGAGTTTGTCGCCAGCTTTGACAAAAATTTTTGCCACGGTTCCTGCCGCGGTCGACGGAATCGTCGCGACAGCCTTTTCGTTTTCGAGTTCGAGAATGGGTTGGTCTTTGGCAATCTGGTCGCCTTCTTTGACGAACAGATTGACCACCGTTCCCGAATCGGCGCCTTCGCCGAGATGCGGAAGTTTTACGTCCATAAATTAGAGCGACGTAATGTGGTGCAAACGGGCGCGAGATTCTAGGAAAAACTTCAGGGCTCACTTTTTGAGCCGCGTAAGTTGATGTCGGTAACCGCCGGCGCCACCGCGTTTGCGCGCGCTGAAAAGAAAGGCGCGAGCGGGTCTTCTCTTAATCCTTTCAAGCCGGCGATGACGCACCCGGCATTGATGACGGCCCCATCCCAGCCGGTGTGGAGGTTCTCCTTGGGCGAAGGGACGTAGAGGACATTCACTTTTTCCCGGCTCAGCGCATCGTATTTACGGGAAATCAATTCGTAGAGGTCCACGAAGGGCGTGCCGGTTTTCTTTGCCACTTCCGCGGCCCACGAGGCATGAGTCGTGTTGTCCCGGCGGAAATGGCCGCCGGCGGTCCAATTCTTGCGCGGTGTCAGCGAGCAAATGATGGGCGTCGCACCCCGCTCGCGGGTTTCCTGGACGAAACGTTCCAAATACCAGCCGAAGGTGTGGACGGTTTCGGTTTTTCCATTCCGGGTGATGTCCTGGGTTTCCGGGCCGGTGCCTTTGAGCGCGCCTTTCCCTTTGGCGCCACCATTATCGTTCGCGCCAAACTGAAGCATGACGAAATCGCCCTTCTTGATGAGCGGCCGAAGATTTTTCCAAAAGAAACCGCTGTAAAACGTCCGGCTGCTCGTGCCTCCATACGCGCGATTGACGACATTGATTTTATGCAAATCGAAATACGCTACAATCGGCGCGCCCCAGCCCCATTGGTTCATGTTGGAACCATCGCCCAGCGTACCGTTCCGCACGGTTGAGTCGCCGATGAGCCATAATGTCGGCAGGTTGGGATCGGAGGGAACCGGCGGGAAATAGCGGCCGTTGCCGGGCGCGCCTGCGGGAGCGGGCGGAGTGCCCATTTGGGTATTGCGAGGGATGTCGCTGATTTGGATTGGGCCGGGCGGACGCGAAGCTGTTCGAGAAGTTTCGCATCCGACAACCGAGAGGCATAGGAACAAGGAGACAATTAGTCTTTTCATGTTTGCTTTTGTTGGACGCACAACGAAGCCTTGAAGTTAACGAGTCGGAGCGGCGGCGTTGTTACTCACGTATTTTGGGTTGGCGGCGGGAATGGTTTTTCCTTTTTCAGAAAGCAAGGGCACAAACGGGCTATTATCGAAGGCTTTCAGCCCCGAGACGATGGATGCGGCGACGATTTCCGCGCCAGGCAGGTAGGTGTGATTGTGGTCGCTGTAGAGTTGGTTCACTGCCTCGCGGCCCATGGATTCATATTTGTCGGCGCACGAATCAGTGAGATCAAATACCGGGATGTGGAGGTTCCGGCCAATCTCCTTCGTCCATTCAGTGAACCTGCCATTGCCGGTGCCGCGCTCGATTCTGTCCTGCCTGGGATCGTAATCGGCGGGCAATGGTTCAGTCGGCGTGGCATCGCGGAATTTCGCCTTGGGATTGGTCCAGATGTTGCGCGTGGTGACGGTCAGCAAATAAACGCGAGCGCCCTTCTCGCGGGCATCGGTGGCCATTTTCGACATGTACCAGCCGTAGGTGTGCACCGGTTTATTGTATTGCAGGACAGTTTCATCGCCCAAGCCGGGTGGCGTGGATCCGTCATTGATGCCAAAGACCAGCAATAGAAAGTCGCCGGGTTGGATCTGCGGCAGGACCTTCGGCCAATCCCGGTCAAAGTAAGTGCGGCTGGATTGTCCGGCGTGGGCGACGTTTTTGATAACGACTTTTGCCGGATCAAAAAAATTGGTGATGGGTGTGCCCCAGCCGACCAGCGATTCGCCATTTTTGCCTTTGCCGGAATTTTTGGCGGTGGAGTCGCCGCAGATGAAAATGGAAGGTTTGTTGGTGACGTTCTGAGCGACAACACCGGTCGTCACTGCGATCAGACTTAAAATGGTCAGTAATACGACTTTAGCTCTCATAGTTAGCGGAAACCGAGCATCAGCTTGCATCTCACAGGCGGGCGGTCAATTCAAGCGAATTAGCGGTAGTGTCTTAATATGACCGGAGCGCGGCTCTGTGAGCCGCAGCAATTCTCCATTTTCGCGATTCAATAAATTTATTCCACGTTTCGGCATCCACGGCTCGCTGCGGGTCGCGGACCCGCGCTCCGCATTTTCCGCATTTAGAACACTGCCGGATCAGCCCGGAAGCCGGTCGCCGTTTGCGATTGACAGAAATCATCATGAAGGCAATAAATTTGAGAGGTAACCCATCCTCACCACCTATGAAAATGCTCGTCATCTCGCTTCTGGCCGGCTCTGCACTCGCGCTTTCCGCAAGTTCCCTCTGCGCGCAGAATTACTCGATTGACTGGTACAAGATCGCGGGCGGCGGCGGCACGAGCAGCAATGGCCAGTACACGGTGAGTGGCACCATCGGCCAGCACGATGCCGGCGGCCCCATGACGGGCGGTAATTATTCTCTGACAGGCGGTTTCTGGAGTCTGTTGTCCGTGGTGCAAACCGTCGGCTCGCCCACGCTCCGAATTTTTCTGACCTCGAGCAATACCGCAGTGGTTGCGTGGCCTGCGAGTTCCACCGGTTTTACGCTGCAGATGAGCAGCAATCTCACCGGGAGCTGGAGCACGGCGGGCACGCCGATCGTGGTTGGCAGTGAAAATCAGGTGGTGATTTCGCCGCCCACGGGGCGGGAATTTTTCCGCCTGAGTTCGCAATAGGCGGCGTGTTGCCTGTTCCGTGTTCAGAGCAGATATTGATTACGCTCGCCTCACTATGAACCCGAGGCCTTCACCCCTGCCCTCTCCCATCCGATGGGAGAGGGAGAATTTGCTCCAGCATCTCGTCGGATACAGCCACTGATATGTTGGACGACGCCCCACGTTGCGGACGGCGCAGGCGCGCCGTCCCCTTACCAATTAAGATCAAGCGAGCTGCGGGAAAACTTTCTCCGGATTCACATCCAGGTCCTTGATCGCCTGGGCGACCACGGATTTCTCGATCTGGCCTTTTTCCGCCAAGGCATACAGCGTCGCGATGACGGTGGATTCGGCGTCGATTTCGAAGAACCGGCGCAGATGCGCGCGCGTGTCGCTGCGGCCAAAGCCATCGGTGCCCAAGGTCATCAATCCGCCCGGCACCCACGGCGCAATCTGGTCCGGCACGATGCGCATGTAATCCGAGACCGCCACGAATGCGCCCCGCTCTTTTTCGAGCAATTTTTCGATGTACGATTTCCGCGGCGGTTGCGCGGGATGCAACATGTTCCAGCGCCGGCACAACAACGCGTCGTTGCGCAGTTCCTTGTAATTAGTCGCGCTCCAGACATCGGCCGAAACGCCGTAACGCTCGCCGAGAATTTGTTGCGCGCGCAAGGCTTGGTTGAGGATCGGTCCGCTGCCAAAAATGTGCGCTTTCTTCTTCCCCTCGGCGCCCGCTTTGAAGCGATACAAACCTTTGAGGATGCCTTCCTCCGCCCCCTGCGGCATGGGCGGCATGATGTAATTTTCGTTGTATAGCGTCAGGTAATAGAATACGTCCTCGCCGTTGGCGAACATCCGTTTCATGCCGTCCGCCACGATGACGGCGGTTTCGTAAGCGAAAGCGGGATCATACGTTAGCAAAGTGGGAATCGTGCTCGCCAGGATCAAGCTGTGGCCGTCTTCGTGTTGCAGGCCTTCGCCGTTGAGCGTGGTCCGGCCGGCGGTTGCGCCGAGCAGAAAACCTTTCGCTTTGATGTCGCCCGCAAGCCACATCAAATCGCCGATGCGTTGGAAGCCGAACATCGAATAGTAAATGTAGAACGGAATCATGTACTTTCCGTGCGAGGCGTAGCTCGTGCCCGCCGCGATGAACGAGGACATGGAACCCGCTTCGGTGATTCCTTCCTCAAGGATCTGGCCGTCCTTGGCTTCGTGGTAATAAAGCAATGATTTGATATCGACCGGCTCGTAGAGCTGGCCTTTGGAGGAATAGATGCCGATCTCGCGGAAGAGTGCGTCGAGACCGAACGTGCGCGCTTCATCGGGAATGATGGGAACGATTTGTTTGCCAATCGTTTTATTGCGCAGCAGCATGCTCAACAGCCGCACGAATCCCATTGTAGTGGAAACTTCAAGCAGCCCGGAGCCTTTGAAAAATTCCGCGAACGCTTCGCGTTTCGGAACATCCAGTGGCTTGGCCACGATTCTGCGTTCCGGCAGAAAACCGCCGAGTTTTTCCCGGCGCTCCAGCAAATATTTCATTTCCTTGCTGTCGGCCGGAGGACGATAAAACGGCGTTTCGGCGATGACATCGTCGCTGATCGGGATGTTGAAGCGGGCGCGGAATTCGCGCAGCTCCTTCTCGTTCATCTTTTTCTGCTGGTGCGAAATGTTGCGCCCTTCGCCGGCTTCGCCGAGGCCGTAGCCCTTGATGGTCTTCGCGAGGATGACCGTGGGCTGGCCTTTGTGTTCGACGGCGGCCTTGTAGGCGGCGTAAACCTTCTTGGTATCATGGCCGCCGCGCAACAGCTTGCGGATTTGGTCGTCGGTGAGATGATCCACGAGCCGCAACAGCTCGGGATATTTGCCGAAGAAATGCCGGCGCGTGTAGCTGCCGGGTTCGACGGAATATTTCTGATAATCGCCATCGACGGCTTCTTCCATGCGCTTGAGCAGGAGGCCGCTCGTGTCGCGCGCGAGCAAATCATCCCATTCACTGCCCCAGATGACTTTGATGACATTCCAGCCGGCGCCGCGGAACAGCGCTTCGAGTTCCTGGATGATCTTTCCGTTGCCGCGAACGGGGCCGTCGAGGCGTTGGAGATTGCAGTTGATGACCCAGATCAGATTGTCGAGGTTCTCGCGGGAGGCCAGCGTGAGCGAACCGAGCGTTTCCGGCTCGTCGCATTCGCCATCGCCCAGGAACGCCCAGATTTTTTGTTCTTCGCCCGAGGCGATGCCGCGCGCGCGCAGGTAACGATTAAAGCGCGCCTGGTAAATCGACATGATCGGGCCAAGGCCCATCGAGACGGTCGGGAATTGCCAGAAATCCGGCATCAAATAGGGATGCGGATACGATGACAGGCCGCCGCCTTCGGCGAGTTCCTGGCGGAAATTTTGCAAATGGCGCTCGTCCAAGCGGCCTTCGAGAAAGGCCCGGGCGTAAATTCCCGGCACTGCATGGCCCTGGAAATAAACCAGGTCGCCCATGAAATTTTCGGTGTGGCCGCGGAAAAAATGATTGAACGCGACTTCGTAGAGCGTGGCGCTCGAGGCAAAGGTCGAGATATGCCCGCCGAGGCCGCTGAAGCGGCGATTGGCGTTGACCACCATGGCCATCGCGTTCCAGCGGATGTAGCTCTTGATGCGCACTTCCGTTTCCCAATCGCCCGGAAACTCGGGCTGCTGTTCGACAGGAATGGTGTTGATGTAGGGCGTGCTGACAACGCGCGGCGCTTCGACGCCGGCATCGCGCAAGCGTTCGGTCACATCGCTCAGGAACTGCGCGGTGCGTTCGGCGCCGCGTTCCTTGAGGGCGACTTCGAGCAGCGCTTCCAGTGATTCCAGGACTTTATCGCCGTTGCCGTTATGGTTCGGTGTGGACAAAACGCGCAGGTCGGCGCCCCGAGGGTGGATCTGCGATTGCTCTTTTTCTTTTTTCTGCGGTTTCACTTTAAATTCATTGGTCGTGCCGTCATCATCCGGCGTGGAAAATCCGAAGCGCGGGAGTAAATCAGCCTGTGCCCGGAAACACCAGACAAATGTAGCACAAATGCGGCGCAAACGAACTAATCCTGGCTTATTTAACTTATTATTCCACTTAACGATTTAACAACTTTCCCATTGCACTTCCTCGATCTCACTCTTGCAACGCCCGCGGAGAATCTCGCATGCGATGAGGCCCTGCTCGATTTCTTCGAGGAGCGCGGCGGCAATGGCGTGCTTCGGTTTTGGGAACCTGGCAATTATTTCGTCGTGGTTGGGTATGGCAATTATGTGGAAAAAGAGGCCGACGCCGCGGCGTGCGCGGCGGGCGGGATACCGATTTTTCGGCGCTGCAGCGGCGGTGGGACGGTGTTGCAGGGGCCCGGGTGTTTGAATTATTCGCTCGTGCTAAAGATCGAGAAAGATGGGCCGCTGCATAGCATCACTTCGGCGAATCGGTTTATTATGGAGCGGAATCGTGGGGCGATAGAAAGACTGGTTTCTTGCAGTCGTGGCACGGGCCTCTCGCCCGTGCGAGCAGGAACTCACGGGCGAGATGCCCATGCCCCTATAGCCGTTCAAGTGCGCGGGCATACGGATCTGGCGCTGGCCGCCGATGATTCTTCGCTGAAATTTTCGGGAAATGCGCAGCGGCGGAAAAAGAGTTTCCTGCTTTTTCATGGAACGTTTTTGCTGAATTTCGACATCTCGCTGATTGGCAGGTTTTTGCGGATGCCATCGAAGGAACCGGATTATCGTCACGGCCGTTCGCACGAACATTTTCTTACGAACCTGAGTTTATCCGCCGAGGCGGTAAAGCGCGCCTTGCGGGAAGCGTGGCCGACGGAGGCAACATTGGAAGCCGCTCTTGACAGCGCGATTGCGTTATTGGCGCGTGACAAATACGAGACGGAGGGCTGGAATTTCAAATTCTGACTGAACGGAGCTTGCATTTTTCGGTCTAATGGGGTGAGGTTCAATAGCGCGTTTTCCTCTCTATCTCGGAATGCATTTTGCTTTTGAGAGTGAACCGACGAGTTTGGCCACAAATCGAGCCATTCGCCTGTTGAAAATCGCGCAGAGTGAACGATTAATTATTTGAAATTGAAATTGAACATATGAAAGCCGTTAAAGGACTGAAAACATCGAGTCGCAGGAAAACTATTGCCAAATCCCTCGTGGATTTGCCGCCGACCAGAACCCAAACAACCGCGCTGGCAACCAAACCGGCGGAAACCACCACTGGCTCCGCGCGCAGCAGCGCCAAGCCGGTGACGATCGAAGCCAAAATCGACGTGGGCTTCGGCAACGCACTTTATCTTCGCGGCGAAGGCACGGGTCTGAGCTGGTCGCAGGGCATTCCGCTCACGTGCGTGGATGGCAAGACGTGGAAATGGACCGGCGAAAGCAAGGAGCAGCTTAAGTTCAAGCTCCTGCTCAACGACCAGGTCTGGTCGCAGGGCGAAGACCTCGTGGCCACACCGGGACAGAAGGTGGAAATTTCGCCAGCGTTTTAACCGCGCAAAACTATTTCCGATAGGGGCGCTTCCGTTCTCCAAACGAAAGAGACACGGAAGCGCTTTGTTGCGAGCGCAAACGACCGGAGCGCGGCTCTGCGAGCCGCTGCGATGTCCTGACTTTGAGGGTCAACGAATTTTTTGACGCGTTTTGGTTTACGCGGCTTGCTGCGGGTCACAGACCCGCGCTCCTAACTTGCCGAGCTGGTGCTTGGCGCCCCTTGCGCTTTGTGGCGCGCAAATTCAAAACTGCTTGAACAAATCGACCGCTCTGCTCTATTGAGTCCATCATGAAAGGTGGAGTTTCAATTCTGGCGGTGTTATTGGCGGCATTGGCTTTGTTCTCAACCTCGTGCGCCGGCCGACGGCATTCGCAAACGCCGGCTCGGGTCGTCGATCCATTGGAGCCGAGAAAATCCTGGTCGCCCCAGGAAGGCATGGAGCATTTGCTCACGGCGCGACGTTTTGCATTCGGCGCTGATAGTGATGGCATGATTTCCGACGGGGAATATGCCTTTCGCGCGGTTCTCAAAAGCCCGGAAGCGCCAACGCAATTCAAAGCTGTCTACGACCAGGCCACCGTGGAAGGCCAGCTCTACGCGCTGTGCGGCATCCGCATCGCCGACCGCGATTCTTTTGAGGATTACGCTTCTCCGCTCCGCAGCGAAATACGCAAAGTCATGACCCAAAGAGGCCGCATTGCCACAAACGAACCCGTCGCGGACGTGGTCCAGCGAATTGCCTCAGGGAACTACGATCAATATTTTACAAACTGGCTGGCGTCGCCGGCAGCGGCGCGCCCTGTCACTGCGCAGTGAATTCCGTATATTCAGTTGAAATCGCAGTGAGCGAGGCAGACGTGGACCGCAACGGGCACGTCAACAATGTCGTTTATATCCAGTGGATGCAGGACGCCGCGATTGCGCACGCGCGCGCGAGCGGCTGCACGGCGGCATCGGAGGCGGTCGGCGCGACCTGGGTGGTGCGGACGCATCAGATTGAATATCTCGCGCCGGCGTTCGCCGGGGACAAGATCACGCTGCTCACCTGGCCCGCGAATTTCCAGCGCGTGCGCTCGCTGCGAAAATACAAATTCATGCGCGCGAAATATCAGGCGGTTATTGCACACGCTGAGACCGATTGGGTTTTCGTGAATGCTAAAACGGGAAAACCGCAATCGATCCCGGAGGCAGTGAAGAACACGTTGCCGGTGGTGAGCATGGAGAATGAGCCTTAGAGCCCATTTCAAAGTGACGAACGGGCTCTTAACATGAATTGGCTGGCGCATCTTTTTCTTTCCGAACCAAAGCCGGCGTGTCGCATCGGCAATCTGTTGCCGGACCTCGTTCCCGCGCCGGCGCTGGGGGGATTGCCTGCGGATTTTATGCGCGGTATTCGGCAGCATCGGCAGATTGATTCGTTCACCGACAGGCATCCGATCGTCAAACGCAGCATCGGCCGCGTGCCGGCGCATTTCCGGAGGTTTGGCGGGATATTGGTGGATATGTTTTACGATCACTTTCTCAGCCGGGATTGGGCGAATTATTATGTGACGCCGTTGCCGGTTTTTGCGGACGAAGTTTATTCCTCATTCGCGCATCATCGCGGGGAGATTCCACCGGAGGCTTATGATCATTTGGAACGGATTCGGTTGGGAAATTTTTTGTGCTCGTATCGCGAGATGGGCGATCTGGCGCAAGTCTTGCGAAGAATTGGGCTGCGGTTGCGGAAACCGGCGGCGTTGGCTGAGGCGGTTTCGGTGCTGGAAAATGATTACGCGGGTTTTTGCGAGGACTTTGAGGCGTTCTTTCCGGAACTGATTTCGGATGTGGCTGGCGGCATGACTGGTTATCTGCGGCCAGGGACGTGAGAGCGTGTGGCCCAAAAAGGAGCGCGGGTCTGCGACCCGCGGAAATTTGGTGGGAACACAATGCACGAAGAAATTCAGTAACTCGAGAAAATGGGATATTGCTGCGGCTCGCAGAGCCGCGCTCCGATCATTTCAGCAACAAGCCCGTGAGTTGGCCGTTGATCGTATCGGCGCAATCGCGCAGAAATGGATGGCACCGACTGACGTCGGCGGCTACAAAGATTGTTTATGAACGTCATTGCACCTATCACGCGAGCCGAAGTGCCTGTACTGCTCGAACTCATCGTTGAACTCGCGCGGTTTGAGAAGCTCGAAGATCAAGTGGAAGCTACGGTCAGCACGCTGGAGAACAGTCTTTTCGGGCCGCAACCGGCGGCGGGCGCATTGCTGGCGCGGTGTGACGGACAGGTGGCCGGTTACGCGATTTATTTTTTCACTTTTTCGACTTTCATCGGCCGGGCGGGGATTTGGCTCGAAGACGTTTATGTGCGGTCGGAATTTCGCGGGCGCGGTTTGGGGCGCGGATTGATTGAGGCGGTGGCCAAGATCGGCGCGGAGCGCAATTGCGGGCGGTACGAATGGACGGCGCTGAACTGGAACAAGCACGCGCTGGATTTTTACGATCGCCTCGGCGCGAAGCGAATGGATGAATGGACTATGTTGCGGATGAACGAGCGGCAGTTGCATGCCCTGGCATCCCCTCGCACGTCCCCTACTCCAGTATCGCCGGATCGCCGTAAAGGGTGAAAGAACCGGCGCGGGTGATTTTCACGCGCATCAATTGCCCGCGATGACGATCGGAGCCGTCGAAGACAACGATTTTATTGCAGCGCGTGCGGCCCATCATGCGCGCGGGATTTTTCTTGCTGGGACCTTCGACGAGGATTTGCGTGAGGCCGCCGACCATGGATTTATAATGGCGCGCGGCGATTTCATTGATCAGGTTTAGCAAGCGTTCGTTGCGTTCTTCCTTCACTTCGGTCGAAAGCTGGCCGGGCATGTCAGCGGCGGGAGTATCGCGGCGCGGGGAATATTTAAAAATGAAGGCCTGGTCGAATTCGACTTCGCGGGCGAGCGAGAGGGTTTGTTCGAAGTCTTCTTCCGTTTCGCCGGGGAAGCCGACGATGATATCCGTGCTGATGCCAATGCCGGGTTTGGCGCGGCGCAATTTCTCGATAATGCCGAGGAAGCGCTCGCGTGTGTAGCCGCGGTGCATCAGTTTCAGGAGGCGATCGCTGCCGCTTTGGACGGGGATGTGCGCGCTTTCGCAGAGTTTCGGGAGGCGGGCGTAGGCTTCCACGAGGTCCTCGCCGTAGCCTTTCGGGTGCGGCGAGGTGAAGCGGATGCGTTCGAGGCCTTCGATTTCGTGAACGGCTTCGAGTAATTGAACAAAGGGTGACGAGTGACGAGTGACGGGTGACGAGACAGGCACGCTCGCGCCATTCGTCACGCGCCACGCGTCACGCTTTTCGCGCTTGCCGTAGCTGGTGACGATTTGGCCGAGCAAGGTGATTTCTTTCACGCCGCGGGAGACGAGGTCGCGGCATTCGGCGACAATGTCGGGAATGGTGCGGCTGCGTTCTTCACCGCGGGTGTAGGGCACGATGCAGAAGGTGCAATATTGATTGCAGCCTTGCATGATGCTCACAAAGGCGGTCACGGATTTTTGCGCGCTGCCGTTGAGCAGGTGTTCGCGGATGGTGGCTTCGCTTTTTTCCTCGGCGGCGGTGTCCACGATTTTGTCGCGGCGGCCAGCCAGGATTTCATCGAGGTAATCGGCGGTGCGATGGAATTTTTGCGTGCCGATGACGAGGTCGACGTCGGGCAGACGGTCGATCAATTCCTTGCCGCGGCTTTGGGCCATGCAACCCATGAAACCGAAGACCTGGCCGGGGCGTTGTTTCCTGGCGGCGCCGACGAGTGCGGTCATTTTGCCGATGGCTTTTTGTTCGGCCATATCGCGCACGCTGCAGGTATTGAGCAGGACGACATCGGCGACGGCTTCGGATTTGGCGAGGGAATAGCCCTTGGCGACGAGCTGCGCGGCGACGGCTTCGCTGTCACGCTCGTTCATCTGGCATCCGTACGTTTTAATGAAAACACTCGGCATGGTTCACTGAGAATAGCCCGAAAGGTAGGGCAGAATGTGCCCGATGGGAAGGCGGAAAACGTTTGACTTAAGAACCAAGCGTTCAACATCCAAGCTCCAGAGAAATTCCAAGCTCCAAATAGCGCAGGTCGTTTTTGGAGCTTGGGATTTGGATCTTCTCTGAAGCTTGGATGTTGGACGTTTGGAGCTTTTAAACCCAGCGCTTTTTTAGGAGCCAGGTCTTTACCAGTTGCGTTAGGGCGACGTATCCGAGGAGGGTGGCGAGGAGCAAGGGCCAATACAGCGGCGGGAGGGGGACGAAGCCGAGGAATTGGCCCAACGGCGAAAATGGCAGGTAGGCGCCGATGGCCATGATGAGGGCGGTGGTCAGGGTCAATTGCCAGCTCGCACGCGATTGGATGAACGGGAGCTGGTTGGTGCGGATGACGTGCACGATCAGGGTTTGCGTCATCAGCGATTCCACGAACCAACCGGTGTGAAACAAGGCGGCGGCGTAGCTGTCGTTGGGTGAAGCGGTGGGCACCACGTGGGCGAACCGGGCGGCCAGTTCGGGCGGTGGTGCCAGGTGCAGGTTGCTGCATTTGAACACGAACCACATGATGATGTAGGTGGTATAATCGAAAATGGAGCTGATCGGGCCGATGAAGACGATGAACTTGCCGATTTCGCCCATGTTCCATGGGCGCGGTTTGGCGATTTGTTGCGGGCCGACGTTGTCCGTGGGAATGGGAACCTGCGAGAAATCGTACAGAAGGTTATTCGTCAGGACCTGGATGGGCGCCATGGGGACGTAGGGAAGCCAGGCGCTGGCGCCGATGACGCTGAACATGTTGCCGAAATTCGAGCTCGCGCCCATGCGGATGTATTTCAGGATGTTCACGAAGACTTTGCGGCCTTCGAGCACGCCTTCTTCGAGAACCATGAGATTTTTTTCGAGCAAAATCATGTCGGCGGATTCCTTTGCGATGTCGACGGCGTTGTCGACGGAAATGCCGACGTCGGCGGCGCGGAGGGCCGGGGCGTCGTTGATGCCGTCGCCCATGAAACCGACGACGTGGCCTTTCTTTTGGAGCGCTTTGACGATGCGCTGTTTGTGCGAGGGCGAAAGACGGGCGAAAACGTCGGTGGTTTCGACAGCGTCGGCGAGTTCGGCGTCGCTCATGGGCTCGACCTGGCTGCCGAGGATGATTTTTTGGGCCTCAATGCCGACTTCGTTGCAGACTTTGCGGGTGACGAGGTCGTTGTCACCGGTCAACACCTTCACGGCCACCCCGTGCTGGCGCAACGCGGTGATGGCTTTGGCGGCGGTTTCCTTGGGCGGATCGAGAAAGGCGAGATAGCCGGTGAGGACGAGTTCGCATTCGTCGGCTTTGGAATAGGCGGGACGTTTGTCGACGTTTTTGGTGGCGACGGCGAGCACGCGGAAACCGTCCTCGCTCAGATCGTTCACCTGTTCGATGAGGTTGCCGACGAGGATGGGTTCCATCGGGAAAATTTCACCTTCGCTTTCGAAATGCGTGCAGCGGGCAAAAACGGCTTCGGGCGCGCCTTTGGTGAGGATTTGGCGCGTGCCATCGGGGCCTTCGACGACGACCGACATCATCCGTCGCGAAAAATCGAACGGGAGTTCGTCGACCTTGGAATAATTCTCGACGTTCAGTTCGTGATGCAATTCCTGGTGCTTGAGGACGGCGCGATCGAGGACATTTTTTAGCCCCGTTTGAAAATGGCTGATGACGTAGGCATCGCGCAGGACTTCCTCGCTTTCGTTTTTGAAAACGTCGACGTGCAATTCGAGGATGACGTGGTCGATGGTGAGCGTGCCGGTTTTGTCGGTGCAGAGGACGTCCATGGCGCCGAAGTTCTGGATGGAATTGAGTTTTTTGACGATGACTTTCTTTTTGGACATCGCGAGCGCGCCTTTGGAGAGGCAGACCGAGACGATCATCGGCAGCATTTCGGGCGTGAGGCCGACGGCAACGGCGAGGGCGAAAAAGAATGCTTCTTTCCAATCATGCTTGGTGATGCCGTTGATGACGAACACGAGCGGGACCATCACGACCATGAATCGAATCATGAGCCAGGTGAACTTGCCAATGCCGCGGTCGAACGCAGTCTGGACCTGCTGGCCGGCGAGGCTGCGGGCGACCTTGCCGAAGTAGGTTTGTGCGCCGGTGGCAATGATGACCGCCGTGGCGGCGCCGCTTTCCACGCTGGTGCCGAGGAAACAGAGATTGTTGCGTTCGATGGCGGAAACGTTCGGGCGCGTGTCGGCGGCGTCGATTTTTTCGACGGGTAGCGATTCGCCGGTGAGGGTAGCCTGGATGACGAACAGGTCTTTGGCGGCAATCAATCGCACATCGCCGGGGATCATGTCGCCGGAGGATAATTTCACGATGTCGCCGGGGACGAGTTCGCGGAGCGGGATCTCCCTGGGAGTGCCGTTGCGCACGACGGTGGCCGTGACGCTGATCATGGCTTTGAGTTTTGCGGCGGCGTTGTCGGCTTTGGTTTCCTGGATGAAACGCAGGGACAAACCGAGCACGACCATGAGGAGCATCACGGTGCCGGCGCGGAAATCGCCGGTGGCGAAGGAAAGGATGGCCAACACCGTGAGGAGAATGACGAGGGGATTCAACGAGGCGAGCCAGAGGCGGGCGAGCCAGCCGTGGCGGCGTTCCTGTGCGACTTCGTTGGGGCCGAACACTTCGAGGCGCTCGGCGGCTTCTTCGTCGGTCAGGCCGTTGGCGGTGACGCCGAGGCGCTGGAGGATTTCCGCGGTTTCCTTCGTGGCGGCGTCGCGCACGAGTTCCGCGGTACGGTCGCCATTGGGTTCTTTGACAGCAGCCATGGGAGGCTACGCAACGTAGCGTTTCAACAGCGTGAGCAAGGAGCGCATTTCGCGCCGGCCTTCGGCGTCTTCGATGCATTCGTGCACGTGGGATTCGATCATTTCCTCGCTGAAGGATTTCAGGGCCTGGCGGGCGGAGACCACTTGCATGAGGATGTCGGAACAGTCGGCGTCGGCTTCGACCATGCGTTCAATGGCTTCCAACTGACCTTTGATTCTGCGCAAGCGCACGGTGAGGGCGCGTTTTTCGAGGCCGGGGCGGACGGATTTTGATTTCATGCGATTACGAATTAGACCAATGGCGCATAGGGGGTAGGGGTATACCGCGAGCGGGGGTTCGTCAAGGGATGAATGTTGAAAAGCTCAAAATCAAATATCCCTTCAATCTCGATCAAAAGTTCCATCAGTTGGGAAGACTGGCTGAAAGGAGGGCGATTCGCCGCGAATTAAGCGAACGCGTGGCTCCCGGCGCGCCATCCGCCGCCAAAGCAGTTCCAAAAACAAGCGCCTCAAAAAACTCTTCTACGGCGAACGCGGCCTGCCCTTCACGCCCACCGAAAAACTCTGAGGAACTCCAACCGCTTTGGATCTTGGGATTTCGGATTTCTCTGGAGCTTGGACGCTTGGGATTCGGAGCTTTTCTCCTAGAGCCTGTACTTAACTTCATCGGAATAAATTTGCGAGCATGAGAGTGGCGAAGGCGAGCCAATGGTAATTGGCGAAGGTGGATTGGAGACGTTCATAATCTTTGGCGAGGCGTCGAAAACGAGTCGCCCAGGCA
>DATNEA010000026.1:0-33679 GCA_035606845.1 Candidatus Angelobacter sp. | reverse complement strand
ACGCAAAATGCATCGGGCGATGCCCCCAATGCGTGACGTGGCTGGCGAGAACGGTGGGCGGAAAGAAATAGGAATAATCCCATTGCATCAACACGCGCGAAACGGGATCGGTATTGTCGCTCGCCCAGAATTCCTGGAAGTATTTCAACGCGCCGTAATCCGCGCGCCCGCCGCCGCCCGAGCACAGCATGAGTTCGGTGTTGGGGAACGTCTTGGCGGTTTTGTCCATCAACGCATAAAGCGCGTGGACATAATCAATGCCCAGTTCTGACTGGCGCTCCGGCGGCAGGTAGGGCGAACCGGGCTGCGTGACGTAACGATTACAATCCCATTTCGCGTAGGTGACGTTCGGAATGCTGAGGATCGTTTTGATGGTGTTCCATTCGAACTGCTGCACCGCGGGCCGGGTCAGGTCGAGCACGAGTTGATGGCGCTGCAATTCCAGTTCGCGTTTCGGCTGGCGAATGACCCAATCGGGATGTTTGTCGAACAACTCGCTCTTCGGATTGACCATTTCCGGCTCCATCCAGATGCCGAATTGAAGTCCGTTCTTGACCGCGGCGGCGGCGAGCGGCGCCATGCCGTCCGGGAAACGTTTGCGGTTCGGCTGCCAATCGCCCAGGCCGGCGAGGTCGTTCGTGCGAGGATATTTGTTGCCGAACCAGCCGTCATCCAGCAGGAACAATTCAGTGCCGATTTCCTTCGCGGGCGCGAACAACCCGGCGATGCGGTTAAAATCAAAGTCGAACTGGGTCGCCTCCCAGTTGTTCAGCAAAACCGTGCGCGTTTTGTGCCCGTCGCGAAAACCAAAATTGCGCGCCCAGCGATGAAAATTCCGGCTCATGTCGCCCAGACCATGGCTGCTATACGCCCAGATCATGGTGGGCGTGACGAACACTTCGCCCGGTTTCAAATGATACGCGCTCGCAAAAGGATTGATGCCGCACAACGCGCGGACGCCTTGATTGTTATCATCGAAAGCGCATTGGAAGCTGCCCGACCACGCCAGCGAGCCGGCGAGCACCGCGCCATTGGTTTCAGTCGCGGGAGCATCCAGCGAGAGGATGAAATTGGGATTGTTGAATTGCGAGGCGCGCGTGATGATTTTTGAATCCAGGATTTTCGTGCCGGGCGTGATTTTTTCCGTGATGGGGCTCAACATTTCCTTCGCCCAATCGCCAAAAAAGTGCGTCAGGTAAACGTTCGCACCCAGCAGGAGCGACGTGGAGGCCATGTGCTGCAACGTAATGGCGCGCGGCTCGTGATGCTGAATCTCGGTCCATTGTTCCACCACATTTTCGGCATTGTGCGTTTTGAAACAGAGCGTCACTTCCAACGGGTAAGCCGGATCGTGCAAATGGATTCGCGTCACCTCGATATCGGGTGATTCGTTGGTGCGCGTCACCTTGTCGTAAACCAGGGCTGTGGACGTATTGCCGTCGGCGTGGATGAGTTGCAGGGCGGAATCCCAAATATAACCATCGCCGGCCTGTGGGTAAGCTTCGTCATTGCGATTAAGTTTTGCCGTTTCGGCGGGCCCACCGATCGGTGATTGATAAAGCCGGCCGTCTTCTCCAACTCGGAAATTCAGGATGAAGTTTTTGGTATGAACGGTAAACGTCTCGGGCGGGGCGGCTGGAGCGGTGATACAAAAGAATGAGGCCAAAACGGCGGCAAGACTCAGCAGGACAATTTTCGGTCGCATAGATTTAACAACATTGGCGGCCATGGCCGGAAGTTTTTCCCAGCAGCAATGACGATATCGCTAACACTTTTATAATTATCAAGCTCTTGCGCAAGCGAAAGTCCAGGCGCTGGTAGCGCAGCCGTCCCGGCTGCGAGTGTCGGCGGCGTCTCGCCGCCAGACGGAGAAGCGCAACCAAATGGCAATGGTTCCTGGCGCCGGGACGGCGCCGGAACTCTCAGGCGAGGACGCCTGAGCTATAAACCCGGAGCGCCGATCTCCGATCCGACGCGTCGGAACGGATGTCCTCAACTGCCGGGTCGGAGACCGGCGCTCCAGGCCATTGTCGGTTTCGGGAAGATTTTCGATTGTACCGTAGCGAGACAAAGTGTCCGCATCGTCGCGCGCCTGAATCGTTAACGGTTCACAACAGGCGCCGCCCGGGCGCTGGCAAGCGTTCTGCTTGACGAAACGCGGAGCATTGAAGCATGACACGGATACGTACGCGGCAGGGCGCATTCACATTGACAGAGGTGGTCATTTCTCTCGCTTTGATTGGCCTGGCTGCTGGGGGAATCATCAATGGATATATTCAATCCGCCCGCGTCACCGATTGGCAGGCGCATTCGCTGGCCGCGGAATCGCTGGCGATGCAGCGTGTGGAGCAATGCCGCGCGGCAAAATGGGACACCCGCTCCTTTCCGCCCGTCGACCAATTGAACGCTTCGAACTTCCCGACGGTTTCCGAGCAGTTGGATCTTCCCATCGCAAACACCAACGCCAGTTACGCCACGATTTACACCACCATCACCGACATCAGCACGGCTCCGCCGCTGAGAATGATCCAGGCGGATTGCGTGTGGCAGCCGGCGGGCCGGAGCACGCGTTTTACCAACACCATCGTGACCTATCGAGCGCCAGACCAATGAAAATGTTTTCCAATCAAACGCTCCTGCGCGCATTTACTCTCACCGAGATGATGGTGACGATGTCGATCTTCGTGTTCGTGCTGGCGGGCATTCTCGGGCTGCACATCTTCGGGTTGAAATTGAACAGCATGGTGGATGTGAAACTGCAGGCGACGGAAGATTCGCGCCGGGCCTTGGGTCAATTGGTGACGGACATCCATAGCGCCGGCGTGGTGAAAGTCGGCACCGGCGATGCCTCGTCTTTCACGGAGGCCGGCTTCAACGCCGCGCAGGAAGGCAATGCCATACAGATTTACCCGGTCAAAACCAATTCCAGCGTGTACGTGCGCTATTATCTGGATCCGTCGGACAACCAACTGATGCGGTTGCAAAGCGGTTCCACCACGCCGGCCTTCGTGTCCGGCTGGGTGACCAACAGCATCGTTTTCACCTCGGAGGATTATGCCGGCAACGTGCTCTCCAACAACTTCAACAATCGCGTCATCGGCATCGACATGGAATTTTACAAGCTGGATAACCCGATGATCCATTTTGCGCAGGGAAGTTATTACGATTATTACCGGCTGCAAACGCGGGTGACACGGCGGGCATTGGAATAGTAATGGAAAAGGAGGCGTTGTGAAGTTCCTGAAAAGAAAGCTAAGAAATCGGGGCGGTTATGCCCTGGTGATCGTCCTCATCTTTTCCGCCATTGGTTTGCTGCTGCTGGCCACGAGCCTGACGCGGTCCTCCACCAACTCGTTGCTCACTAATCGCCGCAACTCCTATTACAACGCCATGGAAGCCTCGGAAGCCGCGACGGAGAAGGTGATGTCGGAATTGACCTCGGATTTCCTCGATAGCGGCGCGGCGACGGTTTCCGGCAAGATGTCCGTCTATCATTCGCGGATTCCGGCAGCCTCGGAGAACGTGCATTGGAGCAAATTTAAATTCAAAGACAAAAACGGGAACGGCAGTTCCACCGAAGTGGATTTGCTGTCGGACTGGGCAACGACCAATCTCATTTCGCAGTATCAAGGGCTGTCCGGTTATGCCGCGACCTATCGCATCACTTCCTACGTCCAGGATTTGAACGGGCTTGGCAACGCTTCCGCGGCGGTCCAGCAGGATATTCAATTGGCCACCGTGCCGGTGTTTCAGTTCGCCATTTTCTACAACATGGACATGGAAATTTGCCCCGGCCCAAACATGTCCGTCCGGGGCAGGGTGCACAGCAACGGCAATTTATACGCCCAACCGCAGGCGCAGTTGACCTTCTCAAACGATGTCACCGCCTCCGGGCAAATCATCGCCGGCAAATCGCCCAACGACCCCTCGATTCGAACGCCTGGCACGATTACCTTCGACGGCGCGCACGACGGCGGCGTGAATTCGCTGAACCTGCCTTTGGGCACAAACAACAGCCCGGCGGCGGTGCACGCGATTATTGAAGTTCCGCCGAATGGCGAATCGCCCAATTCACAAATGGGCCAGCAACGGCTCTACAATCAGTCGGACTTGATCATTTTGGTCTATGACGACCACGTGGATGTGCATGGCGGAAACGGAAACAATGGCAACGGCGCCACTGTTCAATGGAGTGACGCGAGCACGTTCGTGAGCACCAACGTCAGTTTTTATGATTATCGCGAGGGTAAAACCATCAAGACCACCCAAATCGACGTGGGCAAAATGCAAACCTGGTTCAATGGACAGAATTCGATCAAATCCCTCGCGTCGGTGTATGTCGCCGACCTGAGGTCGCAGATCTCCACAACCGAACCGGGTGTGCGTGTGACCGATGGCGCAACCCTGCCGGCCACCGGTCTTACGATTGCCACGCAGGATCCGCTGTACGTGGAGGGAAATTACAATACGACCACCTGGGAACCGGCGGCGTTGGTTGCGGATTCAATCAACATTCTCTCGGGCAATTGGAGTGATTCGAACAGTTCCAAGACTCTGGGAAACCGGAACGCCAAGAACACCACGGTGAACGCCGCCTTCCTCGCCGGCATCGTCCCCAGCGGAAATGGTTATTACAGCGGCGGCGTGGAAAACTTTCCCCGCTTCCTGGAAAACTGGTCGGGATGCACGTTTACCTACAACGGTTCCATGGTGGTGATGTTCCCCAGCGAAATCGGCACTGGCGTTTGGAAAGGAACCGGTTCGCTGTACAACATTTACAATCCTCCCACGCGCACCTGGAATTTTGACCTGAATTTCACCAATCCAAACAAACTCCCGCCGCTGACTCCCGCCGTCCGCACCGCGATCCGGGGCGCCTGGGCTTTGGTCGCCCCCAATTAAAGTCGAGGCACGGGACCCTTCCGAAGCGGGGGAATGTGCGGTAGCTATTGAGGTTTTCGCCTCGCCACCGGCTTTTTACCCTTTTGGGTAATTGGCATCAGCCAATTCTTCTTGATACGCTGGCCCAAGTCCAATATAGAATTTTGCATGGTCCCTCCATATCCGTGTGATGCGCGTTGGCAGCACTAAAAAGTTCAATCCTATGACAACCCCCAAAATCAGTAGGTACTCCTCGTGTCTAATTGCGGCATTATCAGGCGTCGCTTTGATGTCGCTGACGGCTCAGGCCGGCAACGTCAGCCTGACCGCCAGTGATTCCATCAATCACAGTTCGTTAAATTCCGCCGGCAATTGGAGCGACGGCCAGCCACCGAGCGCGGGAAACGATTACTTCACCTCCATATTCTTTTTGCGTACTCCTCCCGGTGGCGTCGGGGATGTGACTTTTGCGGGCAACTCACTCACCCTGCAAACGCCGAGCGGTCAAAACAATCCGATGCGCAGCCTGCTCTACAAAGGTGGCGGCGGCGAGATTATCACGATCAACAATCTCACCCTGAACGGCGCTGTCATTGACAGTGGCGCCGGCAATGTCAGCGCACCCACTTTTACCGGCAATGCGATGACGATTGCTGGAAATTCTTCGATTCGGGCGGATCAGGGCTCGTTTATCTTTGGTTACCCGGTGTTTGGTTCGGCCGCCCTGACGAATAGCGGCGATAGTTTCTCCGGCGGCGGGGGCACCGGCAAAACCATCACCTACACCGGAAGTCTTTCGGGTTTCACCGGCCTGTTCATCATCGCCAATTTCAACGGCGGCGAAACCGTGGCCCTCGGTCCGGGGAGCAGCAACGTCGGCAATCCCGCGGTTTTCACTCCCAACCAAATCACCATCGGCCCCGGTTGCACATTGGCTGACAATGCGGGCCTGCTATTTACCAACAGCAACTCAGGCATCACCTTGCTGGGCGCCGGAAACTCCACGATTAACGCGTCCGCGATCACTCTCATCGGCGAACCGATTACCGATGTCACGAACGGCGTTTCTTCGGCGGCCGGCCTGACCGTGGGCGGAGGCGGAACCCTGATTCTGAGCAATGCGAACAATAATTACAGCGGTGGGACCACCATTTCCGGCGGCACCTTGCAATTGGGCGTGGATAACGCCATTCCCGGAAACACGATCCCCGGCGATGTTACCGACAACAGTTCGTTGGATTTGAATGGACATAACCTCACGATCAACGGCTTGAATGGCACGGGTTTGATCGACACGACCGTGGCTGGTTCCGTCACGTTGACCATCGGCGCCAATGGCGACAGTGGCAATTATTCCGGAACGATTCAGAATTCTCTCGGAACGCTTTCCATCACGAAGGTCGGCGCCGGCACGCAGACGCTCTCGGGCGGTTCTTTGTACTCGGGAACCACGACGGTTTCCGCCGGTGTGTTGAATTTAAGCAGCGCCGCCGGCGTGGCTCCGACACCAGGCAGTGTGGTCGTCAGCAGCGGCGCCGCCTTCGGCGGAGATGCCTCTTCAGGCACGTCCTTGGCCGTCAACGACCTGACTCTGTCAGCGAATTCCTCCCTGAACCTGATTCTTAACAGCGCGGCCAGCGGCATCAACGTCGGTGGCAACCTCACTCTTCAAGACAGTGTCACCAACAATTTCAATTACGGCTCGTTGTCAGCCAACCCGACCGCGCCCGCTGTCAATGTCGCGGGCAGCCTTTCCGCTCCCGGCGCCACCATTTACATCGCCATTACCGCCAGCGGAATCAAGACGGGGACATTCCCGGTGATTAAATATAGCGGCACGGCCCTGCCAAATCTCGCCAACTTTCAACTCATCCCACCGCCCGGAGTTGCCGCGGCACTGGTGAACAACACCGGAAATCATTCGATTGACGTTCAGATCACCGCCATTCCGAACCAGCTTGAGTGGAACGGCGCCGGTGGCACGAGCTGGGACCTGACGACGCCTAATTGGAACAACCTCGCCGGTGGCGGCAACACTGTGTTCCGCCAATACACCAACGGGCTTGTGGTCGCGGGTGATGGCGTGTTGTTCGATGATAATTTGACGAACGATTTTGTGAATCCGCAGCCGACCAACATCGTGCTGAACTCCACGTTCTTTGCCTTCCCCGTCGCATTCAATAGCAGCTTGCCCTACAGCATCACAGGCACGGGCGGCATCACGGGCATTACCTCGTTGGTGGTCTCCAACAGCGGCTCCTTGGCGCTGCTGACGAGCAATAGTTTCACGGGCGGAGTCTCGATCAATGACACCAGCACGCTGATTATCACCAACGATTCCAACCTGGGATTGGGCTTGGGCAATATTGCCATTAACGGAGGCACACTGGATATGGTCGGTGCGGTCACCAACAGCCGCGCTATTTCCGTGCCCGTCACGTCCAGCATCGGCGTGGCCACGAACGTCACCGCGAGCCTCAATGGTGTCATCAGCGGCGCGGCGCCGAGCCTGAACATCGTCGGCGCCGGCACGCTGGTATTGAAAGGCAAAGAGACGATTACGGGCAACGTATTCGTCCACAGCGGCACTCTGGTCATTGACAGTGGCGGGTCCATTACCAATGGCAGCTATCAGGATGTCGGCCAAAGCGGAAACGACACCGGCACCATGACCCTGCGCGGCTCCGGTTCATTCGGCACCACTTCGGATTTCAACGTCGGCGACATCGATAATTCCTCCGGCATCCTGAACATCCAAAATTCGGCCACCTTGGTCTGCAACGCTTTCTTTGTGGGCTCCGCGAACGCCGCCGGTTCGACCGCCAGCGGCGTCGTGAACCAATCCGGCGGCACCCTCACGGAAGTGAGCACGGGCGTCGGCACCTTTGATATCGGCGGACGCACTTCGACGAGCGGCGTGGGCGTTTATAACATCAGCGGCGGCGTCCTGAACGCAAACGGAGGCATCCGCGTCGGCAGCACCGGCATCGGCACGCTGAATGTGAACGGTGGCACGGTCAACGCCAAGGCCGGCATCAACATCGCCCGCATTGGTGGTTCGTTCGGCACCAACAATCTGAACGGCGGCACCCTCGCCACGTTCAACGTCGGCAGCAGCACCGGCAACAACGCCGTGTTCAACTTCAACGGCGGCACCTTGCAGGCGCAGTTCTCGCCTCCGAACGCCACCTGGTTCGCGGGCGGCATCCAGGCGAATGTTCTCGCGGGCGGCGCGGTTATTGATTCTTCCACCAACAACGCCACGGTGGCGGTTGGCCTGATCGGCACGCCGGGAGACGGCGGCCTGACCAAGAAAGGTTCCGGCACTTTGACCCTCACCGGCACCAACACCTTCACCGGACCGATCACGAACACAGCGGGAACGCTCTTCCTGAACAGCCGCAGCACATACGCGGGCGGAGCCGTTGTGAAGGCCGGCACATTGCAAGTGACCACCGCTTCCACCATCACGGGCGGCACCACGGTCAATAACAACGCGGTGTTCGGAGTGAATCAGGTTGGCAGCGCGGCCATGAATCTCGGCGACCTGACCTTGAATGGCGCGGCCAGCGGTTCGGGAGCAACGGTCGCCCTGGCGCCGACCACCGCGAATAACCCGGCGGTGCCGCTGTTGAATGTCGGCACGCTGACCTTGAACGGCACCAATTCCATCAGCCTGGCCGCGGTGAACGTGGGCACCATGGCCCTCATCAAGTACACCGGAACCGCCGGTTCCGGCAATGTGACCAACCTCATCCTGCCGCAGGGCGCGACCGGCTCCATTTCCAACGGTTCCGATTCCACCATCTATGCGGTCATTACCAGCACCGGCCCCGGCCTGGTCTGGACCGGCACCAACACCAGCGCGCTGAACGTCTGGAACATCGGCGCCACCACTAACTGGACCATCAATGGAACGCCCACCTCCTATCACCAAATTGTCAATCCCGGTGACGCGGTGACGTTCAATGATTCCGGCAGCGGCACGGTTCTCCTGAACACGAGCGTGGCTCCCTCGGCCATGACGATCAGCAACAGCAGCGAGGCCTACACCTTCAGTGGCAGCGGAAACATCTCGGGTTCCGCGAGCGTGCTGAAGCTTGGCGATAACACAGCGACTTTGTCGTTGAGCAACAACACGTATCTCGGGAACACGGTCATCAGCAATGGCACCTTGCAAGTGGCTACCCCGACGACAATTTCGCCTTCCTCGGACTTGATCGTCGGACCGAGCGGCACGCTGGAATTGAATGGCCAAAACCAAACCGCGGGCCAGTTGGTCGGTTCCGGCGTGGTGGACAATGCCAGCGGCATCCCGGCGACCCTGACGATTGGCAGTGCCACCACCGGAACGTGGAACGGCACCATCACCAATGCCGGCAACGGTGGAATGGCATTGCACACCGTCGGCACGGGCGCTTTGGTCATCGGCGGAAGCAACTACTTGACGGACGGCCAGCCCTTCTCCGATCACGTCCTGATCGACGGAAGCACGCTGATTGTGACGAATGGCGGTTTGATCAGCATTCCGAACCTCGAATTCCGCATCGCTGACGGAAACCAGATCAACAGCTCGACGAGTCAGGTCGTCGTCGCCGGAGGCACAATCATTGTCACGAACAACCCCTTGAGCGTGGGCATCAACAGCAACAGCGCCAGCGGCACTCTCATCGTCAACAGCGGGACGGTGATTGCGGGCACCGGCGGCGGCGGCCAGTTTGCCGAGAGCCCCAATTACATCGTCGTCGGCGCGAGCGGCGCCACGGGTCTGTTGGTCGTCAATGGCGGCCAGGTGATCGACGGCCAGGAGCTGTGGCTCGGCCAGAACGCCGGAGCCAGCGGCACGCTGGATCTGAATGGCGGATTGCTGGCGGTCGCCGGCATTGCCAATAGCACCACTCCGGATGTGTCGGTCGCCAATTTCAACGGCGGCACTTTGCAGGCGGTGACGAACAACGACACCTTCCTTGACCCGGTGGTCACCTATATGATCATGAGCAACGGACTGGTGCTCAATGACGGCGGCTTCCCGGTTACCATTCCCGCCGTATTGCAAGCCGGCGATTCGTTCAATGGCGGCCTGACCAAGACCGGCA
This sequence comes from Candidatus Angelobacter sp., assembly GCA_035606845.1. Classification (GTDB taxonomy): domain Bacteria; phylum Verrucomicrobiota; class Verrucomicrobiia; order Limisphaerales; family DASXHY01; genus DASXHY01. The sequence goes on along the minus strand of DATNEA010000026.1, from coordinate 23,702 downwards.
TCGGTACCGTCTATCTGGACGCGGCGAACACCTACACCGGCAAGACCACGGTGGCCAACGGCACACTCGCCGGCTCCGGCAGCGTGGCCGGCGCGGTGACCGTGAGCTCAACCGGCAACATCGGCGCGGGTGACGCATCCGGTCCTGGCACGCTCACCATCGCCAGCAACCTGACGCTGCAAGGCAGCACCACGATGCGCATCTATCGCGATGTTCCGATCAGCGACGTCATCGCCGATAACACGTCGGTCACTTACGGCGGCACCCTGGTGATCAGCAATATCAGCTCGACGCCCCTGACGACGAGCGACACCTTCCACTTGTTCACCACGCCCAGCCACACGGGCAACTTCAACAACATCGTTGGATCGCCCGGCGCGGGCTTGGCCTACAGCTTCAATCCAGCCAACGGCGTCCTGAGCATCGTGACCAGCACCATCGCCACGAACCCGACGAACATCACCTTCAGCGTGAGCGGCGGATCGCTGAACCTCTCCTGGCCTGCGGACCATGCCGGTTGGACGCTGCAAAGCAACTCGGTCAACCTGGCCGTTCCGGGCGACTGGTTCGATTATCCGCCGGCCACGGGATCCCGCGACACCACCCAGGTCACCATCCCGCTCACCGGCGTGAGCAGCAACACGTTCTTCCGCTTGAAGTCTCCGTGATAAAACTTCCCGTTCAGCCGGTCACACCGGCTGAACGGGCAAAAGAATTCACTCCCAACAAAGCCGAACGCGTCCGCGAGATGCTTCGGCTTTTTGTTTGCTTTCCAAGTGTGGACTCAGATAAGCAGCTAGTGTGGTGTCAGAATCATGGCTTTAGTCCAAAAGGAAATTCTCCGGCGCTGCCGGAGGATTCTCGAAATTGGACGGCTCCGGCAATGGATATTTGGCAGTGAGTTGTGTTTGCGCTCGCCTAAAGCGGCGGAGGGCCGCCGCACTCCGGGATGCTGGCGCGAAGTTCCATGCCCGGGAAGTCGCGGAAGCGTCCCGAACTGCGCCAGCCCTCTGGCGTTTTTGCAAGAGCGGCAAGAAAGGTATGCCACTGCCGAGCGCGTCGTTTGGCGCCGCAAGGGCCGCGCCGGCCTTGAGCCGTTATACCTCGGTCAAGCCTCCGGCTCTATCGGAGGTTGATGACAATCACAACCACGAATGGACGCGAATGAACACCAATAATTCGTGTCCATTCGTGGTTTTTCTAACTCCAAATATTTAAGTGTGACACTATCCTAGTACAAGATCGACTGCTGGCCTTATGAATCCTGAAGGGATTCCATCTTCCAGCCCGGGGTTGCCGAGTCTGCGAGGCTACCCTGGGTCAATTGCGAAAAATTCCGTCAACCCTGAAGGGGTTGAACCAGATCGTCATTGGATGCAACCCTTTCAGAGATCTCTGCAAAAGTCGAAACGCCGATCTCCTGATCGGCGCGAACCAAGGTATTTTCAATGAAGCGAAAATATTTTTCGGTGCGTTCTTTCAGGAGGCCTGTTTTTGCAGAGGTCTCTTTCAGGGTGATGATCATTTGTGTTCTCCAGACAGAGAAACATCAACTAAATTTCTGTTGGATTCATTTGCCAATCACCGCTTCGCCCGTCCGGACGTTCAATTGCCACGGCTTCGGTTCCGTCAGCCACAGCTTGCCGTCACCAATTTGCAACGGCATCCAAAGATAGCGCGAATCCCATTGCGCGCGCGGCTTCCAAATGTCCCCCATGAAGATGACGGTGGTCGCTTTGGTGCCGGTCACCTTGAGCATCATGGTGGATTGCGAGCCGTAAGTGTTGGTATTCGGATCCGCGATATCTTTGAACTCCGACCACGGCCCCGCCAGCGTTGGCGCCGTCGCGTATTGATTGGGATTGGGCCGCCAGCCGGTCAGCGCCGAGCCGACAACGTAATAAAGGCCTTTATAATGCGCCAAAGCGCCGCCCTCCATGTGTTTTGGAATCAGGCACATTTCCTTTTCCACATTCATGTAATCCGCCGAAAGTTTCGCGATGTGAAAACCGTAAGGACGATCTTCAAAAATAAGATACGCCGCGCCGTCATCATCGATGAATTGCCCGATATCGCGGCTTTCATGCCCGAGCGGCCGGAAGCTTTTCACGTAGTGATAATTCCCATCGACCGTGTCGCAAACCAGCACCGCGACGCTGGCAAATTGGTAACGGCGGTCATCAATATGCGCGTACATCACGAATTTTTTTGTGTGCGTGTTGTAAAAAACCTTGGGCCGCTCCAAAACCCAGCCGAAGCCCAGGTTTTCCGGGTCGGAAAGCTGCACCACGCGATTCCGGAAAGTCCAATGCGCCAAATCCGTCGACGAATAGCAGGCCACATAGCGCTTGGACCAACCCAGCCCGCGCGAGCGGTCTTCGCCAAACCAATAATACGTCTTGCCCAGCTTCAAAATCCCGCCGCCGTGTGCCTGGACATGCTGTCCGCGATTATCCGGCCAGATTTCGCCGGGCCGGATCGTCTGCGGTCGCGATTGGATCGACGCGCAACCAACCATGGCCAGTAACGACAGGCCGATGCCCAGAATCATCGGCAGCTTGCGAATCGAAAAGTGAAGCAGGGGTTTTGTTTCTTTCATGCGAGTCCCGGCAACAGGCGCAAGATGGATGTCGCCGGTGGCAAAAGTTGTCTTGGAATTGAGGCGGCCATTTTTCTGGGTGTCCGCAAATTGGCCGAAACTAACAAAATCAGCCCGCCGAATCCACTACTCGTAAGAGTAATGTTTTACTCTTTTGGGTGATGGACAGTTGAGAACAGTTTTCACTAGTACTGTGACAAACCTCCGCTTGCCGATCCGGGAAGCGCCGATTAAAAAGATTTAGTGCGAACGAACATTGCCGAGTTGCAAATCTCGAATTCCGCGAGGAGGACCTGCCGCTCGATGGCGAATAAATTGTTGAGCCACCTGCCGCTTTTCAGGATTTGGATTCTTCCGGCCTTCGTTCTCTTGATCTTTTTTCCCAGCAATGGATTTTCAACCGAATCGCTCGAATCCGGGTGGACCAACCCTCCACCGCAGGCGCGCTTGCGGGTTTATTGGTGGTGGCTCAATGGAAACGTGACCGAGGAATCCATCCTGCGCGATCTGCGCGCGATGAAGTCGAAAGGCATCGGCGGCGCCATCCTGGTGGATGCGGACGGCTCGGACCAGGACGGCAACGCGCGCGTCCCTCATGGAGTCACCTTCTTTTCACCCGCCTGGCGCCAGCTCTACCAAGATGCGCTTCGGGAAGCGAATCGGTTGGGCCTTGAAATCAGTTTGAACATCCAAAGCGGCTGGAATCTCGGCGGCCCCATGGTGACGGCCGACGACGCGCCGAAAAAACTCGTTTGGTCGCAATTGCGCGTGATTGGCGGGAGCAATTCCGTCATCAAACTTAACCAGCCCGAAGGCCGGGACGATTACTATCGCGATTTGTTCGTGCTGGCCTATCGCATCAATCCGAATCTGCCCGCGGACCGCAAGCCAATCCAAAATCAGGAGCAAAAAGCGCTTATTGAAGCGCTCGAACCGTTTTCGGCGCCCGTTTCCACGCCGCTTTTTGAAGAATATCCTTCGACTCCCAACGAACAGGACGCCCGCGTCGAGGATGTCATCGATTTGACCGGCAAGATGGCGGCGGACGGGACGTTGAACTGGAAAGTTCCGGAAGGTAATTGGCAGATTATCCGGTTCGGTTTTACGCTCAATGACAATTGCTGCGTTTCAACCTCCAGCGAAGGTTGGGATGACGGTTACGCGCTCGATCCCTTTGATGCCGGCGCGTTCCGCCGATATTGGAACGCCGTGGTCGAACCCTTGATTGCTGACGCGGGACCACTGGCGGGCAAGACGCTGAAATATCTCTACACCGACAGTTGGGAAGTGGAAGTTGCCAACTGGACTCCCACGTTGCGCGGAGAATTCAAAGCGCGGCGCGGCTACGATTTATTGCCCTGGCTGCCGGCGATCGCCGGCAAGATCATCAACTCGCGCGAGGAAACCGATCGTTTCCTCCAGGATTTTCGGAGGACGATGGGGGACCTCGCCATCGATAACCATTTCAGATTATTTCGCAATGGCGCGCATCGGCACGGTTTGCAGATTCATCCGGAGAGCGGCGGACCGCATGCAGTGCCGATCAATGCCCAGCAGTGCCTGGGCTTCAACGACATTCCGATGGGCGAGTTTTGGGCCTGGTCCTGGCGGCATCGCATCGGCGATGAAAATCGATTCTTCGTCAAGCAGCCCGCCTCCGCCGCCCACACCTATGGTCACCCGCTCGTCATGGCCGAGGGATTCACCTCGATAGGACCGCACTGGCAGTCGAGATTGTGGGACAACCTGAAACCGACGTTCGATTACGCGTGCACCGAGGGACTGAACCTGCTCGCCTGGCATGCCTGGGTCTGTTCTCCGGCGAGCGAAGGCGTGCCCGGCCAACAGTATTTCGCCGGAACGCATTTAAATCCAAATGTAACCTGGTGGGACAAATCCGCGCCCATTTTTGCCTACATCAATCGCTGCCAATGGATGCTGCAGCAAGGAATTCCGGTGGCCGACGTGGCCTACTATTATGGCGACCATGTGCCAAACTTTGCGCAATTGCGCAAATCCGACCCGGCGCAGGAAGGCCCGGGCTATGACTACGATGTGATGACCGCGGAGGTCATTCTCAATCGGTTGAAAGTGAACCACGGACGCCTGGTATTGCCGGACGGCGTGAGTTATCGATTGCTGGCGCTCCCCGATCGGACCGTGATTTCGCCGCCCGTGTTGCGAAAGCTAAAAAAACTGGTTGATGCGGGCGCAACCATCATCGGGCCGAGGCCAACCACCGCCAGCGGCCTGGCGGGTTTTCCCGGGAGCGACGCCGAAGTGAAGTGGTTGGCGGATGAATTGTGGGGCAGGGGACGCGTGATTTCCGGCCGCACGGCGCGCGAGGTCCTGCTCAGTCAAAATGTGAAACCTGATTTTGAATATGAAATCACGGGCGACACAAATCCGGAAATCAATTTCATTCATCGCCGGGACGGCAAAACGGAAATTTATTTCGTTGCCAATCGGTCGACGAGCGCCGTCTCGCTCAACTGCGCGTTTCGTGTGGCCGGCAAGGCGCCGGAATTGTGGGACGCGGTGAGTGGAGAACACCATTTTGCCACCGCTTACAAACAGGAAGATGGCCGCACGAAATTGCCGCTCAAACTCAACCCTTGCGGTTCGCAATTCGTCGTCTTTCGTGAACCGTCGAAGGAGCATCCCGCGACCGGCGCGCCGAACGAGCCGGAATTCACGACGTTGAGTGAATTGCATGGGCCATGGAGCGTTTCGTTTGATCCGCGGTGGGGCGGGCCGGCGGCGGTGCAGTTTGATTCACTCGAGAGCTGGACCGATCGCAGCGAACCGGGCATTCGATTTTATTCGGGCACCGCTGTGTACCGTAAAAAGTTCCAGGCGCCCGCCTCGGCCCAAACCAATTCAATCCGGATTGATTTGGGAAACGTGCGAGAATTGGCGGAGGTCAAAGTCAACGGCCAATCCTGCGGAATCACCTGGACGCCGCCGTTTCAAGTCGACATCACTCGCGCCTTGAAGCCGGGAGTGAATGAGCTGGAAATCGAAGTTGTCAATTTTTGGCCGAACCGAATCATTGGTGATCAATCCCTGCCGGCAGCGGAACGCTTCACGCGCACGAACATTCGCCAACTAACGGCCGAATCCCCCTTGATGCCTTCCGGCCTGATGGGTCCGGTTCGATTGCTCGTCCGCAAATGACGACCGAAAATGACGGCCGCCATCGCACATTGCTTTATTGCACCCGGCGCGTTCCGATTGATATTCTGATTCCCGCTAACATGGCCGCTCGTTTCCAGCCAGCCAGATTGCGACCGAACTTTGTCTTTGTCGCTGTTTGCTCCGTCGTGCTGGCGGCTTGCCAGCTCCTCGCTGCTGAAGCGGACGAAACGCTGACCAATGCGTCGCAGATCCGCAATCTCACTTTCGCGGAAGCATCGCGCCCTTTGCCGGTGCGGTTGCGCGGCGTCATGGTCACCGAAGCGGGCCCGCCCGGAAATTGCGCGATCGTGATTGCTGATAAAACAGCGGGAGTTTATGTGCTCGGGCCGACCAACAGTTTTGCCGACGTGCATCGCGGCGATTTTTTGGAGGTCGAGGGTGTGACGGACCCTGGCGAATTTGCCCCGATAGTCCTCGCGCAAAAAGTGCAGCGGTTGGGAACGGCTCCGCTTCCCCAACCGCGCGAAGTGACGTTCGAGCAAATGATCGCCGGCAGCCTCGACGCTCAATTTGTGGAAGTGTCGGGCGTGGTGCGAAGCTGGGGGCCGGTCACGGATCCCAACGAGTTTGGCGTCTGGCACATGGAACTCGCCGTCGGCGGCGGACGCTTGACCGTCAGTTCCAACCGGAAACACCCGAGCGGGGTGGAGCAGGACGCAGAAGTTCGCGTGAAGGGCGTTTGCTTCTATCAATTCAATGCCAGACGCCAGGTGTTGAGTCCGTTGGTCCTGATTTCGCGCGATGTCTCCGTCCAGATCGAGAAACCGGCCCCAGCCGATCCGTTCGCTTCGCCGGTTCGTCTGGTGTCGACCTTGCTGCAATTTTCTCCTTCCACCGATTATCAACATCGCGTTCACGTGCGTGGCATTGTCACCCACCAACAGCCGGGCCTGGTTTTGTGGCTGCGCGATCAAGGGAGCGGTTTGCAAATCCAATCGCGGCAACGCGAAACATTGCACCCGGGCGATGACGTCGACGTGGTCGGCTACCTGCACTACGGCGCGGCGGTTCCGGTTATGGAAGACTGCCTGTTTCACCGGCGCGCCGGCGGCCGCGCGCCCGAGCCGGTGAAACTCAGTTCTCCCGACGAGGCATTTGATCACGAAGAGGACCTGGTTTCGATTGACGCGCTGCTGACGGAGGCGCAGCGGGTGCTGGACGGCTGGGCGTTCACGTTCCAAGAAAAAGGAGTCCCTTTCAAGGCCGTGTTGCGCTCGGGGGCGGTCTCCAGCCTGCAGCCGGGGAGTCGCGTCAGGGTTTCGGGCATTTGCCAGGTCATTTCTGATGATTCACGCCCCGTGATCAGCGGCATTTGGCGCCCGCGTTCTTTTCAGATTCTCTTGCGGTCGCCGGACGACTTGCTGGCCATCAAACCGCCGCCGTGGTGGACTCCATCGCATATCATTTTATTGTTTGGGGCCGTGGCGGGAGCGTCGTTGATTGCCACCGCGCTGGTCATGCTCGCGGCCCGGCGGCGCCTGCGCGAACAGGCGGTCCAGCGCGCGATGGCGGAAGCGGAGTTCACGGCCATCCTTTCCGAACGCAACCGTGTGGCGCGCGAAATACACGATACCTTGGCCCAGGGCTTGGCGGCCACTTCCGTTCAACTGACCCTGGCGAAAAAACACGTGAATGGCGCCTCGGAAGAGCTGGGACATTATCTCGATGCCGCCCATGGGCTCGTGCGCGAAAGTCTTGCCGAAGCCCGCGATTCGATCTGGAACATGCGCTCGCACGTGCTGGAATCGCAGGACCTCGCGGGGGCGCTGCGCGAGATATTAAAACAACGATGCGACGGGACCGGAATCGAAACCGGCGTGGAAGTCACCGGCCAATCGCGTCGTTTCGCGCCCATGGTCGAGAACAATTTGCTGCGCATCTGTCAGGAAGCCATTTTCAACGCCACCAAGTACGCGAATGCCAGACACATTTTGGTCCGTTTGGAATTTGGCCAGAAAGATTTTCGCATGGTCATCCAGGATGACGGCTGCGGCTTTGACACCTCTCATCCGGCGGCGGGCGCGGGCGGCTTTGGCCTCACTGCCATGCGCGAACGAGCGGCGGAGTTAAAGGGCGTGTTGCAGGTCAACAGTGAGCGCGAGCAGGGCACGGAAGTCGTTTTTACCGTGCCGCTGTCGGGCGAGTAAATACGATGAAGAAAAAACCATCCGTGCGCGTGATGCTGGTCGATGATCATCCGGCCTTCCGCAAAGGCCTGGCCGCGTTGATCGCCACGGAGCCGGACCTCGAGGTCGTGGCCGAAACGGGCGACGGCAACGAAGCGATCGAATTATTTCGCCGCCATAAGCCGGACATCACGTTGATGGATTTGCGCCTGCCCGGGTTGGGCGGCGTGGAATCCACGATTGCGATTCGGAAGGAATTTCCCGAGGCGCGCGTCATCGTCCTCACCACGTTTGACATGGACGAAGATATTTTTCGCGCCATGGATTCCGGCGCCAAATCGTATCTGTTGAAAGACACGTCGGGAGACGAACTGGCGATGACCATCCGCGCCGTGCACGCCGGCCTGGAAAAATTGTCGCCCAAACTGGCTGAGCGGCTGGCGCTGCGCCAGAAACGGCCTGAGCTTTCGCAGCGCGAGATGGAGGTGCTGCAATTGCTCGTACGCGGCCGCAGCAACAAGGAAATCGGCTCCTCGCTTTTCATCACCGAAGACACTGTAAAAGCGCATCTGAAGACCTTGTTTGTGAAACTGGGAGTCCAGGACCGCACCGATGCGGCCATTACCGCGATTCGGCAGGGAATCGTTCATTTGAAATGAGGTTCAAAATCGCTCAAAATTCACCCGATTGGGTAAATGACCCTCGTTGCGATGGCTGATAGCATCGCGCTTTGTGTCTTTCATCATGTGTTGCATCAAATGAAATCACGACTCACTGAAATAAACTTCGGCGCCATTTTGTTATTGGCTGTTCTGACAACTTTTCACGCATTGGCCGATTCCGGAGCCGATGACCGCGCGTATTCAGTGCAGGTGCTCACCAAAATTGCCGAGCCGGTGCTCACCTCGCTGGCGGAAGGCAAGCTGAAGCAGAATCTGCCGGCTCATGTCTGGGAAAAGGACCGGACGAAATATGCGCCGCTCGAAGCATTCGGACGAACCCTGGCCGGCATCGCGCCCTGGCTTGAACTGGGTCCGGACGACACGCCCGAAGGCAAGGTACGGGCGCGGTTCATTGATCTTTCCGTGAAATCGCTCGCGAACGCCACCGACCCGCATTCGCCCGATTTCCTGAATTTCGATCATGGCGGCCAGGCGCTGGTGGACACGGCTTTTCTGGCCTATGGGCTCCTGCGCGCGCCGAATCAGCTTTGGGGACGCTTGACCTCCGAACAGCAGAGCAACGTCGTTGCCGCCCTCAAATCCACGCGCGCGCTGAAGGCCGGACAAAGCAACTGGCTGCTGTTCCCCGCCACCATCGAGGCGGCGCTTTGGCAGTTTACGGGTAAATGCAAAACCAAACCCATCGAATACGCCGTGAAACGCCACATGCAATGGTACCTCGGCGACGGCACGTACGGCGACGGCCGCGAATTTCACTGGGATTATTACAACAGCTACGTCATCCAGCCGATGCTTCTCGAAGTGATTCGCGTGTGTGCGGAGAAGAACCATTCGCTCGGCGCCCTTCGCCCGAAGATCGTGGCCCGCGCCCGCCGTTACGCCGTGGTCCAGGAGCGAATGATTTCACCGCAAGGCACGTTTCCTGTCATTGGCCGATCGAGCGCGTATCGGTTTGGAGCGTTTCAAGAGTTGTCCACCATTGCGCTGCTGCACGAACTCCCGCGGGAGTTGAAGCCCGGAGCGGTTCGCGCGGGCCTGACCGCGGTCATCCGGCGGATGGTTGAGGCGCCGGGGACTTTTGACGAACACGGATGGCTCCAGGTCGGCTCCGTCGGGCACCAGCCATCCATCCGTGAAAAGTATATTTCGACCGGCAGCCTGTATCTTTGTCTATGCGGGCTGGCTCATCTTGGGTTGCCCGCAAACGACGTCTTTTGGACCGCGCCGGCGGAGCCATGGACGCAAAAAAGAATCTGGTCTGGCGAGGACATCCGCGCCGATCACGCCTACGAGGAATCAAAATGAAAATCCATCACCTGCTGTTAGCGGCATCGCTTGCGTTGGGGGCAACGTTCCTCTTTAGCCCGCCCGAGGCCCGCGCCGCGGCTCCGCGGCACACGTTCGTCATCGGCACGAACGATTTTCTGCTCGACGGCCGGCGGTTTGAGATTCGCTGCGGTGAAATTCATGCGGCGCGCGTGCCGCGCGAATACTGGCGCAATCGCCTCCAGATGGCGAAAGCCATGGGCCTGAATACCGTCTGCGCGTACTTGTTTTGGAATCAAATCGAGCCGCGGCCCGGCAAATTTGATTGGTCTGGCCAGGCGGACGTCGCGGAATTTTGCAAAATCGCCCAGCAGGAAGGCTTGTGGGTGATTTTGCGTCCCGGCCCGTATTCCTGCGCGGAATGGGAAATGGGCGGCTTGCCGTGGTGGCTGTTGAAATATGACGATATCAAACTGCGCACGCGCGATCCCCGGTTCATGAACGCGGCCAAACAATATCTCAAGCAAGTCGGTCGCGTGCTCGGGCCGATGCAAATCACGCGCGGCGGCCCGATCCTGATGGTGCAGGTCGAAAACGAATACGGTTTCCTGGGCACCGATCCCGAATACATGGGAGAACTGCGGCAGACGCTGATCGATGCCGGTTTTAACGTGCCGCTGTTCGCCTGCAACCCGCCGTATCATCTCAAAGACGGCTTTCGCTCGGATTTGTTCCCAGTGGTGAACTTCGGTTCCGATCCGGAAGGCAGTTTCAAGGCGCTGCGCCAGGTGCTGCCTCACGGTCCGCTGATGTGCGGCGAATTTTATCCCGGCTGGTTCGACACCTGGGGCTCGCCGCATCACACCGGCAACACGCCGCGCTACCTCGGCGATCTGGAATACATGCTGAAACACGACGAATCGTTCAGCATCTACATGGCGCACGGCGGCACGACCTTCGGGCTTTGGTCGGGAGCGGATCGGCCGTTTAAACCCGATACTTCCAGTTACGATTATGATGCGCCGATCAGCGAGGCGGGCTGGCCGACCGAAAAGTTTTTTCAAACGCGCGCATTATTTTCCAAATACCTGTTGCCCGGCGAAACCATCCCCGAACCGCCGGCAAAAAATCCCGTCATTGAAATTGCTCCCGTGACAGTTGCTGAATGCGCGCCCGTGTTCGCGAACCTGCCGAAGCCCGTGGCCGATAAATCTCCGCGCACCATGGAACAATACGATCAAGCGCACGGCTGCATATTGTATCGCGCGATAATTCCCGCGGGCGAAGCCGCGACGCTGGCGGCCGACGCTGTGCACGATTTTGGGTTCGTATTTCTCGACGGCAAACAGATCGGCGTGATGGATCGGAGGATTAATAGTTACAAGGTGAAATTACCGGCCCGTGAAAAACCGGCCACGCTGGACATTCTCGTCGAAGCCATGGGGCGCGTGAATTTCGGCCAGGAAGTTCATGATGAAAAGGGCATCCATGCTCCGGTGACATTGGGAGGCAACGAACTCAGCGATTGGAAGGTGTTCAGTTTGCCGCTGGATAACAAGGAACTCTCGCGTTTGCATTTTGCGAAAACTGAAAATTCGGGGCCGGCCTTTTGGCGCGCTACGGTGAGGATCGAAAAGCCCGGCGACACGTTCCTGGATTTGCGCACGTGGGGCAAGGGTGTGGTGTGGGTCAACGGCCATTGCCTGGGCCGGTTCTGGAACATCGGCCCGACGCAGACCGCCTATGTGCCCGGACCATGGTTGAAGAAGGGCAAAAACCAAGTCGTCATCTTTGATTTGCTGGGCCCGGAAAAGCCGGTGATCGCCGGACTATCGGAACCCATTCTCAACGAACTGCAGCCAACGAAGGATTTCGCGCGTTCGCATCGGCCTCTGGTGACGCTGCAACTGGCGTCGGCCACTCCGGTTCTCACGGGCAGTTTTAAACCGGGAACTGCGATGCAGGAAATTCATTTCGATGCGCCCGCCAAAGGCCGTTACTTCTGCATCGAATCGCTCAATGCGCAGGACGGCAAGCCATACGCGGCCATTGCCGAGCTGGATTTGCTCGATGCCTCGGGCAAGCCGTTGAGCCACGATGGTTGGTCGATTGCTTATGTCGACAGCGAGGAACGGGAGCGGGAAGATGGCTCGGCGGAAAATGCAATCAACGGCCAGCCCGCGGATTTCTGGCACACGCAGTGGGGCTCAGCCCAACCGAATCACCCGCATCAACTCGTGCTTGACCTTGGCAAGTCGCAAACCATCACCGGATTCCGCTACGTCCCGCGCCAGGGCGGGCCGGACGTCGGCGGCCGGATCAAGGATTACCGCATTTACGTCGGCGATAATCTGATTCAGCGCTGATCAGCACAAACTTTGACTTCCAAACACGGCACTGATACCAAACCTTGATTTCGCGTTTTAGGAGTTGACCATAAATATCGCCGGTCTTCAGAAACTACGACGCGCAGTCCGAACGCTATTCGGCGAAACAGCGGAAGGATAAATGTTCCGTAGAAACCTTTCGCTGGTCGCGGAGCGACACCAGGAAATTAGCCAGCCACAACGTGGCTGGTAAGTCGCGAGTGCGAAGCGTGTCCTGAAGGGGCAACGGAGAATGTGATTGCTTCCAACGTCCTTTCAGGACGCGCCGTAAAGCTGGGATTTCCAGCCACTTCGTGGCTGGCTAATTTCCTGGTGTCGCTCCGAGACAAACGATGATTTTACGGAGCGATTTTGAATCTGCGCTGCTGCGCAATCCACCTCAAAAATCAAACTGGTCAATATTCTCCTTCGTGAACACAAACGGTTTGCCGAGAAGGATATTGTCGCCTTTGATTTCGAACGTGCCGAGTGAGCCGGCTTTGAAGCTCGTGTCGCCCGGCTTCAAATTGCCCCGGGCCACCGCATCCGCCGCATAGACCGTCAGATAACCAAGGTCCATCGTGTTCCACAAAATCACCGCCTGCGTGACGCCCTCGTGAACGTACATTTTATTTTCATTCGGCAATCCAAGGCCGATGACTTTGACCTGGCCGGCTTTGCCTGCCTGCTTCACGGCTTCCGCCGCGCCGGGAACGCCGGGCGAGCAAATTGCCATGATCAGTTTTAAATTCGGATACGTGCTCAGCAACGCCGTGGTTTCACTCTGCGCCTTGTCCTTCAAATCATCGCACGGTTTCACCGCCACCATTTTCATGTTCGGATAATTCTTGGCGCGATCCTCCTCGATATATTTCTGCCATTCCTGCTGGTTTGCGGCGGTGAGGGATGCGGTGATGATGGCGAAATTGGCGTTGCTCGCGCACAATTGCGCCGCCTGGTCCATCAGCGCATAGCCGATGCCCTGCGGCGTGGCCTGATTCACGAAGAATGTCCGCGCATCTGGCAGGGAATCCGCATCGTAAGTGATGACCTTGATGCCCTTCGACTGCGCCTTGCGCAATGCCGTCGAAATGCCTTCCTTGTTTTCGCAAGCGGCCGCAATCGCATCGACTCCCAGCGTGATCCAGTTCTCGACGATTTCATTTTGCTTCGCCGGATCGGTGTCCGTGGGGCCGTCAAAAATCAATTCATCGCCCAATTCGCTCGCGGCCTTTTGCGCGCCTTTCTGGCAGGAAATGAAATAAGCGTTGCCCTTTGATTTTGGCAACAGCGCGATCGTCAATTTTTTGCCGGGTTTGGAATTGCCGGCGGTACTGGCGCCGGAGGAAGGGGCCTCATTATTTTTGTTGCAGCCGGAAAAAAACGCCACGGCCGCGGCGAGGAGCAGGGATGAAAAAAGCTGTTTCATGTGTTTTGTTTGGCAAGTCTGAGCGCCGATTTGCGCTGGCGCAAGCGGGAAATCATTTTCGGCAGCACCGAAGCCGTGAGCGCCAGGATCAGCAATGCGCCCGTCAACATGCCGGCCATTTCGCTCGGTTGCAGCGCGTGAACGATGCCGCTTTGCAGAACTGCAATTGCGGCCACGCCGAGCAGAGTGCCATAGACGGAGCCGATGCCGCCAAAAATGCTCGTGCCGCCGAGAACCACGGCGGTGATGGCATAAAGCTCGTATCCGTTGCCCGCGTCAGCCTTCGCCTGGCCCAGTCGCGCGGTATAAATGATGGCGGCAATGGCGGAAACAATCCCGGCGAGGACATACGTCATCGCGACGCGCCTGCCGACGGGTATTCCGGCATAGCGCGTGCCTTCGGGCGCAAAACCGATGGCGCGATACGAGCGGCCAAACGTCGAGAAATGGACCAGCCACCAGAAAAATATCAGTGCGCCAATGAAAACCGGCGCCTGGGCCGGAATGCCCAGCCAGCGTTCTTGTCCCAGAAATAAAAATGAACTTGGAAAATCCGTGAATGTGTCCACGCCATGCGTGATCGCTTCCGCGAGCCCGCGAAAAAGTGAAAATGTTCCCAGCGTAACGATGAGCGGCGGCAGGTTGAGCAACGTTATCAGGCTCGCATTCACGCCGCCAGCGAGTGCGCCGACCGCGAGGGTGCACGCCGCCGCCTCGGGAATCGGCATGTGCGCGTCGCGCCAGAACTTGCCGAACAGGATCGCGCAAAGGCCCAGCAGCGAGCCGACGGACAAATCAATTCCTCCCGTGAGGATAACCGGCGTCATGGCCAGCGCGAGCAGGCCGATCTCACACGAATGGCGCAGGATATCGCACGTGTTGTCATACGTCCCGAAATTCCGGCCAATCGCGTCGAAGAAAATCCATTCGGCGATGAGCACGACCAGCAGAATCGTTTCATGCGCCAACAGAACATTTTTCCACGCGGGTTTATGAGTATTCATCTGGTCGGGAAATGTTCACCTTCGCAGTCCTTCGGCGACAACCGCGAGCAGGATGATGACGCCCTGGATCGCTTTTTCCCAATACGCCTCGATGTGCAAATGTATCAGCGCGGGACCGACGCACACGAGCAACAGCAGTCCGACGAATACGCCCCACAAATTTCCTCGTCCGCCGGAAATCGCCACGCCGCCGACGACCACGGCGGCGATGACTTTGAGTTCCATTCCGGTGCCGGATTGCGGGTCCACTTGCGGCGATTGGACCATGTTCATGATTGCCGCCAAACCGACCAGCGCGCCGATGCCGACGAAGACCAGAAACACCGTGAGCTTGGGAGGGATTCCCGCCAGTCTCGCCACTTCCGCGTCCGATCCGACCGCGTAAATATATCTCCCCGCCGAGAGATGCTTCATCATTAACGCCATCAAAACCAGGATCACCAACGCTCCGATGACGAGCGTCCATTGACCGGATTTTTGTGAGAGGCCGAACCACTGCACGCCGTCGGGCAGATTGACGAATTGCCCCTGTCGCAGCCACTGCAGACCTTCCCGCCAGGTGACCATCGTTGCCAGCGTGACCACAATCGACGGCAGCCCCAGGCCGGCAACCAGCCCGCCGTTAAAACCGCCGAAAATCGCGCCGATCAAAATCGTCGCCGCAATGACGGCCGCCAACGGCCAGTGCATCGCCGCGAGCAATCCGGCGCAAACGCTGCAAACGGCGAACATCGATCCGACCGAAATGTCGATTTCCCGGGCGATGATGACCAGCGCCATTCCGCACGCAACCACCAGGCTGACCGAGGCGTTGGCGGCGAGGGAGAGCAATGGTTGCGGCGAATAAAACGAGGGCGCAAAAATTGCCAGCGCCAGCAGCAGGAGCGTGAGCGCCCCCGTGACGGATAATTCGCGGAAGTATTTTCTCATTCGCCAGCCGCCTTTTGCCCGAGCGCGGCAGCCATCACCGTATGGGCCTCGGATTTTGCCGGCAACATGGAGGTGATGGTTCCGCTGCGCATGACGGCGATGCGATCACTCATGCCGATGATTTCAGGCAGATCGCTGGAAATCATAAGAACCGCCAGGCCGTTTTTGGCGAGCGAACGGATGATTCGGTGGATCTCGCTTTTCGCGCCCACGTCGACTCCCTGGGTGGGTTCGTCCAGGACCAGCACTTTGGGCTTGGCCGCGAGCCAGCGCGCGAGCGCAACTTTTTGCTGATTGCCGCCGCTCAACGAACTGGCCGGAGCATCCGGTCCGGACGCCTTAATGCTCAAGTCACGAATGAATTCGAGCGCCAGATTTTTTTCCGCCCCAAATCGCAGCCATGTTCCGGGGAAAAAGCGCCGATGAATTGCCATCGTCATATTTTGCGCGATGGGCATTTCCAGTATGACCCCGTGCCGCCTCCGGTCTTCCGGCACATACGCGATGCCTTGCGCCACGGCGTCCCGCGGAGAATGAATTTCGATTCGTTGGCCATTCAGAAGCATTTCGCCCGAATCGGCAGGGGTAATTCCAAAAATGGCCCGGGCCAATTCCGTTCTGCCCGCGCCCACCAATCCCGCGAGCCCCACAATCTCGCCCGCGCGAACGTCGAGCGAGACATCCCGCACGCCGCCTCGCTCGCAACTGAAATTTTTAAGCGAGAAAACAGTTTCGCCGGGTTCATTTTCGGCCGGAGGATAAATCGCCGAGACATCGCGTCCCACCATCAATTTGATGAGCGCGGCTTCATTCATCTCGTCGACGCGGTTGGTGCCGATGCTTTCGCCATCTCTCAACACCGTGACCCGATCGGCGAGCTGAAAAATTTCCTCAAGGCGATGCGAAATGTAGATCATGCCGACGCCGCGCTTGCGCAATTCCCGCGCGATGGCGAAAAGCAGATGCGTTTCCTTTTGTGTCAGCGAGGCCGTGGGCTCGTCCATGATGACGATGCGCGCGCCGGCGCCGAGCGCACAGGCGATTTCGACGAGCTGCTGCTGCGGCATCGACAGGGAACGAATTTCCGCCTCGGGCGAAATCTCCGCCCCGATGTTTTCCAACAGCCGATGCGCCTGCTGTCTCCGCGCATTCCAGTCCACCCGCGAGAACACGTTCGCCTGTGACAAACGGAGGCCGATATTTTCCGCCACGGACAAATCCGGAAACAACGCGGGCTGCTGGTAGATGCAGGCGATTCCGAGTTCGCGCGCAATCCTCGGTGACAGCGCGCCGGTGTCGCGACCATCGATTTCAATGCGCCCGCTGTCCGGCTGATGCGCGCCGGTGATGATTTTGATGAGCGTGGATTTGCCCGCGCCGTTTTCGCCCAGCAGTGCGTGGATTTCTCCCGCTTTCAAGCTGAACGAGACGCCTTTGAGCGCGCGCACCGCACCGAACGATTTGGTAACCGAAGTCAGTTGAAGCAACTCACCGCTCATCAATCGCGTCCGGATAAAACGGTTTTTTCGTATTGCTTCAAATCGGAAAACCACGCGTCGCCGGCGGGCACGCCCCTGGATTCGCAATAGAAATCCCACACCGCGCCGAATGGAAGTGTCTTCGCCTCTTCCTGCAAGACGAGGCGCGACGTGAAATCTCCCCTGGCCTCGGCTGCTTTGATGGCGGGCGGTTCGAGCAGCGCGATCAACAGCGCGCGAAGCATGTTCCGCGTGCCGACGGTCCAGGCCGCCACACGATTGATGCTGGCGTCGAAATAATCGAGGCCGATATGGACGCGCTCGATGTAATTGTTGGCGACAATTTCCCGCGCGATGGCGAGCAAATCATCATTCAACACCACCACATGATCGCTGTCCCAGCGCACGCCGCGGCTGACGTGCAACAGGATCTCAGGAATGAATTCAAGCACGCTGGAAATTTTGTCCGCGATGCCTTCCGTCGGATGATAATGGCCGGCGTCAAGCGTGAGCATCGTTTTGCGGCTGATGGCGTAGCCGAGATAAAATTCATGCGAACCGACCACGTAACTCTCGCTGCCAATGCCGAACAATTTCGGCTCGACCGAATCCAGGCTCAACTTCGCCGGCAAGGGCTTTTTGAAAACCGCATCGAGCGATTCCGCAAGCCGCTCGCGTGGGCCGCGCCGATCGGCGGGCGTGTCCTTCATTCCGTCGGGAACCCAGACGTTCGTGATGCAAGTTTTGTTCAGCGCCTTGCCGATGGCCGCGCCGATTTCGCGGCAACGCCGGCAGTGCTCGATCCAAAATTGGCGAATGCCTTTGTCGCGATGGGCCAGGGTGAATCCGTCGGAAGCTTTCGGGTGCGAGAAACAGGTCGGATTAAAATCCAAGCCGAGACCGTTCGACTTGGCCCAGGCGATCCAATTTTTGTAATGGTCGACCGTGATGGCATCGCGGTCTACTTTCTTGCCGCCGAATTCACCGTAAATGGCGTGGAGATTCAGCCGGTGGCGGCCGGGAATGAGCGAAAAAGTTTTTTCCAGGTCGGCGCGCAATTCATCCGGAGTGCGCGCCTTGCCGGGGTAATTGCCGGTCGCGACCAGTCCGCCGCCGAGGCTTGAAGCGGAAGTTTCGAAGCCGCCCAAGTCATCGCCCTGCCAGCAATGCAAGGAAATCGGGATGGTGGCGAGTTTTTTGAGGACTTGTTCGGTATCCACTCCAGCGGCGTGGTAACGATCTTGCGCGAGGTCGTAAGCGCGTTTTACCGCCGCCGAATAATTGTTTTTCATCGCATTCAAACCTTCAGCAAAGCGGAATCATTTCGGCAGCGCAAGCCTTGGATTTGCTCAAGGGAAGCTCAAAAACTGAGTACTCAGTCAACGCGCCCTCATGGTTATCCGCCCGCGCAAACGAAATCAGTTTGCCGCCGCGGCTCGCAGGTTTTTGGCGTCGGTCGGAAGCTGCCACGAGTTATGCCAGCGCAACGTGAAATGGCCGGTGGAAGAAAACTCGAGCGGGAGCCAGACGTAACGGGATTCGGGCAGCTTCCATTGGTTCCAGCGGTCGGCGAGAAAAACAAAGAAATCCTCACGGCCCTGGATGGGAAGAACAAAGGCGCTTTGCGTCCCAAACGTCGTGTCGGCGTGCTCTCCGACACAAGGGTTGGGCAGTTCGCGCCAGGGACCGAAAATCGAGTCCGCCACCGCCAGGCGAGCCGCGTTCGGCTCCCAGCCGGTGCAGCCTGAGCCAATGAAATAATATTTCCCGTCGCATTTGAAGACTGCCGGAGCTTCCATGCTCCGATTGATGAAGATGCGGTCGTATTTTCCCGTCGTGTGAAGGTAATCCGCCGTGAGCAGCGAAACGTGCATGGTGAAATTGTCCTCCGACGCATAGAAGAGATACGCCTGGCCGTCGTCATCTTCGAAAACGGTCAGGTCGCGCGCCATCTGCCCCGTTTTGAAATCGCGAGCCAGCGAGTTGGTGGGGCCGGGAATCTTGTCCGCGTCCGTCACGTTTTCCGGCCAAACACCGGCATTGGGCCGGAAACTGCCCAGGTATCGGAACGGTCCGGTTGGTTTCTCACTGAGCGCCACGCCGGTGCGCGCCGCGGCATAGTCCGGAGTGTCAATGTGCATCCACATGACGAATTCTTTTGTGCTTCGATTGTAGATGACCTTCGGCCGCTCAAGCACCTTGCTCGGGTACAGGTCGCTTAGCGGAGAATTGGTTTCGGCGCGCAGCACCAGCCCTTCATTTTTCCAATCATAAAGATTAGTCGAGGAATAACATGAAACGCCGGTGATATCCACGCGCGTGCCGCCCCACGATTTGTTCGACTCGGGCAAAAAGGTGCTGCCGGACTTCGACTCGCCGTACCAGTAATAAACTCCTTTATAATAAAGAATGCCGCCGCCATGCGCGTTGATGGGCTGGCCGGCGGTGTCATTCCAGATTTCACCCGGCAGAAATTCAGCGCCAGCCGCGGAACTGCCGAACGCGCAGCACAGCGCCAAAGCGAAGGTGAATATCAGAAGCGACCCCGCGCATCGTGCCGGCTTGGCTCGGAAAGACATCATACTCATTCGCTTCTCTGCATCGCTCGTTTTGCCGGGCAAGAACTCGTCTTCCCGCGCGACCTAAACCTCTCTGTCTTAGAGCGCCGATTCCCGGAGCTTTCGACTGCAAGTGAGTGAAGGATAACAAAGGAGACGGAAAGGAACATTTACCCGTACGGGTAATTCGCCGTCACCGGCGTCATTTTTCCCTGTACGCGCCCGATTCCAGGAACAGACGAAGCGCGTTGCCAGCGCCTCTACAGCATGCTTTCACGCTCCAACTTTTCGTATTTATCCACGAGTTGGTCGTAAGTGCGTCCGGCTTTGGCGTTGGGTTTGATTTCCTTGACGGAAATAGGCTGGGTGAAGCCGGCGATAATGTTCCCCCAATCAGTGGCCGGCCCCGACTCGGCAAACCATCCATGAGCGGCTCGCAAGGCGGCGCCGAGCGCGGCGCTTTTGGCCACCTGCACGCGCGAAACGGGGCAACCGGTCACATCCGCCATGATTTGCAGGATCGCGACATTGTCGGACGCGCCGCCGGTGGCGCGAATGCGCTTCGGCGAGGTCTTCATCCATTGAGAATGCAGCCGCATGGACATCATTTGCGCTTCCACCACCGCGCGGCAGTTCGCGGCGGCATCGTCCGGGTCCAGATCAAAACGATGAATGCCGGGCGTGTTGACTCGCGGCACGATTTCCGCCTCGAACCACGGCAGGAGAATGCCGCCGCCGTTTCCGCAAGGCGTGGTGGCAATCGCGCGATTGAAGCTATTCCAATCAAGATGGTATTCGTCGCGGATGCGTTCGCGCGCGAGCGATCCGTTCTTATAGCAAATCAGCGTCATGTAATCGCCCGTTGGCGAACAAAACGCGTGGCCTTCGCCGCGAGTGTCCGCACGGAAGCGGCGCATCGAACCGAAGTAAGTATCGCTCGTGCCAAGGCTGATGGCGGCCGTGTCTTCTTCAACCAGTCCCAGGCCAATCACGCTGCACGGGTTGTCACCCGACCAAACCAGCGCGCGCGCTTCGGGGTTGAGTCCGTATTTTTTTACGAAGTAGGAACTGACCGGCCCAATAACCTGCCACGGCGGCGCCAGCGGCGGCAGTTTTTGCTTCAGGCCGGGAGCCGTGGCTTTGAGGGCCTGCGGGTCCCACATTTTTTTGCGGATATCCATCAAGTTCATGCCCGCGCCATCACAATAATCAATGGGCGCAATCCGGCCGGCGAGCAGGGAAGCCATGAACGAACTCACGAGCGCGATGCTGTGCGTATTTTGATAGCGCTCTTTTTCGGTTTTGTAGAACTTGCGAATCTGCGGCCCGGTGAATCGCTCAAAAACATCCGAACCGGTCCGTTGCGCCGACGCCTTGACGCCTCCAAGTCCTTTGCGGATTTCAGCGCATTCCTGGCCGGTCGAAGAATCCATCCAAATCGGAGCCGTGGGACGCGAAAAAACACCGCGAAGATTTTTGACGAGATTTGTTTTCGGATCGAGTTCAGCAAGAGCGTCTGCGGCATTGGATTTTAAATAAACCGAACCGTGCTGCTGCCCGCTGCCGCTGACGGCGGCAATTTTGTTCAGCGCAACGCCGTTTCGTTTCATTTCCGCAAAGACTAGATCCAGCGCCTCGGCCCACATGAGCGGCGGGCTGTGTTTGACCAGCGGATTGGCGTTCGGCAGCACGCCGTTGCGGGTTTTGTAATGCGGCAGCGCTTCGTCAAAATTCAGCGAGGCATTATAAACGACCTTGCGCCGGTCGTAATCGATGACGACGGCGCTCAAACTCTGCGTACTGGAATCAAGGCCGAGGAATAATTTGCTCATGATTTAAGCGCCCCCTGCGCCAGTGCTATTTTTGCGCGCGGGCCAGTTTTTTGGCGGAGTGCCGCTTCACGAGTTCGTCAACAATCACTCCGACGAGCACCACACCGCCCATTACGACGTAATTGAGCGGGCTCGGAACGCCCAGCAGGTTCACGAGGTTCTGCAACACCTGCAATACGGCAACGCCGATGACAATGCCAATGATCGAGCCCTCGCCGCCGCGGAGGCTGCAGCCGCCCAGCACCGCCGCCGCGATGCCATACGTTTCATAAAAAGTGCCGAACGTCGCCGGGGAAATGGAGTTGACCCAGAAAGCGAAAAGAATTCCTGAAATGCCGGTCAGCAAACCGGCGATGATGTACGTGCTCGAGATCACTTTGCGCGTATTGATGCCCGAAAAACGCGTGGCATCCTCATTGCGTCCGACCGCAAGCAGATACCTTCCATAAATGGAGCGATGCAGGACAAACCACATCACAACGGTGACGATGATTAATATGACAAACGGCATCGGGACGCCGAATAAAGTGCCATCGCAAAACCGTTCGAGCGCCCCGAACCCCTGCGCCTGCGCGTCACCAAAACCTTTGGTGACATCATTCGTGATGGTGCGCGCCATTCCGCGGTAGATCAACAGCCCGCAAAGCGTCACGATGAACGGCTGAATTTTCAATCGCGTCACCAGCCAGCCATGGGTCCATCCGAAAAACATCGGCACGGCGAGGGCCAGCGCGATCGCGGCGGGCCACGGCCAATGCCACTCACGCAAGGCCATCGGCAACAGCACCCCCACCACGGCAATCATCGAACCGATCGAAAGATCAATGCCTCCCGCAATAATCACCAGTCCCGAACCGATGCTGAAAATCCCAAACAGGCCGATGATGTTCGCGAGATTGATGAAGTTGATCGCGGAAAGGAAATGGGGGTCCCTGGAAACACCGATAAGACAGAGCGCCGCCAGAAGGCCAAAGATGCCAAGGTCTTTTTTCATTAATTAATTCTATGCGGTAAAGGCCGGCCGGGCGGCCGCGACCGGGCGGCCAACGGCCAGTTGCATGATGTTTTCCTCCTTGCAATCGGGACGGTCCAGCACGCCGGTGATTTTCCCCTCGTGCATCACCGCCACGCGATCGCTGACGTTCAGCACTTCCTCCATGTCGCTGCTGATCATCAAAATCACCGCGCCCTGCGCCGCCAGTTCGCGCATCAGCCGGTAAATTTCCGCCTTCGCCCCGACATCGATGCCGCGCGTCGGCTCATCCAAAATCATCACTTTGGGCTGCATGGCGAGCCATTTGCCGAGGACCACTTTTTGCTGGTTGCCGCCGCTTAGATTCAGGACCAATGTCTCCGCTCCCGGTGTTTTGACTTTTAACGAAGCGATTTGCTCGTCGGCGGTTTTGCGTTCGCGGTCGCGCTGGATCATGCCGAGCCGCGTGAAGCGGGGCAGGGAGGGGAGGGTGATATTTTCGCGGATGGACATGCCCACCACGAGGCCCTCGCCGCGGCGATCCTCCGGCACAAGATAAATGCCGTGGCCGATGGAATCGTGCGGGGAACGGATGGAAAGTTTTTCACTGCCGAGCCAAACCTCGGCTTCCGTCGGGCCATCGAGCCCGACCATGGTCTTCGCCATTTCCGAACGCCCGGCGCCGACCAGGCCGGCAAACCCGAGAATTTCCCCCCGAGCCGCATCGAACGAGACTGATTGATTCGGATACATCGGCGAATGAATGTTCCGCACGCGGAGATAAGCCGCGGTCGTTGGCGCGTCGGACTTCACATAGACGCTTTTGATTTCGCGCCCGACCATCATGTTGATCAATTTGTCATGCGTGGCTTCTGCGTGCGGGAGTTGGCCGGCATTTTTGCCGTCGCGCAGCACAACCACGCGGTCGGCGCAGCGGTCGAGTTCGCCGAGCCGGTGCGATATGTAAATGATGCTGACGCCTTGATCGCTCAGTTCGCAGACGAGATCGAGCAAACGGTTGGTTTCCGAAAGCGTGAGGCTCGAGGTGGGCTCGTCCATGATGATGAGCCGCGCGTTGAGCGAAAGGGCCTTGGCGATTTCGACCAATTGCTGCTGCGCGATGGAAAGGCGATCCAAACGCGTATGCGTGGAAACCTCCAACCCGAGGCGCTTTAAGTACGGCGCGGCCTCCGCGTGGATTTTCCTGCGATCAATCAGCCCGAACGGCTTCAACACCGGCTCGCGCCCCAAAAAAACGTT
>DATNEA010000086.1:0-37512 GCA_035606845.1 Candidatus Angelobacter sp. | reverse complement strand
GATCACTCCCGGCCAGTCGTGTTTATCGAGGAAAATCGTGGCGGCATTTTTATCGACCAGAGCAAAGCTTCCGGCGGAAGGATCCTCCTGGACGTAATTGGTTTCTCCCAAGGCGAAGACATTCGTGGAAAGGGAAATGAGCGCGACGAGCAAAATGGCGAAGATGGAATTTCCCAAATCACCGGGGCGCAAAAAAGAATCAGCCGCTGGTTTTTCACTCCGCGACTTGCTGGCTGGCAGGGGTTTCAATGTTTTGACAGCTTAAAGATAAATCGATGGGGAGCCATACGATATTTATCGTATTGCGGGGAACGACCGAGATCGTTTGTTCGCACGTGCTTGCGGGGAGTTTATGCGATGAGATTTCAAAATACGACATTTGTCAGATACCGGTAAAAGCGGCTTTTGGCATGATGGAAAATAGCCATGTTTCCAAAAACCACTCCGAAGTTTCTGGCTTTTTCCGCGGCGATCCTCCTGGCGGCCGCATTCCATTCCGCCGGACAGGAAACCAACCGCGTTATCAGTGCCGACCTGCATCAAATCAAAGGCCCGCGCTCGATGACCTGGCAGGATTGCGTGGGCGCGGGCCGGGTGGCGGAGGGATTGCGCGATACGTGGCGGCGGCAATTGGAGGAATGCCATCGCGAAATCGGCTTCAAATATATTCGCATGCACGGCTTGCTGCAGGACGAACTGGGCGTTTATTCGGAGGACCGTGATGGCAAGCCGCGCTACAACTGGCAATACATCGATGACGTTTACGATTTTCTCCTGTCCATCGGCATGAAGCCGTTCGTGGAAATTGGTTTCATGCCCAACGCGCTTGCGTCGGGTTCGGGGAAAATTTTCTGGTGGAACGCAAACGTCACGCCACCGAACAATTACGAAAAATGGGATGCGCTCATCACGGCGCTGGTGAAGCATTGGACCGTGCGTTACGGCGAGGACGAAGTGAAGACCTGGCGCTTCGAGATTTGGAATGAACCGAATTATCCGGGCTTTTGGCATCCACCCACGAGTTCCACGCCGCGCGACGCCTATTTTGATTTATACGAACATACCGCGCGCGCGATCAAAAGCGTGAGCGCGAATTACGCTGTTGGCGGGCCGGCGGGCGCCGGGCCGGTGTGGACGGCGCAATTGATCGATTTTTGCCAGCAATGGAATATCCCGATCGATTTCATCAGCTACCACTGTTACGGCCTGGGGGATGGGCCAAGCGGTTTGGATCAATATGGCAATCGCAAGTTGTACCTTTCGAAAAACATTCATTCCGTGGCCGATGGTGTGAACAGCCAGCGGCCCATCATTGAAAAATCAGCCAAACCGGGTTTGCCGATCTACATCACGGAATGGAGCGCGTCCTATTCGCCGCGGGATCCCGTACATGATTCGTATTTCTCCGCCGCGTTCATCCTGGAGCAATTGCGCCGGACCGAAGCGGTCAGCGCCATGAGTTATTGGACTTTCACGGACATTTTTGAGGAAAACGGCCCGCCGCCGCGGCCGTTTCATGGCGGATTTGGATTGATTAACGAGCAAGGGATCCGCAAGCCGGCTTTTTGGGCCTACGAATTTCTGGCGAAGCTCGGCGGCACGGAGCTGAAAAATGACGACGCTTCGTCTTACGTCTGCACCGACTCGCGCGGTGGCGTGCAGGTGTTGTTGTGGGACATCACGCATCCGACGAATGGCAAAGTCAGCAACCAGGATTATTTTTTCCATCCCCATCCGCCGCGTGAAAAAGGCAACGTGATCGTAAAATTGAAAAATGTTGAGCCGGGCAATTACCGGCTGACGATTTACCAAATCGGCTATCAGAAGAACGATCCGTATTCGCGTTATCTGGTAATGGGCCAGCCGACGGACATTGACCGGGAAACCGTGGCGGCGTTGAAAAAGTTTTCCGATGGAAGGCCGGAGTCGGAAAAAGTGGTGAGTGTGAACACCGATGGCAGCTTTGAAACCACGCTGCCGCTGCGGGAAAATGATGTGTTCCTGCTCTCGTTGGCACGGGAATGATATTTGTCAGCGGAAGATCCGGAATCATTGCTAAAGCCGTCATGCTCACGAAACTCAATCCTCCTCGTTCTCGTTCTCGAATCCGAGCACGAGCACGAGGGACGAGCGGTTCGTTCGAAGTATTTTGGGCCTCTGCCGGACCTGCCTCAAAAACGTTGCCGTGGCGTTTTGCCATGAACTAAACTGACTGCTGATGCCTCGTGTTTCGGACAGGCGTGTGTTGGCGGCCGTGTTCAGCCTGGGTCTGCTGTTCGCGCTCGTCCCTGCCCTGATGGCCGCGCCCCAAACCGCCGAATCGTGGCCGGCGTCTGCCGAAGACCAATCCGCCATCACCAATCTCGCGCAATTGACCCACGTCGCGAATGCCGGGAGGCACACGAATTGCGACGTGCGGCTGAATGTCGTTGTTTGCGCCGCCAGCCGGCCCAAAATCGGCGTAGTGATCGTGAGCGACCAGAGCGGGGTTGAGCTGCTGGAACTGGGTAATCTGGGCCGCCAGCTCGAGCCGGGCGAAAGGATTCGCATTGAGCGCAAAGGTGTTTTATTGCGCAAACGCGCCATGGGCGTTGAGCTGTCCGTCCGCCCGGTAGTGGACAATGACGGCCTCCACGCGCGAAACACGGAAATCGGCGAAGTGATTCTGAAAAAAGGACGCATCCCGGTGCGGCTGGAGTGGTTTAATTGCCTGCGCGAATTTAGTTTGGAAGTGAACTACCTGAGCCCGGCGGGGTTGCTGCAACAAATCCCTGACTCGTCTCTTTCGCATGCTGTATGGAACAAATCGGCCGGCAAGACCAACTTTGTGGCGGGTTTGGCCGCCGAATGTTTCGAAGGCAATTGGGATAACGTGCCCGACTTTGACCTTTTGCGGCCGGCGAAAACGGGAGTCACTACGAATTTCGATATCGGCTTTCGCACTCGCGATGAAATGGTGGGCCTCCGTTTCGAAGGTTATTTCGACGCGCCTTACGATGGCGCGTATACGTTTCGAACCCGCTCGGATGAAGGCAGCTTGCTCTTCCTCGGAAATTGGCGCGTGCCCGTCAAGGAAGCTGGTTCGGCGGACGTGCCCGTCGCCGACTCGGCGACTGCCGGCGAAGCGGTGAGCAGTCAGGATGAACGGAGCTGGATAACGCTCGAAGGCCGCGTCAGTTTCGTGTCGAGGAAGGGCGAAGGGCTGGAATTTGAGCTGCGCGCGGAACGCGAGTCCATTTCCGTGAAACTCGCCGACGCGCAGGGCATTGATCCGGTGAACCTCCTGAATGCTTACGTTCAAGTGACCGGTGTCGGACAGGGCGTTTTGGGCATGGGGAAAAAGATTGTGTTGGCCCGTCTCATGGTCGCGAGCGGTCGGGAAATCAATGTTCTGGAAAGCGCTTATCGAACCGGAAAACTGACCATTCCGCTGACGACGGCGCGGCAGGTGCAAAGTCTGCCCATCGATGATGCCAAACGGGAATTGCCCGTGCGGCTGCGCGGCGTGGTCACCAGCGCCAATTCTCATTATGACCACTGGATTTCCATCCAGGACGAGACCCGCGGCATTTTCGTGAGCCTTCGCTACACCACCAATTCCTTCCCGACGAGCGGCGAAGCGTGGGAAGTGATCGGCCACACGGGGGCGGGCGATTTCGCGCCGGTGGTCGTGGCTGACAAGGTGACGTATCTCGGCGAGGGGCGAATGCCCGAACCGGCGCACCCCACGTGGGACCAGCTCGTCAACGGAAGCATGGACGTGCAGTGGGCGGAATTCCAGGGGCTCGTCACAGGCGTGAGAAGCAATAACCTTTCGTTGATCCTGCCCGAAGGAAGTCTCACCGTCCAAATGGAAGGCTACCAGGAATCCGAGCTCAAGCGCTTTATGCGAACCGGCGTGCGCATCCGCGGAACGCTCTATGCCGTGTACGCCAGCACGCGGGAAGTGCGCGTAGGAAATGTTTTGATGCGAAATGCCTCCGTTGATGTGGAGCAACCCGCGCCGCAAAATCCCTTTGATGCGCCCCTGAAAAAACCGCGCGATCTTTTTCTATTCGATGTGCACGCGGCGCCGTTCCAACGCATCAAGGTGGTGGGCGAACTCATTCATGCCGAACCCAGCCAGTTGTTTTTGAGCGAGGACGGTGTGGGGATGCGCATCAGTCCGGTTAAACCGGTGAAATTAAAGGCGGGCGACCGGGTGGAAGCGGTCGGCTATCCGGAAATTACCGGGCCGTCGCCGGTGCTTCATGAAGCCGTGCTTCGCAAAATTGGCCATGAGCCGCTGCCTCAACCGCGCGAACTCAGCGATTCCAATTTGATTTCCTCGGACTTGGATTCGAGCCTGGTGCGCGTGCAAGGCAAGCTGGTGGAATGGCATTTCGAAGGGAACACAACGGTTTTGGAAATGCAGTCGCAAACGCATTTGTTTCTGGCGCGGGTTCCCACGCATGTTCTCGCATTTTCACTGCGTCCCGGCAGCAAATTGGCGTTGACCGGCGTTTACACGGGGCCCGGGCGGGACAGCCGTGCCGGTTTTGAAAATGAATCGTTTGAGCTGCTGCTGAATTCACCCGCCAATGTCAAGGTTCTGGCCGAGCCATCCTGGTGGACATTGCAGCGCCTGCTCACGGTGGTCGGCCTTTTGTTGATCGTCCTGATGCTTGCGGCCGTTTGGATTACGCTCTTGCGGCGCCAGGTGTCGCAGCGGACCTTGCAACTGCGCCGGGAAATTCGCGAGCGCGAGCGCATCGAACGCCAGCACGCGTTGGAGGCCGAGCGGTCGCGCATTGCGAGGGATTTGCATGATGACCTTGGATCGAGCCTGACCGAAATCAGCGTTTTGGCCAGCACCGGCCGCCATTCGCCGGTCGAAAGCCCCGGGCATCCAGGCTTGTTCCGCGCCATCGCCGAAAAAGCTCACGGGCTCATTTCGGCTTTGGACGTGATCGTTTGGGCGGTGGATCCGGAGGAAAATTCGCTTCAATCCCTGGCGGATTACCTCAATAGTTTCGTGAGCGAGTATTTGTCCAATTCCGGAATCTCATGCCGGTTCAAGATTCCGGTTTCCCTCCCGCCGGTCATGCTGGAGGGCCGCGTCCGGCACGACTTGCTCCTGGCCGTCAAAGAAAGTTTGAACAACATTGTCCGGCACGCCAAAGCCTCGGAAGCGGAATTCCGGCTGGCAGTCGCCGACGATGTCCTGGAAATCGTGATTGTGGATAACGGCATCGGCTTTGATGTCGCGACCGTCAAGCCAGGGCATGGTTTGGAAAATCTCTCCGCCCGATTGGCCAAATTGGGCGGGGGTTATATGGTGACGTCGGAGACTGGCGTTGGCACGACGGCTAAAATTCTGCTTCCGCTTTCAACAAAACGGCCGGCTTAGCCATGCAGTTTCACGGGGGAGCGCGCCTGCCTCGGCTGCGCTCCCCGCGAAATAAAGCTGCATGGTTCCGCAAGGAAATGAAGTCGTAGTGCTTTCGCCCCGCGGCGCGCACGGAGTGACGCGCCCCACCACGGAAGGAAATTTGTCATGAATTTTCGCGAGTTGCCGGCCGCTGCTTTTTGTTATACGACGTTTGACGTATAGCACCGTATCTCGTGCCTTGGGTAAAGTTGCGCACCATTCATCAGTGGAAGGCTCTGATTATGAAAAAGATGATTTTTTGGGGAATCTGTGGAATAACGCTCGCTGTTTCCCTCGTTTTTCTGGCTTCTGGTTGCCGTTCGGACGACAAAGCAGCCGCGAATAGTGCGCCCTCGGCGGCAGAATCTGTAGCCTCGACTCCGGCGATGCCGGTCACTGCCACCACCGCCACGACGAACGTGGCGCCGATCGCCGGCGTGGCGATCCGTATCAAGGCGGGCGGTTCAGGTTTTACGGATTCCAAAGGCAATGTCTGGCTGGGCGACCAGGGATTTGAAGGCGGCGACACGGTTGAACGTCCGGATTTGAGCATCACGAACACGACCGACCCGGAGATTTATCGCTCGGAGCATTATTCGATGGATTCATTCTCCTGGCCTTTGGTCAACGGCAAGTACCTCGTGAAACTGCATTTTTGCGAGACGTATGAGAATATCGATGGCCCCGGCCAGCGCGTGTTCTCGTTCAATGTGCAGGGTCATGAGTTCAAGGATTTTGACGTTTGGGCCAAGGCGGGCGGCCCGTTGAAGGCATACGTGGTCACGGTTC
Source organism: Candidatus Angelobacter sp. (assembly GCA_035606845.1). Classification (GTDB taxonomy): domain Bacteria; phylum Verrucomicrobiota; class Verrucomicrobiia; order Limisphaerales; family DASXHY01; genus DASXHY01. The sequence continues at coordinate 31,313 of DATNEA010000086.1, read as the reverse complement.
CGGTGGAGATCACGAATGGCAAGTTGTTGATCACCTTCACCCCCAACGTCGAGAATCCGCAAATCAACGGAATTGAAATCATTCCGCAGGTCTGAACCTCAAAACATTTGTGAAACAGAAAACGGGAGCAGCCACCATCCCGGCTTACAAACTCGCGCATCTTCCGGCCGAGAAACGCGTGCGCGATTTGCTTTCCCGCATGACGCTGGAGGAAAAAGCCGCCCAGATGATGTGCGTCTGGCAGGAAAAGAAAACCAAACTCCTCGACGCCGCCGGAAAATTCGATCCGCGCAAGGCTTCCGCCGCTTTCAAAAAGGGCCACGGCATCGGGCAGGTGGGCCGGCCCAGTGATGCCGGAAGCAAGCCGGAGGATGCCGGCGTGGGCTCTTCGCCGCGCGAGACGGCGGAATTGACCAACGCCATCCAGAAATTTTTCATCGAAAACACGCGGCTCGGCATTCCTGTGATTTTTCACGAGGAATGTTTGCATGGCCACGCCGCCATCGGCGCCACCAGTTTTCCGCAACCAATCGCGCTTGGCGGCACATTTAATCCCGCGCTCATTGAATCGTTGTACACGATGACCGCCGAGGAAGCGGCGTTGCGTGGCGCGCATCAGGCCTTGACGCCCGTGGTGGATGTGGCGCGCGATGCGCGCTGGGGCCGCGTGGAGGAGACGTTTGGCGAGGATCCGTATCTCAACACGCAAATGGGCATGGCGGCCGTTCGTGGATTTCAAGGCGACCGCACCTTTCGCGGAAAAAAGAATGTCATCGCCACGTTGAAACATTTCGCCGCGCACGGCCAGCCGGAATCCGGGCAGAATTGCGCGCCGGTCAATGTCTCCGAACGCCTCCTGCGCGAGACGTTCCTGCAGCCATTTAAGGAATGCGTGCAAAAAGCCGGCGCCATCAGCGTCATGGCCAGCTACAATGAAATCGACGGCGTGCCCTCGCACGCGAGCGAATGGCTGTTGCGCAAAGTGCTGCGCCAGGAATGGGGGTTCAAAGGCTTTGTGGTCTCCGACTATTATTCGATTTGGGAATTGCACGACCGGCCGGACACGCACGGGCATTTTGTCGCTGCGGACAAAAAAGAAGCCGCCGCGCTCGCCGTCAAAGCCGGCGTGAATATTGAATTGCCCGACCCGGATTGCTACCTGCACCTTGTCGAACTCGTTCGCAAAAGAATTCTCAAAGAATCGCAGCTCGATGAGCTCATCGCGCCCATGCTGCTTTGGAAGTTCAAGCTGGGATTGTTTGACAATCCCTACGTTGACCCGGCGCAGGCGGAGAAAATTGTCGGCTGCGAAAAAAACGCGGAGCTCGCGTTGCAGGCAGCGCGCGAAGTCATCACGCTGCTGAAAAACGAAAACAACCTGCTGCCGCTTGATCCCGCGAAGCTGAAAAGCGTCGCGGTTATCGGGCCGAACGCGAACCGACCGTTATTGGGCGGCTACAGCGGCGTTCCTCCGCGAAAGGTCACGGTGCTTGAGGGAATCAAAGCCCGCATCGGCAACAAGGTGAACGTGCTGCACGCGGAAGGCTGCAAAATCACCATCGGCGGTTCATGGAACCAGGACGCCGTCACCCCGAGCGATCCCGCCGAGGACGCAAAACAAATCGCGGAAGCCGTCGAAGTCGCGAAGCAGGCCGACGTCGTTATTCTCGCCATCGGCGACAACGAACAAACCTCGCGCGAAGCCTGGTCGCGTGTTCATCTCGGCGACCGCGCGAACCTGGATTTGTTTGGCCGCCAGGAAGATTTGCTCAAGGCGATGATTGCCACCGGCAAGCCGGTTGTCGTGGTGCTATCCAATGGCCGCCCGATCTCGATCAATTTCGCCGCGCAAAAAGCGGCGTCCATTTTGGAATGCTGGTATCTCGGCCAGGAAGCTGGGCGTGCCGTGGCGGAAGTCTTGTTTGGCGACTACAATCCCGGCGGCAAACTGCCGATTTCCATTCCGCGCTCCGTTGGCCAGCTTCCGATCTTTTACAACCACAAACCCTCCGCGCGGCGCGGTTATCTGATGGATGAAGCGTCGCCGTTGTTTCCCTTCGGTTTCGGCCTGAGCTACACGAGCTTCAGTTTCAAAAACATCCGGCTCGCCAAAAAAACGATCAAGCGCTCAGGCTCGACCACGGTGTCGGTGGATGTGGCCAATACTGGCAAACGCGCGGGAGCCGAAGTCGTGCAACTCTATGTTCGTGATCGCGCCAGTTCCGTCACACGCCCGGTGAAGGAATTGAAAGATTTTCAAAAAGTCTGGCTCAAGCCGGGCGAAAGCAAAACCGTCCAACTGGAAATCACGCCGGAATCGCTCGCGTTCTGGGACGTGAACATGAAATACGTGGTCGAGCCGGGAGAATTCGAAATCATGGTCGGCAATTCCTCCCGCGACGCCGATTTGCAAAAAATGGTGTTAACCGTCACAAAATAAAATCGCGTGAATACTGCTACTACCTCGCAAAAGGTCCCCGTTGCCGCGGCTTCGGAGAAGCTCTCGTTCATCGAAAAGGCGGGGTACAGCGGCGGCGACGCCGCCACGAACTTCGTCTTCATCACGATGATTTATTTTCAGACGAATTTCTACACGGACGTCTTTGGTCTCTCCGCCACCGCTGCGGCGGCGATTCTCTTGTACCCTCGCTTATGGGATGCGATCGTGGATCCGATTGTTGGCATCCTGGCAGACCGGACTGACACACGATGGGGGAAGTTCCGCCCGTGGGTGCTTTTCACTGCCATCCCGTGGTGCGTGGTGATGGTTCTCGCCTACACCACGCCGAAAGGCTGGAGCATGGGTTCGATGATTGCCTACGCCGTCATCACGAACACGGTGCTGATGACGATCTATTCCATGAACAACATGCCGTACGCGGCGCTCGGTGGAGTGATGACGGGGGATGTGAACGAACGAGTGAGCTTGAACTCGTTTCGCTTCGTCGCGGTGAACGCGGCCCAATTTCTGGTCGTGGGATTCACGCTCCCCTTGAGGGACAAGTTTGCGGGACCGCAGCATAATCTCCAGCATGGCTGGGAGGTGGTGATGACTATTTGGGCGGCGATATGTCTGGTCTTATTTATCATCACGTTTGCAACGACGCGCGAACGCATCAAGCCGCCGGTGAAAGAGAAATCTTCACCGGCCCTGGATTTTCGCGACCTGTTCCAAAACAACCCCTGGAAAATCATGTGGTGCTGGACGCTGGTGCACTTTGCCATCCTGTCGTTCCGCGGCGCTGCGCTTTACAATTACTTTTTTCATTATGCCGACAAGGCGGCGATGTATAACTGGCTGGGTCATTTTGGACTGGTGGCGCCGCCACTGGCCGCCGGTCAGGCTCCCACGGGCTTTCTGGACAAGTGGTTGGGCTACATTGTCCACGGCGATCCGTCAAATCTCGCAAATTCAAATGTGGCCAGTGTTTTCTTCAGCGTCACCTTCATGCTCGGCATCGCCACGACCATCGTCGTGATCCTCATCTCGGCGCCGCTCGCGAAAAAATTCGGCAAGAAAACCGTGTGCGCGGTCGGCTTTGCGTTGGCGACGATTGGCTGGGTCGCCTTCTACTTCCTCTCGCCGACCAACGTCTGGGGCATGATTGCACTTGGGGAATTCACCTCGATCGTTTATGCGCCCTCGATTCCACTGACGTGGGCGATCTTCGCGGACACGGCAGATTACTCGGAATGGAAGACCGGCCGGCGTTTCACCGGAATCGTGTTCGCGACGATCATGTTCGCACTTAAGGCCGGGCTTGCGCTTGGCTCGGCGGCGTTCCTGATGGTCATGAAATGGTTCTTTGAGTACGACACAAAACTGCCTGACGCCCCGAGTGCGGTGCAGGGTTACCGGGTTTGCGGCAGCCTGCTCACAGGCGTGCTGTTCGCGATTTGCACCGTGCTGCTGTTCTCATATCCGCTCAACAAACGCATGACCATTCAGATGGCGGACGAATTGAACGAGCGCCGGAGCAAGCTGGCGGCAGCATAAAGATTATTGTGAAGGTGATCGGGGTAATACCGTGAATCGCGTTCTTGCGGCCAGCGGATTTTTTTGCGCATTCTCGGTCGGCCAATGAATCTCACGAGCCCGAATCTTTTCCTGCTGGAAGAATCCTTCCGCTGGTTTGGTCCCGACGATCCGGTGCCGTTGAGCTACATTCGGCAGGCGGGCGCGAGCGCGATTTTCACGTCGCTGCATCAAATTCCTTATGGCGAACTTTGGCCGCGCGAAGCCATTCGCCAACGCAAGCAAGCCATCGAAGCCGCCGGCCTTCGCTGGGCCGCGGTGGAATCCGTGCCGGTGCACGAGGACATCAAAACCGGCTCCGGCGATCTGAAGCGGCTCTTTAAAAATTATACCGAGACGCTGCGAAATCTCGCCGCCGAAGGATTATCTGTCGTCATTTACAATTTCATGCCCGTGCTGGATTGGGTGCGCACGGAAATGCGCTCCGTGCTGCCGGACGGTTCGGAATGCCTGCACTTTGACCCGGTGCGCTTCGCCGCGTTTGAGATCCATGCGTTGAAACGACCTGGCGCTGAAGCTGTCTATACTCGCGAGCAATTGGAACTGGCCGAGCGCTGGTGGCGCGATCTCGATGAGGCCGCAAAAAGTCAGTTCATCCGCACCATCATCGATGTTTTTCCCGGCGTGAAATGGGGCCTGACGCTCGATGACATCCGCGCCATGCTCGCGCGCTACGAACGTGTCCGCGAGGAGCACCTGGTGGCGAACCTCGCGCGCTTCTTGGAGGCCGTCATTCCCGTGGCTGAAGAAGTTGGCGTGAGAATGGCGATTCATCCGGACGACCCGCCGTTTACTGTCCTCGGACTGCCGCGAATTGTTTCAAACGCTGCCCACGTCCGCGCCATTTTCAAAATGGCCGACAGCCCAGCCAACGGACTCTGTTTTTGCACCGGCTCATTCAGTGCGCGGGCTGACAATGATTTGCCGGCCATGGCGACGGAGTTCGCGCCGCGCATTCATGCCGTGCATTTACGCAGCACGCAACGACTGGCGGACGGTTCCTTCTTCGAGGCCGATCATTTGGCCGGCTCAGTGGATATGCCAGCGATCGTTCACGCCTTGCTCAACGAGCAGGACCGCCGCCGCGCCGAAAAACGTCCGGACTGGCAGCTCTCCTTTCGTCCCGATCACGGGCACACGATGATGGATGATTTGAAAAAGCCCGTGGGCGTCACTCCGGGCTATTCGTGCATCGGCCGAATGCGTGGACTGGCTGAATTGCGCGGCCTTATGCTGGGGCTGCGCCATGCTGAGTTTGGCCGCTGAACACCGCGGTGCCCTGTAGAAAAACTAAATAACCGCGAAAGAACGCACAGAACTCAAAGAGCCTTCTTTCGTGTTCTTTGCGTTCCTTTGCGGCTGTGAAAGTATTTAATATGCTATAAAATACGACATTTGTCGTATTCGCATCCATCGGCCTTGTTACTAAGCTCTCCGCCATCGTTCATCCGAACATCATTCCCGATGTGAAAAAACACATACAAGCGTTGGCCGTTCTGATCGCGTCCGGCACGTTGGCTTTTTCTCTCCAGGCCCAGAATCATTACCGAAGCTTCACCGTCTCCACCTATGCGATCCAAAGCACGGTGCGAGACCTGATGAGCGGCGAACTGGATCCGGAGCAGTCGTGGGCGACCCTGACGCGCAATCTCAAGGTGGACAAAATCTACATCGAGGTCATGCGCAACCACACGCTGGTGGATGAAGCAGGCCTGGAAAAATTGAAAAAGTTTTACGAGTCCAAGGGCGTGCAGGTTTGCGGCGGTTTGGCCTACAGCGTCAGCGAGGGCAATGGCTACGAAGGTTTTGATTATGCCGATCCGGAAAATCGCGAATTCGCCCGCAAAGCCGTTCAGATGGCCGCGCGGCACTTCGATGAAATTTTGTTGGACGATTATTTCTTTTTCGACCGCAAGACTGATTACGACATCAAGGCGAAAGGGAAACGGTCCTGGACCCAATACCGGCTCGATACCATGCGTGAGGTAGCCCGGGACCTCATCGTCAAACCCGCCAAAGCGGTCAACCCGAAATGCAAAGTCATCATCAAAATGGCGAACTGGTACGACCAGTACGCCGGCTTGGGCAACGACACCGAAAAAGTCCCGCTCATCGCTGATGGCATGTTTTCCGGGACGGAGTCGCGCCTTTGGGTCGGGCAGGAACAGCATCTCCAGCCGTATCTCAGCTACGACATCATGCGGTTCATGGATAATCTCAAGCCTGGCGTGAACAAAGGCGGTTGGGTGGATCAGGGCGGCGCGTTTCCGATAGATCGCTATTCCGAGCAATTGCTGGACACGGTTTTTGCGCGTTGCCCGGAGATGTGTTGCTTCAATTACATCGGCATGATCCGGAGGGTGCCGTCTTTCGCCCTGGCCAATCGCGCCTGGGCTGACCAGTCGACGAGTCTCGACTTGAACGAAGTGCGCAAAACCCTGGGCGCCAACGAGGAGAATCCCACGTTCGCCGACATCGCCGGCTACACACTCGGCCAGGTCGACAAAGTTCTGGCCAAAGTCGGCAAACCGGTTGGCATAAAATGCTACACGCCTTATCACGCGGTGGGCGAAGAATTCCTCCACGATTATCTCGGGATGATTGGCTTGCCCATGGACATCTTCCCGCATTTCCCGTCGGACGCCTCCATGGTGCTGCTGACCGAGCAGGCCAAGTCCGATCCAAACATCATTCATAAAATCAAAGCGCAGCTCGAAGCCGGCAAATCGGTCTGCGTGACCTCCGGTTTTGTGCGCGCGATGAAGGGCAAAGGCATTGAAGATATTTGCGAATTGGAAACCACCGGCGTGACGGTGCCGGTTCGGCGATTTACGTTTGCGGGCGGTCCCGGCTCGCCGTTTCGCGGACGCCGCTTCGGCCGGAATCCTGGCGAAACCGGTCCCGATCCTTTCGAAGCCTCGCGCGACATCCTCATTCCTGAAATCAAATACTTCAACATCCTGACGCACGACGCGTGGGGCGACGTGATGGGCGTTTCGCCCGGAGGCACGACGTATCCCATTCTCATTTCGTGCGATTATTCCAAGGGGAAATTTTACGTGCTGACCATTCCCAACGATTTTGCCGACCTCTACGCCTTCCCGCCCTCCGCATTGACCGTGATTCGAACGGTCCTTGGCTCCGCGGAACCGGTTCGCATTGAAAATGCTCCCGCGCAAGTCGCGTTGTTCCGCTACGACAACAACACTTTTATCATCCAGAATTACCTGTCCACGCCGGCGGAGGTCACGGTCTCAGTTGCCGGCAAAGTGGCGCAAATACAGGACCTGCTTACCGCCAAGGAAATCACGCCCGCACCGGCAACCGGTCGCGGCTTTGGCGGCGGCGGCGGTGGATTCGGCGGCCGCGGTTCGGCCGCCTCACCGCCGCGCACATCTTTCAGAATTACAGTGCTGCCCCATTCCTACATGGCGTTCGCAACCGGTAGCGAATCGCCGTGAGTGGCAATGCTGAAATCCAAAATCCGATTCTCCGCGGCTTCAACCCGGACCCATCCATCGTGCGCGTCGGCGATGATTTTTACATCGCGACCTCCACGTTCGAGTGGTTTCCCGGCGTGCAAATCCATCATTCGCGCGACCTCGCTCATTGGCGATTGCTCACGCGCCCCCTGAATCGCGCCCTCCAGTTGAACATGCTCGGCGATCCGGACTCGTGCGGCATTTGGGCGCCATGCCTGACTCACGCGGATGGATTGTTCTGGCTGATTTACACGGATGTGAAACGCTATGGCCGCGCGACCGTCGGAGGCGCCAGCGGCGCGTCGTTGCGCGATTTTCATAATTATCTCATCACGAGCGACCGCGTCGACGGCGAATGGTCTGATCTCATTTTTCTCAACAGCAGCGGCTTCGATCCTTCCTTGTTTCATGACGACGATGGCCGCAAATACCTGGTGAACATGCTCTGGGATTATCGGCCGGGAAACAATCGTTTCGCCGGAATCGTGTTGCAGGAATATTCGGCCAAGGAACGCAAGCTGGTCGGCCATCGCAAGCTGATTTTCGAAGGCACGGCGCTCGGATTCACTGAAGCACCGCATCTCTACAAGCGCAACGGCTGGTATTATCTGCTCACAGCTGAAGGCGGAACGTTTTGGGGCCACGCCGTCACCATGGCGCGCTCGCGCAAGATTGACGGTCCGTATGAATTGCATCCCGACAAACAGATTCTGTCTGCGCGCCATCGTCCTGACCTGGAATTGCAACGTGCGGGCCATGCCGACCTGATTGAGACGCAGCACGGCGAAACTTACATGGTCTATTTGTGCGGACGTCCGCTGCGCAATCGCGGACGTTGCACGCTGGGCCGTGAAACGGCGATTCAAAAAATGGTTTGGTCGGAGGATGGCTGGCTGCGCACCTTGGATGGCTCCGGGCTTCCCACCGTTAAAACACCTGCGCCGCCGCTTCCCGTTCATAAATTTCCGCGTTTGCCCGCGCGCGAGGATTTCAACGACGCCCAATTGCCGATTGATTTTCAATGGCTGCGCACGCCGTGGCCGGAGGAAATTTTCAGCCTCACCGCGCGTCCCGGGTTTTTGCGGCTCTTTGGCCGCGAAACCATTGGCAGCCTCTTCCGGCAATCGCTGGTTGCGCGGCGGCAGCAAGCACATTGTCTCAGCGCGGCGACGGTCGTGGAATTTGAGCCTGAGCATTTTCAGCATATGGCCGGCCTCGTGTGCTATTACAACAGCACCAAGTTCCATTACTTGTACATTTCGCACGATGCGCGCGCGGGCAGGCATCTTCGTGTCATGTCCTGCATCCCCGATGCACCGCAAACCGATGCCTTTAGCGCGCCCATTCCAATTCCCGTCGGCAAACCAATTCATCTGCGGGCGGAAATTGATTTCGAACGGCTTCATTTTGGATATCGCGTGGAAGGAGTCGACACTGCCTGGCGCTGGCTGCCGGAACAATTCGATGCCAGCATTCTCTCCGATGAAGCGACCGCGCCCGGCCAGCCGAATTTCACCGGCGCCTTTTTGGGAATGGCGTGCCAGGACCTGGCCGGAACGGCCCGGCCCGCGGATTTTGATTTTTTCGAGTACAACGAAAGAAGCTATCGCGAGAATCCGTTCAAATAGTCTGCAGCCGCCGAGGTAACGAGGTGGACAATCAAAACGTATCAAAAGAGTCCGCCTCGTTACCTCGGCGGTTACGGTTTTTGCTGCTGCCGCAATCGTTCCATAATCCGCTCCGCATCGTAAACACATCCCGCCCACGTTCCACCACTGGCGGATTGCAATGCGGCCCAAAGTCTGATGTCCTCGGGCAAGTCCTCGTTCGGCTTGAGGTCTGAGCGCATCGCCCGCTCTGCCAGTATCCTTTCGCCTTCCTCGGGACTGAATCGGCCGTCCCCTTCACCGATCAGATCGATCCTTCCTTCAATCTGATTTCGGTCAACGACAATGCGAATCACGTCACCATCCCATATTTTCCCAATCGGCCCGCCCGCCAATCCCTCCGGTCCGATATGGCCGATGCACGCACCGGTCGAGACGCCAGAGAAGCGCGCGTCTGTGAGCAGCGCGATTTGTTTTCCGTGCGGCAGATATTTCAACGCGCCGGTTACCTGATACGTCTCCTCCATGCCGGTGCCCATTGGGCCGACACCGGTGAGCACCAGCACGTCTCCGGCTTGGATGCGGTTTTGCTTGATCGCCAGCATCGCGTCCTTTTCATTCACGAAAACGCGGGCCGGTCCTTCGTGCCGATAAACTCCGTTTGCATCGAACAATTCGGGATCAATCGCGGCCGTTTTCACCACCGAACCTTCCGGAGCAAGATTGCCGCGGGGAAATACCAGCGTGCCGGACATTCCGTGCGACCGCGCCTGTTCCGGAGAAAAAATCACCTCATCGGCGCTGACGCCGTCCTGCTGCCGCAACAATTCGCGAAATCGCGCGCGGCGCTCCGATTTTTCCCACCAGTCGAGGTTCTCGCCGAGCGTTTTTCCCGTGACCGTCAGCACGTCCGTGTGCAGCAAGCCAAGCCGCCGCAGATGCAGCATGACTTCCGGCACGCCGCCGGCCAGGAAAACGCGCACGGTTGGATGATGCACCGGCCCGTTCGGAAGCACGCTCACGAGGCGCGGCACGCGGCGGTTCACCGAAATCCAATCGGCCACGGCAGGCACTTTCAATCGCGCCGCGTGCGCAATCGCTGGAATGTGCAGAAGCAAATTCGTCGAGCCGCCAAATGCGGCGTGCACCACCATCGCGTTTTCGATGCTGGCGGAGGTCAGAATGGCTCGCGTGGTGAGCTGGCGTTGCTCTAGCTCGCTCAATGCGCGAGCCGAACGAACCGCCATATCGAGCCACACGGGCTGGCCGGACGGAGCCACCGCGGAATGCGGCAATGAAAGTCCCAGCGCTTCGCTGACGACCTGCGACGTTGCCGCCGTGCCGAGAAATTGGCAGCCGCCTCCCGGCGATCCACACGCGCGACAACCCAATTCCGCCGCTTCCGAGAGCGACACCATGCCATGGGCGAATCTCGTGCCGAGCGTTTGCACCGCGCCGGCATCCTCACCATCCTTCGGCGGCAAGGTGACGCCGCCCGGCACAACCACGCACGGCAAATCATGCAGCCCAGCCACGGCCATCATCATCGCCGGCAACCCTTTGTCGCACGTGGCAATTCCGAGCACTCCTGCGCGCAACGGCAACGATCTCGCCAGTCGGCGGAAAACAATCGCGGCGTCGTTGCGATAGGGCAGGCTGTCGAACATGCCCGTCGTGCCTTGCGTGCGCCCATCACACGGGTCGGAACAAAAGCCGGCGAAGGGAATTGTCTTTAGCCGCCGAAATTCCTCCGCGGCCGCCTGCACCAGCAGGCCGATTTCCCAGTGGCCCGTGTGATAGCCGAGCGCGATGGGTTTGCCATCAGGCGCACGAATTCCGCCTTGAGTGCTGAGGATGAGAAATTGTTTTCGTCCGACTTCGGTCACGTTCCATCCCATGCCGGCGTTTTGGGTCAGGCCGAAGATATCGCCGCTCGGACTGTTTCGGAGGAGTTCCTTGGTCAATGGCAGACTTCCCGCCGGCCCGGCGCCGCGCGTTTGAATGCGATAAATATCCGGCGAATTGCCCTCCAGCAGGTCGTGATCGGAACTCATGCGCTCATTGAAACAACAAGGCGCAAGGAGACCAAGCAATTCCGGCAGGACTGTGTAGACGTAGCGCAGATTTTCAACCCGCCGTATCGCGGATTTATAATCCGCGTCGCGTGGAAATTTCCGACGTTCAGAAATGGCGATGCGCATGCCGAATGCAATTCGGCGATACAGCAGATTATAAAATCTGCGCTACGCAAGTGCACGCTGCATTCATTTGTGAATTTGCCGGGTTTTGTTACAGTGCGGCGAGTGAACATTTGCCGGTTCAAACAGAACGGAGCCGTTTGCGCGGGCCTGGTTATCGAAGGTTCGACAGTCATTGACCTTTCAGCCGCTGGAATCGCGAGCATCACGTCGATCCTCGAAGAGGAAAACCCGCTGTCGCGACTCAACAAAATCGCGCAGCAGGGCCTGCCACGCTTCCCGCTGGCCGAAGTCCAATTGCTCGCGCCGGTGGAACGACAGGAGGTCTGGGCCGCCGGCGTGACTTATCTTCGCAGCAAAACGGCGCGGATGGAGGAATCGGATTTCAGCGCGAACGCTTATGACAAAGTTTATTCGGCCGGGCGGCCGGAACTTTTTTTCAAGGCGCTCGCCGGGAAAGTTGCCGGGCCTGGTGATTTCGTCGGCATCCGGCGCGATTCCACGTGGAACGTTCCCGAGCCCGAACTGGCGCTCGTCATCAACTCCAAAGGCAAGATCGCGGGGTACACCATCGGGAATGACATGAGTTCGCGCGACATCGAGGGCGCCAATCTTTTGTATCTGCCGCAGGCGAAAATCTACACGCATTCCTGTGCGCTGGGGCCGTGGGCCACGCTCGGCGCCTCCGAGAAATCCGCGCGGGGGTGGATGATCCGTTTGGCCATCAAGCGCGGTGATTCGATCGTCTTCTCCGGCGAAACCTCCGTGGACCGCATCAAACGCAGCTTCGACGAACTCGTCAGTTACCTTTTTCGGAGCCAGCAATTCCCGCATGGCGCGGTGCTTCTGACTGGAACCGGCATCGTCCCTCCCGAATCCTTCACACTTCAGGCGAACGACATCACCGAAATCGGAATCAGCGGAGTCGGCCTATTGCGCAATTCGGTTGCCGCGGTTTGACGCTGGAAAAACTGCCATGGCACAAATTGGTCCAAAAGGACGGGCGACGTTTGACGGCTCCGGCAATATCGCACGGGCAATTTCATTTGGGCCGGTGGAAGCGCAAAGCGCCGCCGCCCAGGACGGGTGACGGCGCTTTTCTGAGTGCTTTCGATCGTGAGTGACTTTTGGTTAGTGACCGTGCTGACCGTGCTGATCGTTCTGGTTGCCCTGATTGTCCTGATTGTCCTGATTGTTGCCGGCGGCATCCGCCTCCTGCGCCAGCGAGAGCACGAAATCGAGGAAGGCCTGGCTTTGCCCTTGGAAAAGTCCACTGGCGGCGACCGCCGTCGCGGCAGCGACCGCTCCCGCGTGCTTCGTGGAGGTGGGACGAACCACGGAACATAGCGGCAGATTTGTGCTGATAAAAGTGCACGGCAACGGCATCACCTGGTTGGTGTCCATGGGACTGGCGGAATCCACGCCGTTGGGAGTTTGATCTGGAGCGATGGGCAATTGCGGAAACACTGAACCGATAGCGGGCCCCGAGGAAGGCACTGGCGGAGCATCGCCTGCTTTGTCGTGCCAAATCTGGAAATGCATGACTTCGCTGCCGCCGATGGCCGCGAGGATTTTTACAACTTCCAGGCTGTTTGCTTTCGGCAAAAACGAATCGTATACGCTCATGCCCGCCTGCTCGAAGGCGGCGAAATGAAACGCAGCCGCATTGGCAATGGCCTGAATTGCGTCGCTGTTTACTGGCAGATCCGTGTCCGGAATCGTCGGCACGTTGACCAGATCGATGAGTTGCGGAAAGGTGTCGCCGAAATCGGGATTGCCGGGGCTGCGATATTTCACATACCAACTCGTGTCCACGGTGAGATTCATGAGGCTGGTCAGCCGCTTGGCCGTTGTATTCGCGCCGGTTGCCTGACTGCTCGGCAGCGTGCGGAAGGGCTCGAGATTGATGCCCTGATGGCCCTTGGATTGCAGGTACGCGTTGAGAAAATCGCGGTGCGTAAACTCGTCCCGCGTATTTTGATTCAGGTAAGTCGGCATGTCGCCATCCAGGACCTGCAACGCCGCTTGGTAGGCGGGATTGCCCAAAGCCAATTCAGTGTATTGCTGCCAGAAATCGGTTTCGATGTATTCGACCGCAGCCAGAAACCGAAGGATTGCCGCATCGCCCTTGGAAAGCCCCTTGCCGGAGCCATTGTCGGCTCGTGCCGAACCCAGTCCCGCCCACCACGCGGCGGTTGAAGCTGCGGCTGCGCCCCAGCCAAGGCGCTTAATAAAGGAACGGCGGCCAAATCCAGTTCGGGGCCGTGGTTGTTGAGGGGTTTCTCCCGAGTACAGCACGCCATTTTTCGCATTTGAATTCTCGAACATACTTTGCCTTTTCTTTGGTACGCATGATTAGTCCTTGCAAAATGGGATTCGCGGAGTGGATTGCTCAAGTGAGATGTCTGACTCCGCCCATTGTTCCCAAAAATTTGGAGTTCTCGAACGCTCAGCTTGGTTCGACACCCATAATTTTCAATCTCGCAATGCAGGGGACAAAAGTTCGAGCTACCATTCATACGGCATGCCGCTTTTTTTTGCATTGAACCCGGTGGGTTTCCGCTGCCACCGGCCAACAACGGCGCGCACGGAGTAACGGGCCCTGCCGCTAAATGCGTTTTGTTATACGCTTTAAGTCATTCAGCGGGTTGCTGCGGATTTTTGTCCCCTTCAAAGTTCCGTTTTTTGCAGTAGCATCTGACAAGTGTTCGCCGAATCGAAATGAGCAAATCCAATTACGACAAACTTGCTTTTGTTGCCGTCTCCGGCGATGTCCGCGAATGCGCCGTTGGGTGGGAGAAAATCGCCGCGGAATTGCAACGCGCGATTGCCAATTGCCGGACGGAAAAGCCAATTCTCATCGTGGAATGCTATCCCGGCGTCGATGAATTCGCGGTGCTGAATGAGCTGGAATCCCGCCTCGCGCCGACTCTCACGCTTCGCGCTGCCGACGCCTATCATCCGCCGAAAAGGATCGACAAGCTCGTCGCGCCATTTCTTGGCCGCAAGGATTCAGGCTTCGGCAATTCTCACGGGTTGTGCCTCGTGAATTTTTTCGATGCTGAACCGCTCTGGCGGCTCCGGCGAGCCATCGATGAATTGAAAGCCGGCCTGGTGCTCATTGTTGGTTGCGGCGCCTCGCTGATTGCCTGGGGGCACATTTTGATTCATGCCGATCTCGCGCGACGCGAAGCGCGCCAACGGTTCCAAGGCAATGAAACCAGCAATCTCGGTGTGGATAACAAATCAGTTCCGGCAAATCTCAAATGCGAGCGCGCCTTGGCGGTGGATTGGCATGTGGCTGACCGCTGGAAACGTCCGCTCATCAAGCGATGGGATTATGTGCTCGACACAAATGATCCGAGCGAGCCGAAACTGGCCGAAGCCGAGGACGTGCGTCGCGGGTTGCACGCCGTCGCGCGGCGTCCGTTTCGCTTGGTGCCATCTCGCGATTCAGACGGCAAAGAGAAACGTTCTGACCGGTATTTCGAATCCGCGCTGGATGGAAATAGTTTGCTGCTCGGCTTTGGCGACGTGCGCATCGAAATTCCGGCCATCGATTTGTTTTTCAACCAGCCGCGCGCATTGCTCGGCGAGGCCGTTTACCTGCGCTTTCGCGAGGAGTTCCCGATCCATTTTGATTTTCCGAACAAAGTCAACCGCTTCGAACCGCTTGCCAACGGAGATGGCTGGCGCGAGGAACGCGCGAGTTTGCGCGACCGCGCAGTCATCGAAGTGCGCCGGCATTGGTTCAGCAAAACCGTGGCGCATGACACGCGCGGCGGCGTGAACGTTTTGAATCTCGTCGAGGGTGATGAGGCCGTTGTCGAAAGTCCCAGCCGCACCTTTGAACCCTTCTTAGTTCATCGCGCGGAAACGTTTATCGTTCCTGCGGCAGTGGGGCGCTACAACATTCGGCCGCACGGGCCGTCTGCCGGAAAGGAAATCGCCACCATCAAGGCTTTCGTCAGAACGTAAAACTTAAAAGCCGTCGGCCGCGGCAAAGCCCGCCAGCCGCCATTCATCCATCTATCCAAAAATCCAACCGTCCACGCTCCGGCACGCGCCATTTCTACTCGCTTGACCGAACGCCCTGCGGCATGGTGTCACGTTGAACATGTCCCATTTGACGCCCAACCAGCCCGCGCGCCGTTATTCCACCGGCGAACTGGTGCGGCGTCTGCTTGCTCTGGCGTGGCAGTTTCGGGTGGATTGCCTGGCCTCGCTCGCGTTGAGTGTGATGCTCCTGTTGCTCGCGTTGCTCGGATTGCAGTTGCTGGGTGTCATCGTGGATGTCATCCGCCACGCGCTGGATCCATCGCAGCATGCGCCGGTTTATCCTTATGGCTGGACGCCGCCCGCCGCCTGGAACTCCCTGCACATCGTCACGGTGTTGTCGCTCGTCATTATCGCCCAAGCTGTGCTAAGGGCCGTGTTAACCTATCAATACAACATGGTCACGGCCCGGTTGACCCAGGCCAAGATCGTTCCCAACCTCCGTCACCGAGTCTATGCCAAGCTGCAACGACTCAGCTTCCGCTTTTTCGACGTGCACGGGTCCAGTTCGATTTTCAATCGCGTCACTGGCGACGTGCAGAACACGCGACTGTTCGTGGACGGAGTCGTGTTGCAGGGCCTCAACATGCTGCTCTCGCTGGCAATCTACTTCGTGTTCATGTGGCGGATCCATCCGACTTTGACGCTGGCGTGCCTGTCGGTCACTGTCGGCCTGTGGGCGGTAACGCATTATTACTCTGCGCGGCTGCGCCCGGGTTACCTGCGCAATCGCGAATTGTTCGACCGGCTCGTTGAGCTGTTCACGGAAAGCATTCGCGGCATGCAGACGGTTAAGAGCTTCGCCGCCGAACCGCACCGGGTCCGGCGGTTCGAAGCCGCCAATGACGACGTCTCGCGGCAGCAGCGGCGGATTTTTTTCGATCTCGCGGTGTTCACGCCGGCCACGCAGTTCCTGTCGCAATTGAGCCTGGTGATTTTGTTTGCGTACGGCGGCTGGCTTTACGTCCAAGGGCGCGTGGCTCTGGGCTCTGGGCTGGTTGTGTTTGCCGGTCTTTTGCAGCAGTTCAATGGCCAGGTCGCCAACATTACCACCATCGCCAATTCCGTGCAGCAAAGTTTCACCGCGGCGCAACGCGTCTTCGAAGTGCTCGACACCCCGGTGGAGATCGAAAGCAAACCCGCCGCCGTCGTGCCGTCCCGCGTGGACGGCCACATTGTTTTCGAACGTGTCAGCTTTGGCTACGCGCCTGAGATTTCCGTGCTGCGCGATATTTCGTTTGCTGCCCAACCGGGTCAAATCGTCGGCGTTTTCGGAAGCACGGGCACGGGCAAAAGTTCGTTGCTCGGTTTGATTCCGCGTTTCTACGATCCGCAGGAGGGAAGGGTTCTGCTGGACGGCCGGGACGTGCGCGAATTGGACGTGGACGCGTACCGGCGCCAGATCGGGATCGTTTACCAGGATAGCTTCCTTTTCTCAAACACCGTGGCGGCGAACATCGCGTTCGGCAACCCGCACGCGACGCAGGAACAGATCGAACAGGCGGCGAAAATAGCTTCCGCCCATGAATTCATCACCGAGCTGTCGCACGGCTATGACACAGTGCTGGGCGAATCCGGCGTGGACCTCTCCGGCGGGCAGCGGCAACGGCTGGCGCTCGCTCGAGCGCTCCTGCTGCACCCACCGATTCTCATCCTCGATGATCCCACCGCTTCGGTGGACGCGAAAACCGAACACGAGATAGTGACGGCGTTACGCGCGGCAATGAAAGGGCGCACTACATTTGTTGTCTCCAACCGCCTGAGCCTGCTTCGTCGCGCCGATCTCATCCTGGTGCTGGAAGACGGCCATCTGACGCAGCGTGGAACCCATGATGAACTCGCGCGCGCGCCCGGGCTGTATCACGAAACGGCGCTGCTCCAACTGATGGACCTGGGCGAGCCGAACGATAGTGGCACGGGCGTCCCGCCTGTGAGCTTCGATTCGCACGGGCGGGACGCCCGTGCCACTACGCCCCGTGAAAAGGAGCCGTCATGAGCTTGTGGCCGCAAATCAAATCAAAATCGCGCGAGAGGGGGGTGCCCCTGGATGGCGCCCGGGAAGCCATCACGTATTTTCGGCCGCTGGATGATCGCGAGGCCGACCAGGCGCCCTTGAGCGTGACGTTGATCCGCCGGATTTTCACCTACACACGGCCGTATGCCGCACGGCGCAATTGGCTCTTTGTGATTACGTTTCTCCGCGGCCTGCAATTGCCGGCGCTGGCCTGGATGATCGGCCAGACCATCAACGGCCCCATTGCCGGCAACGACATGGCCGGCATTTTCCGGTATGCCGCGATTTATCTCGGCCTCGTGGTTCTCATGATCGTGACGTTGCATTTCCGCCAACGCACGGCGCTGGAACTCGGCGAGGCTGTCGCGCACGACATGCGCTCGGAATATTTCCAGAAGCTCGCCACGCTGCCGATGTCGTTCTTCAATCAAACGAAATTTGGCCGAATCATCAGCCGGCTGGTTTCGGACATCGATGCCGTGCGCGTGGCCGTGCAGGACGTGACCTTTGTGGTGGCGATTCAAGTCGTGCAGATGTTCGTCGCGGCGCTGCTGATGGCGTGGTACAACTGGAAGCTGTTTTCGCTCATGCTGGCGTTCGCGCCCGCCATCTGGATCCTGAACCGCCGCTTCAAACACGAAGCCAGCCGCCAGATGCGCAAAGTGCAGGAGAGCTGGAGCCGTGTGACTTCCACCTTGGCCGAATCGGTCGGGGGCATTCGCGTGACGCAGGCGTTTGTGCGCCAGGAGATCAACGCCGGGTTTTTCCGAAAGCTGGTGAACATCCACGGCGAAAACAACGTGGGCGTGGCTCGCGCCTCGGCCGTGTTCATTCCCCTGCTGCAAATGAAGAGCCAGATTTTCCTCGGGGTCACCGCGTTGCTCAGCGGCTATGGCGCGCTGCATTGGCATGGCTGGCTGCATATGAACCCCGGCGACCTCGTCATGTTCTTCTTCCTGGCCAATTTCTTTTTTGATCCGGTGCAAGTCATCGGAAACCAATATCAACAAGCGCTGGCAGCGATGGCCGGCGCGGAACGCTACTTCCGGTTGATTGATTTGAAGCCCGAATGGACCGATGCGCCGGGCGCGAAATCTTTGCCCGCCATTCGCGGCCGCGTGGAATTCGACAACGTTCGGTTTGAGTATAGGCCGGGCCGGCCCGTGCTGACCGATATTTCGTTCAGCGTCGAACCGGGCCAAACCGTGGCGCTCGTCGGACACACCGGCAGTGGCAAGACAACCATCGCGGCGTTGCTGCAGAAATTCTATTTGCCGAGCGGCGGCCGCGTGCTCGTGGACGGCCAAGACCTGGCGGATGTCACCAGCGCGTCGTTGCGGTCGCAAATGGGCAGTGTGCAGCAGAACAATTTTCTGTTCTCCGGCAGCATCCTGGACAACATCCGTTTCGCCAAACCTGCTGCGAGTGATGAAGATGTGCGCGCCACGCTTCGTGCCCTGGATTGCCTGGACTTGGTGGAGGCGCTGCCGGCGAAACTGGAAACGCAGGTGGGAGAAAAGAGCGCGGCGCTTTCCTCCGGCCAGCGCCAATTGATTTGCTTCGCCCGCGCCTTGCTCGCCGAACCAAAAATCGTGGTGCTCGATGAAGCGACGAGCGCCATTGACACGATCACCGAGGCTCGCTTGCAGCGCGCGTTGGAATTGTTGCTGCGCGGCCGCACGGCCTTTGTGATCGCCCATCGGCTCAGCACGATTCGCAAAGCGGATCTCGTGCTGGTGCTGGAGCACGGTCGAATTGTGGAGCGCGGCACGCATCGCACGCTCCTGGCGGCGGGCGGCGTTTACGCGAAGTTACATGAGGAATTCGTCCGCGGCGTCGAAATGAGTTGAGACTGACAGAGAGGGACAAAAAGTGGTGCACCCATCAGGAGTTGAACCTGAAACCTTCTGATCCGTAGTTGGGGCAGAATGATTTCACCGGGTTTCACAAACCTTCAATTGGCACATATAAATAAGGCAATGCCAATGGGATGCGCCAGAAATGCTATGCCGTGTGGTTATTTGAAGCAAAGTGAAATTCTCTGAAAGTTATGACTACCCCCGTGACTACCGCTGGACGGCTCTCAAATTGGCGTGGCCAACTTCACCACGCGCTCCGGCAACACTGTGATGTTCTCGTTTCTAATTGGCTGCGAAAGCGAGATCAATTTAAACCTCGGAACTGCGACGAATCGCATACGTCGCATTCGATGAAGAGGCTTCCGATAGGTTCACTATCTCAAAATGAGCCCCCACAAATTCTTAAACAATTTACATACCTTCCCAGAAACGCTTCCGAAACTCGTACCGCCCCCTTTTCCAAAGAAGCGGTCGGTGAGCCTATCGATTTCAACTTTTCCTACATTTGTAACCTGCGCGCGATTCTCCATTGCATAGGCATTGCGCTTGGGGGATTTTCAGCAGACTGGATCGAACCTGATAACCATGAACTTGATTGACGACGTCGTAAGGGGTTTTTAAAGATTTCAGCGGACGAAACGTAAGCCATGAAGCAAGAAGCAAACGGTGGAATACAATCGACTGTTCAGAACAGCCAAAGCCCCGGGCATGTGCTTGCTTTGAATGCCGGTTCATCCAGCTTGAAATTCGCAGTGTTCACGGCGGGCACTTCCCCGGCGCGGGTTGTTTCCGGAGACATAGATCGGATTGGCACTGCGGACGCGACCTTCGTGTTGAAAGAGCACGGCCACCGCACCCAGAAAAAAATTTCGGCGCGCGACCACTCCGCTGCGTTGGAGCATGTCATTACCCGACTCGCGGAATCGCAGTTTAAAGGAGTCGGACATCGCGTGGTCCACGGAGGGCCAAAATACCGGGAACCACAAATGGTCGACGATGGGATGCTCGTAGAATTACGCCGGGTGGGGCCGTTCGACCCGGAACATCTCCCCGCGGAAATCGCGCTGATTGAAATGCTCTCTGCGAAATTTCCCGGTTTGCCGCAGGTGGCATGCTTCGATACGGCCTTTCATCGCACGCTTCCTTCGGTCGCGAGGCTCCTGCCCATTCCGCGGCGCTATGAAGCTCGTGGCGTTCAACGATACGGATTTCACGGCTTGTCGTACACTTTTTTGATGGAGGAACTCGCGCGAGTGGCTGGTTCAAATGCCGCGCAGGGTCGTGTCATCCTCGCGCACCTCGGCAATGGCGCCAGCATGGCCGCCGTGAAAGCCGGCCAGAGCGTGGATACTACGATGGCGTTCACGCCCACTGCGGGATTGCCGATGAGCACGCGTTCCGGCG
Organism: Candidatus Angelobacter sp.; assembly: GCA_035606845.1. Classification (GTDB taxonomy): domain Bacteria; phylum Verrucomicrobiota; class Verrucomicrobiia; order Limisphaerales; family DASXHY01; genus DASXHY01. The sequence goes on along the minus strand of DATNEA010000086.1, from coordinate 10,657 downwards.
ATCTCGATCCCGGCCTCGCCGCCTATCTGGAACGCGTAGAAGGAATGACCACACGCGAGTTCTTCAAAATGGCAAACCACGAGTCCGGCCTCCTCGGGATATCGGAAACCAGCTCCGATATGCGCGATCTGCTGGCACGCGAAATCGAGGATAGTCGCGCGGCTGAAGCTGTCGCGCTCTTTTGCTATCAGGCGAGCAAATGGATTGGGGCGTTTACGGTCGCCCTCGACGGGTTGGACACTCTCGTCTTCAGCGGTGGCATCGGCGAAAATGCCGCTCCGATCCGGGCGCGAATATGCGAACGATTGAAGGTGCTCGGCATCCAATTGGATCCCAAACGCAATGCCGCAAGCGCCGACGTGATTTCAAGCGACGAAAGCAAAGTGGTTGTCCGTGTTATCCGAACGGATGAAGAATTAATGATTGCGCGGTCGGTATGTCAGGTTCTTGAAAGGCTTCAACTATGAAAACAAATGCCAATGCGCTTGCGCCGGAACTGCTGCATAACATCGATGCCTGGTGGCGGGCTGCAAATTATTTGTCCGTGGGACAGATCTATTTGCGCGACAATCCGCTGCTCCGTGAACCGCTCAAGCCCGAACACGTCAAGCATTTGCTGCTGGGCCATTGGGGCACGACTCCGGGACAAAACTTTATTTACGCGCATCTGAATCGGATCATCAAAGAGCACGATCTAAACATGTTTTATATTTCCGGTCCCGGTCACGGCGGTCCGGCGCTCGTGGCGAATACCTACCTGGAGGGCACCTACACGGAGATTTATCCCGACATTAGCCGTGACGAGATTGGTTTGAAAAAACTGTTCAAGCAGTTTTCCTTTCCTGGAGGAATTCCGAGCCATGTCTCGCCAGAATGTCCCGGTTCCATTCACGAAGGAGGCGAACTCGGCTATTCACTGAGCCATGCTTTTGGCGCGGTCTTTGACAATCCTGATTTAATCGTGGCGTGTGTGGTGGGCGACGGCGAGGCGGAAACCGGCCCGCTGGCCACGGCGTGGCATTCGAATAAATTTCTCAATCCGGTGACCGACGGTGTGGTGCTGCCGATTCTGCACTTGAATGGATACAAAATCGCCAATCCCACAGTTCTCGCGCGCATTCCGAAAGCCAAGTTGCGCAAGCTGTTTGAAGGCCACGGTTGGAGACCTTATTTCGTCGAGGGGCACAAACCGGAGACAATGCATCAAGCGATGGCAGAAGCTTTGGATACGGTGATGGCTGATATTCGTCAGATCAAAGAGAATGCTCGAATCGAGGATGGCAGGACGCAACCCGACTGGCCGATGATCGTCTTGAGATCCCCAAAAGGCTGGACCGGGCCAAAAAAGGTCGATGGAATTCCCAACGAAGGCACATTCCGTTCGCATCAAGTGCCGCTCGCCGTCACGCCAACCAGTCCGCCGAGCCACCTTAAACTTTTGGAAAAATGGCTGAAGAGTTATCGTCCGGAGGAACTTTTCGACGAGCAGGGACGCTTTCGGACAGAGTTCGCTGAGCTAGCGCTCAGCGGTCCCAGACGCATGGGAGCCAACCCGCATACCAACGGCGGCAATCTGTTGAAGGATCTTCGAGTGCCGGATTTTCGCGACTATGCCGTCAACGTTCCCATGCCGGGCGTTCCTGGAATAGGCGATACCCACGTGCTCGGAAAATTCCTCCGTGACGTGGTGAAGATGAATGCGTCTGAGCGGAACTTTCGAATTTTCGGTCCAGATGAAACCATTTCCAACGGTCTTGCGGATGTATTCGAAACAACCAGTCGGCAATGGGAGGCCGAAACAGACCGGAACGATCAATTCCTCGCTCCGGAAGGTCGCGTGATCGAAATGCTGAGCGAACACCAATGTGAAGGCTGGCTGGAGGGCTATCTCCTCACCGGCCGACATGGACTGTTCAATTGCTACGAAGCATTCATCCACATTGTGGATTCCATGTTCAATCAGCATGCGAAATGGTTGAAAGTTACCTCCAAGCTCTCTTGGCGCCGGAGACTCGCATCGCTCAACTACCTACTCGCTTCTCACGTTTGGCGGCAGGATCACAACGGTTTCACCCACCAAGACCCGGGGTTCATCGACCACGTGGTCAATAAAAAGGCCGAGGTTGTCAGGGTGTACCTGCCGCCGGATGCCAATTGTCTGTTGTCGGTCATGGACCATTGTTTGCGTAGCCGGCATTACGTGAATGTCGTCGTCGCTGGAAAACATCCGGCCCCGCAATGGCTGGGCATGGATGCCGCCGTGAAGCATTGCACTGAGGGCATTGGCATCTGGTCCTGGGCCAGCAACGATCAGGGTAGCGAACCGGACGTAGTCATGGCTTGCGCGGGTGACGTACCAACGCTGGAGACACTGGCTGCGGTGTCCATTCTCCGGGAGCATTTACCGGAACTAAAAATCCGTGTCATCAACGTCGTTGATCTGATGAAGCTGCAACCTTGCACCGAACATCCTCACGGTTTGAATGATCACGACTTCGACGCGTTGTTTACCAAAGACAAGCCGATCATTTTTGCTTTCCATGCCTATCCGTGGTTGATTCACCGGTTGACCTATCGCCGCACGAACCACGATAACCTGCATGTGCGCGGTTATAAGGAAGAAGGCACGATTACCACGCCCTTCGATATGGCGGTGCTGAATGATCTGGATCGCTTCCACCTCGTCATGGATGTCATTGACAGGCTGCCACAGGTTGGCGCCAAGGCAGCTTATTTGAAACAAGCTCTGCAGGATAAATTGGTCGAACACCGAAATTACATCAACGAGCACGGGCAGGACATGCCTGAAATTCGTAACTGGAAATGGGCTATCTCGTAAACGCGCGGCGCCACCAGCGCGCAGCCGCTATGATAGCGCATGATGCTTTCAGCCCGCAAAAGCTTTTCCCCTGTCGCCGAGAACTTGCGCGCTGCGTAATTCAACGGAGACGGGTGGCTTCGGTTCGAGTCAGAATTCCTTCAAGCACACTGGTCCGGCGCGTGGCACGTTCATCCAACTTTTCAAAGGAAGAATATTCAACTCTCTTTATGGAAATTCTCGCCAGAATTTCCAGGTGATGAACTGGCTTCGGCAGCAATTTTACTTTGGTGGGCTCAAAGACAGGCGGCACTGATTTGGGTAAAGAGCGAGCTTTCATACGAATTTCCATTCACCGATTTAGTATCCCCACAAACTATACTTGGGAATCCACGCTTGTTGGCAAATGCCATCCCTTTTTTGCAAGGGTTGAAGCTCAACATCACCGCTGCAAAAAGTGCGCAGAGGTCCACAAAAATTGGTGAGCGCAGCGACAATTCCCGGTGGCTCATTGAAGCAGCATTTAATGAACGTCCTTTCGGGAAACAGCGCAGTCGATGAAACAGCCTGGATCAAAGCATATATGGATTTGGCGGGGGTGACTGAATCTCAGGCACGGAATGTTTTCATGTACGTAGGTTGCAGGGATTTTGTGAGCGCTGAGAACGATTGCGCGATTGAGCAGACACCAACGAATAGGTCAAAGGCACCGGTGACGAAGATATAAATTGATAGGAGATCGCTTTTCCCGCACAAAAACATAGCGAACCGTAGCCAACCCTCAACGATGGATTCCTGGACTGCCCATTCCCGCACCCCCTTCGGGTTGACGGCACCGATTCCTTCCCTAGCGAACCGTCCAGTTCGACGGGTAGGCCCCCCCAAGTCCCACGACCACCATCTCACCTTTAAGGGCTGCTGCGAGCTCACGCATTCAGACTCAAAGCGAAATCGAAGTGTTTGGCGCACCATTCTCGGCAGCCGAATGTCGCACAATCAAGCACCGGCTTTTTCATCCAATCGCCCCAACAGCCGCAATAAGCCATCCAGGATGGTGAGTGGATGAGGTGGACAGCCAGGAATGAACAAGTCAACGGGCACCACCGAAGCAGCGCCATTAAGAATCTCTTGATTGCCGATAAATGGTCCGCCAGCGATGGCGCACGCGCCGACTGCGATGACGATCTTCGGCTCCGGAATTGCGTCCCATGCTTTTTTGAGTGCCAGTTCCATGTTTCTTGAAACGCACCCGGTAACAAGAAGGCCATCGGCATGGCGGGGCGAGGCGACAAACTGAACCCCAAACCGTCCAAGGTCCCACCCGATGGTACCGAGCACATTGACATCCGCCTCGCAGCCGCCACAGCCGCCGGCGCTTACCACGCGAAGGCGCAGTGAACGGCCAAAGAGTCTGCGCAGTTTTTCGTCGAGAGCAGCGGCAAGGCGCGCTTCTTCAGCGCCCGGATTGCCAAGCAAAAGATCTTCGCGCCGCCGTGTCGCCATGCGATAGTCTCCAGTTTGAGTAATGGCCTTTGTCGGACAGGCTTCGACGCAAGCAGCGCAGAAAATACACTTGCCCAAATCGAGCAATGCCGGGCCGCCAGGCGGTTTTGTGATTGCGTGCGTTGGACAGACCTCGACGCACACAGTGCAGCTTTCGGTGCATTTGAATGCATCCACACGCAAGGCGCCGCCATAACGATCAGGCAGGGCGGGTGCAGGACCATCTGGATAAGACATCGTCTGGCTGCCGTGCCGCAAGCGATGAATAATGGTTTCGAATGCAAACATAGTCAGAGATCAAAGCCGCTGTACGAGAGGTTGAAACTTTTGTTGCAAAGCGGAAAGTCGGAGATCGCCTGGCCACGCAGTGCCAGCGACATTCCAATCCAGTTGTGGAATGAGGGGTCCATGATTTTGTACCGGCGAAACCTTCCGGTCTCATCCGTAAGGGCGACATGACATATCTCGCCCCGCCAGCCTTCGGCCAGTACGACGGCCAGAGTGTTGGCTGCAAGCGGGCCAACGTCCGCACGAATTGCACCTTCGGGCGCGGCAGCCAGCTGTTCTGTGAGAAATTTTCCGGAGCGCTGAATCTCCAACCAGCGCACCTTCGCGCGAGCGAACACATCGCCGTCCGGCCAGACGGCAACGGGAACCTGCGCGAACCGATGCCAGCCCGCGGGATGGTCAAAACGGACATCCCGAACCAAACCGGACGCCCGTGCGACCACGCCCACCAACCCCATCGCGGCCGCCTGTTCAGTGAAAACGACGCCAGTCCCTTCGAAGCGCGAGCGTACGGAGTTCGCGTCCCAGAGCCAGGCGGTGGCCTCTTCCACGTCTGTCAACGCCCGGTTCAACTTTTCAAGCAGGCCATTGGCGCGCGAAGGCTCAAGATCATGCCGGCAACCACCCAGTCGGACGAGACCGCGGCCGAACCGATTTCCGCAAATAAGCGCCGTCAGGTTCAAAAAATCGCCCCTAAGCTTGCCGCAGGCCGCGGATGTGGGCAGAAATGCCACGTCACCGGCCAGCGCGCCCAAATCGCCAGTATGATTGGCCAATCGCTCTAACTCCAGGGCGAGGGCGCGAAGCCATTGCGCCCGCAATGGCGCCTCCATTCCGGCGAGCGCTTCCAGGACCATCGCGTAGCTCGTGGCGTGGCCAATGGTCGTATCTCCGCCGATGGTTTCCATCTGGCACATTGTCACCAACTGCGGCCCGTTGGCCAATGCTGCCGCCTCGATGCCGCGGTGCTGATAGCCGAGGGCGATTTCGAGATTGATCACCTCCTCGCCATTGCATTGAAAACGAAAATGACCCGGTTCAATGACGCCTGCGTGGATCGGGCCAACCGCCACTTCGTGAATTTCGCGGCCATTCACTCGGAAAAACTCGCCATTGGCCGGCGCATTCCCGTGGTTCGCGCGGACGGGCTTGAGCCACGGATGTCCCTCGGGTTTGAGACGATGCTGTTCCCAGACTTCGCGCTCGAACAGGTGGGCTTGCGGGTGAGTGGGAGTGAGCGCGGGATAACTGCCGCTAAACGGCGTGCTGCGCGCGACCGCCAGGGTGTTGTCGGCATCGAAGGCAAGGATTGCCACCAACCGTGTACCGTTGCTTTCCGGCACACCGAACCAGGCGCAAAGCCGTGCGCCACGGTTCAGCTCGCTGGCAGTTTTTTGCACGAAGCTTTCCATTGTCCACTCGGGCACGTCCGACCACGGGAGACTGGTGGCGTTGGCTAACAGTGCAAATGGAGTGGACGCGCTCATTTGATGGAAAAGAGTTGAGCCACAGCCGCTGTCCAGGAATCGCGCAGCACGGCGGGCGTCCAAAGACCCAGCCAAAGCGAAATGCCCATTAAAAGGAGCGGCGGGAAAATGACTCCGGCGGTTTCTGGAAAGTGTCTGCCGACCGTCTTCGTTGCGGTACGAGGACGGCCATCAACAACGGCGAAGACAAGCCGCGTCATGCCAAAAAAGGTAAACAACAAGAAGGCGAGAAACATTCCAGCGGCAGCGCCATGTCTAGTCTCAAAAGCCGCTCGCACGACACGTATTTCGCTGAAAAATGGGCTGAATGGCGGAAGGGCTGTGATCGCGAACATTCCGACGACAAAGATCGCCGCCGAGCGCGGTGTTAACACAGCCATGCCGCTAACTTCATCGACTGTGCGCGCACCGGCCGCCCGCCGAATATTACCAGCACTCAGAAAAAGCGCGCCCTTGGTCAGGCCATTGCTCCAAACGTGAAACAGGGCCGCCCACACTCCGGCGGTGCCCAACGCCGCTCCGATGCTCAGGATACCCATGTGTTCGATGCTGGAATAGGCGAGCATTCGTTTGAAGTCGCGCGTCCCCAGAAGCATGAGCGCCGAAACCAACATCGAGAATAATCCGATGGCGAGGAGTGTGCGGCTTGCTGCGGCGCCCTCGCCGGCAGCGCTGATTACCGAGCGCACGCGCAAAATCGCCGTGAACGCCACGGTGGTAACGCCGCCTGCCATGATTGCGCCCACAATGCTGGGGGCTTCGCCATAAGCATCGGGCTTCCAGGTGTGCATGGGAGCCAATCCCATTTTCGTCCCGTATCCCACCAACAACAGAACCCACGCAATCAACACCCATGGCCGAGACAAACCCGCGCCCTGGGCGATCAATGCGGTGAATGTCAGATCGCCGCTGCCCCCGCCATGTAATGAAGCGTAACCGAGGCAAAGAGAACCGAGCAACGAGAGCGCAATGCCCGTGCCGCCGACCAGCAGATATTTCCATGTCGCCTCAAACGCGCGAGGGGTGTTGTTGAAATGCAGGAGCGGTACCGTCGCCAGAGTCACAGCCTCAGTCGCAATCCATAACAAGCCCAAATGTCTGGCCTGATGCCCTGCGCTCAATAGTCCCAGCACCAACAGTAAGGTGGACACGAAGACGCGATTGGGCCGTTCACTTCTCAGGCGCAGGTAAGGCACACTGTACATGGCGCAAACCAGGAACAACAAAGACACTGCTGGCAAAACTGCCCGCGCAATCGGATCGAAACCGAACCACGCATTCGCTGCCACGGTTGGCGGGTCCACCATCAACCAAAATGTCAAAACAACATGCGCGAAGCCCACGACTGGCAACAGCCACGGACGCGTCCGGTTGCTCGGCCAGACAGCGGCCAGCGCGGCTCCCGCCATGGGCACAAAGATGAGCAGTAGTTCTTTCATTCGTGAAGCGCGGTGAGTTTGCGAGTGTCGAGTGAATCAAAGGCGCGTTGGATGCGATCCACGATGATGCCAATGACAAACACGGCCACCGTCAGGTCCAGGAGAATGCCAGCCTCCACGAGCAGCGGCATGGCGCGAATAAGCAGCAGGCCAAACAAGTAAATGCCATTTTCCAAAATCAGGTAGCCGCACACCTGGGAGATTGCTTTTACGCGGCCGATGAGCAGAACGAATCCTGTCAATACCGAAGCCAGAGCACCCGGCAGGAACAAGGTATGCGCATGCTCCGGCAGGAGAGGCAGGAATCGCACCGCCGCGAAAGCCGCGACCGTGCCGCCTGCGCCGAGAAGAAGTGACGGCACGAAACTGATGAACGGCTCCATTTCCCGATCAATGTTCGCCGCCCGCATGGCCCGCCGCAAAAGACTGGGAATCACCACGCCCTTGCCCGCCACCGTTGCCACCACAATCAAACCCAAGTGCCAGTTGAAATCGGGTTCTATGAACATTGGCATTATTCCCAGCGCCACGCCTTGCACGGCCATCGCCCAAATAATGGTCGGCAGGCGGCTGCTGCCGAGCGCCAGCAGGTTCAATCCCATCGCGAGATAGACCAGGAAGTTTACCGTTTCATTCATGGGGTACCGCCTTTCCAGGCAATTAACATCGAAAACACGCAAAGGAGGAATGCCGTCGCAAGCAGCAACGGAACGCGGCGAAAAGCAAGCCGTGCCAGCAATGATTCGACCAAACCGACCCCGACTGTCACGACGAACACTCCAGCAGCCAGCACGACTACCGCCAATGCAGGGGACAGATTTTCAACCGGCAATACCGCTTCGGCCAGCAGCAACGAGAAGAGTAATAGCTTGATGGATGCTCCGTGCAAGATTACGGCCAGCGGCGGCCCGCTGTGGTCGAGCACCATCACTTCATGGATCATCGTCAATTCCAGGTGCGTGTTGGGATCATCAAACGGAACCCGGCAGTTCTCCGCCAGCAACACTATAAATAACCCCGCCGCGAGCAGCACCGCCGAAGTGCCGTTCGTGGGTCTGAGCATGGTGTCCAGTGACGTGCTTCCGGTTTGAATGCACAGTGACAGCACCGCGGAAATGACCGCTGCTTCCGCGAGAATCGCGTAACTCACTTCGCGGGCCGCGCCCATGCCTTCAAACGGGGAGCCTGTTTCCAACGCAGCCCACGCCGTGCAGAACCGGGCGAGAGCCAGCAGGTAAATCAGGAGCAGCATGTCGCCGCGAAAACCCATGACCGTTCCCGCCGGCCCCAATGGCAACAGCAGTGCCCCGCCCATCAGCGCGACCCATGCCACCGCCGGTCCGACCACAAAACCGGGTGACGCCAGCGTGCTCAACACCACGCTCTTCCGCCAGAGACGCGCCAGGTCATAATAGAGTTGAAATACCGGCGGCCCACGCCGACCCGCCATCCACGCTTTGACCTTGTTGATAATCCCCGGCAAGAGCGGGGCCAATAGCAACCATAGCGCAATACGACAAATGAGATTGAGGAATACAATCATAACCTTCCTCCCAGGAAGACCAGAATGCCCAAACCGAGCAAGCCGACCACGACATAGAGAATATAGGCTTGGAGCCGTCCGTGTTGCAGTCGGCGGGCAATGGCGGATACTCGCATGATGACGTTACCCACGGGAGCAATGACTCGCTCCAACACGGTTTCTGGAATGCGTTCGACCCGGCTTGCGCTTGCCGGCAAGGGACCGCGTGGCCGCCGCATTTGTTGCTCTGGTTGAAGAAGCCAGGCAAACCAGCCCGAAACAATACCTGCGAAAGAGCCGCTCGTGTATTGCATGCGTGCGCTGGGTTTCGCATAGCCGCAGTCCCACGTAAGCCTGCGCTGAAGCCCATTGGCGCGCGCCTTTCGCCAAAGCCAGGCGCCCGATGCGCAAGCCACGACCACCAGAATCATTTGAGCCAAACCGAGATTGATCAAAGGTGCTGGCGGTTTCGGAGCAGCCCAGGCCGGATTCCACACCGCAACAGCGCGAGAAATCGCGGGCCAAAAAAGTACCGGCGCCACGCCAAGGAAAAAACAAATGGCGGCTGTTACCAGCATCGATCCGCGCATAAGCATGCCACATTCGTGGGCTTGTTCCGCCGCCTGAGTGCGTGGTGCGCCAAGGAACACCACGGCGCATGCTTTAGAGAAAGCCGCCAGGGCGACCGCTCCAGCCATTGCGAGCATGATCGCGACCGGCAGCACTACCCAACTTGAGGGATTACGACTGGCTGCTGCGTCGAAGAGGCCCAGATACAAAAGCCATTCGCTGACAAATCCATTAAGCGGCGGCAAGCCTGACACGGCAATCGCGCCGAGTGCGAACAGGCCCGCGGTCCACGACATCCTGCGCCACAGCCCGCCCAAACGGCTCATTTCCCGTGTGTCCGTGGCGTGCAATACTGAACCGGCCCCAAAAAACAGAAGCGTTTTGAACGCCCCGTGATTCCACACGTGCAACAATACTCCGGCCAGCGCAAGCCGTCCCCACAGCGCATTATCATGGTCCGCGCCAAGCAGCGCCGCGCCCATGCCAACGAGGATGATGCCAATGTTCTCCACGGAACAATAGGCGAGCAACCGTTTGAGATCGTTTTGCGCCAATGCAAATACAATGCCGAATAATGCGCTGATTGCGCCCAGGCCAATGACAACCCATCCCGCCGCCGCAGGCACGGGCAGCCAGCCGCTGAACCGCACGATTCCATAGATGCCCATTTTAAGGGCCACGCCAGACATGATGGCCGAAACATGGCTGGGCGCATTCGCGTGTGCCGATGGCAACCAGATGTGCAGCGGAAAGACGCCTGCTTTGACACCGAAGCCAATCAACACCAGCCAGAACAACGGCGCCAGACCGGCCTGTTCACGCATCGGACCAAGGTCCCAACTTCCGGTGCGGGCCGCTAATGTGCCAAAGAATGCAAAGAGGCAGAGCGTTCCCGCGTGCGAAGATACGAGAAATAACCAGCCCCCGGCGCGTGCCTCGCGCTTCTGACGGTCCAGCGCGATGAGAAAGTAGGAGCAAACCGTGAACAACTCCCACGCGATGAGGAAATGCAGCCCATTCGACGACACCA
>DATNEA010000025.1:0-172209 GCA_035606845.1 Candidatus Angelobacter sp. | reverse complement strand
TGGTTCGCCATGACCCGCCTCGATGAGAATCGCGCCAAATCCCAGCTCGCCAAAAAAGCCGGTGTCGAAGTGACCGCGGTCAGCAATGTCGCCATCTGGGGCAATCATTCCTCGACGCAATATCCGGATTTCACCCACGCCAAAATCAACGGCCAACCCGTCGCCGGCGTGATCAAGGACGAAGCCTGGCTCAAGGGCGAATTCATCGCCTCGGTGCAGCAGCGCGGCGCGGCCATCATCAAAGCCCGCGGCCTCAGCAGCGCCGCCAGCGCCGCCAATGCCGTCGTCGACACCGTGCGCAATCTCACCACGCCCACCAAGTCCGGCGATTGGTTCAGCGTCTCGGTCTGCACGCCCGGCGATTACGGCATCCAGAAGGGCTTGATGTTCAGCTACCCGATCCGCACCGATGGCAAGAAATGGGAAATCGTCCAGGGCGTTCCGCTCAACGACTTCAGCAAGGCGAAAATCGCCGCCACTGAAAACGAGTTGAAAGAGGAACGGTCCCTCGTCGTCGATTTGTTGCCGAAGTGACCGGAATCTCTCCAACCGAATTGCCGCGGGTCTTCGAGCTTTCGCTGACCCGCGCCGACACCACGGCCAAGGAAATTGAAGAGCTTTGCCGCAAAGCCCGCGAGCAAAAGCTCTACGGCATCTGCGTCGCCACTTCCCGCGTCGAACTCGCTGCTTCATTGCTCGAAGATTCCGACCTGAAAGTTACCGCCTTCATCGGCTGGCCGCTCGGTTCGGCCGATGGCGATGTCAAACGCTACGAAACCGAAGTGGCCGTGGACTTCGGCGCGCAGGAATTTGAAGTGGCGCTGAATGTCGGGCGTCTCAAAGACGGCGATCACAAAATGGTTCTGCGCGAACTCCGTGATGTCGCCGAAGCCGCGGACGAACGCATCGTCAAGGTCGCCCTTCGCCCTCAAATGCTCACGACCGAGGAACTCCGCGCCGCTTGCGAATTGATTGCCGAATCCGGTGCTCATTTCGTGTGCCTGCGCACGCTCGCCTCGCCCATTATCGACGAAGTCAAACTCTGCCGCGAAGCCGTGGGCGCCAAATTCGGCATTAAAGCCGGCGACGAAACCCTCAGCACGCAGGCAGCCGTCGCGTTGCTCGAGGCGGGCGCAAACCGCCTCGACGTTTCCAACTGGATTTTCCCTTTGTCCTGAAGGCCAGTCAAGCATCGGAACAAACTCCTCTCGCCGCGCCTCTTACCCCAGTAGCGAAAAGTAGTGAACCGCATTACCGTCATCCCATGTTTATCACGGGCCTTGGAACTGCAGCTCCGCAACAGCGTTATACCCAGTCCGAATGCTGGGAAGCGCTCCAGAAATCCTCGCGCTTTAACGAGCTGACTCCACGGTCGCGCGCCGTCCTGAAAAAAGTCCTCACCGGCGCCAACGGCATTGCCACCAGGCATCTGTCCCTGGATAAACTCACCGATGCCTTTGACCTGACCCCCGACGCCCTGCACGCGAGATTCATTCAAAATGCCCCCATGCTGGCCGCGCAAGCCGCCCAGCGCGCGTTCGCCCGCGCCAAAATCAATCCGGAGGATATTGATGCCATTATCGCGAGCACCTGCACCGGTTATCTTTGTCCCGGCCTCACCAGCTACGTCGGCGAGCGCCTCGGGCTGCGCAAGGATGTCATGACCTTCGATCTCGTCGGCCAGGGCTGCGGCGCGGCCCTGCCGAATCTTCGCGTTGCCGACGCCTTGCTTGCCGCCGGACGCGCCAAGCGCGTTCTCTCTCTTTGCGTGGAAGTCTGCAGCGCGGCGTTTTATCTCGATGACGACATCGGCGTGCTCATCAGCGCCTGCCTGTTTGGCGACGGGGCAGGGGCGGCTGTGCTGGAGAACGCTCCCGGCGGAAACCGTTCCGTGAAATGGAAAATCAGCGGCTCGCTTTTTGAGCCTAACGAGCGCGACCTTCTGCGCTTCGAACAAAAACGCGGCATGTTGCGCAACATTCTCGCGCCGGAAGTGCCCGCGCTGGCCGCGCAACACGCTTCCAAGTTGTTCACCGACACGCTTGCCCGGGCCAATGTGCCGCGATCGCGAGTTGCCGGATGGGTGCTGCATCCCGGCGGTCGCGACGTGCTCGTTGCCCTGCGCGACACCCTCGGCCTGACGGATCAAGACGTGCGCTGGAGCGAAGCCGTGCTCCGCGAATACGGCAACGTGAGCAGTTCGTCGGTTTATTTTGTCCTCGAACACGCGCTCAACGACAGCGTGCCTTCCGGCATTTGGTGGATGAGTTCGTTCGGCGCGGGGTTCAGTTGCCACGGCGCGTTATTGGAGGTGGGCTAACGTGATTCGCAGTCTTCATTCCGAGCTCGTGGACGCTTTGCCCGCGGACCACCCGGCCGCCATTGAAACTCGCCGCGACCTGCGCCTCATCAATACCCTGATGGGCCACGTCGGCATTCTTACCCGCTCGCTCCGGAAATCGTTTCCCAACCAGCAGCCCTCGCGCATCCTGGAAATCGGCGCCGGTGATGGCGACCTGCTGCTCCGGGTGGCCCGGCGGCTGCCAGGCGAAGAGAAAAAGGTGGAGGTCGTGTTTGTCGACTTGCACAACCTGCTCACCAGCCAAACCAAAGCCGATTTTGCCGCGCTGAATTGGGACATTCGGCTCGTGCAAGGCGACATCTTCCAATGCTTGAGCGAGACCAACGGCGAAAAAACCGATGTCGTGCTCGCCAACCTGGTTCTCCACCACTTTAGCAATTCTCAGTTGACTGATCTTTTTTCAGTGGCGGCCAAAAAAGCAGACGCGTTTATCGCCATTGAACCACGGCGCGGCGCCTGGTCGCTGTTCTTTGCTGAAAGCCTTTCGCTCATCGGCTGCGGGCCAGTCGCCTGTCACGACGCTCCGCTCAGCGTTCGAGCCGGCTTCAATGGCCGCGATCTCTCCGCGCTCTGGCCGCGCGATGATAACTGGGAACTACTCGAGCGCCGCGCCGGTCTTTTCAGTCATCTGTTCATCGCCCGCCGAAAGGTTTGACCATGTCCGCGCCCCGGACCATCACGATTGTTGGTGGCGGATTGGCCGGTCTCACGCTCGGCATCGGCCTCCGCCGGCGCAACATCCCGGTCACGCTTTGGGAAGCGCACGGCTATCCGCGCCATCGCGTCTGTGGTGAATTCATCAGCGGCAACGGCCAGGAAGTGTTGCGGCGGCTCGATTTGCTTCGGTTGCTCGAAAGCGCCGGCGCCATTCGCGTCCACAGCGCGGCATTCATTTCCGGCGCGAGCCGTTCGCCGACGCGCCCGTTGCCCGCTCCCGCGCTCGGCATCTCGCGCTATCTGCTGGATTCCACGCTTGCCCGGGAATTGCAGCGGCTCGGCGGCGATCTTCGCATTAACACGCGCCGGCACGACAATGATTTTGCCGAAGGCATCGTCCGCGCCACTGGCCGCCGCGCGCAACCCACCGAAAACGGCTGGCGGTGGTTCGGCCTGAAAGTGCACGCGACAAACGTGAACCTGGATGCCGATCTGGAAATGCACGTCTTCGAAAATAATTACGTCGGCGTCAATCGCATCAACGGCGGCGAAGTGAATGTCTGCGGATTGTTCCGCGGACGCGCCGGCGAAACGCGCGAATCGGGATTTAACCTGCTCCGCGGCAAACCCGGTTCGCGTTTGCACGAACGGCTCGCCTCGGCGCGCTTCGATGAAAACTCGTTTTGCTCCGTCGCCGGCCTTTCGTTGAAACCACAACACGCCGTGGACAAAACCGAATGCTGCGTCGGCGATGCCATCACCATGATTCCGCCGGTCACTGGCAATGGCATGTCCATGGCCTTCGAATCCGCCGAACTCGCCATCGAACCTTTGGAACGCTACAGCCGCGGTGAAATGTCCTGGGCCGAAGCTCGCGACGCCATCGCCCGCGCCTGCGACGCCGCCTTCGCTAATCGGCTTGCCTGGGCGCACCGTCTGCAATGGCTCATGTTCTCGCCACTCCTCCGCACGCCTCTGGGAAAAATCCCGCTCCACTCCGACCATTTGTGGAATTTTCTGTTCGCAAAAACGCGTTGAAAATTGACTCACATCACATAACGAAACGAGAGCCTCCTTGCCCGCCGTGGCGCGTCGCTCCGCGCGCGCCGAAAAATCGCCAATAACGGCGCGCATCCGGCGAGAGCGGAACGCCTATCACCAATGGATTTTGTCAGACGCTCTTGATCTCGCACTCTTTCTGCGCGCCACTTTGGTTCAGATTGATTTTCACAAAACCCAATTCCTTCGCTATCTGGTCCAGAAACACCGTCACCACGCTTTGCAGTTTTCGCCGCTCGCGCGACACGAACCACACAAAAACCGGGAGGGTCAGCAAGATATTCCAAGGCCAAATACGCTGAAAACTCACCAGCCCGATGAACAGCAATTCCAGCGCGAGCATCGCCCAAAAAACTGTCTTCGCCTGGAACGACCACACCGCGCGCAGCCGGCATCGCACGAGCTGACGGTCCTGCGGATGATCCTCGGCGACCGTGGTCAGCAGCAGATGGGTCCAGCGGCTGCCGCTGATTTCCACGTCGTAATCACTCCAGCCGACGTCTGACTTCTGTGGCCAGCCGCGGTCCTGCAATCGGCGCAGAATCGTTGCCACATAATCTATCCGGTCAACGCGCTTCCCCGTCCAATATCGCACTTCATCCAGCGATTGCTTGCCGTGAAATAAAGCAACCGAGTCGAGCGATTCCTGCGACACCAGTTTCAATGGAGGCTGCGCCAGCCGTCCCTGATAGCGCGCCACTCCGCGCACCAATGGCTGCAAGAAGAAGAGCAGCGCCACCAATGGGCGCGACCACCATTCCTTTTTATTCTTCGGCAAAGCTGCCTGCGCGCCTGCCAGCGCGCACACAATCACCGGCAGCAGCAGGCTCGCAATCGCCAGCGGCAACAAATAACGAAACATCCCGCTCAGGATCCACAATGGGATCGTGACGAACAAATGATACTCGACCGTGGTGCAAAGCATCACCATCGCCGACGGCTCGGGCGCGTAAATTTTTTGAAAACCCGCGCTGCCGAACAAACCGTGATAAATCACCGGCGCCCTCAGTTCCACGCCGAACTTGGACGGCGCATAAATCCGCCCCTGCCAGATGCCGCCGCCAAACGAATTGAAATTCTCGGGATGTTTCCGCACCAGCAGCGCCTCGGCCTCGCCATATCCCTCCTGCTGTTTCAAATAGGCCGCTATGGTTGAACGCCGGTAATGCCACACAAACGCCGATGGGCTAAAACCGATTCGGCAACCCGCCTCCTGCAATCGCCAGCAGACATCCACATCATCGCCCGCCTTGGTGAAGATCGGATCGAAACCGCCGATCTCGTCCAGAGCGCGCTTGTAAAACGCCATGTTGCACCCGGGAATATGTTCGGCCTCGCGGTCCGTGAGCATCACATGCGCCGGTCCGCCCGGAGACACCATCACCGCCGCCGCGACGCGCGAATCCTCCGGCGGCAACAAATTCGGGCCGCCCACCCCAACAAATTCGCTGCCGGTCAATGTCCCGACGATGTAATAAAGCCAGTCTTCATCCGCGCGGCAGTCCGAATCCGTGAACGCTACAATTTCGCCGGTCGCAGCGGAAATTCCGGTGTTGCGCGCCACGGAAAGGCCAAAATTCTTTTCATGGCGAATGCAGCGCACCGATGGGAACGCACTCGCGATTTGCCGCGTGGCATCCGTTGAGCCATCATCCACCAGGATGACCTCGCAATTCGGGTAATTGAGCTTCCGCAACGATTCGAGGCACAGCTTGAGCGTGCGTGCGCCGTTGTAACTCGCCACGATCACGGACACCTTCGGATATTCCTTCAACGCAAAATACGGCGCCGCGCCGAACATTTTTTTGACCGCGAGAAATGAGTCCTTCGGCCGCCGGTCAATGGAAACGAGGCCCATTTCCCAGCCTTCCACCAACCGCCCGTCCTTGTGCCATTCGTCGGTAAAGGTAAAAACAATGGCCCCGGCCAGGCCCGCGCGAAAGGAATCTTCGATTTGCCACGAAAGCATTTCGCATTTGCGCGCCTCGCCTTCGCGCAGCGAATCAATGCCAAATTCCCCCAGCACCAGCGGCTTCGCCTCGGCCATCATTTGCAGCCGCGCGAGATAATTTTTGAGCGCCGGCTCCCGGTGGAGGTAAATATTGAACGTCACGAAATCCACCGCGCTCGGGTGCAGAAATTCCGTCGGTGGATAATTGCTGTAGGTGCACAAACAACCAGGGTCGATGCGTTTCGCCGCGAAAACGAGTTCGTCAATGAAATCCGCCGCCGCGCGAGCGCCGGTCCAGCGGATGATATCCGGCGGAATTTCGTTCGCGATGCTGAACGCGAACACGGCCGGGTGTTGCGAGCAGGCGGAAACTGCATTGCGAACCGCCGCCAGCGCTTCCTCCCGGCGCGGACGCGAATCGAAGCTCAGATGCTTGTTCCACGGAATGTCGACCAGCACCTTTAATTCGCGGCCGGCAGCCAGGTCGAGAAACCAGCGCGGCGGCACATGATAAACCCGCACCACGTTCGCGCCAAGCTCGCGGATTTGATCGAGGTCCAGGGCAGTTTGTTCCGGCGAGGCAAAAGGCTGCCCCTGCCCGTTGGGCGGAAATGGCCCGTAAGCGATGCCTTTGACGTAAAATTTTTTGTCGCCCAGCCGGAAAAACTTCCCATCCACCACCACCCGCGACCGGGACGCAGCAGCGACTGCCATGCAAGTTAGACGGCCCCAAGGCCCGTTTTAATCATTTGCGCGTGGATAACAGAAGGGCGGAGTTCAAGCAAGCAGGGGATTGCTGTATTCACGCTTCACGTTTCATGAACCGATCTGAAACGTAAACCGTGAAACGTGAACTTTCTCCTTGCCCGTTGGGCATAATCGAAGCCTATTGCCTCCATGAAAGAGTTGCCCCACACGCACTCGTGCTTTGTCTGCGGCGAGTCGAATACTCTCGGCCTGAACCTCCGCTTTCATGCCGATGGCCCGATCGTGCGCACGCGCTTCACACCGCGTCCCGAGCACATCGGGTTCAAGCAAGTCGTGCATGGCGGCATCATTGCCACGGTGCTGGACGAAATCATGGTCTGGGCCTGCGTCGTGCAAGCGAAGCGCCTGGCTTATTGCGGAGAATTGACCGTGCGTTATCTGCAACCGTTGCGCCCCGGCGAAGAAGTGCTCGTCACAGGAGAATTAATCGCCAACCGTCGCGATAAAATTTTTGACGCCAAGGGCGAATTTAAGGATGGCGCCGGCAAAATCCTGGCCGTTGCCACCGGAAAATACCTTCCAGTCAGAGCCGCGGAACTCGCGGACATGACGACCGATTTAGTCGGCGGCGCGGCCGCCTGGAAATGGTAGCGCGCCCTCAATCCATGTTCACATCAATCTTCAGCCGGTCGAACGTCGAACCTTCATCAAACGAGAACGTTGACAAATCCACGTTGTAATTAGCCAGCGCCGTGATCTCATCGGACCGCGCCGACGTCAGCTTGGATTGCAGTCCGAGGATGGTGAACAACGTACTTTTGCCGTTTTCAAATTTCTTTTGCTCCGCCTCCAGGGCCGCCTCCGCGTAAAGACGCGCTTCATGGGTGGCTTTGACCGATTCGTAATCACTGCGAATCGTGGAGATGTCATTTTCGATCGAGATCAAAGTGTTTTGCTCCTGCGCTTCAAGCGTCAGTTTTTGCTGGTCGCGGGAAGCTTTCGCCGCCTTCAAATTGTTTCGCGCGGCCGTCTGGCTCAAAGGAACATTCATTTGAACCCCGATCGACCAGAAAGGCGACGTGCGGCTCTGTATCTGGCCGAAGGCATCGCTGAATTCCCTGCCAGTTCCCGAATACCCATAGGAACCGGTCAGGTCCAATTCCGGAAAAAGCTGGTTTTTCTGCAAACGCACGCGCGCCTCGTTCTCCTCAAGCGTCAGGCGCAATTGTTGCAGCCGCACGGGATTGCCGCCCTGGGCCAGCGCCTTGCGCCAGCTTTCCTGCAGATCGAATTGCTGCGGAATTGCCACCAATCTGTCCTTGGGCTTTATAACGATGTTCAGCCAATTGTTCGTATAATTGTCGCTCAACAAACTCTTCAAAACACGCTGCTGGGTGCCTTCGGCCGATTCCGCCTGCAACAACTGCGCTCGGCTCGTGGCCGCCTGGGCTTCCGCCTGCTGCTCATCCAGCGGCGCCATCGCCCCGATTTGCACCCGCTTCCGGTTTTCCGATAGCGTGCTGTCGGCCAGCTCCAAAGCTTTCCGTTGCACTTCCACATTTTCCTGCGCCTGGATCAACCGCAGGTAAGCGGTCTCGACCTGCGTGACGGTGCTCATCAATGTGTCGCGAAAATCCGCTTCGCTCTTTTGCAGCTCCTTTTTGTTCACGTAAATCGTGAAACGGTCGGAGTTGATCCAAAAATTTCTCAGCAGCGGCTGCGTCAAAGTAAGCGCGCCCGCGCTGCCGGATGAGGTTTCAAACGGCGAGCGCCCCGGCGTCGTCGCAAAGTTCGGACTGAGCAGCACGACCGGATTGGTGTTGACGTCAAAAAAGGTGTTCGTCCTGAATCCTGTGATGTTCGTGCTGGTAAAAGTGGTCGGCCGCGAGCCGGTCTGGTCGGAAGCGCTGACCCCCAGGCTATAGCTCATTCCCCACGGCAGTGATCCCGCGAGTCCCGTGTTGAGTTGGTCGGTATCCGCCTCCACGCCCACGAACGACCGGCCCTGCGCATCAATCCCGCCGGGGGAAAGGCTGTAGGTATGGTCGTAACTGGCGTTGAAGTTCGGATCATAGACGCCATAAGAACCCCACAACGTGTAGCGGGCCAGTGCCGGGTTATAGCGGGCGATCCGAATCGTGAAATTGTGTTCGAGCGCGACTTGAATGCAATCGTCCAGCGACATCACGCGCGAGTTCGTCGGCATATTCACATCGCGGGCAATCTCATTGGTCATCTCGATGTAGGTGGCATCAGGCTCGACCAGATTGGTGTTTGAGAAATTCGTATCCTGCGCCATTCCAAAAAAGGACCAGGTGACCGCCAACAAAATTCCAAACCATTTCATCGCCCGTGCAGATTGCGGCATCCGCCCGGATTCGTCAAACAAACCGTTCTCGCTCCGTCTTTGCATAGTTTTTTTCTGCTGTTCTTGCTTCTGTCATTTGGACCGCGCCCGGTCTCAATCCTCATGCGTTCAACCGGCCGAAGCGCGCTTCAGGCGATCGGCAATCCCGCGCCATTCGCTCGTTCCCGGCGGCGCTTCCACCACGATCAATTCCGCGCCCAACTCATCGCACCGATGCAACTCAGCATAGAGCGCCCGCGCAAATGCCTCCGCGTCGTGCGGTATGACACTCACGCCCGCGAATCCCGCCTGCGACGGTATGTGCGTGTGCGCAATCACGTGCGATCGCGCCACTCGCGGTTTGATTGCGGCCAGTTGCGCGCTCAATTCCGCCTCGTTCCGCCATTTCAAAACCACCAGCTTCGCCTTGGGCGCGTAATGCTTCTGAAGCTGGCCGGGGCTCTTCAAAATCTCCGTGCCCGCACCTTCGCCCAAAGCCAATTTTCCAGTCACCGCCATCAGCGATCGCCCGTGGATCATTCCCGGCCGGAGCAGCCGCGGCGGGTTCACCGTCACGTCGAGCACCGTCGATTCAATGCCCACCTGCGATTGTCCGCCGTCCACAATGAGCGGAATTTTCCCCTCAAGCTGCTTCGCCACATGCTGCGCGTTCGTCGGCGAAACCTGGTTCGATAAATTCGCGCTCGGCGCTGCCAGCGGGAAACCGCACGCTCGAATCACTTCCTGGATGAACGGATGGCTCGGCCAACGAACGCCGACCGTGTCGCCACCTGCCGTCACCGCGTCCGGTATTTTCTGCGCTCGCGGCAATACCAAAGTCAGCGGCCCCGGCCAGAACGCCTTCGCCAGCTTTTCCGCGAGCGGCGGCCACCCAGTCACGCACTGGCGGGCCATTTCCGCCTCTGCCACGTGGACAATGATCGGATTGTGCGCCGGACGGCCTTTGATTTCAAAAATCCGCGCAACCGCCGCCGCATTGAAGGCGTTCGCCGCCAGCCCGTAAACCGTCTCCGTCGGCAGCGCCACTACTTCGCCCGCCTCGAGCAATTCCACCGCCCGCTTCACTGCGGCATTGAAGAGCGCCCGCGCATGAGTGGCCAGCACCTCGGTCTTCATCGCAACGTGGACATCGGCGCGGTTCACGTTATTCGTAACGCAACGCGTCGATGGGATCCAATTTTGACGCCTTCCACGCCGGGTAAAAACCAAACACCACGCCGATCACCGCGCTCGAAGCAAATGCGACTGCAATCCACTGAGCCGGCGTAACGGACGGCGTGTGTTTCAGCGCCGAAATCAGCATGGCAGAACCAACACCCAAGGCAATGCCCATGGCGCCGCCGATGGCGCTCAGCGTCACGGCTTCGATGAGAAATTGCACCACGATGTCCCGCGCCCGCGCGCCGACGGCCATGCGAATACCGATCTCCCGCGTCCGCTCGGTGACGCTGACGAGCATGATGTTCATAATGCCAATCCCGCCCACTAACAACGACACCGCGGCCACTCCGGAAAGCAGAAACACCATCTGCTGCGACGTATCTGAAACTCTCTGCATCAATTCCAACTGGGTCCGAACCGTGAAGTCCGGCTCGAGGCTCCGATGCCGCGCGGTCAGCAAATCCGTGATTTCCTGCTGCACCTGGTCGATGACACCATCGCTGGCCGCCTCCACCAAAATGGAATTCACGAAATTCCTGGCCGTGATGCGATGCATATGGCTGCTGTAGGGGACCAGCACGACGTCATCCTGGTCCTGGCCCCACAGAGTGAACCCCTTTGGCGCGAGCACGCCGATGACCGTGAATGGAATGTTGCGCACACGAATGACTTGTCCGAGCGGATTTTCGTTCGGAAAAAGCTCGTCCACCACGGTCTTGCCGAGCACGGCCGATTTCGCCAGGCTGCGCACGTCCTGCTCGGTAAACATCACGCCGCTCGCTATCTTCCAGTTGCGAATCTGCGGATAATCCGGCCCCTCGCCCTGCACCATCGTATTCCAGTTCAAGCCGTTCGCCAGCACCTGCTCGCGATCGCGCACCTCCGGGCTTACCGCGACCGTATTCGGCAACTGCGCAATCGCCTGCGCATCATCCACCGTCAACGTCGGCGCGCTGCCCCAGCCGCCTTTTACCGCGCCGCTGGTGAAATTGCCCGAAAACACCGTCAGCACACTTTCACCGAGACTTCGCACCTGATCTTCCACCTGTTTGGTCGCGCCCGTCGTCAGGCCCACCACGCAGATGACCGACGCCACGCCGATGATGATGCCCAGCATCGTGAGCAGCGAACGCATCTTGTTGCGTCGCAGCGCGCGCAGGGCGATTCTAACGGTGGCGATTATCCTCATCATGCGAGATTCACGGCTTGTTGGGCTTCGCGCAATTTGCGCAGTTCGTCTTCCGCGATCAACCGCTTCTTCACCGGTTCATCGGTCACCACATGCCCGTCGCGCATGATCACGTTGCGCCGCGTGTAGCTCGCAATATCGAGTTCGTGCGTGACCATCACGATGGTGATCCCTTGATCGTTCAATTTTTGGAAGACGCCCATGATTTCAATGCTCGTCTGGCTATCCAAATTCCCCGTCGGCTCATCGGCGAGCAACAGGGCCGGTTGATTCACCAGCGCCCGCGCAATCGCCACGCGCTGCTGCTGGCCGCCCGAAAGCTGGTTCGGATGATGGTCCGCGCGCTTGGCCAGGCCCACAATCTCCAACGAATTCATCGCCCGCTGGCGCTGTTCACTGCCGCGCACGCGATGATGCACATAAAGCATCGGCAATTCGACGTTTTCCAGGGCCGAGGTCCGCGCCAGCAAATTAAAGCCCTGGAACACGAATCCAATTTTTTCATTCCGGATATCGGCAAGTTCGTCCCGTGAAAGCCCGGAAACGTCGATGCCATCCAGCAAATACTTTCCCTTGGTGGGATGATCCAGGCATCCGAGCATGTTCATCAGTGTGGATTTTCCCGAACCGCTCGCGCCCATCACCGCCACAAACTCGCCGCGCCGGATTTCCAGCGACACACCGCGCACCGCGTGCACATCCACCTCACCCGTGTGATACACCTTGTGAACCTCTTCGAGTTTGATGACGGAACTCATAGCAGGAAGGCAGAATGAAGAAGGCAGAAGGCAGAATTCACTACAGCCGCTTCGCTTCTCTCGAGCGCACGATGGCCCACGTCACCAACCCCGCGAGCGCGCAAACGATTGCGCCGAGCGCCATCGTCCACCGAATGCCTAACCAGTGCGACAGCGACCCGGCTTCCAGCCCGCCCACGGGCATCATGCCGCCGAACACCAGCGCCCAAATGCCCATGACCCTTCCGCGCATTGCGTCCGAAGCATTCGTTTGCAATACGGTATTGGTCGTGGCGAAAAACAGCAGCATTCCCCAGCCGCCGATCGCCAGCAACAACAGCGCGATGAAATAACTCTGCACCAGCGCCAGCAGCAGCAACATGCCCGCAAAGGTCCACAGCCCGCCGAAAACCAGGAGCCGGGGCTTGACTCGGTTCCCAACCGACGCCACCGTCAGCGCGCCGAACAGCGCGCCGATTCCATTCGCCGTCAATAACCCGCCATATCCACCTGCGCCGGTCTTCAGCACGTCCGTGGCGAACGCGGGCATCAGCACCGAATATGACCATCCAAAAATGCCGACGATCGCAAACAGAATGAGCAGCGTTTTCATCCGCCGATGCCGCCACACGTACGAAAGCCCCTCCCGCACGTGCGCCAGAGCCGATCCGGAGCGTTGCGGTTTCACAAACTTCGGCAGCCGCATCATCGCAAGGCCGGTGATCACAGCCAGGTAACTGAAACCGTCGAAGAAAAAGCACATGGCAATCCCGACTCGCGCAATCAGCAATCCCGCAACCGCCGGCCCAATCACCCGCGCCGCGTTCACAATCGAACTGTTCAGCGAGATCGCGTTCATCAAATCCTCGCGGCTCGTCATTTCCACCATGAACGCCTGCCGCGCCGGCATGTCGAACGCCATCGCCAGCCCGCGGCAGCCCGCTATCACCAATATCTGCCACGTGGTGATGTGTTCGCTCCAGACCAGCCATGCGAACGTAAACGCCAGCACCATCATCGCCGTCTGTGTGCACAGGACGATGTTGCGTTTGGAATGCTGGTCGGCCATCGAGCCGCCCCAAATGGAAAAGAACAACATCGGCGCCGAATTCACCGCGACCACCACCCCCAGCAGCCAGTAGGAATGCGTCAGGTCGTACACCAGCCAGCCCTGCGCCGTATTCTGCATCCAGGTGCCGATGAGCGAAACGAATTGCCCGCCGAAGAACAGCCGGAAATTCCGATGCTTCAACGCCGCAAACGTCTGCCGGAACATCAATGCGCCCACCACCAGCCGCCGAGGCTGCCCGGTGACCTCTTCGGGTGCACGGGCTATTTCCTCTTTCCCATCTCTCAGCGGCATGGCGCATCAACATAAACGCAGAACAAACAATCGCGATTGGGTAAATGACTCATCAGGCGAACCTTACAAACGACGGAAACCCCTCGTCGAGTTGCGGCCGCCACCCGCTCCTTGGTCTTGGTCGGACGGCAGGAAAACGCTCGTCACCACCTGGTCGCCTTCTTTGAGGCCGTCCAGAACTTCGGTATGGATGCCATCAGTGATGCCGACCTTTACCTGGACCGGCTTGATCACCGATGGGTTTGCCGGGTCCGCCATTACATAAACGGTCCGGAATGGCTGATGCTCCGCATTAGGTTTCCCGCCTCCCGGCCCGCCATGCTCGCCGCGCTCGCGATGACCGCCGCCCGGCCCGCCTCTTCCGCCACCGGCGCCCGGAGGATTCGTCGTTCCCGCCAGGTGCATGTCATTTGTCTTCACATCTTTCGAAAACACTTCCGGCGGTTTAAAACGCAAAGCCGCGTTGGGCACCTCCAATGCATTCTTCGCCTCAGCGATCACGATCGACACGTCCGCCGTCATGCCCGGCTTCAACTTCATGTCCTCGTTATTCACGCTGATCACCGTGTCGTAGCTGACCACGTTTTGGTAGTTTGTTGACGCATAGCGGACTTGCCTGACCTTCCCGTGAAAGATGCGATTGGGAAATGCGTCCACCCTGAAGTTCACATCCTGATTGTCTTCCACCATGCCCACATCCGCCTCCGCCACGCTCGCGTCGATTTCCATTTTGGTCAGGTCGTTCGCGATGATGAACAACGTCGGCGCGCTAAAACTCGCCGCCACCGTCTGGCCCACGTCGACCGCGCGCGAAATCACCACGCCATCCACCGGCGAATAAATCTTGCACCGGCTCAGGTTCACCTTCGCGGTATTCACCGCCGCCTTTTTGATTTGTACCGCTGCCTGCGCCTGGTGCAGGTTGGCGATGGCGGTGTCATGGTCGGATGCGGAAATCAATTTGTTCTTGAACAATTCATCATCGCGCTTGGCCTCCACCTGGTTTAACTCCAGCGTCGCCTCCGCGCTGGCCAGATCGCCTTCCGCCTGCTCCATCGCCGCCTGGTACGTCGAGGGATCCAGTTCCGCAATCAGTTCGTTGGCCTTCACGGGCGAGTTGAAATCCGCGTAGAGCTTTTGGATATTTCCTGAAATCTGGCTGCCCACCATCACGTTCGTCACCGGGTTCAACGTGCCGGTGGCTGTCACCGCCTGGATGACGTCGCCGCGGGTCACGTCCTGCGTCTGAAATTGTGGTCCGTCGCTTTTGTGTGCAAGAAAGTGCCAGGCAACCGCGCCACCCACTGCCACCAGAATCAGCAGCGCCACCAGCCATCCGCCCCATCCGGATTTTCCGTTATTCGCCATATAAATATAAATTCGCTTTGAAATCAGACTGAGTCTGTAACTGGAAGGTTACTTTTATTAATGCCCCTCTTAATGCCTCAGTAGCCGCCCCCAAGCCACGTTTTCAGTTTACGATTTTTGATTTGCGAGCAGAATGGGGCATAATGTTCGCGCGTTAACTCAAAAATCGAATGACACTCGATAGTCTAATCAACGATCTCGCCGCAGCGCGACATCTTTCTGACGAACAGGCGCGCCTCGCTGTTCAAGAAATCATCGATGAAAATGTGCCCGCGGCTCTGAAAGCGGATTTTCTGTGCCGCCTCGCTTTGAAAGGCGAGACCGTCGGGGAAATCGCCGCCTTCGCGAAAGCATTGCGCGAAAAAGCCATCCAGCCGCCGCTCGACCCGGCCTGGCGCGATGCGCACGAGATTCTCGACGTGTGCGGCACCGGCGGTGATCGGCTGAACACCTTCAATATTTCCACCACCGTGGCCATCATCTGCGCCGCGGCGGGCGTGCCGGTCGCCAAGCACGGCAACCGCGCCATTACCTCCCAGGCCGGCAGCGCCGACGTCCTCGAAGCGCTCGGCGTCAACATCCACCTGCCACCCGCCGAAGCCGCGCGCTCGCTTCAGGAGCGCAACTTCGCGTTTTTCTTTGCGCCAAGCTATCATCCAGCCTTCAAGCACATCGGGCCCGCGCGCAAACTTTGCGCGGATCGCGGCCAGCGCACCATCTTCAACTTTCTCGGCCCCCTGCTCAACCCGGCCCGGCCCAGCGCGCAACTGGTCGGCGTGCCCCGGCCGGAATTGTGCGAGCCGCTGGCGCAGGTTCTCCAATCGCTCGGCGCGCGCCGCGGAATGGTCGTTAGCGGGAGAGTCCAAAGCCCAAAGCCCAAAGCCCAAAGCCCAAACGATACCATTCCTCATCTGGATGAACTCTCCACTCTCGGCGAGAATACCGTGGCCGAATTTTATCAGGCCCGTGGCTTCGCGTCGTCCGTCCTCGACCCCGGCCATTTTCCGCTGCAACCCGCCACGCTGGCCGACCTCGCCGGTGGCAGTCGCGACGCCAACGCCGAAATCGTGCGACGCATTTTGCGCGGCGATGACCGCGGCCCCAAACGCGAAGCCGTCCTGCTGAATACCGCCGCCGGATTGTTCGTCGCCAACCGCTCTCGCTCCCTCGCCGAAGGATGGCAACTCGCCGCCGAATTGATCGATAATGGCCACGTCGCGAAGAAGCTTTCCGAACTGGCAAATTAGAGACCTCCTCAATCTTGTGGTGACATCCCTGCCGATCAGCAGGGTAGGGCGCGTCGCTCCGCGCGCACCGGGGATTCAAAAGAAACTCAACGGTCGCGGTGCTTTCCTGGCGTCGGCGCGCACGGAGTGACGCGCCCTACCAACCATCGCGCAGGCTATTCGCCCGGTACCACGCTTGACGGATAGCTGGGAATTAACCAGAGTCAACCCATGTACCGCATCATTGGAGCCGACGGCAAGGAGTACGGCCCCATTTCCGCCGATCAATTGCGCCAGTGGATTGCCGAAAATCGCGCCCGTGCCTCGACCCCGGTGCTCGCCGATGGCGCCACCGAATGGAAACCCCTCGGCTCACTGCCGGAATTCTCAAACCTGTTTGCCACCCCGGCAGCGCCCAACGTTCCCCGCGCACCCGGCACCTCAAGCCTTTCGGCGCGCAAAAATAACGGCATGGCCATTGCCGGTTTCGTTTTGGGCCTGGCCTCTTTCATGACGCTGGTGCCCTCGTTTTTTTGTTGCTGCTTCGGATTTCCACTGAACATCCTTGGCATCGTGTTTTCCATCGTTGGCCTCGAACAAATCAATCGCCATCCGCACCTGTACACCGGCAAATCTCTCGCCGTCGCCGGCTTGGTTCTGTCCGTGATTTGTATCGTGGCCTATATTTTTCTGCTGGCCATTGGCGTCATCTCTTCCCAATGGCACGACGGATTCTCGCACCATGCCCAACGACTCTGAAACCGTTCGCGTCAGGGCCGTGGATTGGAAAAAAATCTATCTGATTCCAGCGGCGGTCCTGTGCGCGGTGGCGGCCGTGATCTTCTTTCTCTTTGACCCGACCAAAGTCGCGATTTTTCCGCCGTGCCTGTTCCACCAACTGACCGGTCTGGATTGCCCCGGCTGCGGCGCTCAACGCGCCTTGCACCAGTTGCTCCACGGCCACCTCATCGCCGCGCTGCGCCTGAACGCCATGTTCGTTGTTTCACTGCCGCTCGGCGCCTGGTATCTGCCGCGCTTCATCAAGCGCTCCGTGAATCATCCGCAAACTTCCTCGAAAGTCGGCTGGTTGTGGATCTATTTCGGCGCGTGGATCGCCTTCGGTGTCCTGCGCAACCTGCCGTTCCCCATCTGCGCCTGGTTCGCGGCCTGACGCACGTCATCGTCCTTGAAAAATCTGCTTATCCGCGGAAAGCCGTCCCATCTGTAGCGCAGGCGTCCCGCCTGCGAGTTCCGACACCGTCCCGGTGCTAGCAAGCACTGCCGTTGAATGTGCCTCACTGTCTGGCGGCGAGACGCCGCCGACACTCGCAGCCGGGACGGCTGCGCTACGTTTAAACACGTGAACCCTGGCCTCATTTGCGGCCTGAACTTGCGCCAACGCTTCCAATCAGTTAAAAGCTCCCAAGCCAGAGCGTTGAAAAATGCAAGGAAGGATTGCTATGTATAAAATCATCGGAGCAGATCAGAAAGAGTACGGCCCCATCGATGCCGACCAGATCCGCCAATGGATCTCGGAAGGCCGCGCCAATGGCCAGACTCGGGCCTGCCTTGAGGGCACACAAGACTGGCGTCCGCTCGAAGCCTTCCCGGAATTCGCCTCGCTGGCAGCGCCCTCCCGCCCGGCCCCCCCCGGCCCCGCCGCTTATCCCGCGAGCGCTGAACCGGCCAAGCCCCCCGGCGCCATCAAAGTTTTCGGCATTCTGAATATCTGTTTTGGCGCCCTCGCGTTGCTGTGCACACCTTTTTCCCTGGTTTCCACCACCATCGCCGCGAAGAAAATCCATTACTCGCCATTCATGATGCATTGGCTTTACGTCTCGGCCTTTCTCGGCATCATCGCGGCGTGCGTTTCGATCGCCAGCGGCATTGGTTTATTGAAACGCCACGCCTGGGCTCGGCGGCTGGCAATCTATTACGGCGTTTACTGCTGCATCATGGCGTTAATTGCCCCGGCCGTCACTTTGACCAACCTTCCGGAAGGCGGTCCCAACCCCGAAGCCGGTAAAATGATCGCTCTTATCAGCGTCGCTATCGGCGTGCTCGTGCAACTGACCTACAATATCCTGCTCATTTATTTCTTGAGCAAACCGGAGGTCAAACAAGCGATGGGCGAAAGGGATTAAGACCTGCTAACGAAATGATTCCTCCTGCCCGCGGTGGCAGGGCGGGTCACTCTGTGCGCGCTCCAAAACTGAGCCAACAACGGCGCCCGCCCGCCAAGGCGGGACACCCTGCCATCAAATGCATTTTGTTAAAGCTCCAGGCAGTGTAGGATACTTGTCGTGATCAAGATGCTCATTCCGCAGAAGCCGTTGACGCAGTCCAGGGCGCTCTATTGTTTCGTCATCAACCAACTCGCCACCCCTGGACTCGGTTCCCTCCTTGGAGGCAGGCCGCTGGCCGGAGCCGGACAGCTTAGCCTTGCCATTCTCGGCTGCCTCACCATGATGATTTGGTTTTTTCAAACCATGAAAGCCTATTACGGCACCATGGTGGGTGATACCGCTCCTCCCGGAAACATCCATTTCCTCATCGCGGGCGCGTTGATCTTCGGAGTCTCGTGGTTTTGGTCCCTCGCCACCAGCATCAGTTTGATCCGTGAAACCTCCGTGAAACCGCCCGAAAACCCGTCCGCGACTCCTCCGCGCATTACAAATCCGCCCCCCAAAATGTAATGGTAAAATTTTTACCCTGACGCATCCTCATGCCAGAGTGTTTGAAAACTCCTCTTAAACAGAAAGGCGCGTTATGTATAAAATCATCGGTGCCGATGGGCAGCAATACGGGCCTGTAAACGTCGAAACCATTCGCCAGTGGCTCGCGGAAAACCGCCTCAAGCCCGAAAGCCTCGTGCAGGCCGAAGGCTCGACCGACTGGAAGCCGCTCAGCTCGTTCCCCGAATTCGCGCCCGAGCCCAAAACCGTTCCGCCCACCATCACGCCGCTCGCCACGCACCCTCCGGTCAGCGGCTCCAACCCGCGCGCCTCCAACAAAATCCCCGCCGGCATTTGCGGCATCATTCTCGGCGGCCTGGGCATCCACAAATTCATCCTGGGTTACACCGGCGCCGGCCTCATCATGCTGCTGGTGTCCGTGATCTCCTGCGGCACCCTCTACCCCGTCATGCACCTCATCGGCCTCATCGAAGGCATCATTTACCTGACCAAAACCGATGATGAATTCGTCCGCGTTTACGTGGATAATCGCAAAGAATGGTTTTGAACGTGCCGCGGGCGTCTCGCCCACGGGAACCGGAATTCACGGGCGGAACCCGCCTGCTAGGTCGTAAGCTATAGCAGATTAAATTTTCTGTTGGTTTGACCCCAAGCTACTCTTTAAACGACGCCACCGGCGCGACTCCCGCCACAATCGTGCTGCGCGGCTTCCCAATTTCATACAAGCGATGAATCTCCGCCGGCGAAAGCGGCCGGCTCAACAGCGCAAATTCGTCCATGCGCCCATGAAAATCCCGAATGCGATAGTTCGCATCCGGCTTTGGCGAAAGCGGCGTCCAATTTCCCAATTCCAGCGTGCCAAGCGTCAGCTCCCGTATCTCCGCGGGCTTCGCCGCCACGCGTTTGCCGTTCAGGTAAATGCTCATTTGCCCGGCCACGCCATCGTAGACCGCGGCAAGCTGGATCCATTTGCCAAAATAGTCGCGCGTGATTATCGGCCGGCTGATCAAATGGTTCCACTGCGCTTTGCCGCCCTTCACCCGCACCGCCAAATCCACCCGGCCATCGCGCAAAATTTCCCAATGTGTCTCCCCGCTCTTCGACGTGTCCACCAGCGCCAGCGCATTCCATTGGTTCGGCAGGCCGTCCACGCGCAACCACGCCATATAAGTCAGCGATTGAAACTTGCCCGGCACCGCCAGTTGCACGCGGTCATCGTCGCTGTTGAACTCCAGCGCGCTCTTTCCCGGCCAGCGCCCTTCGCCCCAGTCACATCCCATGATCGTCGCGCGGGAAGACGCGCGCGCGCCCAAAGCGCGATTGACCAAATTCCGTTCCACATCATGCGCGTCCTCAAAATCGAAATGCACCAGCGTGGCCGGATCATAATCCAGCGAACGATTCAAAACCTTCCACCCCTTGAACCGCGCCTGCAGTTCCGCCGATTCGCGCCGCGCCAGTTCCACCGGGCTCATGAATTCCAATTGATCGTCCGCCGGCAGCGGTTCCAGCGCGTGGCCGCTCACCTCCACTCCCTCGCCGGCCGTCAACAGGCGCGGCTGGTTGGTGCTTTCCGTCGCCACCTGCACTTTTCCTTCAAACACTTCCAATTGCGCCGGCTGCGCTTTCGGGCAACTTAATCCAAACGCCGTCCCCAAATCCGTCACCGTCGCGTCCGCCGTGTAAATCCTGAAACCATGCGCCGGCTCGGGCACGTGCGCGGTCAATTTCCCAAAATCCAGTCTCGCCTCTTCCGGCGAAATCAATTCAAACGCCGCCGGCCCTTCCAGGATCACGCGCGCACCGCTGTAAAATTCAATTTGCAGCGCGCCCGCCTTCAACCGCAGCCATTGCGATGCCACTGCCGAGCCGATGTCCACCGCGTTGGTGTCTCCGTCCCACACCACGCCGCTCCCGCGCGTCACGCGCGCAATCAGGTTCGTCTTGGCCGCCGGCTCCGGGCCCGCGTTCACCACCATATCGTCGTCCACCGGTTGCAGTGACCGCAACCCCAGCCACACCATGATGACGGCTGCGCACGCCGCTCCGCTCAAAGCAACCTTCCAGCCCACCCGGCTCGCGCGCCGCAACCAATCAATGAAACTGTCGAAAGCGTCGCCGCGCAATTGGCGCCGTTCACGTGCCACTTCCAACGCCGGCTTCACGCCGTAATTCAGCTTCGCCGCCGCATGCGTCCAGCCGTGCAATGATGCCCGGCCCCAAAATTCCCGCCGCGCCGCGTCCGATTGCAGCAGCGTGCGCTCCAGTTCCTGCTTTTCATCCGGCGACAGCGTCCCGTCCAGGTACGCATCCAGCAACACGATCAGCCGTTCATCCCTCATGACACATCCTCCTGCCGTATCCGGCGCTCCAGGCATTCCTGCAAAACCGTGCGCGCGCGCGACAACGCCACCCGCACCGCGTTCGGCGTCCACGAAACCAGGCTGGCAATTTGCGACGGCGAATGTTCCCCGTAATAACGCAGATACATCATCTGCCGCGCCTTGGGAGCAAGCTGCTCCAGGCAATGCTGCAACAGCGCCACGCGCGAATCGTCAAAATGATGCTCCGGTTCGACCGTGCACAAGGCTTCAATGACCTCTTCCGACAGCGCCTGCGATTTCGCCCGCCGCCGCAGCAATTCCAGCAGCTTGTAACGCGCTATGGTGCAGGCCCACGCAAAAAAATTCGTCCCCTCCTGGAATTCGTTTGCCTTGCGCGTGACCACCAGGAAAACCTCCTGCAACAAATCCTCCGCGTCGGTAAAATTCGGCTCCAGGGAAAGGATGAACGCGCGCAGCCCGAGCTGGTGCTTCACGAAAAGCTGCTGCACCCGCATCGTCTTCTCGACCGATGCGGTGGACTCGCCCTTTATTGGCGGCTCGATTGGCGCGTTATTCGGCATCGCAAACCCCGGCTGGCACTTCATTTTTCCGTAAGAAAATGCCGTTGCTGCGCCTATCATTAGCACATCATTGCAACCGCGACAGGCAAAATAAACCCGGCATCGTAGCGCAGACATTCCTGTCTGCGGGTTCGGGCGACTTTCCAGTCGCCCGTTTCAATGCCGCCCGATGTTCGAGACGGGCACAAAAAAGCCGCCGGGCGCTTTTGCCCGGCGGCCATGCCAGATCAATTCAAGGCCCTATGGCTGCACTTTCACATCAATGAACTGCTGCGGCGCGCCCGGAACGATCGGGTTGGTGTAATCGAACGTCCCATTGCTAAACCCATTCGTGAACACCGGCGTCCAGTTGCTCAACGGCATCGTGATATTCGTCGAGGTCAGGATCACGAAATGGAAGTTGTCATTCGGCACATTGTTGTTCGTGCCGTGCACCACCAGGTTCGTGCCCGAGAGCGTCACCGACGTAATGCTCGCATTCGTCGTCGGAGTCCCCGAAACGATGACATTGGTGACTGTAATGGAACCGTCCAACGCGAGATCATTTTTCCATTGATACGTCGTGCTGCCCGACGCATTGGAAAGCGGCAGGTTCACGGAGGCAAATCCGCTCACCGGCACGCTGAACAATTGGAACTTGTCGCCGCTGTTCAAGTCGGCGCCCATATTCGTCACCGTCAACGGTCCGGAGACGGTGATGCTCGACGCTGCGATTTGGTCGTTCGTCACGCCCGTCCCTCGTTTCAGGTCCATGACCACACTGCCGTTGAGCGTGGCCGCGTCGGAAACCGTCAACACCGCCGGCGCGAGGCCGTTGCCCGGATTGATGAACGAATTGGCGTTTTCCACCAGCGCACCGTCGATCGTGCCGCCGCCGGCGAGAATTTGCGGCTGGGCCGCGCCCAGCGTCAACGTGCCGGCCGCGCTCACATCCAACGTGGCGTTGGACAGCACAATCGCCGGGCTGTTCGTCAGCATCGCAGTGTCGGCCAGCACCAACTTGCCCTGGCTAATCACGGTGTCGCCGCTGAATATCTCCGATCCGCCGTTGGTTTGGAGCAGAGACAAAACCAGCGTGCCGGAGCCGGTCTTCACCAGGCTGCCGGGACCGCTGAATTCGTTCGCGAACAGCATGGTCGAGCCGCTGCTGATGTTAAAGGTGTTGGTCCCGTTCAACGTCACCGGGCCGTCGAATTCATTCGTCGCGCCGTGCTGCCCCAATACTGACGCGCCCGGGTTCAGGAACAGAACCTTGCTGACGGCGTTGGACATATCGAAGAAACCAACGGCTGCCCCGTTCGACACACTCAAGGTGCGGGCCGGGTCGCCCAGGCTCGGTATCTGCCACTGGAATCCGAGCGTGCCGCCACCGACGAGAATATCGCCCAGAGACGGATCGATCGACACACCGGCCATCTGCAACAGGCTGCCGCCCTCTTTGATCAGGGAAGGCCCGCCGCCGCTGGTCGTCAAAGCGGCGTCCTGCGCCGTCGAGCTGCTGGCGCGGAAGTCCAAGCGGCCCGGACCGCCAATCACGATATTGGTCGTGATCGCCAATTGGCTGAAGTTCGCCGCCACGAACGCGCTGCTGCCGCTGCTATTCACAATCGCGCCATTGCCGCCCACGCCCGAACCGGACGCCGTGATGGACCGGGTGCCCAGGTTCACGTTGTTCGTGAGGTCCAACGTCGCGCCATTGCTGACGAGGGTCGGGCTGGAGGTTCCACCCAAAGCCGCGCTGTTGAGAACGCGCAAGGTGCCATGCGCGATGATCGTCCCGCCAGTGAAAGTGCTCGCGCCGCTCAACGTCACCACGCCCGTGCCCCCATTGGTCAGCATGCCAGAGCCAGTGATCGCATTGGGCACCACGAGGTTGGTGTCACTGCGGTCGAACGCCAGCACGCCGTTGTTCGTCATCACTCCCGCACCCAGGTTGCCGTTGGTGCCGCCGGCGCCCACTTGCAGCGTGCCGAAGTTGATGAAGATCGGACCAGTGAACGTATTGGTGCCCCCGTTCGCGATCGTCAACGAAACGCCTTCAAGGTCCAGACCTCCCGGACCGCCGAGGCTGCCCGTGCCCGCGAAGGTGTACGCTTTCGAGCCGGCCTGCTCAATGATCCCCGAGGTCGTCCGCGCACCCGTGATGTTCACGGTCGTCACCGAGGACGAATCGTCGAAGGTCACCACGTCACCGTCGTTGAAGTTCGCCGCCGTTCCATTGCGCGTCCAGTTCGCCGTGGTGTTGTCCCACGTGCTGGAAGAGGCGCCCGTCCAGAGATCGTTGCCCTCCGCGGTGAGCACCTTGATCTGAATCGATCCCGGTGTCGTGCTCGGATCCACCACCGCGAAGCTGAAGAAACTATTCGCCGCCGTGGTCCGCAACTGGTTCGTCGCGCTCGCGGGCAGCGTCGCGCCGGTGTAGGTGATCAGCGTGTAAGTGTCGCCCACATTCATGAACGACAACGGCATGATCTGCAGCGTATTCGTGCCGCTCAGATTCAGGTTGCCCGCCGCCAGCAGATCGTTGCCACTGGCTGGCGTGGTGGACAACTCCAGCGCCACCGTGGCGTTGCTCAATGTGAGATTGCCCACGGTCAATGTGCCCTGCGGCACGCCGGAACTGTCGCCCGGCGACAGGACACCGCCCGCCAGCGCCGAGACGCTCGCGCTGACCGCGCCATTGCCCGCCAAAGTGGCGCCTGCGGCCACGATCGTCGCGCTCGAAAGCGTGCCGTCCACCACCAATGTGCCGTTGCTCACCGTCGTGCCGCCGGTGTAATTGGCCGCAACGCCGCCGGCGATCACGTTCGTGCCCGTGCCAGTTTTCACCATGCTGCCGCTGCCGGACAGCGGTCCGCTAAACATCAACGACGCGCCGGACACGGCGTCGAAGACGCACGTGCCGTTCAACGTCACCGGCCCAGTAATCAGGTTCGGCGTGCCGGCCCCGCAAAGGAGCACGTCGTTGGTGCCGGTTCCGCCGTTGAGCGCGATGTTCTTGGCCAGCGGGTTCGCGGCATTAAAGATCTCGAACGTCGCCCCGGTCTCCACCGTCAGCGTGCCGTTCGGGTCGCCCAGGCCCGTCGTGTTCGTTTCGTAATCCAGCGTGCCCTGTTTAATATCAATGTTCGCCAACGCGGAATCCACCGTGGCTCCGACAATGCCGATGAGATTCGGGCCCACCTTGGTCAGCGAATACGCGCTGCCGGCAGGCGAGGTCGCCAACTGCGCCGCGGCGCCGCGGATATCCCACCGGTTCGTGCCGCCGAACGTGGTATCGCCCGCCAGCGTCACCGAGCCCAACGCGTTCTGACTGGACGCGCCCGAATTGATGATCGCGCCCTGGTTGTTGATGCCCGTGCCGGAGACGGTCACCGCCGCTGTGGTGTTCAACGTTTGGCCGTTGACGTCCAGCACGGCGCCGGAGCTGATCGTGGTCGGGCCCGTGCCGAGCGCATTGCCACTGCCCGCTTGCAACGTGCCGGTCTGCACGTTGATCGCTCCCGTGAACGCGCTGTTGTTGCCGCTCAACTTCAGCACCGCGTTGTCCTGCTTGGTGATCGTGCCCGCGCTCGATATCGCGTTCGGCACCGTGAGGTTCGCGCCCCGGTCGAAGATAATGCCGCCGTCGTCCGTCACGTTGCCGCCAGGCAGCGTGCCCGTGCCGCCGTTGACGCCGACTTGCACCGTCGCGCCGCCGGCGATGGTGAGCCCGCCGCTGATCGCATTGTCGACGCCGAAAACAACATTGCCTGCGTTCACCGCCACGCCGCCTCGGTAGCCGTCCACGCCCGTATTCGCCAGCGTCAACGTGCCGGAGCCATCCTTAATCAGCCCGGCCGAGCCAACCAGAGCGCCCGTGCCACTGAACGTGTAATTGAGTGAGTTGTTATTCACGCTGATGACACCCGGCTGCAGGCTTCCGATCAGACTCACTTGGCCGGTCAAGGCCGTATCGTCAAAACCAACCGGATCCGCTGTTTCGAAAGAAGACGGCGCCTGGCTCGGCGAGCCTTTGAAGGCGAGCCAATTAGTCGTGACCGTGTCCCAGAAAGTCGGATTCGTCGCATCACCGCCCACCCAGGTCAAAACTGATGGGCCATTCGTGAGCACCAGCACGATGCGGCTGTGCGTCACGTCGTTTGAAATATATCCGCCGGTGCTGGCGTTGGGAGTTGCCCCAATCGCAAAATTCATGCTGCCCGACAGCGTCCCCGCATATTGAATAACCGGGAACAAAGCCGGATATCCCGTCACGCCGTTCACCGACGCTATGTTGACCACATTCGAACTGCCGCCAATCGCGAGGCTGGCGGCCGTCACATTGACGGTCTCGGGATTCACGTCCAGCGTCAGCGCTCCGTTCGTCATCGCCAATGCTCCCACCGAGCCGTTGCCCGCCAGCGTGCCGCCATTCAGTTGAACCGGGCTGGCGATGGCGAAACTGTCCGCGTCACTCACGTCCAGCGTTGCTCCCGCATTGACCGCGATATTCGTCGTGCCGGTAAGCGCGCCGGAACCGCTCAACGCCAGCGCGCCGCCGCTAATCGTCGTTCCACCCGAATAGGTGCTGACGCCGCTCAAGGTTTCGATGCCGCCGCCAATTTTCGTCAGGGACAGCACGCCGCCGTTATCTTCAAAGGTGCCGCCAAAAGTGCCGGATTGATCGTTGTTGCCCAACGTCAGCGTGGCCGGCGTCCCGTCCCCGGCATTTTCAATAAAAGTGGAATCGTCGGTGCCGGCGCTCGACAAGCCGTTCACCGTTTGATCAAAGCCATTCAGATTCCAGGTGATCGTGCCCGTGCTAAAGCCGTGCAAAGTCACATTGCCGTAACCGAAGCCGTTGGGAATCACATCGGCCGCGCCGGAGGTGACCGTGTTCGCGCCGGTATTGCTGCGCGCCGTCATAATCGTGTTTCCAGTCCAATTGTCAGCCGGACTATTCAATGTCGCGCCGCCGTTGACCGTGGCAGCCGAACCGAGTGTCACATTGAACGCTCCCACAATCGGGCCGTTGAAAACCGCGTTGCCGCCAAAGCTCGCGTCGCCGATCAGCGTGACCACGCCCGAATACGTGCCGCCGCGAAAAGCGCCCAACGGCTCATGCGCGTCGCCGGCACCCGCCACAAACATCGCGTTCGTGATGACCGCTCCCGTGCCAATTCCGCTGGGAAACAAATAAGCGCCGGGCAGGACGAAAATCGGCCCCGAACCGCCGCCGTCGGGATTGGCGTTGCTAATTTCCGAACCCGCAAATTGCACGCGGCCTTGCAGCAGATACAACCCGCCCGAAAACGTATTGTGCCCGTCCAGCTTGATGCTGCCCGGTCCCATCTTCACCACCGTCACCGGCCCCGTGCCATTATCGGCGATGGTCGGTTCGAGAATCGTCGTGCCACTGGTTTCACTGTGGTTATTTGCCACGACGACAATTTCACCGGGAGTATTAACTGTCGGTCCGCCAGCCGTGAGCGTGCCGATACCGCCGTTCCCGGTCGTTCCATTGCCGCTTTGCGCCGTGCTGTTGGGCCCACCGATGAAAACCGCGCCGGACGTGCTCGGCCCGTTTCGAATGATGCCGCCGTACTGGCCCAAACGCAGCGTGTTGCCGGCGCCAATGGAAATACCGTCAAGCCCGCTCGAATACGTCGTCCACTGAATGGCATTGATATCGTTTGTCGTCCCCGCGTTGTCCGAGGCGATGTTCACTACCGATGCCCCGGCGGCATCGTTGATCGCTATGTTCGGATCGGTGCTGCCCGTAACTTGCGCGGCCACCGTGCTGCTGGCCGTCACATTGGAATAGCCCGTGTAATTGATAATGTTGCCGCTGCCGTCCACTGCCGCGAAATTGGTTCCCGTAAGCAGCGTGTGACCCGAATCGGTGAAAGTCGTCGGCGCATTTGCATCGCCGCCGATCAACGCGTAACCGCCCAGAATGCCGTTAACATTGGGTGAAGTCGTCGTCACATGGCCGCCGCCGGAAGCTTCCGGCGTGACAAACGTAATCGTGCCGCCCGGGCTGTGGCTCAACGCACCCAAGCCCAAATTCACCGTGCCGCCGGAGCGGTTCGTGGCCACAATGGCCGACCCGCCGAACGTCGCGAAGGCTCCGCTGAAATTTTGCACATCGGCGGCCGCGCCGCCGGACATGATCAATTGCGCCACGTTTTCCACGCCGCCACCCGCATTGCCGCCGCCGAGTTCCAGCGATGAACTGGAATTGATGATGCCGCTGGCCGGAGAAGTCGGCTGCGAGAAATCCAGGACCAGCGTGCCAATGGCGTTGGTCGTTACGCCCGTATAAGTGTTCGCTCCCGACAACGACAGCGTGCCATAGCCGCTCTTCGTCAGGCCGCCGGCGGTGCCATTGTTGGCCATCACGCCGCCGTAACTCAGCGTCAATCCCGTCGGCACATTAACGCCGCCCCATCCCGGTCCCACGGCGATACCACGACCGGCGCTCAATGCGAAGCTCGCCGTTGCGGACAACGTGCCGTTGTTCAATACCAGGTTCCCTCCGCCCAGATTTGTGTCGGCGCCCACGACCACCGTGCTCGAATTATTCACCGTCAGATTGCCCGTAAACGGATTCGCGCCATTTAAATTCACCGTGCCGCCGCCCGTGACCGTCAGGCCATTCGCCCCAGAAATCGTGCCGTTCAGCGTCAAGACACCGTTCGGCACCACGCGCACCGTCGGCGTCGTGTTCAACAACAGCGGCAGGGAAATCGTCTGCAGCGTCACCACTTGGTTGTTGGTGATGTTTCCGCCCAGCGCCACCTCATTGCCCGCGACAAAGAAAAATCCCGCCGGACTGTTAAATGTCAGATTTTTGAAGGTCGTATCCGCCGCGAAATTATTCGTGGCCGAAGTATTTCTCGTTCCGCCAAAAAACAGCGAATCGCCCGCGCTCGGCGCTGTTCCGCCGACCCAGTTGGCCGGCGTTTTCCAGAAGCGATCCTGTCCGCCGCCGCTCCAGGTGTCGTCCGCCGCCATGGCTTGCGCCGCGGCTCCAAGAAGAAGGCCGACAGATGCGGCCGTGAGAGTGAGGTGGCGGAGATGTTTTCTCCGAAATGAGTTGGGGTTGGTGTTCATCGTTGTAGGGAGTTATGATTTCTCATTTGAACGGATTTGATCGAAAGCTGATTTCGGGAAATTGCCTCGGGCTGGTGTCAATCGCTCCGCATTCCAAATTCGCTCCCGTCAGGATTATTTCGAAGAGAGCGGCTGGACCACTCACCGGGAGAACACAAGCCGCTCGCATCGGCTTGTTTTCGTTTCTCGACACACTGGCGCGATTGGTATTTTGTTTGAGCATGCCGGGGCAATGGCCTTCTCAATAACAGTTAGGGTTTATCAGTATGAAATTGCTTTACGATTCCATCATTCGCCGGAGGAAGTGTCCGGCCGAACGAGCTTCCGAATGGGTTTGCTCACTGGGAACTTCAAAACAACTCAATTATGCAGGAACAAAAAAAGAATAAAATAGAACGTACGTTCTAAAAATTTTTTGTCATAAAAATCCCGGTGCCATTTCGAAGGCCGCGAAGCGTTTGCCGCTCGCTTAACTCTCCTCCTCGTCCTCGCTCTCGCTCTCGCTCTCGTTCTCGTCCTCGTAATTCGAGAACGAGGACGAACGGCGAATTGCTCCCGTCCTATCCCGCCCGCTTCAGCGCCCCGGCCTGATCCCGATATTGCTTCGGCGACATCCCCGTCGCCTGCTTGAACGCGATGCAAAAACTGTTCGCGCTCTGGTAGCCGCACATGTTCGAGAGCACTTCCAGTTTGTAACCCGATTCCCGCAACAACCGTTTCGCGCGCTCGATGCGCACGCGCTGCAATTCCTGCCCCGGCGTCCGGCCCAGGTGCTCCATGAAGGCCTTGTGCAATCCGCGGCGCGACATCGCCGCCACGCCTACCAAATCCTCCACGCCAATCATTTCATGGCAATGCTCCCAGATGAATCGCAGGCTGTTCGCCACGCCTTTGTGATTCACCGCCAGCAAATCGCTGCTCTTCCGCACAATCATCCCCAGCGCCGGCACGCGAATCGCCTCCGGCGGCACCCGTTTGCCATTCATCATTTCATCCAGCAACGCCGCTCCGCGATAACCCAGCGTCTCGAGGTTCGTGTCCACGCTCGAAATTGGCGTCTGCATCGCATCCGGCGCGAGCAAATAATTTTCCGCGCCCACAATCGCCACCTGCTCCGGCACCTGCAAGGCCGCGCTCTCGCACGCCTCCAGCACGTGCAACGCATGCTCGTCGTTCGCGGCAAAAATCCCCAGCGGCTTCGGCGCCTGTTTGATCTGCGCCGCCAGCCATTTCCGGCGCTGCCGCCATTGCTCATTGTCCGTGCGGAACGCGGAGGATTTATGCCAGCGCAACCACGTGCACTCGTGCTCCGTCCGCGCCAGCGCCTTCACAAAACCAGCGCCACGCTCCTCGTACGACCAATTGTCCGACTCGCTGTAAAAAATAAAATGATTCAGCCCGCGCGACAGAAAATGCTCCGCCACCAACTCCGCCGCATGCGCGTGGTCCTCCAGCACGCGTGGAAACTGCAGATACGGCCGGCGAAAACTAAAATCCACCGTCGGCCTTTCCGTGCGCCGCACAAATTCCGCCAAATCGTCGCCCGCGCCGAGCCACGCCAGGATGCCATCCCCCTCCCATCCCCACGGAATCACCTTCTCGCGCGCCAGGTTCGCCGAGAGGTTCCACTCATGCTCCAGCGCGTAACGCTCGATGCCCCGATGCAGACGGTAATCATACCATCCGAGCGCCACCAACACGCGCTTTTGACGCTTTTTCATTGGCCAACCAAAGTCACGCGCTCCGGATGTTTC
The DNA here is from genome assembly GCA_035606845.1 of Candidatus Angelobacter sp. Classification (GTDB taxonomy): domain Bacteria; phylum Verrucomicrobiota; class Verrucomicrobiia; order Limisphaerales; family DASXHY01; genus DASXHY01. The sequence continues at coordinate 141,607 of DATNEA010000025.1, read as the reverse complement.
AGGCAATACGCCGAATTCTCCACGTATTTTTGCGCCCACGCCTTCAGCCCGGCCCGTTCCTCGCGCGTCAACGCCCGCACAATCTTCGCCGGCGCACCGAGCACCAGCGAACCCGGCGGCACCGCCATGCCCTGCTTCACCAGCGCCTTCGCGCCGATGATGCTTTGCTTCCCGATCACCGCGCCATCCAGAATCACCGAACCCATGCCCACCAGCACCTCATCTCCCACCGTGCAGGCATGCACCACCGCCGAGTGGCCGATGGTGACCCAATTTCCCACGACGCACGCAAAATCATCCGCCAAATGCAGCACCGCGTTGTCCTGGATGTTCGTGTGATGCCCGACCACGATGCGGTTGATATCGCCGCGCAGGACCGCGTTGTACCAGACGCTGGAATAATTTCCCAAAGTCACATCCCCCAGCACCGCCGCGCCGCGCGCGATATAAACTCCCTTCCCGAGCTTCGGCTTTTTCGAGAGGAACCGGTCCAGTTGCTTTTCCAGTTTGCTCACCCTCCCAGCTTGCCGCTCGCAGCGCCGAAAGGAAAATAAAAAAACTATCTGAACTGTAGGAGACGACGTGAGGAGTCTCTCGAAAATCCGCAGCCAGAAGCCCGCATCCTCCTCCTCGTCCTCGTTCTCGAATTACCGCGAAAATCGAATTACGAGGACGAGGTCGATGGACGAGCGTTCCTGGTTTGACGCGCGCGGGCATTCGAGAGTGTCCTCACGTAATCTCGCGCTTTCCAAAACAAAAAACCCGCCGGCTTGCACCAGCGGGTGGGTTACCCCGGTCCCTCCAGACCTCACCAACATCCATGGCGATAAAGGCGATGCAAATGAAGACCCAAACCGAACCGCACCACCGGAACAGGCGCGTAGACCACGGGCGGCGCGACCACCACCCGAGGCGCCACCACGATCGGCGCCGCATAAACCGGCGGAGCCACGAGCACCGGCGCGGGCCGCACATAAACCACCGGCGGCGGCGCGTAATAAACCGGCGCGCGAACCGCAATCACCGGCGCCGGGATGCCAATGGAAAACCGAACACCCGCATGCGCCGTCGAAGCGCCCAACGCCGCCATTCCCAATACCGCCAAAGCCAAAATCATCTTTTTCATAAGTTGCCTTTCGTATTCGTGGCTCCTTCCGAGCCTCAATTGTCCGACGCGCCAACCTCATTTTTATTCAATGCGGCACGTAGCGCAGCCGTCCCGGCCGCGAGTGTCGGCAGCGTCTCGCTGCCAGACATTAAGGCAGGAACACACCGCAGTTGACCATTTTCCCGCTATCGGCGAACGTTTGCCGTCGATTTCAAGGTGCTGGGCGCGAAACCGATGGAACCGTAACGAGCAACTATGCCTAAAAAACCGCCGATGACCCGCCAGCGGCTGCCGCGGTCGTTCAAGGAACTGACACCCGCCAGGCATTTCAATCCGCGCACGTTTTTTCACGAGATGGTCTGGAAAACGTTGCTCACCCGCCGCACCGGCCAGTATCGCAAACCCGTTTTTCCCAAATTGAAACACGGCGAAGTCGCCATCACCTGGATCGGCCACGCCTCGTTTCTTATTCAGTTCACCGACCTGAACGTTCTCATCGATCCGAATTTCGCGAACTGGCTTTTTCTGCTCAAACGCATCAAACGTTCCGGCCTGAAAATCCACGACCTGCCGCCGATCGATCTCGTCCTGCTCACACACGCCCACTTCGATCATTTTCACAAACCCACCCTGCGCCGATTGCCGCATCCGAAAATCGGCGTGATGCCCTGGGGCGTGGGCGAGCTCGCGTTGGACCTCGGTTTCGAGCGCATCATCGAGCTGGAATGGTGGGAAAGTTTCTCCAACAACAACTGGCAGGTCACGCTGACGCCCAGCAAGCATTGGGGCGCGCGCACGTTGCGCGACCAGCATCGCGGTTACGGCGGCTTCATTCTCAAGCACCAGGGCCGTTGCATCTATCACGCCGGCGACAGCGCGTATTTCCATGGCTTCAAGGAAATCGGGCGCCGCATCGCGCCCGAAATCGCCCTGCTGCCCATCGGCGCGTATTACCCCAAATCCTTCCGCAAAGTCCACATGGGTCCCGACCAGGCGATGAAAGCCTTCAAGGATTTGCGCGCCAAACAATTTGTGCCCATGCACTACGGCACCTTCAAATTGTCCTTCGAAGAAATGGACGAACCCCCGCGCTGGCTGTTGGAAATCGCGCAGAAGGAAAATTTGACGAACTGCGTGAGGATTTTGGATGAAGGGCTGCCGGTGGTGTTTTGAGTCCGGTAGCGGCGGCTCGAAAGAGCGCCGCAATCTTTTTTTCGGCTCAACCGGCAAATAGGTCAGGGGAATGAAAAGGCTTCTATAATCGGGGCCATGCCCAACCATTTCCTCACGCTCGCCTGCCTGTTGATTCTGTCGTTGGATGCGCGCGCACAAATTGCCACTGGCATCACCAACTCCGCCGTGCACTCGACGAACAAATTCGTCATGCACTTTACCGAGCCCGCCCCGCTCGATTTCAATGATCACGAGGGCTACCAATCGCTCTTCGATGGCGTGAGTCTCAAGGGCTGGGACGGGAACCCGAAATTCTGGCGCGTGGAAGACGGCGCCATCGTCGGCGAATCCACCAAACAAAATCCCAGCGGCAATTCCTATATCGTCTATCGCGACATGAAGGCGAAGGATTTCACGTTGAAATTCGAAATCAAAGTCCTCGGCAACGGCGGCAGCGGCTTTCTATATCGCAGCCAGACCGGCATCCCCTGGCTCGCGCCCATCAGCCCCGTCGTCACCTCCAACGTCGACCCCGTGAACCTCAATTGGATGCTGACCGGTCCGCAGGCCGATTTCTGGCCGAGCAAAATTTACACCGGCCAATTTTATTCCGAGAACACGCCCATGCGCATCATCGCCTGGCGCGGACAGGTGGTGGAAAATTTTGGCGCGCAGAAAAAACGTCTCATGGGCACCATCGGCGACCGCGCCGCGCTCGGCAATTTCGTCAAGACGAACGATTGGAACCAATACACCGTCATCGCCCGCGGCGGCACCTGCCTGCACATCGTCAACGGCCAGCTCATGGCCGTCCTCGTCGACGACGACCCGAACTCCTCCAACAATCAACCCGGCTACTTCGGCATCGAAATCGAAGCCATCACTAAAGTCTTCGTGCGGAATATTTGGGTTAAAAAACTGGATTGAACGCATAGTGGCACGGGCGTCTCGCCCGTGTGAACAGAACCTCTCGGGCAAGACGCCCGTGCCACTAAACCGCAGTCATGGTCGATGACGAAACCGAACACCTGCAACAGCTCTATAGAATTGTTACCCATTCAGTTACTTACTCTTGACTACTATTCTTGGTATGGTACAAATTTCCTGACCACTATCTGTGGGATTATGCGTTGCCCCAAATGCGGTTGTCAGGATGACAAAGTGATTGATTCCCGCGCTTCACGCGAAGGGGCCACCATTCGCCGCCGCCGCCAATGCATCGGCTGCGGCCATCGCTTCACCACGTACGAGGAAATTGAGCATCAAGGACTTATGGTCCTCAAACGCGATGGACGCCACGAGGAATTCTCCAAGGACAAGTTGCTGTCCGGCATCAAGAAAGCGTGCCAGAAACGGCCCGTCAGCCCCAAGGTCATGGAGGATCTCGTGGAAAAAATCGTGGACGAAATCGGCAGCAAATATGAACGCGAGGTCCCGGGCGACGTGATCGGCAAGCTCGTCATGGATGGTTTGCGCGAAATTGATGAAGTCGCCTATGTCCGGTTCGCCAGCGTGTATCGGCGATTCCAGGAAGCGACGGATTTCGTGCAGGAAGTCAAAAAACTGGAGGCCAAACAATGATTGCACTCGCATCCGATTGCCTGCTGTTCGAAACGAGCAGCGGCGAAAGCATTCCGTTCTCCGCCGAAATGATTTCCGTGGAGCTGACCAGCGACGGCATCGGCGCGTTCGATCCGGAATTTCTCAAGCACGCGGCCAGCGCGGTTTTTCATTATTTCAAACATGACCTGGGCCGGATCACGGTCACGGTCGGCGAATTTGCCGGTGCGCTGGAGAAGGTCCTGCGCGGCTTCGGGTTGCAAGCCGAGCCGCCGGGGCCTGCCGACGAAGTGGAAATGGACAGCCTGGATCGGCGCATCGTGAATTCCGATTTACGCCAGCTCGCCTGCGAATCGGGCAAGGGGTTTGAATTGTTTTTCTTCCCGCGGCTGCGCGATGAGTTGCGCCAGCAGTTGTTGCTGGGGCCGGAGGTGCTGCTTTTCCGCGGGTTGCGGAGTTGCGTGAAGCAACTCACGGGGGCGCGTCGCTGGAGCGCGCGCTGCCGGAGTTTGGAGGAGCAGATTGTGGAATTCCTGCGCAATTGTTTCACGACGGAGGCGAACCAGGCGGATTGCGCGCTGTTGGTGGAATAAATTTCGGGCTAGGCTTGCTCGGAGCCGTCATTTGCTATGAGTATAGCAATCGAAAAATTCCCGACGATGCCGGGCCGACCTTGTCGGTTCTGTCTTTGCTTGCAGGGAGGTAGTGTATTTGCCGACTTTGATATAGATGCTGTTGGCAGTGTCTTCCTTGTTAGGATTTCGTTCGACGGCTTCGGCTGTTGCAATGTTGGAGAGCCCATCACAAAGATGAGCGCAGGCGACTCACGTTTCCTTCTTGATTCAATTGCTCATGGCGAACTGGGAGGCATTCAAATCGAAGAGACGTTGCGAAAATACTTTCGGGAGAACAAAGGTGTGATTTGGAGCGACGCTCTTGCGGAGCATGATTTACTTTGACTGCCACTCGCGGGTCTCATTGAATGATCTAACAAGGCATTGCGCGCCTCGACGCGCGAGGCCACGTTGACTCGAAACAACAAAGGATGAATATGACTTTATTCGAAAAAATCATTGCTCGCGAGATTCCGGCTAAAATCGTTTACGAGGATGACAAGGTGATCGCGTTTCATGACGTCAAACCGCAGGCGCCGGTGCACGTGCTCATCATTCCGAAAAAGCCGATTCCGCGCATCGCTGAGGCGCATCCGGACGATCACCAGGTGTTGGGGCATTTGCTCATCAAAGCGGCCGAGGTGGCAAAACAACTCGGGCTCACCAAGGACGGATTTCGCCTTGTGATCAATAACGGTCCGAATGCGGGCGAAGCCGTGCCTCATTTGCATTGCCATATCATCGGCGGGAGGAAGATGGACTGGCCGCCGGGATGATGCATTGTAGCCGCCGAGGTGACGAGGCGGACTCTTCTGAACTATACCAACGTCCGCCTCCTCACGTCGGCGGCTACGTCATACTCGCGGAGTGAATTCCGCGCTCCGGACGGTTTCCAAAAATCTCTCGATGGCGGTTTCAAAGCCCGGTGCTTCCCAGGCGGCATCGTTGTGATCGCCGCGCAGTTCGAAGAAAAACTTCGGCGCGTTGGCGGCGGCGAAGTTTTGCTCGCTGTGGCGGAAATGGATTAAATGGTCTTCGCGGCTGTGCATGATGAGCACGGGGATTGTTAAGCGCGGCAATTTGCTGCGCGTGTCGTAACGAATGCTGCCCACGAGCCGCACCGGGAGCCAGGGATACAATTCCGCGCCGATGTCCGGCAGGCTCGTGAACGTGCTTTGCAAAATCAGGCCGCCGGTCTTTTCGCGCAGGCACAATTCACTCGCGATGCCGCCGCCGAGTGATTCGCCATAGACGATGATGTTTTTGGCGGCAAAACCTTTTCGCCGTAGCCAGTGATACGCCGCTTGCGCATCGCGATACGTTCCTTCCTCGCTCGCACGGCCGTGGCTTCGCCCGTAACCGCGATAATCGATGGTGAAAACGTTCGCGCCGAGGTCGAGCAAGGCGCCGTAAAGGCCGAGGCGATGGCTGATGTTCCCGCCGTTGCCGTGACAGTTCAGAAAGACGAACGAGCTGTTCGGTGAATTGCTTTGCGCGACAAAAAACCAGCCGTTGAGTTCGATGCCGTCGCTGGTTTTGAAAAAGACATCTTCGAATGGCCGGCCGAGGTCCGCGCCGCTTGCCTCCATTCGGCGCGAAGGATGATAAACGCGGCCGTGTTCAAACCAGCGAAATAACATTGCTGAGAAAATGCCACATTTTCGCCCGGATGGCGAGAAAGTCTGTAACGCGTGAAACGTGAATTTTGGAATGCGCCGGCTGTTTTCGCGATGGCTTTTCTTGATTCACGCCACTGGCCAGCTCAAAATCCGCGCCATGGCCAACGAAAATAGCTCGGACGCGTGTCCTTTATCGCAAGGGCAATCGAGTGAGGAAACATCCGGTGAACACTGGCGCTGGTGCCCGCGTTGCGGTCATGAATTGCACAATGAAAAATGCAAGCTGCGGTGCCCGAGGTGCCATTATTTCATGAGCTGCTCGGATTTTGACTCGTAACACGTGAAACGTAATGCGTGAAACGTGAAAAAAACGAAATTTTAAGCCGTCGGTAATTCCAAAATTCACGTTTCACGCTTTACGTTTCACGAATCAGCCCCAACCTCCTTCTTCTCCCTTAACTTCGCCAACGCCGCCAGCGCCGCTTCACTTTCCGCGGCTTTTTTGCTTTTGCCGCGGCCGCGGGCGAGTTCCACGCCGCCATGAGCGACGGTGCATTCGAAGATGCGGTCATGATCCGGGCCGGTGGCGGAAACGACGTTGTATTGCGGCGCTTCGGAGGACACCGCCTGAAGCATTTCCTGCAATTCGCCCTTGGGATTTTCCATGATCGGAATCACCGTGAGGCCGCCAAGTTCATGGCTGAATTCTCGCAGAATGAATTCGCGCGCCGCCTCAAAACCGCCGTCGAGGAAGAGCGCGCCAACCACCGATTCGTAGGCATCGGCCAGCGCGGAGGGGCGTTGGCGGCCGCCGTGCGTTTCCTCGCCGCGGCTGAGAATCAGATGCGCGCCGAGATTCAACGCCGCGCCGTGCTCGGCCAGCGTCTGGCGATTCACCAGCTTGGCGCGCGCCTTGGTCAAAGGGCCTTCGTCGAAGGCAGGAAATTTTTCGTAAAGCTCGCGCGTGAGGACCAGTTGCAGGACGGCATCGCCGAGGAATTCAAGGCGTTGATTGGTCTGCGTCGCCGTGCCCTGCTCGTGCGCGACGGATGGGTGCGTCAATGCGAGCCTGAGCAGGTTCAGGTCGGCAAACGTATATCCCAGGTTGAGTTCCTCAATTCCGGGCACGGCTTAAAATTATTCTGCTTTGGTTTCGACCGCGGCTTCCACCGGTTCTGACGCTGCGCCGGCTTCAGTGGTTTCAGCGGTCGGCGCTGCGGGGGCGTCTGGCGCCGGAGTGGGCGGGTTCAATCCATGTTCCAACAACGCAGCGACATCGCGCTGGACGACTTCGAGTTGATCGAGCCGCAGGTTTGGATCCGCGATGGTGAAAACGTCGCCTGTTTTGGGATGTTCATAGATGAAGATGCGCTGGCCATCGCGCACGACCTGTTCCTTCACTTTCAAAATGCGTTTGCGCTCGAGCATGACGGCCAGGATGTAGCCGGCGGGGGCGTGTTGGGGGTCGTTTTGCTCGATGAGTTTCCGCAGGAGGGTTTCGGCGGTCTCTTTCTGGATGGCTTCTGTGACCGGCGGCGGGGCCTGGTAAACGCCCTGCCAATGAGAAATGTAGCCGCCCTGGCTTTGGGCATCAGCCAGCTTGGCCTGCCAGCAGCCAGCGCAGACATCGGAGCGGCGGAACCCCGATTTGTCGTCAAACAACAGCGTGTGATACGGTTCCTTGTCCGCGAACGTTTTGCCGCACACTTCGCAGCCATGGCTGCGCGATTGAATGTTCCACTCGGTAATCAAGCGTAGCAAATGTAACGCCTTTATCCTCAAAACTGCAATCTCATTTGGTTCGAAGAGAAGCTCCAAGTACCAAGCGTCCAAGCTCCAGAGAACATCCAAGCACCAAACACCAATTCGCGCGCGAGCCCATTTGGATGTTCGAATTTGGAGCTTCCCTGGAGCTTGGACGCTTGGACGCTTGGAGCTTTTTTAGCCTATTTAGCCATTTAACTCATTTAGCCGATTGCACTATATTGGTCACGACATGCGCATTGGCTCGCTCACATTGCCCTCGAATTTGTTTCTCTCGCCGCTCGCGGGATATACGAATCTGCCGTTCCGCCTCGTGGTGCGGGAGCTCGGCGGCGTGGGGCTTTGCACGACGGACCTCGTCAATGCGCGCTCGCTGCTCGAAAAACGCGAGAAGGCGTTCAAGCTCATCGAGACCCGTCCGGAAGATTCGCCGCTGGCGGTGCAGCTCTTCGGTTCGGTGCCGGAAGAGATGCGCGATGCGGCGGCGTTTTTGGAATCGAGGGGAATTGCGTCGATCGATATCAACATGGGTTGTCCGGTGCGGAAGGTCGTGAATGTGGGCGGCGGTTCGGCGATGATGACGGACCTGGCCCGGACGGCGGCACTGGTCAAAGGCATGGTGGACGCGGTGAAAATTCCCGTGACGGCCAAAATGCGGCTGGGATGGGATGACGAGAACATCACGGCGCCCGATTTGGCGCGCGCGCTGGAAGATGTGGGTGTAACGGCGATTTTTATTCACGGCCGGACGCGGCAACAGGGTTTCGCCGGGTCGGTGAACCTGGCCGGCATTCGTTCGGTGGTGCAGGCGGTGAAAACCATTCCCGTGATTGGGAACGGCGACATCATCACGCCGCAAGCGGCGAAGAAGATGTTTGATGAAACGGGCTGCGCCGGAGTGAGTATTGGGCGGGGCGCGTTTTATGATCCGTGGATTTTCCGCAGGACGCTGGAGCATCTTCGTTCCTGTAGGAGCCGGCGTGAGGAGGCTCTAACCTTTTCCGCGCCGAAAAATAATGAGCCTCCTTACGTCGGCTCCTACGATGAAGCCTTGCCGCCGGAGCCGCCTTTTGCCGAGCGAGTGCGCGTGCTGTGCCGGCATTTGGATTTGATGGTGGAAGTTTTTGGCGAGGAATTGGGTTGTCGCATGTTTCGCAAAGTGGCGCCGTGGTATGCCAAAAGGTTCGGGCCGGCGGCGGAATTTAACCGGCATGTGGTGCGGATTTCCTCGCGGGCGGAGTTTCAGAATGTGCTGGAAAACTATCTGCGCTGGCGCGCGCAGTTCCTCGACGAGAACGGCGAGTTGAAGCCGAAATTCCAGCCGCCGCCAATGGTGGCTTCATTCATGCTTGAACCGGAGGTTGCCACGCGTCAGCAAATTCCCGTGCCGAAGGGGCCGGTCGAAGTGTGGTGAAACAAGACAGGAAAGCGGCGCAGTAGAGATGTTTCAGACAGAGCAGACGAAACCGATAGAGCAGCGCAAAGAAACTTCAAACGGAATTCTTTGGGTGGAAGCGACGGCTTTTTCGTTACTGATAATCCTCTCGTGGCTGACGGAACTATTTCGCTTTCCGCACCTGGTTTTCGGCGAGCCTTTCACGCCCAATTGGACTCGCGCGACGCTGCGCACGATAGTGATATTGTTCATCTGGCTGTGGGTTTTCCTCGGTACGCGAAAATTGCTGAGGCGGCTGCATTATCTCGAGGAATTTGTGCGCGTATGCAGTTGGTGCCGGAAGGTGAGCCACGAGGATGAATGGCTGGAAATGGAAAGCTATTTCAATTCCAAATTCGACACGAAGACCTCGCACGGAATGTGTCCGGATTGTTTGCAGAAGCATCGGGAAGAAATTGAGGCGGCGGTCAGGGCTTGAGAAATTTGGGGACACCGAGCCTCAAAAGCTTCCGTCTCACTTTCGCCGGTTACGCTGAAGCGGGCTGAAGCCGGCGCTCCTCTGTGGCCATGATGCTCTTTTTGTCCTTCGCCAAGCGGCCTTCTGGATGTATCTTTCTAGCAAGTAATGGCTTCTGAACCGACCGACAGCGTAAGCGTGAAGATTTTTTCCTCGCGCGACGCCGCCGAAGTCGCCGCGTCCCTGCTCGAAGCGAACGGCATTGCCTGCTGGATTTTTGCCGATGATTGCGGCGGATTTTATCCCAATTTAGCCATGGCGGAAGGTGTTCGGCTGGTCGTTTCTGCCGCTGATCTTGAGGCCGCCTGCGAACTCCTTGAGGTACCACGCCCTTCACAGCGTGCGGTTGAACGATCGGCGCCACCGAAGTCTTCTCCGCTGTTATACCCTATCGCCATGATTCTCATCGGAGCCGCGCTGGGCGCCTCCCTCGTTTTGAGCTATCGGGTTGCCACCAGTCCGCGTCCGTTGGCCGCTCCGCTCCGTCAAACGCATGATGCTTACTCTTCTGACGGTAGAATCCACGACCGCTGGGTATACCGTGAAGGCCAACTGGTTGAACACCTCGAGGATCGCAATTCCGACGGTTCATGGGATTACTGGCTTAATTACGAGGATGGATGGGTATCACGTGTGGAGTACGACAACAATTTCGATGGCCGTCCGGATGAGACGTTGTACTACAAAAATGGCCGCCTTGTTTCGTTTGAAAAAGATACAGATTTCAACGGTATCCCCGATGAGTTCGGCACCTGTAAAGACAATCTCGTTCAGGAGCTGGACATCCGACCGAACGGGTCGAAGTTCACGATTACACGAGAAATCTATTCGAACGGAGTGCCAACTGAAATCCAGCGGGGCGGTGACGCCAACGGTCACTTCAAAGAAACTGTGAAGTACGACGCTTTCTATAATCCGATTAGCACCGACCAAACAGCCACAACCTACCCGTTGCTGCCGGTGCATTGATTTCTTCCGCGCGGGCGCGCTCGGCTCGCGGCAAACATGGCGAAGGAACAAAGAGCCCAGGCGGCGGGAGCGAAACGTTCCTTGATGACCATCGCCGTCCCGCCAAAGAACGATAGCATGTTCGCCACCACGTAGCCGGCCCAAACGTTGCCGATCCTGGGTTGCGGATTTTTCAACATCTCCACGAAGCCCGGAATTGCCGCGACGCACACCGCGAGCGTGGACGAGACAGTCGCGGTCACATCGCCGCCCAATTTCCACGCGATTACGCACGCGATCACCAGCGCCAGAACGCCGGTTTCGAACCAAGTCCATTTTAGTTTTCCTTTGTTCATCAGGAGAATGGCGATCGCGACATCGCCTATGGCAAAACCGAGTGGCAGCCAGAAATTGCCGCCGGATTTAGTGAGGCTAATGGTCAGGATGGTGTCGAGGACGCCCCACAGGAACCACATGGCGCAGCTTTGGCCTTCTGCCCCTTCCTTCAAAATGCTCAAGATCATCGGAATGAACAGGAGCAGGGCGAGCAGGCCGCCGGCGATCTTCAGGATTTGGTGGTAGTCCATGGGGTTAAATCCGAAACCCGAAACCCGAAATCCGAAAGAAGCCCGAATGCCAAAACACGAACCAGCCTCGGATTTCGGATTTCTTTCGGATTTCGGATTTCGGCATTCGGGTTTGTTTCTTGCAGCAAGCGCGCTCAAACAATTTCCACCGGGCACTTCTGCACCGCGGCCAGAAACGCCTGACCGTATTGTTTGGCAAGAACGCGATTGTCCAACACCACGATGATTCCCGTGTCGGTCTTCGTGCGGATCAGTCGGCCGACGCCCTGGCGGAATTTCAGAATCGCCTCCGGCAATGAAAATTCGCCGAAGGAATTGCCGCCGCGCGCTTCGATGGCCTCGATGCGCGCTTCAATCAAGGGATGGTCCGGCACCGCAAACGGCAGGCGCGTGATGATGACATTGCTCAACGCTTCGCCCGGCACATCCACGCCCTGCCAAAAGCTGTCCGTGCCGAACAGCACTGAGTCCACGTCTTCCTTGAATTTCTCGAGCATCGTCGAGCGCGGCGTGCCGGTGCCTTGCACAAAACAAGCGATGCCCAGGCGATCGAAAAACGGCTGCATCAATTCCGCGACTTCCTGCATCAGCTTGTAGCTGGTGAACAGCACGAAGGCCTTGCCGTGCGTAACGCGGATGAAATGCTCGATCCAGTGGACGAGCGCGTCGCGATAGCCGCTCTCGCGCGGGTCGGGCATTTTGCGCGCGACGAACAATTTCATCTGGCGCTCGTAATCGAACGGCGTGCCGACCTGAAGCTGGATGGCGGATTCGGCACCGACGCGTTTGATGAAGTAATTTAAGCCGGAGATGTTGCGCGGGGAGGTGTTGCGTATTCCGTGTTGCGTGGTTTCGGTGTTGGCGCCGCGGGCCAAGGTCGAGGTCGTGGAAAGCGTGGCGCTGGTCATCACAACGGAGGTGTCGCTTTGAAATAATCTACGCCGCAGGTATTCGGCCACGTCTATCGGTGCGGCGTTCAGGGCGAGGTTGCGCTGGGTTTTGCCGGAGCGCTCGACCCAATAGACGTAATCCTCCGCGCTCTGGCCGAGGAACATCGCCACTTCTTCGCGCAACTCGGACAAGCGGCGGTTGCACTCCAGCAATTCCTGGCCGATGTCTTTGTCCTCGCTGGTTTTGATGAGGTCGCTGACCGATTCGCGCAGGCGCTGGATGGGCAGGGTGACATTGTCCGCGACGAGTTCGGCGCGGCGGATGCGCAGTTCGGTCCAATCGCGTCGCCGTTCGCCGCTGCCGTAGCTGCGTTGTTTGGCGGTTTTCTGGATTTCCTCGCAGGCTAATTCCACGTTCACGAAAAACTCATCGGACTGTTTCAACAAATCTGACACGAGTTTGACCGCCGCGCCTTGACGCAACGTGGCAAGCAGGCCTTTTTCCGTGCGCGGATTCCAGAGGCGGTTCAAGGCGTAACGCAGTTGCCCGCTCGAAACGCTCAGGCCAATGTGCTTCGACGCCACGCTTTCCATCTGGTGCGCTTCGTCGAAGATGACGAAATCGTTTTTGAACAGGATGCCGCCTTCCTGTTCTTCGTTCATGCCGCCGAGCAGGGTGAAAAACAGCGTGTGATTCAACACCAGCACGTCCGAGGACAGAATCCGGTTGCGCGCGCGCTGAAAATAACAGACCGCGTGGTCCTTGCTGAAATCGGATTGATAGCCGCAAATTTTCGGCGAACACAAGCCGCGCTCGGAGCAAACTTGCGCCCAGACTTTCGGATCGGGCTCGATATCGAAATCGGACAGGCTGCCGTCCTTCGTTTCCTTGGACCATTCGTAAATGCGCTGCAATTCCTCGGCCTCGGACGAGGTGAAGAGATTGCCGGATTGCTGCATGGCCTTTTGCAGGCGGCGCGTGCAGAGATAGTTCGCGCGGCCTTTGAGCATGGTGAACTGGAATTGCACCGGCTGAGGCAAAGCGCCGAGCACACCGGAAAGCATTGGGAGATCTTTTTCCGTGAGCTGTTCCTGCAAATTGATCGTGTGCGTGGAGACGACGGTTTTTTTCTTGTTCTGCACCGCGAAAAGAATCGCCGGGATCAGATACGCAAGGCTCTTGCCCACGCCGGTGCCGGCCTCGACGGCGAGATGCTCGCGATGTTCCAGCGCGCGCGCCACGGCCACGGCCATTTCCTGCTGTTGCGGCCGATACTCGAAATTTTTCGCGCGCGACAGGATGCCCTGCTCGGAAAAAATTTCGGCGACCTGTTTGACGAGGTCGTTGTGGCCACCCGCGGGCTGCGATTCGATGATGCTGATCATTGCCGGGGGTGAAATTAGCAGTGGCTCTGCGGCAAAGGAAGCCCGGCATCACGTGTTCGCGCGATCTGGAGATCGGCGCTCCGATTTTTACCGGGTTTTGCGGGACTTGAATCTTGCCGTACCAACCACAACTGATAATGCAACTACCCGCATCGTCCCTATTTCGATGCGGGTAGTTGCGATTTTACTTTGAGAACTCTTTTTGTCGAGCGAAAAGTCACTTTTCTCGCGCGCATCTTTTCGAGAGGGTGTAAGTTGTGGAGATTGAGAAGAATTATGATTCGCAGACTCAAATCAGGCGGTTACCGATTGTATTCACGGAAGAAAAACCCGAAGACGAACAGGCGACGAAATCTGGGCACGTTCAAATCGCTCTCCGCGGCGAAGAAACACGAGCGGGAGGTGCAGTATTTTAAGAGGCATTAAACACGGCGCACCACGACTTCCAGCTCGTTTTTATTCTTCACAATCATGTTCGCCGGCAAAATGCCGCGCCAGTTCGTGCCGGGATATACCACCGAGTTCCGGCCGATGATGCTGCCGGGGTTCAGGACGGAGTTGCAGCCGATTTCGGCCAGGTCGCCGAGCAAAGCACCGAATTTGCGCAGGCCGGTATCGAACGGTTTGCCCTCCAACTCCACCTTGATGTTGCCGGGCAGGGATTTGAAATTCGAGAGAACCACGCCGGCGCCAATGTGCGCTTTGTAGCCGAGGATGGAGTCGCCGATGTAATTGAAATGCGGCGCTACGGCGTTGTTGAACAGGAGCGCATTTTTTAATTCGGTCGAATTTCCAATCGTGCAGTTGTCACCGATGATGACGTTGCCGCGGATGTAGGCGTTGTGGCGGATTTCGCAATTCCGGCCGATAATGGCCGGACCTTTGATCATGGCCCCGTCCTCGACCACCGTGCCCTCGCCGATGAACACATTTTTGCCGATGAACGCCACGCCTTCGCAGCGGTTTTTCAAGGCTGGCTTGAGGTTGGCCGCGAGGTAATCCTTGATTTTCTTGAGCGCTTCCCAGGCGAATTCGCAGCCGTCAAAAATCGCGGCGTGTTCGGTCTGTTTGAGGTCAAACAAATCGGCTGGATTGAACATGGGGGAAATATGAAGTTCCAAGTTCCAAGTTCCAAGTTCCAAGTTTTCGCGTTTTGCGTTAAATTGGCGGCGTGAAGGAACAATACATCGCGGCGAAGGAGCGTTGGGCGCAAAAGATGGCCGGGAAGGCCAAGCCCCTCGTGCGCTCGCATGATCGATTGCCGCCGGGGCAGCGGCGGGTGCACAATTTTCCCGTGCTCGATCTCGGCGTGCGTCCGGATGTTCCGCTGGAAAAATGGGAGCTGAAGATTCATGGCAAGGTCGAGAACCCGGTCAGGTTGAACTGGAAGCAATTCATGGATTTGCCGCGGTTTAAGGACGTAAGCGATTTTCATTGCGTCACGACTTGGAGCCAGTTTGATATGGAATTCGAGGGCGTTGCGTTTTTCACCATCGCCAACTTGGTGAAACCAAAACCGGAGGCCTCGCATGTGTTTTTCAAGAGTTACGATGGCTATTCGACCAATAACCCGCTCGATGTCTGCATGGACGATGACGTAATGATCGCGCATTCGTGGAATGGCAAGCCGCTGACGCCGGATCATGGCGGGCCGGCGCGGGTGATTATTCCCAAGCGTTACGCTTGGAAAGGCGCGAAGTTCATCCGCGAAATCACTTTCCTGGACCGCGACATTTTGGGATTTTGGGAAGTGCGCGGTTATTCGAATACTGCCGATCCGTGGACGGAGGATCGGTTTGCCAAAAGTTCTCTCCCCTAATGCGCTCGATTTATTTTGATTACAATGCCACGACGCCGCTGGACGCGCAGGTGCGGGAGGCGATGCTGCCGTTTTTGGGCGATGTTTGGGGCAATCCCTCGTCGGTGCATCACATCGGGCGCAAGGCGCGGGCGTTTTTGGATGAATTTCGTGAGCGCACGGCCAAAGTGCTGCATTGCAAACCGAGCGAAGTGATTTTCACCAGTGGCGGCACCGAAAGCGCAAATCTCGCCATTTTCGGCGCCGCCCGGATGCTCAAGCCGAGAGGCCGACATGTCATCACTTCGGCCATTGAACATCACGCGGTTTTGCATGCCGTGGAATATCTCGCCAAACGCGATGGTTTCGAAATCACGATTCTGCCGGTCGATCGCGAAGGACTGATTTCGCCTGAGGATTTGCGCAACGCCATCCGCCCGGACACCGTGCTCGTGTCCTTGATGGCGGCGAATAACGAAATCGGAACGCTTCAACCAGTGGCTGAATTGGGAGCTATTTGCCGGAAACACGGCGTTTTGTTTCACACCGACGCGGTACAATGGTTCGGCAAAGAACCTTTTTCGAATATTCAGCAGTTCAACGCCGACTTCGTTTCGATTTGCGCGCATAAATTTCATGGCCCTAAAGGCGCTGGCGCGCTGTTTATCAAGTCGCCGCTTCATCCGGATCCGATTTTATTCGGTGGCAGCCATGAAAACGAGCGCCGCGCCGGGACCGAAAATCTCGCTGCGATAGCCGGTTTTGTTGAAGCTTTGGAGAGATTTGTGCCTACGCCGGTTTTTGACGCCCCTAAACTCTCGCTTCTCGCCTCTCGCTTGATTTCACTGCTCGACAGTCTGCCCGGCGTTCATTTCGTCGGGTCCATCGAACATCGTTTGGCTAACACGGTTTCATTCCTGGTGGAAGGCGCCGACAGCATTTCGTTATTGGCCAATTTGGACCTGGAAGGCATCTGCGCTTCGAGCGGCGCGGCTTGTTCCGCCGGCTCTATTGAACCTTCGCACGTGATCACCGCGCTTGGCTGTCAGCGTGAGTTGGCGAATTCTCTCGTTCGTTTCTCTCTCGGCCGCGATTCGTCCATCGCTGAAGTTGAGTGGGTGGAAAAAGTTTTGCCTGAAGTCGTGCGTCGCTCACAACGTACTGAAAAAGTCGGGAAAACTTTGTGAATGACTTGTCGATTTTGTGAACAAGCCGGACTTGGCCTCGTTGCTGGCGTTCCTTATCTTTTCTTTTCGCAGCCGTGAAGTGCGGAAACACTCGGCAGAACCTTGACACTCTGCGTTGTTTGCCTTATTCACAGCCCATATTACGAATAGATTTGTACAGATAAAAGATCATCTATTAAGGGTCGCATGAACTTAACCATATCCAAGGAGCAAATCATCAACGGCCTCAGGTCCGTTCAGAACGTCGTGAGCAATCGCACGACGCTGCCGATCCTTTCCAACGTTCTCCTTCGAGCCGAAGGCGACAAGCTCGAACTGACCGCCACGGATCTCGATGTAACGGTGGCTTGCAGTGTCGAGGCCAAAGTAAAAAAGCCGGGCGCATCCACCGTGCCGGTCAAAAAGCTTTTCGGCATCGTGAGTGAATTGGGCAATTCAGAAATCGATTTGGAAGTGGACGATAAAAACGTCTGCAGCATTCGCTCCGGAGCGTCCTTTTACAAAATCAACGGCTTGAGCGCGGAAGAATTTCCGCCGATGCCGAAATTTAAGGAGGACAAAAAAGTCGTGCTTCATCAGGAAACCGTCAAAGGCATGATGAAGAAAACGTCCTTTGCGATTTCAACAGATGAATCCCGATACGTACTCAACGGCATTTATTTGAGCCTGAAAGACCATAAAATGACCATGGTGGCCACGGATGGCCGGCGGTTGGCCATGGTGGATGAGGAAGTGGACGTTTCCGAGAAGAGCCAGGGCGAATTTATTGTGCCAGCCAAGGCCGTGAATGAATTGAATCGCTTGCTCCTGGACAAGGGCGACGTGGAGATACGTTACACGGACAATCAGGCGTCATTTACGTTGAAGGACGACAAAAATGGCTCCATTTTGCTCGTGACGAAGCTCATCGAAGGCAACTATCCGAATTATCGGCAGGTCATTCCCAACGAAGTGAAGGAGCGCATCACCCTGGTGCGCGAGGAATTTTTGCATGCCTTGAAGCGCGCGGAGATCATGACGAGCGATAAATCGAATTCCGTGAAATTGAGCTTTGGCAAAAACAACCTGGCCATTACGGCGAATTCACCGGAAGTCGGCGAAGCGCGCGAAAGCATCGCGATCAATTACAAAGGCAAGGAAATGGCGATCGCGTTCAACCCGAAATACATGATCGACCCGCTGAACGCGCTGGCCAACGACGAGATATTTATCGAATTGATCGATGAATTGAGCCCCGGCGTCATCAAGATCAATGGTCCGTTCCTCTACGTGGTGATGCCGATGAGGTTGAGTTAAGAAAAGGATAGGAAGCGCTTCGAAGGATTGCTTTGAAGCGGTTTTTCTGGAATAGTCAGAGTGTGAGCAACCGAGAAATGGTTATTGAGTTGGTCTCAAAGCTTCCGGAGGACACTCCGTTGGAGCAGATTGCTCGCGAAATTGAGTTGATTGCAGGCATTAATAAAGCCCGCGAACAGGCTCGAAGAGGAGAAGGAACTCCAGCCGAAGACGCTCGGAAACTCATTAATTCATGGGTCACTCGGTAATCCTCACGCCCCAGGCTCTGGAAGACCTAAAAAGCATCGTATCGTTTATCGCACGTGATAATCCCGACCGAGCTCGATCATTCGGAGATGAACTGAT
Organism: Candidatus Angelobacter sp.; assembly: GCA_035606845.1. Classification (GTDB taxonomy): domain Bacteria; phylum Verrucomicrobiota; class Verrucomicrobiia; order Limisphaerales; family DASXHY01; genus DASXHY01. The sequence continues at coordinate 123,419 of DATNEA010000025.1, read as the reverse complement.
CGATAAGGCCCTTACCTTAACAAATCAGCCGTTGCGCGGGCGCATCGTGCCGGAATTGAAAGATCAGAACGTGAGGGAGATTATTCATGCTCCTTACAGGATCATTTATGAAACTCTCAATGAGACGCCGAAGGCTTACATCTGCTCCAAAGTTTCGATTCCAAGGGCGTTTAATCCTTGTTTCAGCACCTTTGAAGTCAGATCACAAAGCACCAGGCGGCTTTCGCGTGTAACCCTTTCGCTTTTCAGAACAGGGCAATGTTCGTAAAACGACGTGAATTTGCCGGCCAGTTCGTAAAGATAATTACACAAGAAATTCGGGCGATATTCCTCCGCGGCCGCTTCCAGCGTCTGACCGAAGTTCAGGAGATGTTTCGCCAGCGCGATTTCTTCGGGGGTGCTCAGTTCAATATGAATATCGAGTTTCGAGTTTCGAGTTTCGAGTTCGGCTTTCCGGAAAATGCTGCCAATGCGCGCGTAGGCGTAAAGCAAATAAGGCGCGGTGTTGCCCTGGAGGGCCAGCATTTTGTCCCAACTGAAAATGTAATCGCTTTGCCGGTTGGGCAGGAGATCCGCGTATTTCACGGCGCCAATGCCGACGACGCGCGCGATATCGCGCCGTTTTTCTTCCGGTAATTCCGGATTTTTCTCCGAAACGATCTTCAGCGCCCGTTCCTCGGCTTCATCGAGCAATTCATTAAGCTTCACCGTGTCGCCGGAGCGGGTTTTGAAAGGTTTTCCATCTTCGCCCATGATTTTGCCGAAACCGACGTGGACCAGCTTCACGCGCTTCGCCGCTTCCGGCTGCCACCGGACGAACGTCAGGAACAGCTTTTTGAAATGCATGGACTGCCGGTCGTCCACCACGTAAACGATTTCCTGCGGCGACCAGGTCTTGAAACGATGATTGATCGTGGCCAAATCAGTGGTCATGTAATTGAAACCACCATCGCTTTTGCGGATGAGCGCCGGGTCCGGGACCCACTCGCCATCGCGATTCACCAGGAAGGGATCTTCCTTCGGCGGCAACGAGCCGTCGCTGAACACAGCCACCGCGCCCTCGCTTTCGCGAGCAATGCCGCGCGCGAGCAGGTCCTTCACAATGTTGCCAAGATGCGGATTGTAAAAGCTTTCGCCGAGCGTGTGATCGAACTTCACGCCGAGGCGGCCATAAATTTCATCGAATTGCTTTTCCGACAGGCGAATCATCTCCTGCCAGATAGCGGTATTCTCCTTGTCGCCGGCCTGCAACTTCACCAATTCTTGCTTGGCTTCTTCGAGCCGGGCGGGATTGGCATCGCATTCGTTATTGATGACCTTGTAAAGCCGCTCAAGTTCCGCAATGGCATCCTTTTCCAACGCTTCGCGATCGAGAATTTGTTTCCATCCCAGAAGCAGCTTGCCGAATTGCGTGCCCCAATCACCGATGTGATTGTCACTGATGACGTGATGTCCCAGCAGACGCAACAGCCGTTGGAGCGCATCGCCAATGCCCGTGGAGCGGATATGGCCCACGTGCATGGGCTTGGCCACGTTCGGCGAACTGAAATCGACGATCACGGTTTTGGCCTGCGCGGCTTTGTCAAAAAACAAATGCTCTCCGCGCGCAGCGGACTCGAGAGTTAGCGCGAGCGCCGAAGGTTTTAGCCGGAGATTCAAAAAACCAGCGCCGGCGATCTCCACTTTTTCGCACCATTCCGAAACATCGAGCTTGGCCACAACGTCGGTAGCAAGCTGCCGCGGGTTTATCTTGCGCGTTTTAGCCAGACCCATGAGCGCGTTGCTCTGGTAATCGCCAAATTTCGGATCGGAGGAAGGGCGAACCAAGACGGTCGAAACATCGGCGTCGGGCAATACCGATTGCACAGCTTGCTGCAATCGTTTCTCTATTTGTTTATGCGGAAGCACGGAATCAGGTTAAATCCGAAGTCCGAAATTCGAAATCCGAAAGAAGTCCGAAGTTCGAATGAAAAAGGGGCTATCGAGAAGTCTTTTGCTTTTGAGAAATCGCAAAATCCGTTCGGATTTCGGATTTCGGATTTGGCCATCACTTCTTCCCATGCTCGCGAATGATCTTGAGCATGGATTCGGCGTCGGGGGCTTGTTCGAGGGCCTGGCGGAACTCCGCTTTGTGCAGGAGCTTGGCGATATTGGCCAAAGTGTGCAGGTGCTTCTGGAATTGACCCTGTGGCACGAGAAAAAGCATCACGAGATTCACCGGCTGATTATCGAGCGCGTCGAAATTCACGCCTTTGCGCGAGCGGCCCAGCGCGCCGACGACTTCGCTGATCAAATCCGTGCTGGCGTGCGGGATGCCAATGCCGAAGCCGATGCCCGTGCTCATGGAGGATTCGCGCTTTTTGACGACCGCCGCGATGGCATCGTGATGTTCGGCTTTGATTTTGCCGGTCGAAACCAGGTTATTGATCAGTTCGTCGATGGCCTGCCAACGGTCGCTCGCCTGCAAATCGGTGATGATTTGCTCTTTCGATAAAATATCGCCTAAATCCATAGATCAGAAAGAATCTGCCGGGGCATTTCGCCTGAAGCAGAGAGTCATATCAAGCTAGAATTACTAACACTTGGGACTGTGACAAACAAAAATAGGTCTCAAATCAATTGCCCGATTCGGTGAAAAACGCCGCCGGTGCATTCGAACCACCACCCCAGCGCCGTCCAAACCCCCACTTTTGCCGCCAATAATGGAATGCCCAACAGTAGCACACTAATGTTGCCGAGAAAAATCACCACGGCGGAGAAAAGATAGCCCTGGTCGGTGATGTCCGACTGGCGCGTTTTCAAAATGTGCGCCGTGAGCGTGAGGTGAAAGGCGTAAGCCGCGCCAAGAAATAGATCAAATAACGCGAAGTACTCGCGCCAGTTCCAGATGAGATGGCCCAGCGCGAACACCGCGACGACCAGCACGGCATACAGTGGAAAAAAATACGGCGCGAGCGCAATGAGGAAATTGGTTTTGGTGATGACCACATGCCCGCCGTTGGAAGTGACCTTGAGCCTTCTCACTTCGGCGCCGAACAACCACGCCCAGACGGCGTGCGTAAGTTCATGGCCAAGGACGTAGATCCACATCGGCTTGGGCAGCATCAGAAAAATCACAATCCAGCAGCCAGCGCCGGCGAGCAGCGGCACCCAGGTTGTGTCCGCCGAACCGCTGTGTTGCAGCACCATCCACAACGCCTGCGTCGCGCCGGCACAAAGCGGCAGCAGCGCGACGGCGATGATCATTTTGGCCCATTTGGGCATGAGAGGAGGATTTAGAATTTGGAATCTGGAAGCGAGGAGAAACAGTGAATCGTTAACTTCCCATCGGCGCGGCCGCGTGGCAGATTTGGGAAAAAACAAAATGGCCATGATCGAACATATCGTTCTGTTTCGCTGGACCGAGAACGCGAGCCAGGGAGCGAAAGAGCGCGTGATGACGGAATTGCGTGGACTGGCGAGCAAAATTCCGGGCATTGTGGACTTGTCCTGTGGCGCGAACTTCAGCGACCGCGCCGAAGGCTACACGCACGGGCTGGTCGTGCGATTCAAGGACCGCGCCGCGCTGGAAACTTATGGCCCGCACCCGGAACATCAGCGCGTCGTGCAGAATTTTATCACGCCGATTCGATCGGATATTCTGGCGATGGATTACGAGGTCTAAACCGTAATGACTTCAGAAAAGCTTAACGAAGGCGCAAAGATGCGAGGACGCAAAGGGTTCGAAATTCTCTGTCCGGCATAGGGTTCAGCACTTTTCATGGCCATTTTTGAGTTGGCGCTCTATGGATTTTGTCGGCGTTTACTTTGCGTCTTTGTTCCTTGGCGCCTTTGCGTTGAAATCTATGCGCGACTATGCAGGCAAAGAACTTGAAACTCGAAACTCGAAACCCGAAACTGCCTTAATGACCAAAGACGAAGTCCTGCAGGTGTTCCGGGATACGGGTGCATTGCTCGAAGGGCATTTCATTTTGCGCAGCGGATGGCACAGCCGGCAATTTTTCCAATGCGCCCTCGCGCTTCAGCAAATGCCCATCGTGGAAAAACTCGGCGGCGCGCTCGCGGCCAAGGTGCGGTCGCTCGGGGCCGTTACCGTGGTGTCGCCCGCCATGGGGGGGTTGGTCATCGGCCAGGAAGTGGCGCGGCAACTGGGCGTCAGGTTCATTTTCGTCGAAAAGGAAGAGGGAAAGCTGGTGCTGCGCCGCGGATTCAAAATCGCGCCAGGAGAAAAAAGCTTGGTGGTGGAAGACGTGGTGACCAAAGGCGGCCGGGTGCAGGAAACGATTGATATCGTGCGCGCGAACAAGGGCGTCGTGGCCGGGGTAGCGATGGTCGTGGACCGCTCCAACGGCACGGTAGACTTGGGCGTGCCGATGTTCAGTCTGTTGTCGTTGAAAGTGGAAGCGTTCGAGGCGGACAAATTGCCTCCGGATTTGGCAGCCACGCCGGCGGTGAAGCCGGGGAGTAAGTAGTCGCCACTTGTTGATTGTGCAATTTAATGGTGGCCCCAGCCACGGGGAAGCATATATGCCGTAAAAGCGGCAGGAAAAAGGAAGCCAGCGAATCCTACCGCTGATTCCACATCCAAAACGCGCTGCCGGAGTTCCAAACGAATGCGCCTGCCCAATCCAAAGAGACACAAAAGAATGCCTGCGCTGGTCAGTGCGGCTACGGTCCAGTAACCGACTGCTGGCGGATCAACCCGGAAGGAAGCAAGGACTTGGAACGGTATCGAAAAGATTCCTGCGGGCGCTAGGAAAAGTCCGAACCAAGCCGGCACTAGCAAAATCCGCAGCAATGCCCGGCATGAACCTCGAATGACTGGCCGTCGGTGAAACCTCTCGGAAACAGCATCAAATTGCTTAGCGAAATCTGAGTGGATACGTAAGAACATTTTCTAATTTTGAATGAGCGCAAGAAAGTGTGACAATCGGAACTGCTTTGTGCCAATTGAGAAGCAAAGGTCGAATTACCATTAGCTACAAAATGCTCAGATTTTCCGGCTGCGCGATACGGACGGGTGAAAGAGGAATATTTTGATCCAGAGTCACCAGTCTGCCCTGATTCCTGGCCGCTAAAGCCAACAGATAGATATCCGTCAAATGCGTGCCGTTCAGCATGCGTGCTGGATCGAAAATGCTGATATCTCGCAAGGAGATATCTTCCGCCCAAAACTGGTGGTTGGTGTGCGAGGCAAAATCGCGCAGATGGCTCAGGACTTCGGATACGCTCAACTTTTTTGGCCGCGGATACGAATGGTTGGTCATGATCCGTATGGCGCCGTTTTCGGAAAGTGGACAACTCGCCCATCCCAGCGGCCCATTTTTTTCCCACCATTCATGAACCTTCTCGTGGAAAACATGGTTTGCATCCAGCAAGGCAATAAGAACGCTGACATCCAGCAATGCGCGCATGCTCAAATACCTTCAAGATCCTTGATTTGCTGAATTTTATCCATCGTGACGATTTGACCGGTGGATGGAAACACGGGCACGCCGTTGCGAATCGTGGATTTTTTCGGGGATTCGCCCGTCAGACCTTTTCGAGCCAAATCGGACAACACTTCCCCGGCCGTCCGGCCTTCGTGTTTGGCTCGCTCTTTGGCGGCCACCAAGACATCGTCAGCGATATCCAAGGTTGTCCTCATGCATCTGATGCTACGGCATCAAATGCAAAAGTCAACATGTGACGTTCGGACTGTGCCATCGTCGCCGCGTGAGCGTCACAGTGGCACTATGTGGAAGCAAGCTCACTGACCGTTTTATGGCATAATATGCTATAAGTTAACACGTTATGATTCTAGCGATAGGCTGGCATCAGCCTTGCATAAGATTCTTCAGGAACCGTATCGAAAGAAGAAAGAGATTTTATGGCAAAAGTATTAGGAATCGATTTAGGCACGACGAACTCCTGTATGGCCGTGATGGAAGGCGGCGAGCCGCTCGTTCTGGAAAACTCCGAGGGCCGGCGCGTCACGCCGTCCGTCGTGGCATTTACCAAGACCGGTGAACGGCTCGTCGGCGACGCCGCCAAGCGCCAGGCCGTGACCAATTCGCGCAATACCGTTTACTCCATCAAACGCTTCATGGGCCGCAAGTTCGATGAAGTGCAGGAAGAACTCAAGCGCGTGCCTTACAAGGTCGTGCGCGCCTCCAATGGCGACGCCGCCGTGGAAATCGAAGCCGAAGGCAAAACGCAGCAATTCTCGCCGCCAGAAATTTCGGCGATGATCCTCGCCAAGCTCAAAGCCGACGCGGAGATGCGTCTCGGCGAGAAGATTACTCAGGCGGTAATCACGGTGCCGGCTTATTTCAACGATTCGCAGCGCCAGGCCACCAAGGACGCCGGCAAGATCGCCGGTCTGGAAGTGCTCCGCATCATTAACGAGCCTACCGCCGCCTCGCTCGCGTATGGTCTCGATAAGAAAAAGGATGAGAAGATCGCGGTGTACGATTTGGGCGGCGGCACGTTTGATATTTCAGTGCTGGAAATCGGCGATGGCGTTTTCGAAGTGAAAGCGACCAACGGCGACACGCACCTCGGCGGTGACGATTGGGACAATCGCATCATGGATTGGATCCTGGACGAGTTCAAAAAGGACAACGGCATGGATCTGCGCAAGCAGCCAGACGCTCTTCAACGCATCAAGGAAGAAGCTGAGAAGGCGAAGATCGCCTTGTCCAGCGCGCAGCAATATGACATCAACCTGCCGTTCATCACGGCGGACGCCAGCGGCCCCAAGCATATCCAGAAGACGCTCACCCGCGCCAAGATGGAACAGCTTTGCGATGATTTGTTCGAACGCACCATCGGCCCGGTGAAGAATTGCTTGCGCGATTCCGGCATCGAAGCCAACAAGATCGATGAGCTTGTGCTCGTCGGTGGCATGACCCGCATGCCGCGTGTGGTTGAAACCGCGCACACGCTCGTGAACAAACCGCCGCACCAGGGTGTGAACCCGGATGAAGTGGTGGCCGTGGGTGCAGGCATCCAGGGCGGCGTGCTCAAGGGTGAAGTCAAAGACGTGCTCTTGCTGGACGTAACGCCGTTATCGCTCGGCATCGAGACGCTCGGCGGCGTGTTCACCAAGCTCATCGAGCGCAACACGACCATTCCGACGCGCAAATCGGAAATCTTTTCGACCGCTTCGGACAATCAGCCGGGCGTGGAAATCCATGTGTTGCAGGGCGAACGCCAGTTTTCGCGTGACAACAAGACGATTGGCAAGTTCCAGCTCACCGACATCCCGCCGGCCCCGCGCGGCATGCCGCAAATCGAGGTCACGTTCGACATCGATGCCAACGGCATCCTGCACGTGAGCGCCAAGGACCTGGGCACCGGCAAGGAACAGAAGATCACCATCACCGCGAGCAGCGGTCTCTCGAAGGACGAAGTCGAGAAGATGCGCAAGGACGCCGAGGCCCACGCCGACGACGATAAGAAAGCCCGCGAGGAAGTCGAGACGCGCAACGAAGCGGATAACGCGGTGTATCGTTCGGAAAAATTGCTCAAGGACAACGCCGAGAAAATTTCCGGCGATTCCAAGGGCAAGATCGAGAAAGCCGTGGCCGACGTGAAAGAAGCCCTGAAAGGCAGCGACGCCGCAGCCATCAAATCCGCGAGCGAGAAGCTCAACGAAGTCTGGCAACAGGTTTCGGGCGAGCTTTACAAAGCCGCTTCGGACAAGACGCGCGCTGGTCAGGGCCAGCCGGGCGCCGGACCTGGGCCGGGCCCCGAAGCTGGTGGCCGTGGCGCCCAGCCGGAAGAAGGCAAGAAAGACGAAGGCCCGATCATCGACGCCGAAGTTGTGGACGAGAAGAAGTAAATGTCTTCGGCCATGGTTCCGCAGCTCCTGGAAGGGTTGCCATGGCGCGGCGGAAAAACCTTCGCGCCAGCATCTTGGAGCGCGCCGGCCCTCCGGCGCTTTTCGAGTGCTGCAAAGCGGCAGAGGGCTGCCGCACTCCAAAACCTGGCGGAAAATTGATTGAGCGGCCTTGAGTATTTATGCCCGACGACTTCAAACGATACAAAACGGTACATCATACGAACCACAGGGATTTGGATGATGCGGTGACGAAATCCTTGCAGATGGGCTGGCAACCGTATGGGAGTCCGTACATATTAGACGACTCGCAGGGGCCCATCATTTGCCAGGCGATGGTTTCCACCATCGGCCCGATGGGCGCGATGCAGGCGAAGTAAGCAGATGAAACAAGCGGAAACAAAGCTCCATAGGAGCGATATATTTGTAGCAGGCAGGGCGGCCCGGAATTTTCAGCCCCGTAGGGGCGGCATATTCTGCAATACCAGCTATGCCGCTCCTACGGAGCTAGCAATTTCTTTATACACATTCGCTACAGAGATGTCGCTCCTACAGAGCTGAAACTTTCCCCGCTGCGGGTGCGGCGGGATTTGATTAACCGAAACAAACACAAACCAAACTAGAACTATGGCACTAAATGTTAAACCTCTCGGCGATCGCATCCTCGTGGAAGCCGTCGAAGAGAAGGAAGTCAAGAAGGGCGGCATCATCATCCCCGATACCGCCAAGGAAAAACCGATGGAAAGCGTCGTCGTGGCGCTCGGCACCGGCAAAACCAACGACGATGGGAAGAAAATTCCTTTCGAAGTCAAAAAAGGCGACCGCGTGCTCGTGAGCAAATACGGCGGCACGGAAATCAAACTCGACGGCAAGGAATACAAGATCCTGAGCTCGGACGACATCCTGGCCGTCATTGAGTAACAACCCTCAACTATCAACAATTAACTATCAACTGAACTATGGCAGCAAAACAATTAGTCTTCGACGAGACAGCTCGTCAGTCGCTCTTGAAAGGCGTCAGCAAACTGGCCCGCGCCGTCACCGCGACGCTCGGCCCCAAAGGCCGCAACGTCGTGCTCGACAAAAAATTCGGCTCGCCGACCGTCACCAAGGACGGCGTGACCGTGGCGAAGGAAATTGAACTGGAAGACCCATACGAAAACATGGGCGCGCAAATGGTCCGCGAAGTCGCCAGCAAAACCAGCGACACCGCCGGCGACGGCACGACCACCGCGACCGTGCTGGCCGAAGCGATTTTCCGCGAAGGCCTCAAGTACGTGACCGCCGGCGCGAACCCCATCGGCATCCAACGCGGCATCAGCAAGGCCGTGGAAGCCGCCGTGGCGAACCTCGACAAAATCGCCAAGAAGGTGAAGGACAAAGAGGAAATCAAGCAGGTCGCGACCGTTTCCGCCAACTGGGACACCACCATCGGCGAAATCATCGCCGACGCGATGGACAAAGTCGGCAAGGACGGCACGATCACGGTCGAGGAAGCCAAGTCGATTGAGACTACGCTCGACGTGGTGGAAGGCATGCAGTTCGACAAGGGGTATCTCTCGCCCTACTTCGTGACCAGCGCCGACACCATGGAAGCGAAGCTCGAAGAGGCTTACATCCTGAATTACGAGAAGAAGATCAGCAGCCTGAAGGATTTGCTGCCGGTTCTCGAGAAGGTGGCCAAGCTCGGCAAGCCGCTGCTCATCATCGCCGAAGACGTGGAAGGCGAAGCGCTCGCCACGCTGGTGGTGAACAAGCTGCGCGGCACGTTGAATGTGTGCGCCGTCAAGGCTCCTGGCTTCGGTGATCGCCGCAAGGCCATGATGGAAGACATCGCCGTCCTCACCGGCGGTCGTTGCATCACGGAAGACCTCGGCATCAAGCTGGAGAATGTTCAGCTTGAAGATCTCGGCCGCGCCAAGAGCATCGTGGTGGACAAGGAAAACACGACGATTGTTGAAGGCTACGGAAAGAGCTCGGAGATCCAGGGCCGCGTGAATCAAATCCGCCGCCAGATCGAAGAGACGACCAGCGATTACGACCGCGAGAAGCTCCAGGAACGCTTGGCGAAACTCGCCGGCGGCGTGGCCGTAATCAATGTCGGCGCCGCGACCGAGAGCGAAATGAAGGAAAAGAAGGCGCGCGTGGAAGACGCGTTGCACGCGACGCGCGCGGCCGTGGAAGAAGGCATCGTGCCTGGCGGCGGCGTGGCGTTGCTGCGTTGCCTGAACGCCATCGAAGGCGTGAAGGGCGCGAACGAAGACGAGCAGATCGGCGTGGATATCATCCGCCGCGCGATCGAGTATCCGTCCAAGCACCTCGCGATGAATGGCGGTTACGAAGGCTCCGTGGTCGTGCAGGAAATCAAAAAGCGCAAAGGCAATGAAGGTTTCAATGCGGCCACCGGCCAGTATGAAGACCTCGTCAAAGCCGGCGTGGTGGATCCGAAGAAGGTTACCCGCAGCGCGCTGCAGAACGCGGCCTCCATCGCGGGCCTGTTGCTCACGACCGAATGTTTGATCACCGAGGTTCCGGAGAAGGAAAAACCGGCTCCGGCCCCGGGCGGTCACGGCGGCATGGGCGGAATGGACTACTAATCTAGTCCGCTGACAAAACTGGAGGAACTTAATCGAGCGAGGCCGGAGCAATCCGGCCTCGCTTTATTGTATTAAGAAGGTTTAAGAAGGTGAACTAGCCGCGCGCGAGCTTTTCAATTATTTCCCGCCCCTGGCCGAGGCGGCGGGTGGCGATCAGGAAGCCCTCCTCGGCGGAGAGGCCGCGGGTTTGCAGGGCCGCAATGGAATCGCGGAGGTGAGATTCCAATTCGTTCAGGTTCTCGCGGCGAAACGCGGGTGAGTTCGCAAGATTGTCGCGCCAGGTTTGGATGGCGCGATTCAGGTCAAACGCGGTTTGGTCTGCCATAATATTTTGAATTCCTGATGATCACACCACACTGGCGCGCAAGCGCTTGCGGGCAACCAAAACGGTGAGTGCGGCCAAAATGGCGTATTCGGACCATACTACCGACAAATCCCGCATCAGCCCGCTGTAGAGCGAGAGATGCGGAGCGTAAGAATTGAAGGCAGGCGCGCACCACCTATAGGATAACTCGGCGAGGACCCGCAAAACCAGGCAAGTTAAAAGCACGACGCTTCCGAGCGCCCATGGCTTTTGCAACGATTTTTCAATAACGGCGGCAACGCCCCGATTTCCACGGACAAACCGCCATGCCAGGAAGGTTGCGATGATTCCCATAACTATTGGAGAGCAAATAACCTCGACAGAAAAAATGTCTTTCGATCGTGTTCCCAAAGTGGAAATGACGACCCTCATCAAAAACGAAAAATTCGAAACAAGAATCCACGCCTGATACGCGAGAAGTATCCATAGAGCGCGGTCGAGCCATACGGATTTTGCGTTCACTTTCCCAAACTCCTCCTCCAGCACGCCGCTTTTGCCGAGGCGTTTCGTGGCGATCATGAATGCTTCCTCGGCGGAGAGGCTGCGCGATTGGAGTGCGGCGATGGAATCGCGGAGGTGGGATTCCAATTCGTTCAGGTTCTCGCGGCGAAAGGCGGGCGAGTTGGCGAGATTTTCGCGCCAGGTTTGGATGGCGGCGTTCAGGTCAAACGAGGTTTGGTTTGCCATAGTTTGGTCAGGGTTTCGTGAACGGTCATCCACTGTTTTTGTTCCTCCTGCAGGGCTTTGCGGCCTTCCTTGCGCAGCCGATAATATTTTCGTTTGCGTCCGGTCTCGGCTTCGCGCCATTCGGATTCAATCAGGCGCTCTTTTTCCATCCAGTGCAGGACGGGATAGAGCATGCCTTCGGTCCATTGGATTTGGCCGGCGGAGAGTTCCTTGACGCGTTCGATGAGGGCGTAACCGTAGGTCTCGCCTTCCGTCAGGACGGACAAGACCAACGGCACGGTTGAGGCCCCCACCAATTCTTTCGAAAGCATAGCGGTATTATGCCTAGTGGTGTGAGGCTTGTCAAGCGGCGAGTTTTTCCAGAACTGAAATGGCAGTCTTGCCGAGGGCGTTTTTTAACTGATCAATTCCACCGAGCCATGTTTGATGCCGACATTGAAGGTCACCAGCTTCAATCGATGCTTTTGCGCCAGGTCCGCGAGATAACGATCCGTGACCTCTTCGGAAGATTCAGCCATTGACTTCAGGGCGGGAAGATCGTCCGGAACTCTCGCGATGGCGTTTTGCTCCAAGAAATTCTCCAGCGCAGTGCGAGCATCCGTCATGCGAGCATTGATCGCCTTGCGGTGGGTGCTGATTCGTAAAAAGCCAAGTTCCGCAATCGGACAAACGGCCGGAGTCTTCCCTTTGAGCCAGGCGGAGGCTTGAGCGTGTTGGGGATGATTTCGCCAGATCGCAGCCAACAGGACATTCACGTCCAGCAGATGTGTCATGGAAATTCGGAGAGGACTTCCTTGATTGCCGCCAATGAAATCGGCTGGTTGGTCTCGGCAACACCGTTTTCCTTGTCAAAGCGCACTTTGGCTCGCGGACGTTCTTTGGCTGGGACCAACTTCGTCAGAACCAGTATTTCGCCTTCCACCTGGACATCGAAACGGTCCCCAGGCTGAATTGGAGGCAGAACGACACGCTTTTTGCTGTCCGCAATAACTGTCATGGTGGGAATATCCCACGACGTTCCGCCATTTTCAAGTCCCAAAACCGGACATCGGATGGAACGACGTGGAAGCAAGCCAGGCCAAGGTTAAAAAAAAGATCACGGATCGACGGAGTGTCGCCCCTCACCTTCGCTACGCTTCGATGCGGAAAGCTCTTTGAAATCTACGGGGCCACGGGCCGCTCGCAGACGCGGAGGCGTTTTTCGAGGAAGGTTTTTTCGGATTTCAGGGCGGTGAGATCCAATGCTTTGCGGAAATGAGTCGCGGCGGCAGGGAGGTGATTCAATTGTTGTTCGAATTCGCCGCGGACGGCATAAAGGAGATAATAGGATTCCAGTTTTTCCAGGCCTTCGATGGCGTCGAGCGCATCGAGGCCGGCTTGCGGGCCGTGGATGTTGGCGATGACGATGGCGCGATTAAGGGCAATGACGGGAGAAGCGCCCATGTCGGTGAGGCGATCGTAGAGCGCGAGGATTTGCGGCCAATCGGTGGATTCGTAATCGGGCGCGGCGCAATGGCACGCGGCGATGCCGGCCTGCAGATGGTATTCGGTCAGGAGGTCGCCGGCGGCGGATTGCGCGAAATGATACATGCCGCGCGCGATCATGGCGCGGTCCCATTTGGCGCGGTCCTGTTCCTGGAGGCGGAGGAGATTGCCTTCATCATCGACGCGCGCAGCGAATCTCGCGGCGTTCAGGAGCATCAATGCGAGCAGGGCGTGGGCTTCGGGGCGATTGCCGGCGGGATGCGCGACGAGTAGGTTCAAAAGGCGGATGGCTTCCTGGCAAACTTCCTCGCGCACGAGCGATTCGCCGGTGGAGGCTTTGTAACCTTCGTTGAACAACAAATACAACGTGGTGAGGACGGCATGCAGGCGGCGGGAAAGTTCATCGCCGGCGGGAATTTCGAATGGGACTTTTTCCTCGCGGATTTTTTGTTTGGCGCGCGTGAGGCGTTTAGCGATGGCGGCGTCGGTGGTCAGAAAGGCACGGCCGATTTCCGTGACACTGAATCCGCAAAGGGTATTGAGGGCAAGCGCCACCTGGGCTTCGGCGGGAACGACCGGGTGGCAGCAGACGAACATCATGCGAAGGCGGTCGTCGGCGATTTCGCGATCGCGAAAAACGGTTTCATCAGGCGGCGCTTCGGGGCGGTCCATGAGCCGGACGATTTCGGCTTCTTTATCGCGAAAAACTTTTTGGCGGCGGACGACGTCGAGGGCGAGGTTGCGCGAGGCGCGCATGATCCACGCGGAAGGATTTTGCGGGACGCCGTAGAAGGGCCACGTTTGCAGGGCGCGGGCGAGCGCATCCTGAACGACGTCTTCGGCGAGGGTGAGGTGTTCGACGCCGAAAATGCCGGTGAGGGTGGCGACCATTTTCGCGCCTTCATGGCGGAAAAGGTGTTCCACGATTTGCGAGACTTCGCGCGGTTCCGCTGTTTGCCCGGGTGGATTCACTTGCGGACACTATACGCGGCAGAGGGGAAGGCGCGAGGAAAAGTAATAACCGGAGTCACCCTCACCTCGGCCCTCTCCCATCGGATGGGAGAGAGGGACTCTATCGGCGCGACGGAGCTAGAACACCCTGGACTCTATAACACTTATGCACTTATGGGCTCAAAAATAGGGCTCGACGGAGTCTCGCCCCACCCAAGAGATTTGCGGTGCTTTTGCGAGGCGCCGCTACTGAATCGCGACCGGCACGCCGGCCTGGGCGGCTTTGGTGAGCAATACGTTCAGATTCTCCAGGCAGAACTTGGACCAGGATTCGTAAGCGGCGGCGTCTTTGATGGCGTCGGCGATGGGGACGAATTCCGGAGCGACAATGCCGCTCCGACGGCCGGCGACGTCTTCGCTGGCAACGTTCAAGACGTGCACGACGCCGAAGTGGACGTAGCCGACGTCGGTGCTGTCGTCATTGATGACGGCGACGGCGGCTTCCTGGGCGCCTTCGATGGCGACTTCTTCCATCAGTTCGCGCCGCATGCTTTCGTTATAGCCGACGGTATTGGCAAAAAGACTATTGTCCTCTTCGGAAATGTGTCCGCCGACGCCGACGGAAAAAAGGCCGTGCAGTCGCGTTTCCCCGCCGCCTTTGCCGCGGCGGTAGCGAAGGATTTTATTTTTACAGATGACGAGCACGTAGGGGATGAGCTGCTTGTAACGTTTGTCGAGCTCGGCTTCGCTGCGGTTGCGGTAGAGGATGTTGGCCGAGGCAGTGACGACGGGGAGATATTTTTCGATGTCGAGACTGATCCCCTGGAAGACACCAAGGTCTTCGAGGAGTTTGCGTTCAAAACAAAGGACTCTTTCTTCTGCTGGCATGGTGGCCTTTCTGGCAACTGTCAAAAACTGCACTCACCCCGGCCCTCTCCCATCCGATGGGAGAGGGGGAAGGTTTGCAACCCGCTCGGGTTCGCTATCATCACTGAGTCAATCCCGCTTTAAAAAACTTCGCCGCTTCAATTCCGACAATAGTGGTTCACGCCGGGACGATTCCAAAGAGGAAAATGTTCGCAATGTTGTTTACCGATTATTGACGGTGTTATTCACACCTCTGGCCGGGAGTGTGGCGGGCAGCGAGCATGGGGCGGAAGGCTTTGCGATAGGACCAGGCGAGGTAAAGTTCGAGCAGCAGCACCACGATGCCAGGACCGATCATTTGCGGGGAGGTCGCGACGTGAAAGGTGAGGATGCCGACGATGATGGGCGCGAGAAAAGCCAGGGCGAGCGGCACGAACCGATTGATGAGCAGCATGAGGGCGATGAGGATTTCCGCTCCCGAGACGACCTGCATGTAGCCGCCTCTCATCAGGCCCATGCTGACGGTGACCATGGGTTCAGGAAGATTTTTCGGGGCGGGCATGAAATTCAGAAATCCATTGAGGCCAAAGATGAGAAAGGCCAAGCCAAGAAGGATGCGCGCGATGTGGGGGAAAAAGCGTGTGAAGGATTTTTTCTGTGTGGCGGGGGTTCCGGTGTTGGTGTCCATATGATTTTCCTTTGCGTTTGGATCGTTGCGGAGCGGCGCGCCCTATCACTTTTGATCCTCACCCACCGGCCATGGCGCCAACGATGAGGAACGGTTCCTCGCCGTTTACGACGGCTTCGGGCAATGGCGTGTCGGGCGGTTCCAATGACAAATCTTCTTTGCAGGCAAAGAATCGGATGAACGGGCGGCGCTTCAACGTGCCATGGTCGCGAACGGTGCCGCGCAGCATGGGGAAACGTGTTTCCAGAGCGTCCAGCACGGCGCGGATCGTCACTGGGGCGGGGACTTCAAGGTCGAGTTCGCCATCAATGTGCGCCAGCTTGCGCAGGTGATATGGAAGGACGATGCGCATTAATGCATTTCAATTAGCAGCCGAAAACCAATCCGAACAACCCTCACCCCGGCCCTCTCCCATCCGATGGGAGAGGGGGAATTGTTCACGCGTTCGGATTAATTCTGCCCCTCGCATGTTATGATTTTCGACTGTTCGGCTTACGCCAGCGTTTGCACTTCGACGGAATAGACGGGTGGCAGGTCGCGCACGATGGGTTCCCAGGTGTCGCCGCTGTCGGAGGAGCCGTAGACCTGGCCCCCGGTGGTGCCGAAATAAATGCCGCAGGGTTCGAGCGAGTCAACGCACATCGCGTCGCGCAGGATGTTCACGTAACAATCCTTCTGCGGCAGGCCTTTGGTGAGCGGTTCCCATTCCTGGCCGCCGGAACGGCTGCGATAGACGCGCAGTTTGCCATCGAGCGGATAATGTTCGGAATCGCTTTTGATGGGCACGACGTAAACGGTGTTCGGTTCGTGCGCGTGGACATCGATGGGGAAACCGAAATCGGTGGGCAAATTGCCGCCGATGTCCTGCCAGAGATCGCCGGCGTTGTCGGTGCGGAGGACATCCCAATGTTTTTGCATGAACAACACGTCGGGCCGCGAGGGATGCAGGGCGATGCGATGCACGCAATGGCCCACTTCGGCGTCGGGGTCGGGCAATTCGAACTGCGATTTCAGGCCTTTGTTGATCGGCTTCCAGCTTTTGCCGCCGTCATCGCTGCGGAAAGCGCCGGCGGCGGAAATGGCGACGTAAATTCGGTTGGGATTTTTTTTTATCCAGAAGAATCGTGTGCACGGCCATGCCGCCCGCGCCGGGTTGCCAGAGATTGCCTTTGGCCTGGCGCAATCCAGGCAGTTCCTTCCAGGTTTTACCGCCGTCAGTGGTTTTGAAAATCGCGGCGTCTTCAGCGCCGGCGTAAGCGGTGTCCGGATCGGTGTGGGAGGGTTCGATGTGCCAGATGCGTTTGAATTCCCATGGATGCTGCGTGCCGTCATACCACTTGTGCGTGCCGACAGCGCCTTCGTAAACGAATTTATTGCTTTCGCCTTTGGGAAAACCATCGGGACTTTTCAATTCCTCGGGGCTGCTGCCGGGAGGCGTCCAGGTTTTGCCGCCGTCATCGGAGCGTTGGGTGATTTGGCCGAACCAACCGCTGCTTTGGGAGGCATAAATGCGATTGGGATCCGCCGGCGAGCCTTTGAGATGATAGATTTCCCAACCGGCGAAAAGCGGGCCGCTCACGTCCCAGTTTTTGCGCTTGCCATCGGAGGTCAGGATGAAGGCGCCTTTTTTGGTGCCGGCCAACACGCGAACTTTGCTCATGATTTCCTCGCTTTGATTTTGTTGTTTGTGCCCGATTTCACATGTTGTTCTTTCGAAATGTCCTGCCGCCCGCCAACTGCCAATCGGCGACACCGCCCCACCATGGCGGGACTGGTACTGTGACAAATAAATTTCGGTGCCTGCGCAGCCTCCGGGTGGCCGGCCTTTTTGGCGCTGCCTTCGTTGCCCGCTCCTTGCAGACCCATAAAGGGTATGCTCGTCGCTCGCGCCTCGGCAGCGCCAAAAATTCCTGGCCACGCAGGCATCTAAATTTATTTGTCACAGTACTAGCCTACCCTGCGATTGGCGACGCGACGGTTAGTGAAAACGAGCCGGGTCGTTTTGTCAAAGGCTCCATTATTGCACTCATGTTTTGCGTGTCTTTTATTTCAAGTTTTGGTTGAGTTCCTCGATGAAAAGCGGTGTCGTCGCTGCGCTTTGCCACCGCACTCCACAGCCCGCGGGCATTCCTTAGCTGCGGGCCAGCGAGGTCCGGGTCGCGGCATTCAAGTTGGCGAGGCCTTTTTCGAAATCGCGGCCGATCATTTTGTCGCAGTCAATGAACATGTGGAAGGCTTTGCCCATAAAATTATTTTTGCCGAACATGCTCCAGGTGACTTCGGTTTGATCCCCCAGCGATTTGAAATTGAATTCGGCGGTGTTCGTGGCTTTGAAAGGCTTGAGGAATTCCAGCTTGATGCGGATCAATTCCATGGGGCGGCTCTCGATGATGGTCATGCGGCCTTCGCCGACTTCTTTGTTTCCCGCCCAGGCCATGCATGCGCCGGAGCCCGCGTCAGCGCCGGAAAACGTGCTTTTGGCATTGGGATCCTTCTTTGCCCAAGGCGACCAGGCTTCCCATTTATGAAGATCGTTGACGCTGGCGAACACGATGTCCGCCGGCGCTTCGATGCGGGCGGAGCGCGTGACACGGAAGCCAGATGGCCGCGCGCCGACGACGATGATCAGCAGGACGACAATGGCGGCGACGGCGAGCAGAATGATGTTCCACATATGATGGCTTTTTTCTTTTGTTGGTTTCGCCCATCACGATGATGCGCGGTGTGACGTTCGTTCCCGATTGAGGGTAATTGTTTACCCTCACCCCGGCCCTCTCCCATCCGATGGGAGAGGGTAAAGCTTGGGAACCTCTAAAGTTCCCGACAATCAGTGACTCAATGCCGCGAGGCGTCGCTAAGGCCAGTTCAGGCCTGCGCGACGAGTTGGGCTTCGCGGACTTTTTCGACCAATGGGCATTCGCCGGCCACCTGGCGGACTTCCACGCGGATGCCGTAGGGCAGGCCGGGGCAATCTTTCGCGATGGCGACGGCGTCGTCCATGGTTTCGACGTTAAGCAGGAAATAGCCGCCGATGCTTTCCTTGGATTCGGCAAACGGGCCGTCCGAGACGACGCGATTTTTGCCGACGATCTTGCCTTCGCGTTCGAGCGGGTTTCCGGCGACGGCTTTGCCGGAGGCCATCAGGCCCTTGAACCAGGCCATCCATTTGTCGCCGACTTGCTGCATTTCCTCGTGCGAAAGGCCTTTGTACCAGTCTGTGCCGCGGAAGATCAGCATGTAACCGTTATGTTTTGGTGTGCTCATGATTTTAGTTATTAGTTGAGAGTTGATTGTTTAAAAATTTAGCGATTCGGAAAACGAAAGCGCCCTCACCCCGGCCTCTCCCATCCGATGGGAGAGGGGGAAGCTTTGGAACGTCGTTGGTAATTTAGTCACCATAGCTCTATCCAGCGTGAGGTTGATCCGTTTTCAAGCGTTGGCGGTCGCAAGTTGTTCTTCGGCTTTTTGACAGGCAAATTTGTCCAGCGGACATTCGTTTGACAGCGGACGGATTTCGATGTTGGTGCCGAGTTGAAGCGATGGGCTGCCTTTGGCGATCTCGATGACTTCTTCGATGCTTTCGGCTTCGATCAACAAATAGCCGCCAATGGCTTCCTTGGATTCAGCAAACGGGCCGTCCGAAATAACACGGCCGGTTTTGCCGGATATGGTGGCGCCTTCGCGAGCGAGGGCTTGGGCGGCCTTGGCCTTCCCTTGGGCCATAAGGCCGTGCACCCAGGCTTTGGCCTGGTCAGCGAGTTTTTGTAGTTGGGCAACAGGAAGTTCCTTCCAGCCTTCATTGCCGTTGAACATCAGCAGGTATTGATTTTTAGTGCTCATAGTTTTCCTACGTTTTTGGTTTTTGTTGTGCTTGTTTCAATTATACGACGAATAACAAATCGTGGTCAGGACAATTATTGTTAATTCTGTTTTGCGGCAGCATTGGTTTCCCAGAGGCCGAAGGAATTGCCTTCAGTGTCCTGGCAGACGGCGAAATAGCCCATGTTCGGCACGGCAGTTTTTCCAACGCAGATTTTGCCGCCGAGCTTCTCGATTTTCGCGGAGGATTTTTCGACGGAATCCACACTGACGTAATGAGTAACGCCTTGCTCGCCGTTCTTGCGCCCGGTCAAGCCGCCGTTCGGGCTGGCGTCGGCGCCGGCGGTGTCGATTTCCAGGAAATCCTTCATGCCGCGGAAGGGTTTGATTTTCCAGCCGAAGAGGCCGCTGTAGAATTTGCGGGCGCGCTGGATGTCGTCCGCCGGAACGTTGAACCAGACGATGCTGGCCGGTGATTTTTTGGATGTTTTAGCCATAACAGTCATTTTCACATTGTTTATCGTGTCTTCATAGATACGACGAACGAGGAATGGCGCGCTGGACAAATGGGGCGAAGATTTTTCGTACGTTGCGGAGCGACGCGTTTATTTGGCTTGCGACACGGCGAAAGAAATCTAATCCAGGCCAGTTTAATTCTCTAAAGTATTCGCACTGCCCAAAGCGGCGGAGGGCCGCCGCACTCCAGGATGCTGACGCGAAAACAATGACCCAAACATCGCGATAGCGTCCCGGACTGCGCCGGCCCTCCTGCGCTTTTTACCCAGCTTTCCTGCCAAGCCATTGATCCAATTTCGCCTTAACCGCCTCATCCATCTTAATCAACGGCGGCCATTCGCGTTTGAAACCTTCCCCAGGAATTTTTTTTGTGGCGTCGACGCCCAGTTTGCTGCCAATGGCGATTTCGCTCGTGGCGTGATCGAGGACATCGGCGGGGCCTTTGGTGAAAATGCTGTCGCGTTGCGGGTCAGTGTTGGCGCAGAGACGGAAGAGCACTTCGCTGGTGTTGTGGACATTTACATCGGCGTCCACGACCACGATGTATTTGGTGAACATCATCTGGCCCATGCCCCAGAGGCCATGCATGATTTTGTAGGCCTGCATGGGGTAGGTTTTTTTGATGCTGACAAAGACGAGGTTGTGGAAGACGCCTTCCGCGGGGAGCGCGATGTCCACGATCTCCGGAAAATTCATTTTGAAAATCGGCAGGAACAATTTCACGGAAGCGCTGCCGATGTAAAAATCTTCCATCGGCGGGATGCCAACGATGGTGGCCGGGTAAACAGCGTCTTTGCGATGGGTGATGGCCGTGACGTGAAAGACCGGGTACGGCTCGGGCAAGGTGTAATAGCCGGTGTGGTCGCCGAACGGGCCTTCTTCGCGAAGCGGTTCCTTGGGATCCACGTAACCTTCGATGACGAAATCGGCGTTGGCGGGAACTTCGAGGTCGTTGGTTTCGCATTTGACCAATTCGATGGATTTTTTTCGCAGGTAACCGGCGAAGAGGAACTCATCGAGGCCGTCGGGCAACGGCGCGGTGGCGGCGAAGGTGAATACTGGGTCGCCGCCGAGAAAAATGGCGACCGGCATGCGCGTGCCGCTTTCGTAATAACGCCGGCCATGGCGCGCGCCGACTTTTTGGAGCTGCCAATGCATGCCGGTGGTGCGGTCGTCGTAAATCTGGATGCGATACATGCCGACGTTGCGCTCGCCCGTGTCGGGATCTTGGGTCACGACACACGGCAGCGTGATGAAACGTCCGGCGTCCAGGGGCCAGCATTGTAAAATCGGGAGATTCAAAAGAGTGGCAAATGACGAATGACGAATGGCCAGTTCGTCCATGGTTGGCGCTTTGGGCCAGGGGTCGGTGCGGGCGGTGGGGGCATCGAAACGGTGGATGACGTCTTTGCAGGGGCCGGTTTTGACGGATTTCGGCTTGGCATGGCGCAAATCCATGGCGGTGCCGAGGAGTTTCAGGGCTTCCCGGAGGCTGGTAGGCGGCTTGGCTTTCATCAGGGCGCCCAATTCGGCAGCGGCGGCATCCACCGAGTCGGCTCCGAGGGATAGAGCCATGCGTTTCCATGAACCCATCGTGTTGATGGCCAATGGGAAAGGGCTGGTGACGCCGTTCACGGTCGGCTTTTCGATCAAAAGCGCCTTGCCGCCGTCCGGCGACTTCATCTGGCGATTGGCCAATTCGGTGATTTCCAGTTCGGTGCCGACGGGTTGCTGGATTCGGACCAACTCGTTGGCGGCCTCGAGGGCGCCGAGGAAGTCGCGGAAGG
The DNA here is from genome assembly GCA_035606845.1 of Candidatus Angelobacter sp. Classification (GTDB taxonomy): domain Bacteria; phylum Verrucomicrobiota; class Verrucomicrobiia; order Limisphaerales; family DASXHY01; genus DASXHY01. Next base: position 101,836 of record DATNEA010000025.1, on the reverse strand, counting down.
AATCGAAAGCCATGGGCGGGAGAGTAACAAGAAGGCCGAAAAGCCGCAATGCGGAGCTGAAAATCCAAAATCCGAAGGCCGAAATCCGAAACAACCCGAAAACCGAAGGCCGAGCGAGTCTGCGGTTGCTTGGGAGGAGCATTCGGGCTTCGGATTTCGGATTTCGGCCTTCGGATTTACCCCCCTCCCCGCCTGCGTGATTTTCACGCCTAATGCGTGAAAATTTCACGCAAAGCGGGGGTGTGCGAAACAGTGCACATGCGATTTTATTGGGTTTTTTGCACAAAAATGCCTTGGCATTGCCACTGCTAAAAGATTTTCAGGAAACGGGTTGACAGCAAATGCCGATTCCCTAGAGTTCGCAAACTGTTTGCCGAAAAAATCAGTAACCAAAACGAAAGCATATGAAGAAATTCAGTAAAATAAGGGCGTTCACTCTCATTGAACTGCTCGTTGTGATCGCGATCATCGCGATTTTGGCGGCCATGTTGCTGCCGGCGCTGGCCAAAGCCAAGGCCCGCGCGTTGCGCATCCAATGCGTTAACAACCTCAAACAATGCGGTCTGGCGACTCGCGTGTGGGAAGGCGATAATAATGATCGTTTCCCGACGGCGGTTTATTCCGCCCAGGGTGGCGCGTACGAATTCGTGTATCACACCGGGAACAACGGAACTCCCGCTCCTGCGACTCCGAATAACACACTCACCGTTTCGCCTTACATGGCCAAAGTGTTTCAGGTGATGTCCAATGAATTGAGCACCCCGAAAGTTTGCGTTTGCCCGGCGGATTCGTTCCACACGGCCTTCGCGACCAACTTCGGATCGTTCGGAACAGCTGCTGGCCCTGGCGGCCCGGCGCCTGATTTCAGCACGAACAAGATCAGCTTTTTCATCGGCAGTGACGCGGTGGAAACGGATCCTCAAATGATTCTGTACGGTGATGACAACATCGGCTCGACGACCTCCGGCCAGACCTCGCCGGCGGCGAGTCGCTTCGGTGTTGCCGAGGCGCTCGGTGGTGCCACGTTCACCACGCTGAATGCGGCCTATACGATTGATACCCACAACAAAGTCGGTAACCTCGGATTGGCCGACGGCAGCGTGCAGCAGGTCAGCCAGAGCGGCCTGCGCACCGCACTGGGCAACGCGACGAACACCGTAGTGTGGCCTGTGTTCCAGTTTGCCCCATAATCGGGTAAATCAAGTTTAACCAGATTAACCAGAGAAAGGCACCCGCAAGGGTGCCTTTCTTTTTTATTTTTCGGAAAGAGCTTTGGCGGTTTGGCGAATGGTTTCGCGCAGGGAGGTGGCGGGGCGGAAGCTAATGGTGGCGGCGAGTTTTTCGATGCTCGGTTTGCGACGGCGCATGTCTTCAAAGCCGGGGGCGTAGGCGCGGTCGTAGGGGATGAATTCAATGCGGGACTTGGAATTGAGCGTGGCAATGATGAGTTTTGCCAGGTCCAGGATGCTGATTTCCTCGGTGCTGCCGATGTTAAAAACCTCCCCGCGAGCGGCGGGACAATCCTGCAATCGCACCAGCGCTTCCACGGTGTCTCTCACGTAACAAAAGCAGCGTGATTGCAGGCCGTCTCCGTGAACCAGCAGCGGTTCGCCGCGTTGGGCGGCGGAGATGAAGCGCGGCAAAACCATTCCGTAACGGCCGGTTTGGCGCGGGCCGACGGTATTAAAGAGGCGCGCGATGGTCACCGGCAACGCTTTTTCCTGCGCGTAGGCCAGCGCGAGGAATTCGTCCATCAGTTTCGAACAGGCATAGCCCCAACGGCTGCGGTTCGGCGGGCCGATCAGCAAATCGTCCTCTTCGCTGAAAACCGGCTTCTCGCTCTTGCCATAGACTTCCGAGGTGGACGCCAGCAACACTGGCGCTTGATTGCCGGCCGCGGCTTCGAGCAGGACTTCGGTTTCGTGCAAATTGGTTTCCAGCGTGTGAATGGGCGATTTGACGACCAATTCCACGCCCACTGCGGCCGCCAGGTGATAAACGGCGGTGGCACGCCGCGCCAGTTCCGGCAATCCTGCGCAGGCGGAAATTTTGGAGTGAATAATCCGCAAATTCGGGTTGCCCTTCACGGCACCGAGATTATCCGGGCTGCCGGTGGAAAAATCATCGATAACGACGACCGCATTTCCATCCGCCAGGAGCCGTTCGACCAAATGGGAGCCAATGAATCCGGCGCCGCCGGTAACCAGGATGAAGGAGGATTGAGGGTGGAGGGTTGAGGATGGCATTTACAAGAAAGAGGAGGATAGAGGATTGAAGAGAGAGGATGGAATTTAGGTTTCGAGCCGCCGGGTTGAATTGAGAAAATAGTTCATTCGATGTTTGGGCAGAAATCGCCGGCTCGTTCAATGGCATTGTTGATCATTCCGCCGGGAGTCTGCCAAGCCGCATCATGGCTCCGGTGCTGCGCTTCGGAGATGTAACCGCAATCGAGTGCGTCATCCAGCCAGGATTGTGTCGAAAACTTTTGATAATTGCCATACGCTTTCCTCGATCCTCCATCTTCTATCTTCCATCCTCCAGCATTGCCTCTATCCCCCGCTCTCCGCTTCGGCGCCGGGTTCTGGTTTGACTGTCGCAGGTTCAATGAGCGCCTGGGCGACGGCTTCGGCGAGTTTCTGGCGGTAGGCCGGCTCGGCGATGCGTTTGGCTTCGCGGGGATTGGAAAGATAACCGCCTTCGACCAAAATGGCCGGGCAGTTTTGCCCGCGGAGAACGGTCATGAACCGCGCGCGCCTCACGCCGTGGTCGTGAGCGCCGCTGATTTTCAGGAGCGAACGCTGCACCCGGATGGCGTATTGCAGGTTTTGCGCGTCAAACCGATTGTTCGGAAAAACGAGCGTGGCGTCGTCTTCGTAATCGCGCGTTAAGGTTGACGGCATCCCGGTCGGCGTCACGCAAAAGGTCTCGATGCCCGCTTCATCATTATTTTTGGGATTGGGATCGGCGTTGAAATGGAGGCTGATGAACAAATCGGCGTTGCACGCATCGGCAAAATTCACGCGATTGGTCAGAGAAAGGTCCACGTCGCTGGTGCGCGTGAGAAATACTTTCCAGCCGTTGGTCTCAAGAATGGGCGCGAGGCGTTTGGCCCAGTCGAGCGTGAATTCCTTTTCAAACGAGCCGTCCAGGACGCTGCGCGTGCCGAGATTGGAGCCGCCATGCCCGGGATCGATCACAACGATGCGGTTGGTGGGAGCCGGAAGCGTAAACGGATGCAGCAACGGTTCGATGTTCTTGGCGAGGTCAAGCGAATGCAGCACAGGCTGGCCGTTGACGATTTGCGGGGCGAAGCCGAGGTGAAATTCCATGCCTCTCCAATAGGCGACCTGCGAGTAGGCGCGCAGGATGAGGAGGCCGTTGGTGGCTTTCAGCGCAAACGTGGGCACGGTGGTGCCGGCGAGGCGCTGCACCGGCCCGGCCTGGTGCTCATCGCACCAGCGTTTGAACGGAACCCAGCCGTTAACGATGTGATTGGTCGGCAGGCGGAACGCCTCAGGCGCGGTGCCGGTCGGCGGCGCGAGCGTCGGTTGCGAGGTGAGGTGCTCGGTGTCCACAGCCGGTTTCGCTTCGGAAAAAACTTCCTCGGAATAAGTGACTGGAACGCCGTGATGCGACGAACAGCCCATCAATAAAGTAGTTGCGCACGCCACAGTCCCAAGAGCCTTCAGCCCACGGACAACGCTCAATTTCAAACCGGCTCTAAACACGTCCTTTATAATGAAGAAGAGTGGTGATGACTCAAGCTGTAACTGGTCAATTTGGAATTTTTGGATGACGGGGAGTGTTCCCAACGTGAGGGAATGCGCTGCGAAGATGATTCAGCGGCGCTCTTCCGAGGCGCCGCTGCGACTCGCCGAGCCGGTGCTCGGCGCTCCGGACGGACTAATCAGCCTTCGGCGCGGCGGGACGGTACGGGCGCTGCGACTTGTAGGATTGCAGCGCTTCCTGGATATGAGCGGCTAGATTGGTTTCACCCGCTTGTTGGGCGGAGGCCAAGGCATGATCCGCGGCGGCTATGGCGGCATCGTACTGACCTATTTCCGCGAAGGCCGCGGATTCGTAGAATTCCGCGGACGGGTAGTTCGGCTGAATTTTCACGGCATCACCGAGTTCGTTCAATGCGGCAAGGAATTGCTTTTGCAGAAACAATAGCCGGCCGAGTTCGAAATGTGCGGGCGCTAAACTCGGATCGAGGCGGACGGCCTCGGCGAACTGCGTTTTTGCGTCGGCATAATGTCCCGCTTTCAAGAGCGCCAAGCCGGTGTCCAGGCGGACGGTGGCGTCGGACGGGTCCAACCGGACCGCTGTCAAATATTGCGCGAGCGCATCGTCCATTTTTCCGGCGGCGAGGAGGGCGTTGGCGAGATTGTTGCGCATTCCGGCGCTTTCGGGATTGGCCCGCACGGCCGCTTCGAAATTTGTCAGCGCCTGGTCCACTTGATGTTCGGAAAGGAAGATTTCCCCCAGGTTGCTGTAGGCTTCGGCGAAATTAGGATTATCGCGCAGGGCATCGTGATAATGCGCGATGGCGGCGTCCCGCTGGCCGGCGCGGAGGAGCGCGGTGGCGAGATTGCCTTGGAATGACGCATTGCCGGGATCAATCCGCACGGCTTCCGCGTAGTGGGCCAAGGCTTCGTCCAAGCGGCCCTGCGTCGCGAGGGCGGTGCCAAGATTATTATTGGCGGGAGCATTGTCATGCGTCACTTCCAAGGCGTGACTGAACAACGTGAGGCTGTTTTGCCAGAACGGAAGTTGCCAAAAGCTAATGCCCGCAAAAGCGATCATGACTCCCGCCGCAACCGTGCCGCCGATGGCCGCAGGCGCCTTCACGCGGCGCAGCAATTCGGCAATGCCCCACACGACGGCGATAAGCAATCCGATCAGCGGCACATACATGTAACGATCGGCCATCCCCTGGCCGCCGACTTGTATAAAACCGATGACCGGCACCAGCGTGCCCAAAAACCAAAGCCAGCCGACGAGAAAAAATGGGAAGCGTCTGGTGGAGAGAATTGCCGCGATGGAAATCATCAGCAGCGCGACCGCGGCGGCCAGCAGGTGCCAAAGCGGTTGCGCTCGCAGCGGATAAAACACCGCCAGATTGACCGGATGCAACGCCTTCACGATGTAGTCCACGTAGGAATTGATGGCGTTGGCAATGCGCAAACCGAAAGGAAAATGATCGCTGCTCATAATGGCTCCGCCGGATTTTTGCGCGAAAAAGGTGACGACGCACGATGCCGCGGTGAGGGTGAACCACCATTTTTTTTCCCGGATGAGTTTGACAAATTGCGGCAAGGCAAAGCTCCGCCAGCCGATATTCGGCACTCGCTGAAGCGGCCAGTAGTCCAGCAGCAACATCACAAACGGAAGAGTCACGAGCATCGGCTTGGACATCAGGCTGAGCGCGAACAACACGAGCGGCCATCGATACCATTTTTTGGATTTCGAACTCCCGCTTTCGTCTGCGTTCGATTCGCGGACATATCGCACGTAGGCGATCAATGCCAGCAAGCCGAAGAATGTGCTGAGCACATTTTTTCGTTCGGAAATCCAAGCTACGGATTCGACGTGCAAAGGGTGCACCGCAAAGAGGCCGGCGACGATTGCGCTGCGCCACAGCGCGCCAGTCAGCCGCTGCAACAGCAGGAACAGCAATATCGCATTGGCGGCGTGCAGGAGGACGTTGATCCAATGCTGCGGGCCGGGATTGAGTCCGAATATCTGGCAGTCCAGCATATGCGAAATCCACGTGACTGGATGCCAATTGCCGGCGTGAAAATGGGTGAACGCCCAGACGATTCCGTCCAGCGACAGCCCACTTTTCACGGGGTTGTTTTGGAGGACGTAATCCGGATCGTCATAGTTGACGAAATCAAACCACCCCACGCGGCAGTACACGGCGCAGGTGATAATGGCCAGCGCCAGGCAGATGAAGAGGCGCGTTGGCTTGCTTTCGGCGGAGTCCACGGAAGCAGTTTAGAGAAACATGGAGCGTGGTGCAATTTCCCAAAGGCGCTTGTTCCCCATTCGCGCGTCGGCCATACTTCGAATCATTCAGTGAAAATACTCGTTGCCATCACCGGAGCCAGCGGCACGCTGTATGCCCAGCGGTTGCTCGATAATCTCGACTCGCGCCAGCACGAAATCCACGTGGTCACGAGCAATTACGCGCAACAGGTCATGGCTGAGGAATTGCCCGATGGCTTGCGGCTGCCCGCGGGCGCGAAGACGCATAATATCAAGAGCATGAATGCGCCGTTCGCCAGCGGCTCGAATCCGCCGGATGCGATGGTGGTCATTCCCTGCACGATGGGCACGCTGGGCCGCATCGCGCACGGCTACAGCGAGGATGTTCTTCTGCGCGCGGCGGATGTGGTGTTGAAGGAAAAGAAAAAATTGATCCTGGTGCCGCGCGAAACGCCATTGAGCCTGGTGCATATTAAAAATTTCGAGCTGCTCACGCTGGCCGGCGCGGTCATCCTGCCGGCGAATCCCAGTTTTTATTCGGCGCCCAAAACGATTTTGGATATTGTGGACACGGTGGTGGCGCGCGTGCTCGATCATTTGGGCGTCCCCAATCAACTCGCGCCGCGATGGGCGGAGGAAAAAGAATAACCACGGATGAACACGGATGAACACGGATCAACGGCTTGCATCCGACAGCCGGTCAGATCAGTCGAAATCGGCGTCGCAAATCATTTTCGACAGAGTGGCTGGCTCCAGAATCTCAATACTTTCGGAACCGTTCAAAAGACGCCTTATCCGTGTGCATCCGTGTGCATCCGTGGTTGAAAATGTTTTCTGCGATTCAAAAATGGGGTTCGTTCGTGCGTTTCTCGCACACGGTTTTTGCCCTGCCTTTCGCATTGGCAGCCATGGCCGTGGCGGCGCGCGATAACCGCGGCTGGCCGGGCTGGAAAATTTGCGGGCTGATCCTGGCGGCGATGGTTTGCGCGCGCACGTGCGCGATGGCCTTTAATCGCATTGTCGATCGCAAATTCGATGCGCTCAACCCTCGGACGGCCAAGCGGCATTTGCCAACGGGACAAATCAGTTTGGCGAGCGCCATCGCACTATGCGCGCTCGCGGCGGCGGGGCTCATCGTGGCCAGTTATTTTCTCAATCCGCTTTGCTTCCGGCTTTCGCCCGTGGCGCTTGTCGTGATTTGTTTTTATTCACTTACAAAACGGTTCACGGATTACACGCACGTGTTTCTGGGAATTTCACTGGCGCTGGCGCCCATTGGCGCGTGGCTCGCGGTGAAGGGTTCGAATATTTCGCCGCTGGAAATTGCGGAGATGCTCACGCTGGCGGGCTCGGTGGTGCTGTGGCTTGTGGGCTTCGATATTATTTACGCGCTTCAGGATTACGAGTTCGATCGCGCACATGGGTTGCGTTCACTCGTGGTGGCGTGGGGGCCGAAGAATGCGCTGCAGGCGGCGTTTCTCGCGCACATGCTGATGTGCGGATTGCTTTTTGTTTTCGGCATCTTGTGTTTTCGCCCGCGGCCTGTCACCTACATCGTCGGATGGCTCCTCATCGTCGGCTGTCTGGTGCTGGAGCATTGGGTCGCTCGGCGGCGCAGTCTGAATTGGATCAATCTCGCGTTCTTCCGACTGAATGCGGTCGTAAGCGCAGTGTTTTTCGTGGTGACGGTTGCGGAGGTGGTGTTTCGCGGCGGCTTTCAGATGCGATAGAGGCTGCGGCGAAATGAGCTCGCGATTTGTAGTCGCAGGGAATTAGGCGCCTTCAAAGCGGCGGAGGGCTGGCGCTCTTCAAAGCCAACAATCCAGTCGGGGACTAGTGTGGTGTCACAATCATGGCTTTACAATCATCACCGCGAATGGACACGAATGAACACCAATGATTCGCGTCTATTGATGTCCATTCGTGGTTTTCTGGCCGTAACGATTTAAGTGCGCCGCCACGCTAGCGACTTGCTTCCGGCGTGAACTGGCCAGTCCCCTGATCCAAATAACGCGTGCCGTTGACTTCGCTGATTTGCAAAGTTTGCGTCCATTTACCGGTGGGCAAAGTCGCGTGAGCACGCAGGGTTTTTGTTCTTACTGAGGGAGAGCTCTTGGAACCGTCCTTCAACGCTTCGACCAAAACGCGGCCGTCCATCGGCTTCGCGGGTTTGACACCGAGAATTTTCAAAATGGTCGGCGCGACGTCCACGTTGCCGGTAGGAATGGAATCCACAAAGCCCTGGCGCAAATCCGGGCCGGCCGCAACCAGAGTGTTGTGCAGGTCAAACGGACTGAGGCTCGCGTGCGTAGCTTCCTGTTTGACGGGCGTGAGATTTGATCCCTGTGCTTCGGAAATGAGACTGCCGGACGCGCCATAGAGGTTCTTGTTCGATGTCCAGCCAAACGAAATGGCGATATCGGGCGCTTCGCTGGAATGAATCATGGCGTCATCCAGCGCGAACGTTCCAGCGCGCGCCTTGCCCGTGAAAATCGGGCCCACGGAATCCTCAGTCTGCAGAAATTTAACCAAATGGTCAATTGTTCCCCCGTCATGGCCAATCACGTATATCAACGCCGAGCCGCCCAGTCCGACGAAGAGCACGTCGCCGCGAGCCGGTGGTTGTTTGAATAGGCGCGCCGCGTTGAAGCCGGCCTGTCGCAGATTCGCGACCATGTCGACTTTGCGAACCACTGTGGAAAATCCGTGATCAGACACGACAAAGATATCGGTGGTGTCGTAGGCGCCTTTCTCTTTTAGCTTCGCGATGACATGCGCGAGCGCGGTGTCTGAGTTGCGCATGGCCGCGAGAGATTGCGGCGAGCCGACGCCGGTGCCGTGTTGCGTGCTGTCCGGTTCGCCCAGCCACAGCAGCGAGAACGAAGGCACGCCGTGTTTCCAAATCTGCTCCGTAAGTGCGCGCGCGGTCCACATGTCACGATTGGTTTTGGAGTTGCCATGATCATAAAACGGCCCGAGAACGTTGGTGAGTGCGGCAATGGCGCCGGCGGGCAGCGTCTGTCCTTGGAATAAAACAATGTTTGCGGCGCTCTCCGGCCGTTCGGTGCGGTCGTGCAGCAAGGCCACCGGTTTGCAGCCAGCGATGGCCGTGCTGTATCCCTGCTGTTGCAGCGTCTCCGCCACCGTTGGAACATGCAGATAACCGCCGAGTTCGTCGGCTTTCCGCATCGCCGCCAGCGAATCCGTGCCGAAAGGACCTTTGGGATCGATTTCCGGGCGGAACTCGCGGTTCCCGATGATACCGCTGTGTTCCGGATAAGCGCCGGTCGCTAGTGCGGCGCCGTTCACTTCGGTCGAGGAAACGTAGACCGCGTGATTGTGTGCGAAGAAAACGCCCCGCCGGGAGAGCGCGTAAAGTGTGGGTGTATTGGTTGGGGTGACGAAATCGGGCCTCATGCCGTCCCAGACGACCAGCACCACATGTTTTTCCGAATTCGCAGCCTGGCTCAACCAGGCCGAAGCAAAGGACAAAAGGAGCAACAAAAACGTCTTACGCATACGGGAAGGCTTTTTTGCCGGGAGCGGGACGATCGGTCAACTTCCAAATTGCATCATAACCAGAACGGGGCGCAACTTGCGCCCGCCAAAATGTCACGCGCTGTCGTCACAAAGAGGAGCGCCGAGCACCCGCTCGGCAAGTTGCACATCTCGAGATTCCACGAACGGGTGTTCGGCGGCGCGTTGCTGCCGCGTTAAGGGTATGTTGCCTCAACACCGGAGCGCGGCTCTGTGAGCCGCAGCAACATGCTATTTCGCCCCTCACACACTCCGAATTTACTCACGCTTCCTTTTGATTTGACGCCTTTCTGGATCAGGAGTAGAAACGACTCAGAAAGGAGATGGAGGGTATTTTGCCCAAGGCAATCAACAGATGTCTGTACTCAATAGATTCAATCTTAATCGCCGTTCGTATGGCTCGGCCAGATCGCGGGGGCCCTCTTGGACTAATTCCGGGTAATTCAGGGTAAATCGTGTTAAAAATTTTGAAAAATGAACGGACAATCCCGGTCCGCGCAGAGAGCGACTCCGCCATCCGCTTTGCCTGTCTGGACTTCCGCGCTGGAAAGATGAGGAACATCGGGTCGTGAGTTAAACCTTTTCATTTCGTGCGCTTCGTGATTTTCTACTGCGGGATTTCGTGCTATTTTGCGGCGCATTTAGGCCGCTCCCAGCCGAGTGCGCTGTTTCCGCCCATTTTCGCGCGTGCCACTTCGGTCGGCGGCGCTTCGCAGACTTCGTGGGATGAAATGCTAACGGTAACGTTAGTGTTGAAGTATATGCGGCAATTTTTTGGTCTATTTTTGTTACTGTAACGATATTGATAGTCAATATTCTTAGCATGTTTATCTATCCAATAAAGTATGATGTGATCGTAGTGGGTGCCGGCCATGCCGGCGTCGAGGCGGCTTTGGCGGCGGCACGTATGGGGAGCCAGACGCTATTGCTCACGATCAACGCTGACACCATCGGACAGATGTCGTGCAATCCGGCGATTGGAGGTTTGGCCAAGGGCCATTTGGCGCGGGAGATCGATGCGATCGGCGGGGAAATGGGAAAAGCTACTGACATGACTGGGCTACAGTTTCGGATGCTCAACACCAAGAAGGGTCCCGCAGTTTGGGCGCCGCGAGCGCAATGCGATAAAAAGGCGTATCAGTTCCAATTGAAGTGGACTTGCGAACGTGAACCGAACTTGGATGTAAAGCAGGGGCAGACTTCGAAGATTTTGCACAAGGACGGAATGGCTTTCGGCGTGGAAACAACCTTGGAGGTCCAGTATCACGCAAAAACGGTGGTGGTCACGACCGGGACATTTTTGCGAGGCTTGATGCACATTGGATCGAACCAGCAATCTGGGGGGCGGGCGGGGGAATCGGCGGCCATGAACTTGTCGGGGTCGCTAAAGGATCTGGGCTTGGAGTTGGGTCGGCTCAAAACGGGGACGCCGCCGCGGCTATTGCGCCGCTCGATTGATTTTTCCAAGATGGAAGTTCAGCCCGGGGACGAGCCGGTGCCGTATTTTACGTATTGGGAGGAAGATTTGTTCCACGTGGAACATTCCGGGATCAATCCCAAGGACATTGGACATTCGAATGGCAAATATCCGCCGGGTTCGGTGCTGGACAAAATCGATGGCCAGCTTCCTTGCTACATTACTTGGACCACGGACAGGACGGCGGAAATTATTCGCGCCAATCTTCATAAATCGCCGATGTATTCGGGTATTATTGAGGGCGTTGGGCCTAGGTATTGCCCCTCCATCGAGGACAAAATCGTAAAATTCCCGGAAAAAGAGCGACAGCAGGTATTTCTGGAGCCGGAGGGGATCGCGACCGATGAGATTTACGTGAACGGCTTTTCGACTTGTCTGCCGTTTGAGGTTCAGGTGGACATGGTCCATAGCATTGTCGGCTGTGAAAAGGCGGAGATCATGCGGCCCGCCTATGCCGTCGAATACGACTTCGCTTTCCCCACGCAGTTGCATCCCTGGCTGGAAACCCAAGTTTGCCGGAATCTATATCTCGCAGGACAAATCAATGGAACTTCGGGTTATGAGGAAGCGGCGGCCCAAGGGTTGATGGCGGGAATAAATGCGGCGCTGCGCGTGCGGGAAAAGCCGCCGCTGGTTCTGCGGCGCGATCAGGCTTATATCGGCGTGCTGATTGACGACTTGGTGACGAAGGGGACGGTTGAGCCGTACCGAATGTTTACCTCACGGGCGGAATACCGGCTCCTGCTGCGGCAGGATAATGCGGACGTGCGGCTTTCGGAGATCGGCTATCAAGCCGGCTTGTTGCCGCAGCGGAACTACGAGAAGTTCAAAGCGAAGGAAGAGTCGATTCGTGCAGAGCTGGCTCGTTTGCGAAAGACTCGGGTGGGAACTGAATTGCTGGAGCAAATGCTGCGTCGGCCCGAGGTGAATTATTCCGATTTGCCCAATCGAAACGAAGACCTGTCTGCCGACGTTATTCAGCAGGTCGAGATCGCGATCAAATATGCGGGCTATATTGATCGTCAGGAATCAGAAGTGGAAAGGTTCAAAGGCTTGGAGAACAAGCAGATTCCTGCTGCGTTTGATTACGCGACGGTGCCAAGCTTGCGAAATGAGGCGCGGCAGAAACTCACCAAGCTGCGGCCTGCAACTTTGGGCCAGGCCTCGAGGATCTCGGGCGTTTCGCCAGCGGACATCAGCATCCTGACCGTGTGGCTGAAGCGGGCGGGTAATGGAGATTCTGCCACGAGCGCATCGCAAGGCCCAGAACCGGCGGATCTGGTGAGCTAAGTCAGAGCGCTTTTTTGAAAACCACAGTGGACGCTAGCTTGTGGACTTTGAAAGCTGTCACGGAAGCAGATGAGATACTCGATGCGGCCTCTGATAAAATAAGTTTATCTTATTATATTCAATTTGTTTATTAATAACTCTGGGCTAAAAATGCACAAGGAAGTTGGATAGGCTCGTGACACTCCGTTGCGAGGTTTGGGGTTCGCACGGGCGAGACGCCCGTGCCACTCTCCATGTCAGAGGCCCATCCGGCTCAGTTCGGTTTCCAATGCGGCCTGGAATTGTTGGAGGTCGGCGGTGGCGGGGCGGTAGCCAGTCTGTTGGGGAGCCAAGCCGAGGCGGCCGGTTTGATCGATGTACCATTCGGCTTTTTGGCCGTCGCTGAAGGTGACTTTGCCGCTGACGACTGCGCCGGGGCGCGCGAGTTGGTCGACGGACACGGACACCCCCCTCACGGAAGTTTCCGGCGCGGCTTCCTTTTCAACTTTCAATCCGCCGGGCTTTTGTGGCGCGCCGGGGGCGGACGCGACGGGCGCCGGCGGTTTGGGCGGTTCGATGTCTTTGGGCGTGAGCTTCAGATCATCGACGAGCAGCCGCACGTCCATGTAAGTCATGCGCACGCCGAGTTCGGACGCGAGGCGATTTTGGATTTCGGAAAGTTTCATTCCCTCGGCGATCCAGGCCGCGACTTTTTTTCTTTGCGTGTCGTCCAGAGTCATAACGAGCAATTGCCAATCGTTCAGTGAAATGTTTCCGACATTGTAGTCCAGCTTCAAAAAAACACAGTTCAATTTTTTACCGGGCGGGCGGGCCTTTTCAAACGCAGCGCGCGCGGAGCCAAACCCGGCCCGCCGATTGCGAGTCGGCGACACAGCAGGCTGCCATCCTGCGCTGCTTGGCACGAGCGCGGCGCCATTATATTTCGCTTTTTTTTTGCGCGCAAAATTTCCCCGTTGCGAGGAGAAATTTTTCGTTTTTTCGCGACAAAATATTCAGTTTGCGGGAATCACCCCATTGAGAGAGGGCGCTCTCTGAACTCCTTTAGATGAAGAGTGTTATTCCAGTTGGTTTAACGCGCGGGAGCGAAGCTTCCGAACATGAATACGGCAAAAAAATTACGCTATGTCTTACGCGCCTCTGGGTCCTGAACTGATTGTAACGAACGGCAATTTCACTGGTGACCAGGACTCCTCTTTTCCCAAACGATTTTCAAAATCTCCGAGACGATCCACTTCCCGAATACGCGCTGCCGCAACCAGCGGTTCGTTTTCTCCCAATTACCCAATCATCGCGCATTGCCATCTGTGCTGGGATTGGGTGTGGCAGCGGCCGCAGCAATTCCTTTCGCGGTTAAGCGCGCGGCACAAAATTTTGTTCGTGGAAACATTCGCGCCCGACCCGCAATTGTCATCGGCGACGGCGCGATTCTGGACGGCGGAAAATTTCCCGAACATCACGATCTTGCGGCTGCAATTCCCCGCGTGGCGCTGGACGGATGGCGCGTTCGTGGACCGCGAACGGCGGCGGCTGGTGAAGGAATTTTTAACGGGACCGGGCGCGGGACAATTCGACGATCCGATGCAGTGGTTTTATGACCCGATGGCGGTGCCCGCGTTTCTCGGGCAGATGGATGAGATCGGGGTGGTGTACGATTGCATGGATGAGCTTTCGAAATTCCGCGGAGCGCCGCCCCAAATCCGGGCGCGCGAGCGGAAGTTGCTCGCCGCGGCGGACGTGGTGTTTGCCGGCGGACGGAAGCTGTGGCAATCGAAAAAATTGCTGCACGACAACTGCCATTTTTACGGGTGCGGAGTGGACGGCACACATTTCGGCAAGGCGTGCGCGCGAGAAACGAACATTCCGGAGGATATTGCGAAATTGCCGAAGCCGGTGCTCGGTTATTTCGGCGTCATTGACGAGCGGATGGATTATGCGCTGCTCATGAAGCTCGCGGACGCGAACCCGGATTGGTCCATCGCGATGGTGGGACCGACGATGAAGGTGGATAGCGTGCCGCAGCGGCCGAACCTTCATTGGCTGGGCCAGAAAAATTACCTCGAGCTGCCGGCGTATTGCAAAGCGTTCGACGTTTGCATGATGCCATTCGCGCTGAATGAAGCGACGGAATTCATCAATCCGACCAAGGCGCTGGAATACATGGCCACGGGCAAGCCCATCGTGAGTTCCGCGGTGCCGGATGTGGTGACGAATTTTGGATCAGTGGTGAAGATTGCGGCGACGCATGATGATTTCATTTCGCTGTGCCGCCGCGCGTTGAAGAAGCCGGATTCGGCCGCCATTGACGCGGGCCTGGAAATGGCGGCGGCGAATTCGTGGGACAGCATCGTGGCCAAATTGGAGGAACACATCGCCGATGCCATCGAGCAGGCGCAACCGAGTGAGGCTGTCGCATGAAGAACGGCAGCTTGAATGGAAACGGCCGCTCCACCCAGACTGTGACGGCGTTTGATTATTTAATTGTGGGCGCGGGTTATGCCGGGAGTGTGCTGGCGGAACGGCTGGCGCGTGGTTCGGGCAAAACGGTGTTGCTTATCGATCGTCGCTCGCACGTGGGCGGCAACGCGTATGATTGCTACGACGAGGCGGGTGTTTTGATTCACAAATACGGCCCGCACATTTTCCACACGAATTCGAAAGAGGTTTTTGAGTACCTTTCGCGCTTCACCGAGTGGCGGCAATACCAGCATCGCGTGCTCGCGCACGTGGATGGCCAGCTCGTGCCGATGCCGATTAATCTCGACACGATCAACCGGCTCTACGGCCTCAATTTGAATTCGTTTCAAGTCGAAGAATTCCTCGCGAGCCGCGCGGAGAAAATTGAAAACGTTCGGACGTCCGAGGACGTGGTGGTGAGCAAGGTGGGACGCGAGCTGTATGAAAAATTTTTCCGCGGCTACACGCGCAAGCAATGGGGGCTGGATCCGTCCGAATTGGACGCGCAGGTCACGGCGCGTGTGCCGACGCGCACGAATCGCGATGATCGTTATTTCACCGACACTTACCAGGCGATGCCCAAGCGCGGGTTCACGCGCATGTTCGAGAACATGCTCGATCATGAAAACATTCACATTCTGCTGAACACGGATTATCGCGCGGTGCGTGACATCATTCCGCACCGGGAGGTGATTTATTGCGGGCCGGTGGATGAGTTTTTTGATTACCGATTCGGGAAACTTCCGTATCGGTGTTTGGAATTCAAACACGAGACGTTGAACTGCGCGCAATACCAGCCGGTAGCCGTGGTGAATTATCCGAACGATTATCCCTACACCCGCGTGACCGAATTCAAACATTTGACCGGCCAGGAGCATTCGAAGACGAGCATTGTGTACGAATTTCCAAAGGCGGACGGCGACGAGTATTACCCGATTCCGCGGCGCGAAAACGCGGAATTGTATCATCGTTACCAGGCGCTGGCGGAGCAGGCGGGCGTCCATTTTGTCGGCCGCCTCGCGACCTACAAATACTACAACATGGACCAGGTGGTGGCACAGGCGCTCACGCTGTACGCCAAACTGGAAAACACGACTCGCGCGGCGGCGGCAAACCTGCAAAGCGCGCAGACCATCACCACGATGACGTTTCCGCGGCTGCTCAAGCCGCGCCGCGTTCGCCGTCCGGCGGTGGTTGCGGACGCCTGATTTCTCATCCGGGCTTATGAAATGGAAAGAGGCAAACTCCGAAACCATTGCGCGCGAATCTCCATTCCAAAGTTTTTTTGGCGGAGGCTTCGAATGCTCGACTCATAAAATTCGCGGCGGACGACGGCTGGACATGGTCGCGGCCACGCGCCATGAGGAATTCGCGTTGCGGGATTATGAACGATTGAAAAAGCGAAATCTGCGGGTGGCCCGCGAAGGACTGCGCTGGCATCTCGTGGAACAAACGCGCGGTCGCTACGATTTTTCTACGGCGCTGCCGATCGTTCGCGCCGCGCGGGCGACGGCCACGCAGGTCATCTGGGACCTGTGCCATTTCGGATGGCCGGACCATCTGGACATTTTCCAGCCGGACTTTGTCACCGCGCTGGCCAGTTACGGCGCGGCGTTCGCGAAATGGCTGCACCAGGAAACGGGCGAGCCGGGATTTTTTGTGCCGGTAAACGAAATTTCCTTCTTCTCGTGGGCAGCAGGCGATGAAGGCGATTTGTTTCCGTTTGCGCACGGGCGAGGGTTCGAATTGAAACAACAGCTCGTGCGCGCGGCGATCCACGCGATGGATGCGATCTGGGCCGCGACGCCGGACGCGCGCTTTGTGCACGTGGATCCGATCATCCACGTGCTCGCCGAACCGAACCGCCCTCAAGACAAGGATAAGGCCGAGGCTTATCGCCGCTCACAATTTCAATCCTGGGACATGTTGAGCGGACGGCTCTGCCCGGAATTGGGCGGGAACGAAAAATACCTCGATATCATCGGCGCGAATTTTTATCCGCACAACCAGTGGTTTTACAACCTGGAAGGATACAAACGCGTCCGCAAGTTCTGGCCGATCCCGCGAAGGAGCCCCTTGTATCGGCCCTTTCGCGAAATGCTGGCGGAGCTTTATGCGCGATATCGGCGGCCGGTGTACGTTGCGGAAACCGGCTCCGAAAATCGCATTCGCGCGAGCTGGTTTCGTTATGTGTGCGGCGAGACGCTTGCGGCCATCGAGTCGGGCGTGCCCGTGAAGGGCATGTGCCTTTATCCAATCGTCAATCATCCGGGCTGGAACGATTGCCGGCATTGCCATAATGCGCTTTGGGATTATCCGGACGAGCAGGGAAAACGGAAAATTTACGCGCCGCTTGTCCGCGAATTGCAGCGCTGGCAAAAAGTTTTTGAACATGACGCCGCCGCAAGTTTGGATGACCCGATGGAAACCGCAGCGGCATGAAAAAGAAATTCCGAATGACGAATGACGAATGGAGCGCCTTCGAACCGAGGGCGTTCCGGTGCCATTCGTCATTCGCCATTCGCCATTGAGTCATGCCAACTCAATTTCTATATCCGCGTCCGGAATATCCCCGGCCCGACCGGCAGCGGGGCGCCATTGAAGGCGACGATTGGCTGAACCTCAATGGCCCATGGCAATTCCGTTTCGATGGCGGCCGGCGCGGCCGGGAGGAAATGTGGTTCACGCCGGACGCGCAGGAGTGGCGCGAGCAAATCATCGTGCCGTTTTGCTGGGAATCGCTCGCGGCCTGGGGCGAGGGCGATGCGGCGGGCAATGATAACTATTACTCCACGCGCGTTTTCCGAAATCCGATCGAAGTCACGCGCGCCAACCATCGCTCGGCGCCACGATATGAGGTGGGCTGGTATCGGCGGCGGGTGGAGATTCCGCAGACCGAGGCGTGGAAGAACAAGCGCGTCATTCTCACGATTGGCGCGGCGGATTTCTTCACGGATTGCTGGTGCAACGGAAAACATCTGGGGCATCACGAGGGCGGTTACACGCCATTTGAATTCGATCTGACCGAGGCGCTGGTTGAAAAGGACGGCAAGCGCACAGCGTTGATTGTTTTGCGAGTGGAAGATCCGATGGATAACCGCGAGCAGCCGGTGGGAAAACAATGGCGCTGGTACACGACCACGAGCGGCATCTGGCAAACGGTGTTCATCGAGCCGCGCAGCGAAACGCATATTCAATGTTTTCGCATCGTCAGTGACATCCACAAGGGCACGGCGGAATTCACGTTAAATTGCATGAACGCGGGCAACGAGTGTTCCGTGGAAGTGGAAGTGACGCCGCCCGGCGTAGGTGAAGCGCACATCGCGCTCCTCAAGGTCAAGGACGGCGTGGCCGAGAGCACGATCAAGCTGCACAAGGTCGCGCTTTGGGACCCGAACGCCCCGAATCTTTACCCGGTGCGGCTCCGATTGCGCAGCAACGGAACCATTCACGACACCGTGCGCACTTATTTCGGGATGCGCAAAGTGGATTTTGAAATCGCGAAGGAATCGGGCGTGCCGACGGCGCTGCGGCTGAACGGCGTGCCGCGGTATTTGCGCGGCGCGCTGCACCAGTCATTTTATCCGGACGGCGTTTACACGGCCGCGTCGGTGGACGTGATCAAAAACGACATCCTGCGCGCCAAGGAATTCGGTTTCAACTTTCTGCGCATCCACATCAAGGTGGATGATCCGCTGGTATATTATTGGGCGGACAAGCTGGGGATTTTGTTGATGGCGGATATGCCGAATTTCGGCGAGGGCGGCGACACGGCTTTGGGCCGGCAGCGCTTCGAACAAATGGTGCGGGAAGCCATCGAGCGCGATTTTAATCATCCTTCCATTTTCGCTTGGTGTTTATTCAATGAAACGTGGGGGTTCGGCGGGCAAACGACCTTTGTCGACAAGCTGCTCGCGCCTTCGCCGGCGGTGGCGCCGGGCGATGAAAAATTAATCGAGGAAACCGCGAAAAAAGAGCCGGGCGAAAAAGCGCAGCTCTCGCGCCCGCAGGAGTGGGTGCAGGAAATCTGGGAAATGGCCAAGCTGCTGGATTCCACGCGGCTGGTCGAGGACATGAGCGTGTGCCATTGGGACCACCTGGAATATTATTTGCATTGCGACACCGACATCAATTCGTGGCATTTTTACATCAGCGATTATCAAAAGGCGAAGGAGCACATTCAGAAGATCGTCAAATCCACGTTCATCGGATCGAGTTTCAATTATGTGCCCGGTTTCCAGCACAAGGGCCAGCCGCTGATCAACAGCGAATATGGCGGCATCGGCGCGCTGGACGGCGACCGCGATATCAGTTGGAGTTTCAAATTCCTCACGAATGAATTGCGGCGTTACCAGCAAATCGCGGCTTACATTTACACCGAATTGCACGACGTGGAATGGGAATACAACGGTTTCCTGAATTACGACCGCACGCCCAAAGAATTCGGTTACGACCCGCGAAGCATCAACGAGAGCAACACGCTGCCGATTGATTCGCCGCCGATCGTTCACGCCAAGCCCGGCCAGATGATTCGGTTCGAAGTTTCGTCGTCGCATTTTTCCTCGCGCGCTTACAAGAATGTTTCACTGCATTGGGAAATGGGCGGGATGGATACCAAGGGAAGGGTTTACCAGGATTTGGCGCTGGGCCGCGTGCCGATCCAATTTCCGCACCGCAAAGTGGCGCACGCGCACACGCTGGAATTGAAAATGCCGGATGAGCCGATGCTTTGCACGCTACTGATTTCCGCGCGGACAGCGGAAGGCATGGTGCTGGCGCAAAATTTCGTCAGCTTTTTTTGCAACGGCATCTATCCGTCCGCACGCGAGGAATTGCCGCGCGCACTGGTGCTGCGCGGATTGCCGACGGACTGGGAACAGGCCCAGTGGGATGGCGAATTCGGCGACCGCGACAAATCGCGCGCGGAAGACAGTTGCTACGGGTTCGGGCACGGTTTTTTTGAATGGAAACTGCCGCTGAACGGCGCGGACATTTCCATGGCGCACCGCTTGAAACTCGTTTGCGAGGCGTCGTCACATCGCATTGATAATCCGCAGACGGACGCGGACATTTTTCCGACGACGCTGCAACTTTCGCTGAACGACGTGCCGGTGTATAACGGTGTGCTGCGGAATCATCCGCATGATTCGCGCGGTGTTTTGAGTTATTTGCGGGGTGGTGTGGGTGCTTACGGCTATTTGATCCACGCATTCGCCGAAGGGGAGTTGTTGCGAAAAATTGCGGCGAGTGATGGCGATGGCTCGCTGCGATTGCGCTGCACCGTGCCGCCGGATGCGTTGGCGGTCGGCGGCTTGACGATTTACGGAGCGGAATGCGGCCGCTATCCGGTGTGCCCGACGGTGATTGTGGAATGGTGAGAAAACGTAGTCGTGGACGTGAGTCCGCGTAATCCGGTTGAATCCAGCAGTGAAACAGATGGCGCCGGCGAGTACACTTATTTGATGTTCTTCCAATGCGTCAGGCGCTCGTAGTCTTCAGGCGTGTCCATATCGAGATCGAGGCCGGCATCGTCTGAATCAAAACCGCGGAGGTCGTCGGCGTGTTCGACGAGGAACATTTTTAGGTCGCTCGCGAAGGTGTCTTTCAGCTCGTAAAAAAAACGGCGGGGCAAGAGCACGGGATGTTTGTGTCGCTCGGCGCGCATGGGCTGGCAAATTTTATCCGGGTTGCGCGCGCCGAAGTCGATCAGTGTTTGCAAGGTGCATTCCGACAGGTGCGGCTGATCGCCGAGCGTGATAAGCCAATGGGTCAGCGAAGGATCCCAGCCGGGCCAATGGGCGGCGCATTGGATGGAACTGAACATGCCATTGTCGGGCGCCGCATTGACAATCCGGTTTGCTTCAGGAAAACCGAGCCGGTCGAGTTCGGTGATGAGCGGTGTGGCATTCGCGGCGCAGACGACCGCAATTTGTGCCGCGCCAAGGCGGCTCCAGGTTTTGAGAAGATGCCCGAGCACGGAAGTTTCGCCCCACGGCAGCAGCAATTTCGGCCGGCCCATCCGCCGCGAAGCGCCGGCGGCGAGAATAATAACGCCGACGGAGAATTTCCTGATGGATTGCACACGCTCATTTTATTCGGGATTTTTTGGAAGTCGAAAAGAGTTATGGTGTTCATCTTTTCGGAAATCGGGCTGGTAGCCCAAAACCGCGGACGCCGCAGTGAAGATGTCGAGAACGAGTTCGAGACCGAGGACGAAATGAGAACAACGGCGAAGGGACACTGATCGACAGAAGGAGGGCGGGAGATGAATCCCGCCCGCCCCACAGCAACAGCGGCCCGCCGAATTATTTGGACGGAGTGGCAGCCCGGACCTTGAAGCGCGCCACGAACAATCCCGCCATCGCAAAGCCTAAAAGCAGCGCGGTTGCGCCACCGTCCGGAACGCGCTGGCCGTGCGGCCCCGAACCCGGAATCACATAATCCTGCCCGGGACCGGTCACCGCGATCAAATCAGCTCCGGGAGCGCTGGAATTATTATTCAACCAATTCAACATGTCGCCCGCGCCATAATCCGGCGTGGAATCCAGTTTGAAATTGGAACCGCCCACCAACTCCCAAATGGCGATCTGCAATCCCGCCGCGTCCTGGCTGCTCATCGTCGGGGAAAAGTATTGCTCCCACAGTTGCTCGATCTCGAGAGCCGTCGTCGCGCCCATCCCGTTCACGGGCGCTTTCGGAGCGGTGCTGAGGTCAACGGAGTTGTAGTTCTGCACGCCCGAGATGCTCCAGTGGAAGGGATCGATGCAAAAGCCGTCGACAGCCACGCCGTTGACTTGGAGGTCGATGATGCCGGCATAGGCCCAGACGGTTCCGAGGGTCGAGCTGGTCGGTTCCACCGTCTCGTGCGCGGGATCAATTCCCATTTCCTGCACAGTCACGGGAGTGGCCGAGGCCTGCCAGGCCGCGCTGGCCAGAACCAGTCCGAACACCAAGGTTTTCCCCGGGAAATTCATCCGTAAGACATTCCTAACTAGAGTCGCACTCATGCTTTATATCTAGCCGATTCAATGCCAACGCGTTTTTAGTACCGCGCCAACGCCGTACAACCGCGTGTTTCCGAGGGAGGACGACGCTTTTTGATCCAAGTATAATCTGCGGGTCGGCCGCAACCCTTATCAAACTGTGTAAAGATTACCGACGCAAAAACGGGTTTCCGACGTTTTTGGCTTTAAAACCCCCGGGAAAGCCCCGGGATTATTTTCGCGACGTTCGATGCAAATAAGCCTTTCGTGCACGTTCGACATACCCTTTGCGGTGATACATTCGTCCGTTGCATTGGCCGTTTGGCGGCGGAATTTTACAAGGTTGGACGATTTCGGCGCGCCGCCGGAACTTTAACCTTTCATTGACATGAAAATTGGAATTGTCGGGTGCGGATTGGTCGGTTCAACTTCGGCTTATGCGCTCGTGAGCGGTGTCGGGCGCGAAATTGTGATGGTTGACCTGGCCCGCGCACGTGCTGAAGCGGAGGCGAATGACATCCATCACGCCGTTCCGTTTGCGCATCCGCTGACGGTCAGGGCGGTGACTACGCGGACCTCGCGGGCGCGCGAGTGGTGGTGATTGCCGCCGGCGTGGCCCAGCGGCAGGGTGAAACGCGCCTCCAACTTCTTCAGCGCAATGCGGACGTTTTCCGGCAGATTATCCCGGCCATCTTTGCCCATGCGCCGAATGCCGTCCTGCTCGTTGTCACCAATCCGGTGGACATTATGACTCATTTGGCCGCGGACTTTGCCGCCGAGTTCGGCGTTCCGCGGAGCCGTGTTCTTGGGTCGGGCACGACGCTGGACACCGCCCGGTTTCGCGCGTTGCTGGGGCTTCATTTTGGCGTCGACCCTCACTACGTGCATGGTTATGTGATTGGTGAACACGGCGATTCCGAGGTCGTCGTCTGGTCACAGGCGACGATTGCGGGCTTGAGCCTGGACGAATTCGCGAACATCCATGGCAAACCAATTTCCGCCGCCGACCGGCGGGACATTGACGACAACGTGCGCCATGCGGCGTATCAAATCATCAACGGAAAAGGCGCGACGTATTACGGCATTGGCAGTGCCGTGGCGCGAATTGTGGATGTGCTGTTGCATGATCAGCGCGCGATTCTGACCATTTGCTCGCGCATGGCCGGCGTGCCGGATTGCGACGGCGTCACGCTGGCGCTGCCTCATCTGGTGGGCGGCGACGGTGCGCTGGCGACGATTCCGCTTCGGCTGAATGACGCCGAGCGGGCCGGGTTGCGTCGAAGCGCCGGGATTTTGCGCGAGGCCATTGAACCACTCGAATAGATCCAATTCGGCAAAAGCACTTGCGCGAAGGCCGGGAAAGTGGCCACAGTCGCTTCATGAAGAAACGATCTCCCCGGGTTCTGCTGGTGCTGGGGTGGTACGACCACCGGTTGCACGGCGGGATCGAGAAATATGCGCAGGAACACGGGTGGCGATTGTCCGAGGATTTGGCGCGGGAGAAAGTGATTCCCTGGGGCTGGGACGGCGATGGCATTCTCGCGTGGCTGGGAGCGGGCGATGATTTGGCTGACTTTGTGGCGCACTGCCGCAAGCCCACGGTGGATTTCAGTTTTCGCCGGCCGCAATTGAGATTCGCGAGGGTGCTGGAAGATACGGACCAAACGGCGCGGCTCGTGGCCGATCATTTTTTGTCGCGGGGTTTTAGCAATTTTCTTTTTTACAGCGACGCATCGAATTGGATTTACGAGGAGCGTGGAAAAGCCTTCACGACCGCGGTGGAACAATCCGGCCGCCAGGTGACTTCCCTGCTCTGGCACAAATCACCCGCCTATTGCACGGACCGCACGGCGTGGAAAACCAAGCGCCAATGGCTGAAGGAAGAAATCAGGCGCGCGCCCAAACCGGTGGGCGTGTTCGCCGCCACGGACGGTCTCGCGTTGGAAGTGCTGGAAACCTGCGAGGCGAGCGACATCGCGGTTCCGGACCAGGTGGCCATCGTGGGCGCGGGAAACAATCTTCTCGCCGTGGACGCGATGCATACTCCGATCTCGAGCGTGGATGTGAACATGGAAGCGATCGGTTATCGCGGCGCGGCTGTGCTGGACGATTTGATGGCCAAAAATGAAATTCCCGAGGAGCCCATCCGCGTTTCGCCTTTCCGGTTGATTGCGCGCAAAAGCAGCGATCTCGTGGCCGTGAATGATCCGGGCCTCGCGCAAAGCTTGCGGTTCATGTGGGAGCATTGCGGCGAACCCATTGGCGTGGAAGATCTGGCCAGGGCGGCCTCGATGTCCGTGCGAAAATTTCATCAATTGTTTGCCGAGAAACTGGGGCGTTCTCCGGGAAGCGAATTGCATCGGCTTCGGATTGAACGCGCGAAAAAATTGCTTGCCGACGCGGACCAAAAAATCGAAGCCGTCGCCGAGATGTGCGGGTACCAGAGCGCGAACAGTTTTTGGGCCGCGTTCAAACAATCCACGGGCATGTCTCCCAATGAATATCGCAAGCGGCTGGACCAATCCGCTTCAAGCCGGCCGCCGCGGTCGAAGTTGAGGGTTCGGGAAATAACGGGCTGATCATAGTGGCGCGGGCGCCTCGCCCGTGAGTTTCTTCTCCATCGCACGGGCGAGACGCCCGTGCCACTGCCCGCTTTGCAGAAAAATCAATCTTTTTCGCCGAAAGTCGTTAACGGGTGATGCCGCCTCGCGTGCTAGAGTTTTTTCCTACGCTAAAAATATGCCCGTAAAAGCCAACATTCCTGGTCGACAATCCTCCGCAATATTTAGAAATGCTGGGCCGGCGTCGGCGTTCACGTTGATTGAATTGCTCGTGGTCATCGCCATCATCGCCATTCTTGCCGCGATGTTGTTGCCGGCGCTGGCGAAGGCGAAAATTAAAGCGCAGATGACATCCTGCCTGAACAACCTGAAGCAGCTTGGCTTGGCCGACATCATGTATGCCGGTGATTATAACGGCTTTCTCGCACCCAATCCGGACGGCGCCGGTTCTCCTGCTTATGGCGAAAGCGCGCAGAGGCCGGCGTGGGTGGCCGGGCAAATGAGCATGGGCGGGGGCGCGGACAACCTCAACACCGACAAGCTGATTGGATCGCAGTATGCCCCCTTCGGTTCGCTTGGGCCGTATACTAGGGCTGCCGGCGTCTATCATTGTCCGGCGGACCATACCATGGGCACCGGCCAGCCGGAGCGGGTGCGTTCCTATTCCCAAAACGGATATGTGGCGCCCCACACGGAAAATGACGGAATCAGTGGCATCAGTTATGGGATGACGCAACGGCATTGTGAAATTTATCCGAAAGACACGAGCTTCATAAAGCTGAGGCCGACGGAGTGTTTTGTTTTTACCGAGGAGCGGGTGGACATTTTGAACGACGGTTTCTTTTGGTCTCCCGACCCGAATAACCAATGGGCAGTGCGCGATGTGCCCCAAATTGCTCATGGAGGCGCCATGACCGTTTTTTCTTTCGCGGATGGGCACGTGGAAAAACAAAAATGGCTTACCGCGTTCTTTAAAAAAGTGACTCCGCCCGATTCGAGCACCGGAAATCCCGACGTGGCCTGGCTCTTGAACCACAGCACGTCGAAATGATCCCGATACTCAGCAAGTAAAACCCATTCACTCGTATTTCAATTCAGTCGAACCCAAAGCAACCGCAAATAAAGATGAAAACCAACTCCCGCACCCGAAGGCCGTTGTTCCCAAACTACACCATGGCTTTGGCCGTGGCACTCAGCGTTCCGTTGGCTGCGATGGCGCAGCAAACGGTCTTTTATGACACGTTTGGCACCAGTTCGTTGGACCAAACCAACATCGACGGCGGCATCCCTGGCGGCCTTCCCACCGCGAGCCAGACGAGTTACACGATTGGTTCGGCCAAGAATGCGCTGAACACCAGCATTGCTCCGGGACATTTGATACTGAACCAATCGGCCACCACTTCCGGCAATTTGGACGCGCAAGCCCTCTTCACAAAATTCCCGGTCACGCTCGCTTCGGTGGGTGATTATATTGAGCTGACCTACACGTTCACCGACACTTTTCCCATCCTGCAAAGCACCGCTTCCACCAGCGGCGGTCTGTTTATGGGATTGTATGATTCAGGTGGGGTCGCGCCACAATTCGGACCAGTCCTGCAAAACGGCGGGTTTAGTTCCGGCAAAACCACTGGCGACGAAGGCGGCACGGTGAATTGGCTGGGCTATTACGCGCAAGTCAATAACGGCTCGTCCTGGACCTTCTCAACCCGGCCGTCGCAGGCATCCGTGCAAAATAATTTAAACCAGAGTTTGCTTTACAACCTGCCAGCGAAGGGAACGACGCATAGCACCACACCTCCAGGTTCGCCCAGCCTCGTCACTGGCCAGCAATACACGTGTCAATTCCGGATCACCCTCTCTGATGTCGATACGCTGACGCTCTCCAATGCGATTTATCCGGGCGCCGACACCATCAGCAGTGCGCCGATTTTTTCCACAATATGGAGTGTCACGGGCGCAAACGTGATGACCACGAATTATGATGCGCTGGCCGTCGGTTATCGCGCGGCCAACGCTTCGGGTTATTCCTGGACGAATGACATCACTGATATCCAGGTGGTCGCGGGCCTGGCGGCCCAGGCCGGACCGTATTATTTTGTCACCTCAAGCGGAGATCCGTGCGCGGGCGGCCTGACCGTTGGCTTGAGCGGATCCGTGGCCACCAATGACTATCTGCTCTACACCAACGGTGTGGACACCGGGCTTTCCGTGCCGGGCACCGGTTCGCCGATCAGTTTCGGCCTTCAATCTGTTCCCGCATCGTACACAGTGGTCGCCAGCAACACAGTTACCGCCAGCGAGGGGCCGATGTATGGCAGCGCGAACGTTCTCGCACCGGGAATCACCATTACCAATGAGCCGGTATCTGTCAGCGCTGTGACCAACCTTCCCGCGACCTTCACTGTCGGAGCCGTTGGCAACGAACTGTCCTATCAATGGTATAAAAATGGAGTGGCCCTGACCAATGGCGGGACTATTTCCGGAGCGACCAATGCGACGCTGGTCATTTCAGCCGCGCAGGCTTCCGATGCGGCCACGACGGCGGATGGCTACACGGTGGTCGTGCAAGATCCTTGCGGCTCAAGCGTCACTTCCGCTCCGCCGGTCGGTTTGACATTGACGGCGCCCCGCAATCTGGTCTGGGCGGGCGGAAATCCGGACCCGAGCTGGGATTACGTGGAACCCAACTTCACTCTGGCCGATTCACCCGTGACGTTTTTGGATGGCGACGACGTGACCTTTAATGACGCTTCGGGCAATAGCTTTGTGACTATATCGAACAACGTTATTCCGACATTGGTTTCTGTTGCTGGGACTGCCAGTTATACCTTTGGAGGGCCGAACGAAATTTCGGGGGTCGCCCAGTTGGTGGACTCCAGTTCGGGCATGCTGACCATCGCCAACGCCAATGATTACTCCGGCGGAACGGTTGTGAGCAACGGCGCGACCTTGTCGCTCGGTGACGGCAGTTCTCAAAACGGCTCGGTCGCCGGGACGGTGACGATTTTAAGTGGCGGCACGCTTGATTATAATTTTAGCGGCTCGGGAACCTCGACGGTCAATGTCAACAACGGCCTGGCTGGCAGCGGAACAAACAATTGCATGACTCTCAACGGCTCGACGATCGCCACGAAAGTCAGCGCCGTGAGCAGCAACTTCGATGGGACCATCAATGTCCTGGGATTTACCAGCCTGCATGCCAGCGACGGCAACGCCGGTTACGCCCTCGGCAACGGCAGCACGGTCAACGTCATCCAGGACGGCGGCCAGGTGTGGCTTGATCGCTCATCCACGCCCTACAACAATACCTTCAATATTCAAGGAAACGGCTGGGAAGGCTCCACGCCGTACACGGGCGCGATTCGTATTTTCGGTTCGACGATCACTGGCCCGGTGAACCTTCTGGCGAATGCCCGCATTGGTGGAACCATCAATGGTGGCACGATTCAGGGTGTCATTTCCGGACCCTACCAGCTTGAAGTTTACGGCAACACGAACTCGTTTATCCTGACGCTGGGCACAACCAACGGAGTGCCGCAGGCGTATGCCTCGACACTGATCACGTCCGGCGCCATTCGCGCCGCCAGCAGCAATGCCATCAGCGCGGGCCCGTTGACCATTGACTCAGCCGGCGACATGCAGGTATACGGCAACAATGTTGCCGTGGCGAACTTGTCCAGTCCCAATCCATTCCAGATCACATCTGCCGAAGGACCGCGGGTGCGCAACATGCACGCCACGGCTCCGGGCACGCTCACCGTGGGAACGGACGGCACCAGCACGGAATTTGACGGCTCGTTCTCCGATGGCGCGGCGGCGCCGTTTGGATTGACGAAGATTGGAGGCGGCACGTTGACGCTGACGCAGGTCAGTTCCAACTCGGGTCCGGTGACGGTTCTGGGCGGCTCGATCGCGCTGAGCGGATCGGCTGCTTTCACCGAAGCGGCGATTGTGGTTGGAACCGGAGCCTCATTTGATGTCAGCGGCGTCGGCGGCACGTTCACGCTGAACTCGGGCCAGGCGTTGAAGGGCAATGGGACGCTCAACGGCGCGCTCGTTGCTCCTGCCGGCTCAATCGTGGAGCCGGGCATGCCGATGGGAACGCTGACCGTTTCCGGCAGCGCCACCATCAACGGCATCTACATGCCGAACTTGAACCGCACGAATGCGTCGGGCACGTTCAGCAAGATCTCCGCTTCGGGCGGAGTCACGTTCAGCCTCGCGACGTTGGGCGTAACGAACGTCGGTCCCGCGTTGCAGGTGGGGGATGTATTCCAGTTGTTCCCGACCGGAACCGGTGGCGCTTTCACCACTTATGCGCTGCAAACCACCGACACGGTTAATAACGTGACCTACACATGGAACAACACGGTCGCAACCGATGGAAAGATCACGGTGGCATCGGTAAGCTCACTGGTGAACTCCAATCCGACCAATATCACCGCGAGTGTTTCCGGAACGAACCTGAGCTTGAGCTGGCCGGCGGATCACACGGGCTGGCGCTTGCAAACCAATTCGGCCGGCTTGTCGGTCAGCAACGCGTGGTTTGATTACCCGGGATCGACTGCGATCAATCAAGTCACCATTCCGATTGATCCCACGCAAACCAACGTCTTCTTCCGGATGGTTTACCCATAGCAGGGCACGCGCGCGAGGGCGCTTGGGGAGCGTCCTCGCGCGGTTTTATACCATTTCGATCGATGTCATAGTGAACGATCTGAGATGAACATTCTTTGCGCAACGGTTGGTAGGGCGCGTCACTCCGTGCGCGCCGCTGCGGCAAAATTACCGTGACCATTGACTTTCTCTCGGGTCGGCGGCGCGCGCGGAGCGACGCGCCCTACCATGCTAAATGGCGAGAACGCCGCCACAACATTTGTGGAATTACTTTAAAGAAAAAAGTCACACTGAAACAAATCGCTTCATCATTCGCTTCAAAGATCGTCCTCGGGATTCGGAAAACCATGGGTCGTAAAATCGTGCCACTGTCACTGGTGTCCACGTTGATAGCCCTGGCGCTCCTATGGCCGGGTGCTGGAGCGATGGCCGCTGACCCTGCCTCATCA
The DNA here is from genome assembly GCA_035606845.1 of Candidatus Angelobacter sp. GTDB lineage: Bacteria > Verrucomicrobiota > Verrucomicrobiia > Limisphaerales > DASXHY01 > DASXHY01. The sequence goes on along the minus strand of DATNEA010000025.1, from coordinate 72,477 downwards.
GGCCTGGCGTTCACTGGAAAATCCGACGTCTACGATCTCGACGTGGCCGACCTGGATGTTTGGGACACCGTGAGCGTCGAGCTTTGGGTTCAGCCCGCGCGAGACTGCCCGGTGGGAGCAGTGCTGCTGGATAAACTGGGTCCCGACACGCTGCAAGGCATACGCCTGGAGACTGCCGAAGGTGGTTCATTAAAGTTAATCACGAGCGCGCCCACGGCAATTCAATCGCCGCCGGGATTGTTCACCGACAAACGCACGCACGTTGTCGCCAGCTTCAATCCGCGGCAGAAAATTGCCGTTCTTTACTTGAATGGAGTATTAGCCGCGAGTCTGCAAATGGATCCGAAATCGAAGATTACGATCATCGATTCGCAAACTCCGTTGCGCCTGGGTTCGGACCAATTTGGCAATCACCGATTTCTCGGGAAGATCAGCTATTGCGCCGTGTATAATCGCGTGCTCAGCGCGGGCGATGCGCAGCGATTATTCTCCAGCGCGGCCACGCTGCCCGGGTTGGTGGGAGCCTGGCAATTGAAGCCGACGGCCAGCCGGAAAATCGAAGCCTCTTCGGGACGGGGGACTTGGATTGCCGCGCCGGAAATTTCCGGCGCGGCCAACGGCCCGGGCGGCGCGCTGACACTTTGGTATCCGCGGCCGGCGCGCGAATGGCTCGAAGCGCTTCCGTTCGGAAACGGCCGGCTCGGAGGAACGGTTTTCGGCGGCGTGGAACAGGAGCGGATTCAACTCAACGAAGACACGATTTGGAGTGGCTATCCATACGACCCGGCCAATCCCGGCGCACCCGAAGCAATCGCGAAAGCGCGAGCGTTGATTTTTGCCGGCAAACAAAAGGAGGCCGAAGACTTGATTGAAAGCTCGGCGATGGGATTGCCCAAGACGATGGCGGTCTACCAAACGCTTGGCAGTTTAATGCTGGACTTCACCAATGAAGCGACGCCGATCACCGATTATTGCCGCTCGCTCGACTTGGATACGGCCATCCTGACCACCACGTTCAAGCGCGACGACGTGACGTACACGCGCGAAGTTTTTTCCAGCGCGCCCGACCAGGTCGTGGTCGTCCGGCTGACCGCCGATCGTCCGCACAGCATCAGCTTCAAGGCCCGGATGATCACGCCGTTCAAGGACGCAAAAACATCCGTGCAGAATGGGCTGCTGACTTTGACGGGACACGGCGGCGCCTTCAATGGGAAGCCGGGCGTCGTGAAATTTGAATCCTTAGTCCAGGTGCAAAACGAAGGCGGCGTCCAATCCGTCGAGCGAGATTCCATCGCAGTGAACAAGGCCAATTCCGTCACACTGCTCGTCTCGTGTGGGACCAGTTACGTCAATTATCACGACGTGAGCGGTGATCCGCACGCGCGCGCGTTGCACGATCTAACCCAGGCCGCCACGCGCAGCTACGATCTGCTGCGCGCGCTGCATCTGCACGATTACCAACAATTGTTCCGCCGCGTCTCGCTCGATCTCGGCACCAATTCCGACTCGGCGCTGCCGACGGATGAACGCGTGCGGAAATTCGACGGCACAGACACGGCGCTGGCGGCGCTGTATTTTCAGTTTGGCCGCTATCTGCTCATTTCCAGTTCACGCCCGGGCAGCCAGCCCGCCAATCTGCAAGGACTTTGGAACGACGCGTTGAGCGCCGCGTGGGGCGGCAAATACACGATCAACATCAACACGGAGGAAAATTATTGGCCGGCGGAAACGGCCAATCTTTCGGAATGCGCCGAGCCTTTATTCCAGTTGATTCGCGATATTTCTGTCACCGGCCAAAAAACCGCTTCGGCGATGTATCACGCCAGAGGATGGGTCTGCCATCACAACACGGATTTGTGGCGCGCGACGGCGCCGATCGATTCCGCGGTTGGCTTTTGGCCGATGGGCGGCGCGTGGCTGACCACGCACATGTGGCAGCATTATCTGTTCACCGGCGACCGCAAATTTCTGGAAGGCTGCTATCCCATCTTCAAAGGCGCGTCGCAATTTTTTCTCGATACGCTGGTGGAAGAGCCGAAGCATCACTGGCTCGTGACGTGTCCATCGATGTCGCCGGAGCACGGCGGTTTGGTCGCGGGTCCGACGATGGATATGTCCATTCTTCGCGATTTGTTCATGGAGACGGCCAAGGCGAGCGAGATATTGGGCGTGGATGAAGATTTTCGAAAGCAGGTTCTCGCCACGCGCGCGCGGCTCGCGCCATTTCAAATCGGCAAATATGGCCAATTGCAGGAATGGCTCGAAGATATCGACCGCGAAAAAGATTCGCACAGGCATCTGTCGCATCTTTATGGGCTGTTCCCCAGCGCGCAAATCACGCCCGACGATCATAAAATTTTTGAAGCCGCGAAAAAATCGTTGATGGGCCGCGGCGTGGTCGGGCCGGGCTGGTCGCTGGCGTGGAAGGAAAATTTGTGGGCGCGCGTCGGAGACGGCGATAAGGCCTACAGCCTGCTGGTCACGCAATTGACGCCTCCCAAAGGCGGTTCCCAGGGCGGCGGCACTTTTCCCAATTTATTTGACGCGCATCCGCCGTTTCAAATCGACGGCAACTTTGCCGCCACCTCGGCGATCATTGAAATGCTAATGCAATCGCATCGTGGATTCATAGATATTCTGCCGGCCCTGCCGAAAGCGTGGCCGACCGGAAGTGTGAAAGGCCTGCGCGCGCGCGGCGGATTCGAAGTCGATATTGCCTGGAAGGACGGCACGTTGACCTCGGCTACGATTCACTCACTGCTGGGTAATCCGTGCGTCGTTCGCTACAAAAATACCATGCAGGAATTGAAATTGAAAAAGAGCGAAAGCGCCGATTGGCGAATTTCAGAGTAAAGTATGAAGATGAAGTTGGGAATTTGGGTCAGCGCCGCCACCTTGTTCGCGGCGCCATTTGCGGGCGCTCAATTGTTGAGCGTGGACATCAACGGCACGGTTCGCGGGGATGTGACCGCACCGGGATTCACACCCTGGTACATGGCGCCGGACATTACGGGAACCAAACAATCGGCGTCGCATTCGTTCACTAACTATACTTATACCTTTGATCCCATCACTGGAGAACCCACCGCGACCAACATCAGCCTGATCATTCCCTGCACCGTCACGATGACGGTTCCGGCAACGGCGGACGCGACGCATTATTTGAACGCGAACTACGCGAACAAAAACGGCAACTCGACCAGTCCCGACCCGAATGCCGGGTATCGTTTGTCTGGTGACGGTTGCTGGTCGCATTGGAAGGATGATACCATCAGCGTAGATCAGCCTAACACCAGCGGTGGCGCGATCAGCCTCACGATTTCCAATCTGCCCGCCGGTGTCCATTCCATCACGACCTATCACAATGATCCGTGGAGCACGAGCACCTCGTGGCACGGCAACAATGTCCTCAGCCGGTGCATCATCAGCGTCAATGGCGTGCCGGTGTTTACCAACACGCCTTCTGAGTTGGCGACCAATGACAGCAAGTGCGGCTTCGCATTTTTTTACGTCACGAACAGCTACGACGGCGAGCCGGTCGTGTTGAATTTTGATCCGGACCACAGCAGCATTTTGGATTTTACGATTCTGAACGGATTTGAAATTGACCGTCCCTCCGCGCCCGGCACCACCGCGACAGCCATCTTTCCCGCGCAAGGCGATGAGCATGTGTTTGCGAACAACGACACACCGCTTCCGGGAACCGCGAATGCCGGCTATCTCACGTTGCAATGGCAGCCGGCGGGCTTCGCCATTTCGAACTACCTGTATTTTGGCATCAACAGCAATGCGGTCCTCAACGCCACGACTGCCTCTCCGGAATTTCTTATCGGTGACGCCGCGCTGCCAGGGGCAACAAACACTTTTGACGTTAACAATCTCAACAGCGCGCTGACTTATTATTGGCGCGTGGATCAGCTCGATGTCGCGAATGGCCAGACGAATTTGGCTAAAGGCCCCGTGTGGAGATTTCGCACGCGGCACTTGGCGTTTCCGGGCGCGGAAGGCTATGGCCGGTGGGCGCGCGGCGGACGCGGTGGCGTGGTGATTGAAGTGACGAATTTGAACGACAGCGGTCCGGGCAGCTACCGCGCAGCCATTGCCGCAAGCGGCCCGCGCACGATTGTTTTCCGGGTGTCAGGCCTGATTTGGCTGCATTCGCCGTGCATCATCGGCAATGGTTACGTCACCATCGCCGGACAAACCGCTCCGGGCGACGGCATTTGCATCGCGAATTATCGGGCGGGCATGAGCGGGCCGAACGATGTCATCATGCGCTACCTGCGTTTCCGCGTCGGCGACGGCGCGCAACAATCGATGGACGCCATGAGTCTCGGCAGCGCCACGCACACAATTGTGGATCACATTTCGTCGAGCTGGTCGCTGGATGTGGCTTGCAATTCATTGCAGAGCGGGAGTGTTGGGAGCCAATCCGCCATGACCACCTACCAGCACAACATCATTTCCGAGCCGCTGCGGTATTCGTATCATTACAATGATTCCGAACGCGCGGCGACCGGCTGCACGAATTGTTATCAGCCGCACGCGTTCGCGGCGTCCATCAGCGGTGAAATCGGCAGCTATCATCACAATCTCATTGCGCATTCCACGGACCGAAACTGGTCGCTGGCCGGCGGCCTCGATCAAAGCGTGCATTACGCCGGTTCGCTCGATATCCGCAACAACGTCGTTTACAACTGGCTCGGACGCTCGACCGATGGCGGTGTGGCGCGGTTGGATTATGTGAACAATTATTACAAGCCCTATACCGGCAATCCTTACGCGACGTGGCTGCTGCGGCTTGATCCCATCAACAGCGGTTGGGGCCAACCGAAGTACTACATGTCCGGCAACGTGATGCAGGGAAAGAATTATTTCACCAACAACTGGCAGATCGGAACCGCCGTGGCCGTGGGCAATGGCACGAACAATTACGCCAGTTCAAACCAGGTCGTGCTGGCGATCACCAATTCGGAAATGTTCCCCTCCTACGTGACGACGCAGTCGGCTTCGAACGCCTACAAAGTCGTATTGTCCGACGTAGGCTGCAATCTGCCCGCCGAGGATCTGATTGATAAGCGCGTGATCGGCGAAGTGCTGGATGGCACGACTCATTACGAGGGTACGAACGGGCCGACTTACACGATCGGCGGCGTCTTGCAGGACGATCATGGGCCGGATAATCCCGGCCTGATCGATTCGCAAACGGACGTTCATGATTATTCGCCCATTCCTGGCGCGCCCAATTATTCACCGAATTATCCGTGGGGACCGTACGCGACTTACAATGTGCCGGCGGATTCCGACCACGACGGCTTGCCTGATTGGTGGGAATTGATCATCGGCACGAATCCGAATTCCGCGCCCGGCGATTTTTCCGACAGCAATGCCGACCCCGACGGCGATGGCTATTCAAATTTGGAAGACTACCTCAATTGGCTCGCTGCGGCGCACGTCAACTGTGGACGCAATTCGAGCGTGGATATTGATCTGACCCAATACACGCGCGGTTTCACCAACGCTTCGCCAGTTTATGCAGTGTCGAATCCGACGAATGGTGTGGTTACTCTTTTGGCGGGCGGACGCATCGCGCGTTACACACCAACGGGAAATTTTTACGGCCTCGGCGGTTTCCAATTCAAAGTCGCCGATAACACCGGGTTTTCGTACACGAACGCAATCAACATTCACGTCGTGGCGCAGCCGCAATCGCAACTGACACTTTCCGTTTCCAATGATATTCCGCAACTGACGTTCTCCGGCGAATCCGGGTTCCATTTCCTGCTCCAGTATTCCGACGATCTGGTGAACTGGACGATCTGGACGAACGCGGTTGCCGGTGTCAGCGCTCAAATCATCGCCGCGCCGGGTTTCCCGACTCCTTCCGCTCGATTTTATCGTGCCGTTTCCATTCAATAACCAACACCGAATGAATTGTAGCGTGTAACAAAATACATAGCTGGTAGGGCGCGCCACTCCGCGCGCGCAGCTGTTGGCCCGCTTTAGCGGCGCGCGCGGAGCGACGCGCCCTATCACCGCGGGGATAAGGTTCGTTTTATTATGCGGTCTTAGTTGTAACCCAAATCAAAGATTGAAGTTAAACATGTCGAAAATGAAATTCTTCTCCGCCGGCGCCCTCGCCGCTATCCTGCTTTCCACCAGTTGTTCCACCACGAAATCGCCCGAGTCGGAGGCCACGCACAAAATCAAAATCGTTCTCATCGGCGATTCCACGGTCACCGATCGCAGCGGCTGGGGGCTTGGGTTTAAACAATTCATCGATACGAACAAAGCCGAGTGCATCAACCTCGCGCTGGGCGGCCGCAGTTCGATGAGTTACATGCGCGAAGGCCGCTGGACCAACGCGCTCGCAGTGCACGGCGATTACTATTTGATCCAATTCGGCCATAACAACGAGCCGGGCAAGCCGGGCCGCTCGACGGACATGGCGACGTTCATTGCCAACATGAAGCAATACGTCGACGACACCCTGGCCATCGGCGCGAAGCCGATTCTCGTGACGCCGCTGACGCGCCGGCAATGGGACAAGGACCATCCGGGGAAAATTAAATCGAGCCTTGCGCCTTATGCCGCGAACGTCCGGGACATCGCCGCCGAGAAGCACGTTCCGCTCGTCGACCTCCAAGCGCGCAGCATTGAGTTGTGCGAAAAGTTGGGACCGGAGAAATGCGATGATTTCAGTCCCACCAAAGTCGTGGACGGCAAAACGGTTTTCGACGGCACGCATTTAAATCACAAAGGCCGCGTCATGTTTGCGCGGTTGGTTGTGGACGAGTTGCGCAAGTCCGCGCCCGAACTCTCACGTGTTTTACTGACCAACCCTCGCAATCCGGATCCCCTGTTGCCGCACCAGGACTATGACGAGGTGGTTGCCGCCGATGGTTCGGGTTCACAGACAAATTTGCAGGCCGCGATCAATGCTGCGCCGGACGACGGCGGACAATTTCGCATCCTGATCAAACCCGGAACCTACCAGGGGCAGTTCATCGTGCCGCAATCCAAGCATCACATTCAATTCATCGGCGAGGATTTGACGAACACGATTTTGACTTACTCGCAAAATGTGCATGAGACGAACGGCGCGCTTCGGGGATTTGACGGCACCGGAGTGATTGTTCTTGGAGACGATTTTCGAGCCGAGAACATCACGTTCCAAAATGTTTCCGGCGACCACGGGCAGGCGCTGGCGTTGCGGGTGGATGGTGATCGCGCGTTGTTCAACCATTGCCGCATGCTCGGCTGGCAGGACACGCTGATGATCAACAAAGGCCGGGAGTATTTCACGAATTGCTGCATCGCAGGGCGCGTGGATTTCATTTATGGCTCGGCCACGGCGGTGTTTGACAAATGCGAGATTCACAGCAAGAACGGCGGCCACGTCACCGCCGCCAGCACGCCTGAGGACAAGCCGTTTGGGTTCGTGTTCCTGGATTGCAAATTGACCGGCGACCCAAATCCGTGGGTGAACCCGACCAATGGCGTGGCTGCGAATGTGCGGAAAAATCCTCTGGCCGACCTCGGCCGTCCGTGGCGTCCGTACGCGAGCGTGGCTTATATCCGCTGCGAAATGGGCGCTCACATCAATCCAGTCGGTTGGAACAATTGGGGAAAGACATCCAATGAGTTGACGGCGCGATATTCCGAATTCCAGAGTTCCGGCCCCGGCGCGAATCCCGACGCGCGCGTCAAATGGTCGCACCAGTTGACGGATGAACAGGCAAAAGCGTACACCGTCGAAAATATCCTGGGCGGCGAAGATCATTGGGATCCTGGCAAAGCGCTTTCGAAACTATAGTCGGCGGCCACTGAATCGATGCTCGCGGCGAGGGTCTGCTTTTGAGCGAAATGCGATGAATTCTGCTCATCGGTCCGATGCCAATTAGAACGCGACGGTTTTTGATGGCTTTTCGCAGCCTGGCTCTCTCCTCCAACGAGATTGCCGCCATTTACGACGCAGGAACGGCCCTTGTACTATCTCTGTTTGGACCAAACGACCACTTGATTCTGGAAACGGTGAATCCAACCATGACGGTGTCCAACGTGCAGCCGAGCGATGCGGGGTCCTGTTTCGCCATAATCACAAACGCGTATGGATTCGCCCGCAGCTCCAACGCCGTGTTGACCGTGACCGGCACCGTGACCAACGGTAATTGCACGCCGCCGCCGAGCGGCTTGGTTGCCTCGTGGCCGGCGGAGGGGAATGCGAATGATGTCATCAATGGCAACGACGGCACTGCCGGGCCGGATGTCGCTTATGCTCCGGCTGAAGTGGGAACCGGATTCTCTCTCACCGGCTCGAGCACCAGTTATGTTGCCGTGCCGCCATCCTCGACTTTGGATGTCGGAACCAGCGAGGGCTTTACCATTGAAGGCTGGGTCAAGCTTAACGCGGATAATCCTGCCGGAGGCCAGCCCATCATTGAATGGGATTCTGATTCCGCCGACGGTCTGCAATTCTGGTCTGACCCCGGTCTGGTGCCCTACGCAAACATCAAGGACACCTCCGGGAACAATCATCAAATCGAGGGCGCCGACGGCTCGCTCAGCACCACTGAATTCAAGCACGTTGTCTTGACTTATGAAAAGACCGATGGCATCGCGCGTCTTTATGTCAATGGACTGAAGTCACCAACGAAAATATCGGCACAAATATAACGGCGCAGACCACCTATCCGGTCAATATTGGGGCGCGCACTTTTGCCGGTTGGGGAAGCCGGTTTAACGGGATCATCGATGAACTGAGCCTCTACCATCGCGCACTGAGTCCGAGTGAAATTGCCGCCATCTACAATGCGGTTCAGCCGGCAAGTGCACCGGCTCAATCTCCAATCCGCCGCCCGCCACGACCGAAGTTCACGTTGTCAGCACGAACGCCATCGCCGGCTCGTCCTTTGACGTGCCGATTGTCCTCAATGCCAACGGCACTGAAAACGCATTGAGCTTCAGCCTGAACTTCAATCCCGCGCTCCTCAGCTATTCCGGTGTGATGGTGGGCAACGACGACACCAATGCAATGATTCTGCCGAACGTCAGCCGGGTCTCGAGCGGCCGGTTAGGAATCGAACTCGCATTGCCCAGCGGCCAGACTTTTGCCGCGGGCAAATCGGAAATTGCGCGCGTCTTCTTCACGTCGCAGGGTTTGGGCGGCATCGAGCCTGTGGTGACGCCGATCAGCTTCACCAGCCAGCCCATTGCCGAGCTGGTTTCGGACGTGAACGGAAATTCGTTGAGCAATAAGTTTGTGAATGGCTCGGTGGCATTGAGTCTCACGGGTTTCGAAGTCGATGTCGCTGCGGCTCCGTCCGGCGTTATGCTCAGACAGCCGTTGTTTCAAATCTTTAGTGTGCCCTCGGTAGGTTTCTTTGGGGGCGTTTACACTCTGGAGGATGTAGGCGTAGTACATGCCCGCTTTTGTAATCGCGACGTTTAGAAAAAGCCAATTTGAAAACTGAAGATGGCCCGCCATCCGTAGCTCGGAACGTGGTGGATTACCCGCCCTCCTGCTCTAAAGCTTCGGAGGATGGTGGAGGCGGCGGGAGTTGAACCCGCGTCCCTAACAAATCTGCCAGCCGCGACTACATGCTTAGTCCGGAAAGATTTTTCTGCTGTGCGATGGCGTCCGAACTCGAGTCGCACTGCCTAGTCTGCATGGAATTTTCTCGGCTGCCGGCGCGCAGTCTCCGCCCGCAACCATGCCTGCTATGGCGTTCATCCAGCATAGCAGGTGTCTGCCGGTGAACGTCGTGGCAACTTAGGCCGCGAGAGCTAATTCTTGGTTAGCACTTAATTTTTGGTCCGATGATTTACGAGGCCAACGAACCATCCTCGGCATGCCGCCTCTGGCGTATCCATCAGGTCGAAACCAGTACGCCCCCATCAGCGGAACAACTCCATTCTCGCGTCATTCCGCCAACCGGTCAAGCGCGCTGAAGTAAACGACCGCCGGATGCCGGGCCGCCATTTTGATGTCCTCTATTGCGGCTAAAGCGCCTCAAACCAAGACAGGGTTGCCATGCAAAATGAGCGCGTCTTTCGATTGCAAAGAAGCAAAAATTTTTGGTTTTCTGGCACATCCATTGCTCAACTTTTATTGGTGAAGACACCCGTACGCATCGCACTCTGCGCGCTTTGGCTCCTGGCAGCCGGCGCCGGCACGTGGGCGCTCATGACCTATGAAACCACGCCCACGCCGGTGGGGAGCACGCCTTCGCAATGGCCCGCCGATTCGCACATTTCCCGGCAGGCCGGCCGTTCCACGCTGGTGATGTTCGTGCACCCTCATTGCCCGTGTTCGCGCTCAAGCATGGAGGAACTCGATCGTCTGCTGGTGCAGTGCAAGGATTCGATGACCACCCACGTGTTGTTCATTCGTCCCAAAGGCGTGCCGGAGGACTGGACCAATACTTCTTTGCGAAAAAGCGCCGAATCCATTCCTGGCGTCCATGTGGCGTTGGATCAGGACGGCAAGGAAGCCGAGCGCTTTGGCGCCGAATCTTCGGGATACGTCGTTCTCTACAGCCCCAAGGGCGAATTGCTTTTCAGCGGCGGCATCACCGCCAGCCGCGGTCATGCCGGAGAAAACCCGGCGGAAGATGCCGTGATCGCGCTGGCCACGGGACATCAGTCCTCCCTGCATCACAGCGACGTTTTCGGCTGCGGCCTGAAGGAGCATTGCGATATCGCCACGACCAATGAAAACAATCTCTGATTCCGTCACTCCCCGTATGTTGGAACACTCCGGGCCGCCGAGCCTTCGCGCCCTGGAATTGTTCTCGGAGATGCAGGACGCGGTCATCAAACACACCGATTCCATCTTTGGCCGCCTGATGATGTTGCAATGGCTGGCGGCGATCATCACGGCGGTGGTGATTTCACCGCGCACCTGGGCCGGCACGCAAAGCAACATTCACGTGCATGTCATCGCCGCGGTTTTTCTGGGCGGGTTCATTACGGCACTCCCGGTCTTCATGGCTTTGAGGCATCCCGGCCGCGTGTTGACCCGTCAGACGGTGGCGATTGGACAGATGCTGATGTCCGCGCTGCTCATCCATCTCACGGAAGGGCGGATTGAAACGCACTTCCACGTGTTCGGCTCGCTCGCGATCCTGGCGTTTTATCGCGATTGGCGGGTATTGATTTCCGCATCGCTGGTGGTTTATGTGGATCATCTCGTGCGCGGCGCCTTCTGGCCGCAATCGGTCTATGGCGTGTTGCACGCCTCCATCTGGCGGTCTTTGGAACATGCGTGGTGGGTCGGATTTGAAGTCACGTTCCTGATTATTTCCATTCGCAATAGTCTTCGCGAAACTCTGAACGTTGCTGTGCGCCAGGCCAAATTGGAGGACATCAACGAAACCATTGAGCGCGAAGTCACGCAGCGCACCGCCGAATTGACCCAGGAAATCACCGACCGCCGCCATGCCGAGACCAACCTGAAACAAAGCGAAGCGCAATTGGCCAAAGCCCAGCACATTGCGCGGCTGGGAAGCTGGGAATGGGACGTGGTTAAAAACAAAGTCACCTGGTCGGACGAAACTGGGCGGCTGTATGGATTCTCGGATCGGGACTATGGCGCGGATATGTCCCGCGCGCTCGAACGAATTCACCCCGAGGACCGGAGCAAAGTCCAGCTCGCTCTCGACGAAGCCATTCGCTCCGGCGGGCCGTATGTTTGCGATCATCGCGCGCTGTTGCCCGATGGCACGATTCGTTACATGCACGGGTTGGGCGAAGTCGTCATGGATGAGAACGGCAAAGCCATCAGAATTATCGGCACCACGCAGGACATTACGGAAGCGGAGCGCGCCGAAGCCGCCTTGCGCCGCAGCGAGGAGCAATTGAGGCAATCGCAGAAAATGGAAGCCGTGGGCCGCCTCGCCGGCGGTGTCGCGCACGATTTTAACAATCTTCTGACGGTCATTAATTGCTACTCGGCCATGTCCCTGAAGCAGATGGACAAGTCCCATCCGTTGCGAAAGAACACCGAGGAAGTCCAGGCGGCCACCGAACGCGCCGCCTCGCTGACCGGACAATTGCTCGCGTTCAGCCGCAAACAGGTTCTCCAGCCGCGAATTGTCAATCTCAACGAGAGCGTCAGCGGCATGGAAAAAATGCTGCGCCGGCTGATCGGCGAGGACATTGAGCTGTGCACGATGTTCGATCCCGAGTTGGGGCATGTCAAAGCCGACCCGGGCCAATTCGAACAAGTCATTCTCAATCTCGCCGTGAACGCGCGCGACGCCATGCCGCGCGGTGGCAAGCTCACCATTCAAACGGCGAACGTTGCGCTGGACCAAAAAACCCGCTTCCGCAACCGCGATCTGAACGTCGGCGAGTATGTCATGGTCGCCATCACCGACACGGGCGTCGGCATGACCGAAGAAATCAAAACACATTTGTTTGAACCGTTTTTCACGACCAAAGGCGTCGGGCGCGGCACCGGGCTGGGCCTGGCGACGTGCTACGGCATCATTTGCCAGAGCGACGGCGACATCCGCGTTTACAGTGAATTGAATTGCGGCACGACGTTCAAAATCTACCTGCCCCGAGTGGATGCCCCTATCACCACGAACGGCGCCACGAACGATCCCGATATCCTGCCGGAGGGCAACGAATCGATTCTCATCGTGGAAGATGAAGCGGCGGTGCGCCGGTTGGCTGCGTCCGTGCTGCGCACGTCAGGTTATCGCGTCCAGGAAGCCCGCGATGCGATTGAAGCCCTGGGACTGATCCATGCGAACCAGCCTTTCGACCTGGTCGTTACCGACGTGATCATGCCCAAGATGAGCGGCAAGGAGCTTTACGATCAAATCAAAGTGATTGCTCCGCGCATCAAAGTTTTATTTATGTCCGGCTACACGGACGATGCGCTCGCGCATCACGGGGTTTTAGGACCGGAACTTTCGTTCCTGGAAAAACCGTTCTCTCCATCCGGCTTGGCGCGCAAAGTCCGCGAAGTCATCGACAAAACCAACGGCCGCGCCCGGTTCACTTCCAAAATAGCGACCAATGGGAATGGCGTGGTGAACGGCATCAAACATTAGTCCGCCGCTCCCTGCGGCTGTTCACAGCAGCCCATGAAAGATTATTGGATATCCAGACCTTTTTATTCCCCTGGAGAAGTCAGCAATTTGTCATTCGTCATTAGCCGAGCTAGCCACTTCAATTGGCGCTGTGCCCCTATGAAGCGGCCTTTGTCGGCAGCTCAAACGTAAACGTCGCTCCCTTGCCCAAACCCTCGCTGCTCACGCGCAACGCGCCACCCAATTGCCGCGCCGCCGCCGCGCTGCTGTGCAGGCCAAAGCCGTGGCCGTCCTTCTTGGTCGTAAAACCGTGGGTGAAGATGCGCTCAATATTTTGGGGGTCGATGCCGACTCCGTTATCACTGACGGCTATGTGAATCAAAGCGCCGCCGTTGCTGGCGCGGATGGCAATTCTTTTCACATCAGCGGAGGCCGCCTCGCAGGCTTGCTTCGCATTGCGCATCAAGTTCACCAATATCTGGAGTGCCTTGTGTTTCTCCACCGTCACCGTCAGTTCATCCGGAATCTCTCTGGTGATTTCGAGGCTGCTCTTGCCGGTAACCGTCATCTTCAGGGCGTCGGCGACGAGATCCGAAACTTTGAGCGTTTCCACCACGCCCGAAAGTTTCGCGTAACTCTGCTGCGCGCGCAGGATTTCCTCGATGTGCTTCGTCCCCGCCTGAATCTGCGCCAGTTCCGTGATCAACTGTTGCTGTTCGTTGACGAGATGATCTGAAAGCACGCCAAGATATTCGACGGCTTGTTTGCCTTTGGGATTCTGCGTCAGGAAATCCGCCAGGTTTGACTCGTGTTCGCGGAACATCGAAACCACTTTCCCTACATTGGCGGTCTTTGAATTCTTCACCCGCTCCCCCACCACGGATGACGCGATATTAATACTTGTCAGGACGTTTCGCACATTGTGCAACACGCCCGCCGCGATTTCGGCCATGCCCGCCAGGCGCGACGATTCCACTAATTCCGCATGCGCCCTTTCGAGTTGTTCCTTTGACCTCTTCAGGTTCTCCGCCATCCGGTTGTAGCCCTCGGCCAGTTCGCCGCATTCGTCCTGATACTTGAATGTGACCCGGCGCGACAAATCACCCCGGCCGACCGCCTCGACGCTGTCACGCAAATCATGCAATGGCTGCGTGGTCTTGCGAATCACCCACCAGACCAGGGTGCTGCCAATGAGGATGGCGCACAAACTCGCGATCAATAGCAGCCGTTGCGTCCGATGCAGCGCGTTCAGTGGCTGTTCGTAGGAACTCAAGAGCACATACCCCAGCGTCTTGTCGTTTGCGAGCGAATCGAATGTGCCCGCCATTCCGAACCAATGCGCTCCGTCCACGAATACCTGTTTGAGCGTTGACGGCGCCTTCGCACTATTATTGGCTCGCAAAGAAGCGTAGATGTCCGCCACCTCCGCCTCGGCATCCGGGCCGGACAACGTGGAAGCCACCACTCGTCCACTGGCGAGCAGCGCAATTCGGCTATGGGTGAGCTGGCTGAAATTTTGCGCTTCGGCATTGCCGATTTCCAGGCCGAGCGTCAGCGCGCCGATCAATTCTCTCTCCACGTATACCGGCATGGAGACAACGTGATAGAGACGATCACCCGCCAGCACCGTGTCCACTGTCGCCTCGCCCGCGAGCGCCTGTTCCGTTGCCGGCCCCGCGGCGGTTTCGAACGCGCTTGTGGAAATCGCCGGATCTCGTTTTTCGTTGGCAAGAATCCGCTTGGTCTCGTCGCTGTAGAACACGATGTCCGCGCCTTGTTCGCCTACCAGGTCGGCGAGCTTATTCTGAAGCGTGGCCGGATCGCCCAGTTGAAAGGCGGCGCGATAACTCGGCTCATTCGGCAGGTTGCGAAAACGCAACAACAAGTCCTGAGAGCGCGTCTTGTGGAGATTGAGAAACTCGGCGTTGGCCGTCGTCAACGTCTCCCGCGCCTCCTGCTTGAATTGTTTCGTGACCTGCTCATTGACGACGAACACTGTTGTCGCGATCAGCGCGACCATGCAGGCGATTACCGGCACAAGCACTTTCGTGCGCAGACTGGTATTCCACAGGGAGCGGAAGTAATTCATGCGCCGGGTTGCGACAAATTCTCAATGCTCATGGAACGGTTTGATGAGCAGATCATATCACCTTGTTAACAACTTTAACGTGTTAGGGCATATTAACTTGGAGTCGCCAGCGCTCAAAAAGTTCCCGCTTCGCTAAACTTTCCCGTCTTGGAGTGGGACAGCAGACAAGCCGGAACTGAAATCACGATGAGGTTAATGTTCGGGGCTCAGCTAACACTTTTGACATTAGCGCATCCTTGCGCATCTGCGTGAACCCGTTTCTCACTCACTAAAAGGATTGATTACCCCCTCGCTTTACAGCCAAAATACGCGAGTTTTACCGCATGAGCTCAGTGAGTTTAGTTTCGACCGAACGACCCGCCGCACCCGCGGCGGGTCCAGCCACCACCAGCACGGACCTTTTCCAGCCCGTCGTTCGGCCAAAAAAGAGCCTTTTCAAACTGGTCGGCGAAGTGCTCGACCACGGCGGCCCCGGTTACCTGCAATTTGCCATCACCAACATCTGCAACGCCGATTGCGACTTCTGCGGTTTTGCCCGCTCCAAATTCGACCCTAAAGCCCGCCGCAGCGTCACCTTGAAGGAAGCCCAGGACGTCATCGAAATTGCCGTCAAAAATCACATCGGCTATCTTCTCTTCGTCGGCGGCGAGCCAATGGTCCACAAGGAGCTGCGCGCCATGACGCGCTACGCAGCCGAGCGCGGCATCCATCCAATGATCTGCACCAACGGCGGCCTGTGGAACGAAGACAACATGCGGGGCCTCGCCAGCGACGGCCTCACCAGCGTCATCATGTCGATCGATGCGCATGACATCGTCAAGCACGAGAAAAATCGCGGCTTGCCCGACGTCTGCAAAAAAATCAAGCGCGCCAACGAATTTTTCCATTCCGCCGGCATCCAAACCACCGCCAGCATCACCGCCAGCCGGCTCATTGATGATTACGATAAACTGCCCGCGTTCCTCGAAACGCTCGGCTTCAAAAGCTGCACCTTCAGCTACCCGCTCACCTCGCTCGCCAGCAGTTATCTCAGCTTCAGCGACAGCGGCCTGGTGAATTACTCGAAAGCCGAACTCATCGAGCTGTTCGACAAAATCAAAAACATGAAGCATCGCAGCGGCTATCCGGTCGTGAACCCGACTGAATCCCTGCACGAAATGCAGCGCCATTTGCGGGGCGAAAGGGAACAATTCGGCTGCCTCGGCGGCCACAAATATTTTTACCTCGATTGGAATCTGAACCTCTACCGCTGCCACTTCTGGGAAAAACCGATGTGCAACATCTACGAGTTCGACCAATCGAAACTCATCCGCGACGGCTGCACCCGTTGCATGATTGATTGCTACCGCGACCCGAGCGTCCTGCAATACGTGGCCATCAACGCCAGCGACGCCTTCAACAATTTGAAAAAAGGCAAACTCGGCGCCGCCGCCAAGAACATCTTCGACCGCCGCAACCTCACCTCCATCAAAGCCGTCTGGGAAGACCGCAAATGGATCGGCGGCGTTTGAATTTGTAGCGGCGGTCTATGACCGTCGACGTTCATACCTGTAGTGGCGCCTTGGCAGAGCGCCCAAAATGAAAAAAGGGATCGTAAAGGAAGCCAAAATGGCCCATGGGCATTCTGAACTGATCTACGACGCGGGGCATATACCTTCGTGCGAGCGTCGCGCCATTCCGATCGGTCGTGCTACGCCTAAGTTATTGTCCACAAGCCCGCTCGTGCCCATTGTGCCGGATCGTAGAGCGCGGGCTCCGGAGCGCCGAGCACCCGCTCGGCCTGACCGGAAAACGCAACTTGCCGAACGGGTGCTCGGCAGCCCTTCCGCGACCAGGCCGGGTACCGTCGGTGTGTCGAGTTACTTTCTTTGGGCGCTTCGAGTCGGACTTTGGATTGCAATTTAAAGTCATTGTGCTATGACTCTCGACCTAAAGGAAAAGTCGCCGTGGGCACGTGCTCGCGGCGCTATCGCTGTGACCGTAAAGGAACGCAGAGTTGGTTGACTGGAGAATTGTAATGAGTTTCAGAAGGATTGTTCGCACCGCTGCGTTTCTGCTGTGGCTGGCCGCCGGCGGATCGCTCTCGGCCCAAATCATCACCAACGTCACCCCGCCGCTCGGTGGACATGGCGAGTTCCAATACATCAAAATTTTTGGCGGCGGCTTCACGCCCAACGGCAAGCTTCCGAACCAACTCAGCGTGGATTTCAACGGTGCCGTCGCTACGACCAGCCCCAGCGCCGCAGTCCAGGATTACGAAATTGATATCGCCAGTGTGCCGGCGAACGCGACCACCGGTCCCATCCATGTATTCATCAACAACGCGGAAGCGCCGCAAACCCCATTGTTCGTGGTCGTTCCCACCAACATGCCCTACGCCACCAACTTCGACCCGATCTATGGTGGAAATGGCCAGGCTGTGAAGATTTTCGGGGTGCATTTTCAACTCGCCGGCGTCAGCGCCGTGACCTTCAACGGAACTCCTGCGGGGTCCTTTCATCTGGTGAGCGACAACGAGATTGATGTCAACGCTCCCAACGGGGTAACGACCGGGCCGCTCATTCTCCAGGGCAAAATCGGCAGCTTCAGCACGGCCACAAACCTCATTACCAATTCCGTTGCCACGGCCACGAACTTTTTTGTGCAACCGGGGATCCGCACCTTTTCTCCGAGCAGTGGCCGGCCCAATACGAATGTGATCATCCAGGGAACGAATTTCACCGGGATTCCAATGGTGCAGTTTGGAGGCGTCACTTCTCCGTTTATTATCATTTCCAACAACACCACGATCCTGGCGGTCGTGCCGACAAACGCATCGTCCGGTGTTATCACGATCCAGCCTCCCTCCGGCACGCTTCTTGGCCAAAAGTCTTCCACCACCAAGTTCTTGATGCTGCCCACCATCTACAACTTCTCACCCCCGATGGGTCCGACTAATACCACCATCACCATTACCGGCGCGGGCCTGAACGAAAAATCGCCGCACCCGGATGTCACCATCGGCGGCACGCCCGTCACCAGCTTCGGCGAAATCACTCCCAACGCGCTTTCGTTCAATGTCCCCGCTACTGCCGGGTCCGGTGTGATTGTCGTCACCACGACGAACGGTTCCATCACGAGTTCAGATGTGTTTTACATGCCGGCCGTCATCACCAGCATTTCGCCAAACACGGGCAGCGCCGGCACGATTGTCAAAATCACCGGCAACAGTTTCACCAACGCCTCGGCAGTGAGCTTCAACGGTGTTCCCGCCACCTTCAGAGTGACCAATAACACGACGATTGGCGCGGTGGCGCCGCCGGGTGTCACCTCCGGCACGATCAGCGTCACGACGCCGTTCGGCACGACCAACAGCACCGACCTGTTCTTTGTCGCGCCGTCCATCATCGGCTTTACGCCCACTCACGGCAATGCCGGCACGCTGGTGACAATCACCGGCACCAGCTTCACGAACGCGACCGCGGTTTCGTTCAACGGTACGCCCGCGACGACTTTCGTGGTGACAGATAATTCGACTATCAACGTCTTCGTTCCCGACGGCGCGACCACCGGCCCGATTTCCGTCACCGGGCCCGGCGGCACTGGCACAAGCGCTACGCCGTTCACGATTGATTCCGCCGACGTGGCCGTGACGATTTCGGATGCGCCCGACCCGGTGTTCATTACCAGCAACCTGGTTTATACCGTCACCGTCACGAACAGCGGTCCGGTGGATGCTCCCGGCGTGGTTTTGTCCAACACGCTTCCGTCTTCCGTGATTTTGAAATCAGTCGCCGTGCCCCTCGGCGTGATTAGCGACACCAATAACAATCCGATCTTCTTCCGGCTCGGCACTGTGAGCGCGGCCGGTTCGATGAACATTGGGATCACGGTGGTGCCGCACGCAGTCGGCTCGATCACCAACGTGGCCTTCGCCGGCACGGGCATGATCCCGGATCCCAATCTCGCCAACAACGTTGCCATGGCGACCACCACCGTCTGGCCGTTGGCGATCCTGTCCATCACGAATTTGATGAGCAACAACCTCGTGCAAATTTCCTGGCCCGCACCCCTGAGCGGTTTCACTCTTCAATCCAACACAAATCTCTCCTCCGCCGCTTCATGGAACAACGACGGCGCGTCCAAAACCATCAACGGCACCAACGTGTCCGTGATCGAAACCAACGCGGGCGATGGGAGATTTTTCCGGTTGAAGCAATGACATGGTGAGCCATTTTCCACGAGGATGGTAGGGCGCGTCGCTCCGCGCGCGCCGGGGGTGAACCCGAAAATGGTCGTGAACGGAGTGGGGCGCCCACCTAAAAAGCTACCGCTTTTCGTTATAGCTCTTTTGAGAGTATTTTACGCGGACCAGCTCCGCCACGCGCGCGGAAAATTCCGCATCGGGTTCGCACTCGGCCCAATCCGCACCGAACGTCTCCGCGCCCATCGCCTGCATCGCTGATTCCCATTCACCCCGCACCAGCGAAACCGGCGGAGGCTGCACCGAGCCTTGGATGAGCAGTCCCAATTTATTCCTCCGCTGCGCTGCGCCGGCAATTTTTTTTCCCTGCCACAGCACATCAAACTTCTCGTAGCCGACGAAACACTGGCCCGGTTCGGATTTCCGGCAGCATGACGCGAGTTCCGTCGCGACATTTAACTTTGCGAACGCCGCGCGAATCCATTCGTGAATCCGGCGATAACTTTCCATTGCGCTCGTCGAATACCATTCGTGACCGGTCGGAAATGCAACACTGTAAGTCCAATCGGCATCATGCGGCACGAGCCCGCCGCCCGTCGGTCGGCGCACCAAAGGCCGCAGGAATGTCGTGCGTTCGATATCCGCAAAATGTTGGAAATAGCCGAACGATGCCGCCCGTTCCGTCCACCCATAGAATCGCAGCACCGGCGCGCCCCAGCGCGGCATCGCTTCGAGCAGCGCCTCATCCACCGCCATATTGAACGCGGCGTCATTGCGGCCGGATTGCAACCAAAGCCATCCACGTTTATCCGTGTCCATCCGGTTAAGCCTTTTTCTTTACACCGAGACGCGGGCAAAGTGGTTTCACTTCGCAATGTTCGCAATCCGGGTTGCGCGCAAAGCAACGCCGCCGGCCATGCCAGATCAGCAAATGGCTGATCAGCGTCCATTGTTCCCGCGGCACGAGCTTCATCAATACCTCCTCGACCTTCACCGGATCATTTTCCTCGGTGAACCCCAGCCGAAACGACAGCCGTCCCACATGCGTATCCACCGCAATTCCGAGCCGGATGCCGAACGCATTGCCCAAAACCACATTCGCGGTTTTGCGTCCAACGCCGCCGAGTTCGACCAGTTCTTCCATCGTGCGCGGCACTTTTCCGCCATGTTTTTCAATGATCGATTTTGCCGCCGCCTGGATATTCCTGGCCTTGTTGCGATAGAACCCGGTGGTCTTGATGTCCCGCTCCAACCCGGGCAGGTCCGCCTTTGCAAAATCCTCCACCGACCGGTATTTCTTGAACAAAGCTTCGGTGACGATGTTCACGCGTTTGTCCGTGCATTGCGCGGAAAGAATCGTGGCGACGAGCAGTTCGAGCGGATTGGAAAAATTCAGCTCACAA
This sequence comes from Candidatus Angelobacter sp., assembly GCA_035606845.1. GTDB lineage: Bacteria > Verrucomicrobiota > Verrucomicrobiia > Limisphaerales > DASXHY01 > DASXHY01. The sequence continues at coordinate 51,759 of DATNEA010000025.1, read as the reverse complement.
TGCGCATCCGGGTAAGCTTTCCGCAAACCCGCGATGATTTTCTTGGTCCGGGCGATTTTGGCTTCCAACGATTCACGTGGCATCGCGCCAATAGACAACAAAAAGCCCGCGGCTTCAATACCACGGGCTCAGAGCCTCTGTTTTAGAGGAGATGTGACTGCCAAAACGGATGAACCAACCCCGACCGTAAATACCGTCTCCCTCTCCCATCGGATGGGAGAGGGGCGGGGTGAGGGTCTTCAGAACTTATACGCCAGCGCGCCCACCAGCTTGGCGTCGTTCTTTTGGCGGCCGGGCGCCGGCCGATGATTGTAAGTGTCGTCCAGGTAAAGCCGCAGCGACAATTTCTTGCTCGTGGACAGGTCCGATTCAACCCCGATTTCGAAATTGACGATGTAATTTTCAAATTTATCCACCTGCGGCAGGAACTCGGCCGTTTGCCAGATTCGCGCGCGGTCGTTTATGGCCCAATGAAATTTATCAGCGATACGCAACGTTGCATAACTCTGGTCATTCGTGCCAAGCCTTTGAAAGATATAACCCGGGCCGACTTCACCGCTCAGGTCTATCGCCTTATTCTTGACGAAATAATATCCGGCGCCGGGGCTTAGTGATACCCGGTAACGGATATCCGCCACCTCGTCATGCAATCCATCCACGCGTCCGTAAGCGTACAAGCGGTCTGTGAACAGCCAATTTTCCTGAACAAAGCCATGCAGAGATTGGGCGGTGGTATGGGTGACTCCGGCGGTCTTGGTTGTGCCGTAGGTCGCATCCGCGCCCAGGGTCAATTCACTCTGCTGCCACTTTCTGGCCGTCGCCAATGACAGCGTGGCGAGAAAGGTGTCGCTATTGCCGCGCGTGAGCGTCAATCCAGCCGCAGCGGCGCTTACCCAATGATTGGTTGCGGTCGTCACGTTGACCGCGTCATCCGCGCGTGACGACACGGTTCCGCCAAGGACAGCCATCGCGGCGGCGAGACATAATGCGTATCGGTATTTCATGTTTGTTTTTAGGGTTGGTTCTTGGTTTGAAAACGATGGAACACGAAAGGCCTTCGCAAATGAAAGCAACCGGTGAGTTTTCGCTGAGTGGCGAAGTGACGCCTTTCGATTGTGGGTTCAACGCCGACAATGTGAGCAAACGCCGCGAACACTTCAATCCGTAAAATGCTCGCGGTTGTTGATAGTGCTTATCTGAAATTTGAAACGAGTGCCCGCGGCGTCTCACCGCCGGCATGGCCACAACCACAAATGGACACGAATGAACACCAATAATCCGTGCCCGTTCGTGGTTTTTCTAACTGTAAAAATTCAATTAAGCGTGACGCCGCACTAGCACTTGCACAACTCCGGCTCCTCGATCTCGCTGGGAGCTTCGACGAGCGGGGTGCCATCGGCGGCTTCTGGATATTCGAAAATTTTTCCCTCATAATTGCGCACCACCACGCGCTCATCACTATGATAAAGCACGTATTCGGGACTGATCGGCACCTTGCCGCCGCCGCCAGGCGCATCGATGACATATGTCGGCACCGCGTAACCGCTGGTGTGACCGCGCAACGCTTCCATGACCTCCAGACCCTTGCGCACGCTGGCGCGCAAATGCGCCGACCCGGAAATCAAGTCGCATTGATAGAGATAATACGGTTTCACGCGGCACATGAGGAGCTTCTGCACCTGCGCCTTCATGACTTTCGGATCATCATTTACATTGCGCAACAACACCGATTGATTGCCGAGCGGAATGCCCGCATCCGCCAGTCGGCCGAGCGCCTCGCGCACCTCAGTCGTCAATTCGCGCGGGTGATTGGAATGAATGCTGATGAACAGCGGATGGTATTTCTTCAGCATCGCGCAAAGCGCGGGCGTGATGCGTTGCGGCAGAAAAATCGGGATGCGCGTGCCGATGCGCAGAAATTCCACATGCGGAATCGCGCGCAAACGGCTCAACAAATGTTCCAGCTTTTCGTCACTGAACAGGAACGGATCGCCGCCGCTCAACAGCACATCGCGAATCTCCGGATGCGACGCAATGTATTCAATCTGCTTGTCGAACTCGGGATGAAAATCGTAGCCGGTGGCATTGCTCACGAGGCGCGACCGGGTGCAGTAACGGCAATACGCCGCGCAACGGTCCGTCACGAGAAACAGCACGCGGTCGGGATAGCGATGCACCAATCCCGGCACGGGCGAGTGCGCATCTTCGCCGCACGGATCAGTCATCTCCCACGTCGCCGTGTGCGTTTCCTCAATGCGCGGAATCACCTGCCAGCGAATCGGGCAGTTTTCGTCCGCGGGATCGATGAGGTTGAAAAAATACGGCGTGATGGCAAGCGCGAGTTTATGGTTCGCGAGCTTGGCGCCGGCAAATTCTTCCGGAGTCAGCGACGGCATGAATCGTTGGAGCTGTTCGGCGCTCGTGATCCGGTTTTTAAGCTGCCAATGCCAGTCATTCCAATCCGCATCCGGCACATGGCTCCAAAAACCACGTCCGGCGGATCGGAATTGTTTCAGTGAATGATAAGAACGCGCTGGAGGCTCCTCGCCATTTTCCCGTGAAGTATCGCTGTGCATTGTTCGATATAGTTAGCGCACTATAAATTTGATCAGAAAGCTGTCAAGTGAACCGGGGGCAGGGTGAATCACCCTAAATGCCGGTCGGACCCGCCCCATTTACGGCCCCGGAAATCAGCGCGACGCGGTGGTTTGCGGCGCCGGAGCGGCGGGTGTTTCGAGCTGATGACGCATGTTCGCGCGTTTGACATCCAGGAGGTTCAATTTTTGGATCGCTTCGTCAACCGACTTGTCGGGCAAAAACCGGGATATGGAAAAGAGGCGCGCCGAAGCGTTGCGTTTATTGTAGTAGGTCTGCAGCGCCTCGCGATAACCGTCCAGCAGCGAAATGTATTCAGGCGAAATGCGCAGGCGCAACACTTCCAATTCCCAGATCTTCGACTTGATTAAAGGCAGTTGCTGCGGACGGCTCCAGCCGCGAATGATGGTTTGAAAACTGATGTCCGTGCGCATCGGCGGCGCCACGCCGATTCGGACTTCGATGGGAAATTGAAACACCGCGTCCAGTTCGCGCGCGCTTTCCTCAGGCGTCAACAGATGCAACAGATCGCGCCCGGTAAATTGCGCCAGGTCCAGCGCCCACCATTTCTCGACATCGAGCGCGGTTCCAAACGAAGCGTGAAAGGCGTCGAGAAAAGCCAGTTGCCAGTTGAGATAACCGGGCATCTCCGCAAGCATGTTTTGCAGGGACTGAGGCCCATTTTTCAGAGTTAACAACTGGCTGAGGAACACTTGCGCGCAACTGCCGTAGAGGTCCACGCCGTTGTCAGACAATTCTTCGTCGGTCGGCCAGCTCAACTGATCAAACGTCAGCGGCGAATTGGTGTGCAGTATTTGGATGGATTCGGCGAGCGGGTTCAACTTGCGCGTCGCCTCGCCGGTGATCGCGCGCGGCGCATCGCTGAAATCCACCGTGGTGCGAGTCACGCTCAAGCCGTTTACCTTTGTTGTTGGCGGAGGCAGAATGAGCTTGATCTCGCTGGAGCCCATCAATTGCCGCGCAAATCCGCGCACCAGCCATTCCGGGAGTTCCGCGGCGCGCGTCGTGGCGTTGCGATTGGCCATTTCCTGCAGGCACGCGCGCACGATCGCTTCCACCAGGCGATTGCGATCGATCGCATCGGGCAACTCCACGCGGCAATCCCAATGATCTCCCATCAATGCGGAATCCACGGAAATCGGATCATCCGCCGTGCGCGCCGGGCGCAGGATGACGAAAATTTTTCCCCGCCAATGGTCGCGCGCATCCAGATCATGCAGCAACTGCCGTTTGATGCGCTCGCAGGAAACCGTGAGCAAGGCCGGATCGAGCGTGATCATTCCGGGATCGACAGCAAGCTCGAGGGAATGCGCCGAGAGCGGGCCGCGCGCGCTGACAAAAAATTGGCCCGTGTCGCTGCCGATGACTCTCATGCTCGACGGCCATTGCGCGTTCGCAATGTTCAACACAGCCAATGTTCCTACAATGATGGCGATGGCTTTCATCTGGCGGTTGCCCGCTTAGTTTTTGCCCGGCGATTTTGGCGGCTTGCTTTCGGATTTTGCCGCCGGCTTGCTCTCGGTCGACGAAGATTTGCTTTCGGACGGCTTGGAGGCGGCGGAATCTTTTTTGGCCGCCTCCTTGTATTTTTCGCTCCGATAATCCGTGATGTAAAAACCGCTGCCTTTGAAAATCAAGCCGGCGCCGGCGCTGATTTTTTTCTTCACCTTGCCGCGGCCCCATTTTTTCCTGGCACAAAGATCTTCCGGACAAATGGCCAGCGGCTTCTCTGAAATCGACTGAAACTTCTCAAATTCATGCCCGCACTTCGAGCATACGTATTCGTACGTTGGCATAAGAGACATTGTAATAGCGGGAGAACAAATTCAGGTCAAGTCCCGCGCGGTTTTACAAAACCGGCGGCGTTCCTCGTGCGCCATGCCAGAAACGCGAAACCTCGACGACGTGGCTGTGGGACGCGACGCGGTAAACGATTCGATAGGCTCGGAAAATAATCCTCGAATGTTCTTATTGCGAAACTCAGGAACAACCCGCCCTCGTTCAGGAAAAGTCCTCAGGCTGTGTGCTTGTTCAATTAGGGCGAGGCCGAACTTTTCCGCGCTCGCCGGGCTATCAAAGGAGATATAGCGAACGATCTCTTGCAGATCCTGGATCGCTCTCGGAGAGAGGATTACCTGGTAATCCATGAGGGGAGCTGCTTTTTAACATCCTCCAACGGCACTCCCTCGCCCTGGTCCAATTGAGCAAATCCCTCACGAACTCCCGCCACGAATTCGATTTCTTTCGCTATTTCGAGCAGAGTCGCTTCCTCGGGGCAAGCGCCCAATTAAATCCATCGCGATTTCTTTATTGCTCATGCTGACAGCCTCGTATAACGGAATAATATCGGCAAGCCCATCCTACCCCCCAATACAACTCATCGACCGCGAAGCCGGTTGGAAATCTGGTTCGCCGATGTGATGCCGCGCTTCCTTCTGCCACACCACTCCTTTGAGCCACTTCGCGATTTCCTCATCCGAGCTGCCGTCGCGCAACAGCAATCGAACGTCATGCTCGACCACGCTGAACAGGCACGTGCGAACTTTGCCGTCAGCCGTCAGCCGAATGCGGTTGCAATGCCCGCAAAAAGGCTCGCTGACCGGCGCGATGATGCCGATTTCGCCGCGACCGTCCGCGAAGCGCCACCGTTTTGAAGTGGAAGACAAATTATTCGATTCGACCGGCTCCAGGTCAAACCGCGCGCGAATACGCGTCAAAATTTCCCGGCCGCTCACCACCATGTCCTTCTGCCACGCTCGCGCGGAATCCAGCGGCATGAATTCGATGAAACGAAAACTCAAATCGCGTTCGCGCGCAAACTCCGCCAGCGATTCTATCTCATGATCATTGATGCCGCGGATAATGACGCCGTTGACCTTCACCGGGCCGAAGCCCAATTCCTGCGCGAGCTCGATGGATTGCAACACTTCGTCGAGGCCGTCCCGCCCGGTGATTTTTTTGAAATTATCGCGCTCGCGGGAATCCATGCTGAAACTGATGCGCCGCAAACCGGCGTCCCGCAATGCCCGCGCTTTTTGCGGGAACAGGAATCCGTTCGAAGTCATCGCCAGGTCTTCGATGCCGGGGACTTTTGCCAGGCGCGTAACGAGATTTTCGATATCATGGCGCAGCAGCGGTTCGCCGCCGGTCAGGCGGATTTTTTGAATGCCCCAACTCGCTGTCAGGCGCACGAAGCGCTCGATTTCTTCGAATGTGAGAAGAGTCGAGCGCGGCACCCATTGTTGCGCGATGGGCGCGGGATTCGGGAGATGCGCCCAATGGCCGCGATAAAAATTCTGCGCCGCCTCGGTTTCCGGAAGGCAATACATGCAGCGGAAATTGCAGCGGTCCGTGACGCTGACTCGCAAATCCCGCAGCGTGCGGCCATGCGAATCAACGAGCAGATCGGACGAGGTCATTTTGGCGGCGGATTGGCCGGCACGCTGTTGGTCGGAGGGATGACCCGCACGGTGCCATCGGCATTCACTTCCACATTGAGATCGTAATTGGCCCTGGGCGGCGCCGCTGTCGAGTTCGTCGCATTATTATTGGCCAGCGTGGGCTTGGATTTCTGCATTAACTGCTGGGCGCCCTTCTCGTCGGCTCGCGCAAAAATGCCTTCGCGGATCCAGGCGAGCCGGCGGGAGATGTTCATTTCCTCCTTGAGCTTTGCCACCTGGGCGCGGAGCACCTTCAAATCATTAAACTGCCGCTCCAATTCGGCCTTTTCCGCCATGAGCCGCTGCAGTTCCTTTTCGAGGAAAGCCTTGTCGCCTTCGGAGGCCACGAGCTTCTTTTTCGTGTCATCAATCTGCGATTGTAGATTTGTGATGGAATTGCTCAGATCCACTGCTTTTTCATCCAATTGCTTGTTTTGCGTTTCGAGATCGGCGATTTGCGCGTCGCGATTCGCGACCTCCTCCTGCGCGGCTTTCAGCGAATCCTGGGTTTTGGCGAGAGTATTCGAAGTCTCGGTAATCTGGTTCGTCAACGCGGCCAAATCCTGCGCGCGCGCGGCGAGGTCGTTCGTCAGCGAACCGTTCGCCTTGCGCTCTTCCTCCAGCTTTTCGCTGGTCTCAACCCAGTTGTTCGAGTGGGTCAAAATCTGGCTTTCGGCGGCTTTCTGTGCCTTCGTCGCGTTGGATTGGTTCACAACGAGCGCGATGGCCAGGCCGACGCACGCGAGGGTCAAAATGATTATTCCCATGCGATTTTTCATAGCGTGCCCAAGATGCTAGCGCGCGCGGAATTTGGCAAGCGCCGAGGCGAAATTTGAAGCGGCGCCGTCGCAGCCGACGCTCGCCCCGCCGTAGGTTTAGCGAAGGCGGGCGAGGAGACTCTGTTTTGCGGAAATAATGCGAGACTTTTTTACGGAACTGCGGCCCAAAATAGCAAGGCGGCTCGGAAACAGTCATTCCTCGTTCTCGTCCTCGTCGCCGACCCTCGATTTTTGAGGAATTCCGAGGGCGAGAGCGAGAACGATGGACGAGGAGGACTGCGACTTTCGCCATCGGATTTGCGCACCACGCTCCCACGTCTCTCCACTTGAATAAACGCCCTCCTCTCTTAAATTGGCGGTAGCTATGAGATTGCCACGCGAGACGCCGGTAATGACGTTGCCGAATGCCACGCTTTTTCCCCAGGCATTGTTGCCGCTTTACATTTTTGAGCCGCGCTACCGGCAGATGCTCGCCGACGCGCTGGGTTCCAATCGCATGTTTGCCGTGGCCATGCAAAAACCGAGCGCCACGCGCGAAAGTCCGTCGACCGTCGCCGGCCTCGGCCTCATTCGCGTTTCGGTGCGGCACAAAGACAATACCTCGCACCTGATCCTGCAAGGCATTGCCCGCGTGGAACTCGACGAAACCATTCGCTACAAACCCTATCGCGTGCAACGCATTCGCCGGATGGACACGCCGCCGTGCGACAGCATCGCCGTGGATGCGTTGCTGGCCAAAGTCCGCGAATTGCTGCGCGAACGCATTGATCTGGGGCTGCCGTTTCCGTTCCCCGTCGTTTCGTCGAAATCGGAGACCAGTCAGCCGGCGCCGTCGTTTTCGCCCAAGGAAATTCTCGGTTACCTCGATTCGCTCACCGATCCCGAGCAGACGGCCGACCTCGTCTCGTGCGCCGTGTTGCCGGGCGGCCTCGAGCGGCAGCAGATTCTTGAAACGGTTGACGTGGAAAGCCGGTTGCGCCGGCTGATTCAATTTTTGCTGGCGGAAATCCGCCGGAAAAGGAAAGGTGCCTTATGAGCGAGACTACAATGCCCGGACAAGACCTCGGCGGAATTTCCCGCGAGGAAATGATGTCAGCGCTGTTTGCGCAGCTCGTCGTCCAGCAATCCAACATGGCCATGCTGCTGATGGGCAAAGTGCCGCATCCGCAAACCGGCCAAACCGTGCGCGACATGGACGCCGCGAGATTGTTCATTGACCAATTGGAAATGCTCGAAGCCAAAACCAAGGGGAATCTCACCAAGGACGAGGATCAGCTCTTGAAGCAAAGCCTGATGTCCTTGCACATGGCGTTTGTCGACGCCGCGAATACTCCTCCGGAGGAAGAAAAAAAGGCCGAAGCCGCCGCGCTTTCCGGCGATACCAAGCCCGAGGAACACAAAATCGAAGGCACTCCCGCGTCCGACGAAGAATCCAAGAAAAAGTTTTCGAAGAAATACTAGGCGGTTCCGCCATCTGGCGGCGGCAACGTCAGTCGGTGCTATTCCTCTTCGACTTCAAATCGCAAAAGACTCTCAATCCGGATAACCATTCGGATGTTTCTTGTGCCACGCCCAAGCCGTGGCCACGATATCCTCCAGCTTCGGGAATTGCGGTTTCCAGCCGAGTTCGCGAATAGCCTTTTCAGCGGAAGCCACGAGCTTCGGCGGGTCGCCTGGACGACGTGGCTTTTCAATCGCGGGAATTTTTTTGCCCGTCACCTTCTCGCACATTTGGATCACCTGGCGGACGGAGTAACCATCGCCGTTGCCCAAGTTGTAAAAGCCGGTTTGGCCGGGCGCAAGCCCGAGGATGTGCGCTTGCGCGAGATCGCGAATATGGATGTAATCGCGGATGCACGTTCCATCGGGGGTGGGATAATCCGTGCCGAAGATTTCGCAATTCGGTTTCTTCCCAAGCGCCACGAACAGCACATTCGGAATCAAATGCGTTTCGATGCGGTGATGTTCTCCAAATTTCTCGCTCGCGCCCGCGGCGTTGAAATAGCGGAAAGCAATGAACTCGAGCTTGTAAATCTGCTGGTACCAAACGAGCACCTTCTCAAACATCAACTTGGATTCCCCATAGGGATTGATGGGCCGCTGGGGCAAATCCTCGGTCATCGGCACGCGATCGGGCGGGCCGTAGGTGGCGCAGGTGGAACTGAACACGAATTTCTTCACGCCGCATTCCACCGCCGCGTCGGCGAGCTTGAGGGCGTTGACGAGATTGTTGTGAAAATATTTTTTCGGGTTCGTCATCGATTCCCCGACCAGCGCGCTCGCGGAGAAATGCATGATGGCGTCCGGCTTCGCGGCTTTGACGGCATTCAGGATATCGCCCTCCTGTTCCGGCTTCGCCAAAATGAATTTCGCGCGCAAATCCACCGCGGAACGATGGCCTTCAGTGAGATTATCGTAAACCGCGACCGCGTGGCCCGCGTTGAGCAGTTCCTCGGTGCAAACCGAGCCGATGTAACCCGCGCCGCCCGTGACGAAAACGTTCATGGCGCGAAAAGGTAAGCGCAGAACCCGGCAGGCTCAATGGCGAAATGGGACCAGCGTGCTACGTGTTGCGTGAATCTCGTTTGAGGCCGTTTGCCGAATTCGCGCAACACGTGAAACATGAAACGTAAAACGTGAATATTGGCCGACGCCGCAAAAACAAATTCACTTTTCACGTTCAATTAATCTCCCTCATCCGAATGCACGACGCCTGCTGGTTCTCATCAAAATTCTCCAGCACCGGAACGATTTTCGCGCAATCAGCAATCGCGTACGGGCAACGCGGATGGAACGGGCAACCGCTGGGCGGGTTGATGGGCGATGGCGGATCGCCCGCCAGAATAATCCGCTCGCGCTTTTTCTCGCGAACGGGATCAGGAATCGGCACCGCGCTCACCAGCGCCTTGGAATAAGGATGCAGCGGACGTTCGAAGATCTTCGTCGCCGGGCCAAGTTCGACAATTTTTCCCAGATACATGACCGCGATCCGATCCGAGATGTGTTTCACCACGGAAAGATCGTGCGAAATGAAAATCAACGTGAGCTGCATCTCGCGCGAGAGTTTGGCGAGCAGATTGATGATTTGCGCCTGGATGGAAACGTCGAGCGCGGAAACCGGTTCGTCGGCGACGATCAATTTGGGTTCGACGGCGAGCGCGCGGGCGATGGCAATGCGCTGCCGTTGGCCCCCGGAAAATTCATGCGGATATTTCTTCAGCGAACGCGGCGACAAACCTACTTTCTCGATCAGTTCATTCACGCGTCGAGGCAGTTCATCGCTCGGAATCTTGCGATGCGCCTGGATCGCTTCCGCAAGCGTGTCGAAAACGGGCATGCGCGGGTTCAGCGAGGCGTAGGGATCCTGGAAAATCATCTGGAAATCCGCCCGAGCGGCGCGCAACTCCGGCCCACGCAGTTTGGTCAGGCTTTTCCCGCCCAAAACGACAATGCCATCCGTCGCCGGAATCAATTGCAGCAACGTGCGCCCAAGCGTGGACTTGCCGCAGCCCGATTCACCGACGAGCCCGAGGATTTCACCCCGTCGCAAATCGAGCGTCACGCCATCCACGGCCCGCACCACGCCGGCCTCCCGCCGAAAAACAATCCCGCGCTCCACTGGAAAGTGTGTCTTGAGGCCTTTGATTTCGAGAAATGCGTCGGACGTCATATTAGTGATGCAGCGGCGGTCTGTGACCGCCGCAATTGTGCTTCGACCGTGGCTCACAGAGCGCCGCTACACGAGGACACGCGGGATAAATTTCGCGCTCCCTTGATTCGTGCCTATTCGTGTGCATTCGTGGTTAAAACAATTTCGTTCTTCTGCACGCGCAAACAAGCGGTGTCGTGGTCTGGGCTGATTCCCTTCAACGCCACCGGCTGTTTGCATTGTTCCTGCGCAAATTCGCAGCGCGGCACAAAGGGACAGCCTTCGATCGGCCGCGACAAATCCGGCGGCATGCCGGGAATCGTGTAAAGCGATGCTCCCTTGGCCTGAAGCGCCGGAATCGATTTTTGCAGCGCACTCGTGTAAGGATGCGCCGTATGGTGGAAAAGCTCCTCAGTCGGCGCGCGCTCGACGATGCGCCCGGCATACATCACCTGCACACGCTGGCAGAAACCCGCCACCACGCCCAAATCATGCGTGATCCAAATCACCGCCATGCCGAGTTCGCGCTGCATTTTTTTGACGAGATCCAGGATTTGCGCCTGCACCGTCACGTCGAGCGCGGTCGTGGGTTCATCCGCAATGAGCAATTCCGGCTTGGTGATGAGCGCCATGGCAATCATCACGCGCTGCCGCATGCCGCCGGAAAATTCGTGCGGATAACCGCGGATGCGATTCGCCGCATCCGGCACGCCCACTTCCTCGAGCGCCGTAATAGCGCGTTTCAGCGCATCGGCGCGGCTGATTTTTTCGTGAATCAAAAGCGGCTCGATGATTTGCTCGGAAATCCGCATGTAAGGATTTAGCGACGTCATCGGGTCCTGAAAAATCATGGAGATGCGTTTGCCGCGAATGGAGCCTAATTGTTCGGGCGTGGCCTTGAGCAAATCCACGTTATCGAACATCGCCGTGCCGCCTTCAATTCTGCCCGGCGGTTGCGGAATGAGACGCATTAGCGAATAACACGTGACCGATTTGCCGGAACCCGATTCGCCGACGATGCCGAGCGTCTCGCCGCGTTCCAGCGAAAACGAGACATCGTTCACCGCGCGGACGATGCCATGCCGGGTATAAAACGCCGTGCGCAGGTTGGTGACTTGCAGGAGCGGCATATCAGTCCTTCGACGCCCGCACGTCCAGCGCATCGCGCAAACCATCACCGAGGAAGTTCAGCGAAAAAAGCGTGAGCGAGAAAAAGACGCTCGGGAAAATCAGCAGCCAGGGATATTCCTCCATGCTCATGCGGCCGTCATTGAGGAGCGTGCCCCAGGAACTCATCGGCGCCTGCACACCGAGGCCAAGGAAGCTCAAAAACGCCTCCAGCAGCATGACGGACGGCACGATGAGCGTGGCATAAATGGCCACGATGCCCAAAACGTTGGGAATCATGTGTCGCAGAATGATGCGCCGCCTGCGCAGGCCGAGCGCGATGGCCGCCTCGACAAATTCCTGCCTCTTGAGCGACATCACCTGCGCGCGAACGATGCGCGCCATATCCAGCCACGACACCGCGCCAATCGCCATGAACATCAGAATAATGTGCTGGCCGAAAACCACCAGGATCAGGATGACAAAAACAACAAACGGAAGGGAATAAACGATGTCTACAATGCGCATCATGACGACATCCAGGCGCCCCCCGATGTAACCGGAAATCGCGCCGTAAAGAACGCCAATGATCACGGAAACGAGCGTTGCCGCCAGCCCGACTGAAAGCGAAATGCAACCGCCGAACAAAGTGCGCGCCAGCATATCGCGGCCCAGGATGTCCGTGCCGAGCCAATGCGCCGCGCTGGGGGCGGTCGCGCCCAGCGCGAAATGCGTCTTCTCATACGCGTGCGGCGCAATCAGGAGGCTGAGAAAACAAGCGATGGTGAGAATGGCCACAAAGATCCCGCCGATCACGGCCAGTTTATTCTGCCGCAAGCGAAGCCATGCATCCTGCCAGAGCGAATGGCCGGGCTCGATTTCGCCCGCGTGCTGCGTGACCGTTGGAAATTCAGCGCTCATTCAAACCGTAATTTCGGATTCATCCAGACCGAGACGATATCGGCCAACAGATTCATGACCACAACCAGGACGGCATAAACGAGAGTGGTGCCCATGAGCATCGGCCCGTCGCGATCGAAAGCCGCCCGGACAAAGAAACGCGCCGCGCCAGGAATATTAAAAATCGTTTCCACCACCAGCGATCCCGTTACAATTCCGCTAACGGCCGGGCCGAGAAAGGTGACCACGGACAACAATCCGCCGCGCAACGAATGTCTCCAAACCACCCGCCACTCGGAAGCGCCCTTGGCGCGGGCGGTGCGGATAAAATCCTGATTCAAAATTTCAAGCATCCCGCCGCGGGCCAGCCGCGAAATGTAAGCCATGTAATAAAGCCCGAGCGTCGCCGCGGGCAGAATGCGGTCGCGCGGAAAAAACCATCCCGAAGAATTGAACCATCCCAGCCAGATGGCGAAGACGAGAATCAAAATCGGCCCCGTGACAAAAGACGGAATACAAATGCCGAGCGTGGCAATGGACATCGGGATGTAATCGCCGGCCGTATTTTTTCGCAGTGACGCGAGAATGCCCGCAAGGAGCCCGAAAAACAGCGCAAAAACCATCCCTTCCAGACCCAGCTCCATCGAAATGGGCAGCGAGTTCGCGAGCAATTCATTCACGCTCCAGCCGAAATATTTCTGCGACATGCCGAGATCGCCATGAAGGATCAGCCGCTTCATGTAATCGACATATTGCCGGCCCACCGGTTTATCCAGGCCATAGTAAGCCTCGAGTTGCTTCTTCATCTCGGGCGTCATGGCCTTTTCGGTATCGAACGGCCCGCCGGGCATTTTGTGCAGTAGAAAGAATGTGGCGGTCGCGACGATGAACAACACCGGGATGGCTTGCAGAATCCTTTTTAAGATGAAGCGCAGCATGGTTTATTTCGGCGCCTCAAGATACACGTACTTGTAAGGATGATTGTCCAGAATCGTCGGATACCAGCCCCTGACCTCGGGCCGTTGAAGATAAACGCGCGTGTAAAAATAAATGGGAATCATCGGCAGTTCGTCCACCAGCAGGGCCTCGGCTTTTTGAAAAACTTCCAGCCGCGCCTTTGGGTCCACGGTGGCCGCCGCCTGCGCGATGAGACGATCGTATTCCGCGTTGGACCAGCCGGTCTCATTGTTGCCGTTGCCGGTCGTCCACATATCGAGAAACGAGTTGGGATCGTTGTAATCGCCGGTCCAACCCGCGCGGGCCACCTGGTAATTCAGCGAACGCAGTGAATCGAGATAGACCTTCCATTCCTGGTTCACCAGTCGGGCGTCCACGCCCAGCCTCGTTCTCCACATCTGCTGGATCGCCTCGGCAATCGTGCGATGATATTCGAGCGTGTTGTAAAGAATTTCCACCGGCGGCATGCCTTTGCCGCCCGGAAAACCGGCTTCGGCGAGCAGGCGCCTGGCTTCGGCAACGTTCTCCGTCAGCTTCGCGCGACAGGTGTAACCGCCGGTGCCGGGAGGCGTGAGATTGAAGGCGGGCATCTGGCCGCCTTTCATGATGTCTTTGACGATGCTTTCCCGGTCGATCGCCATTGCGAGCGCGCGCCGGACGCGAACGTCGTTCACCGGCGGCTTGGTCACGTTCACCCGGTAAAAATAAGTCGTCAGAAAAGGAAAAATTTTGAGCACCTCGGGATTGTTGGCCTTGTAATAAGCGATTTTCGAGGGCGGCAAATCATAGGTGATATGAAGCTGACCCGCGCGGAACGCGCGCTCCTCCGTGTCAATGCTTTCGATGGGATAAAAACGAATCGCATTCAGCTTCACCCGATCGCGGTCCCAATACGTCGGGCTTTTGCGAACTTCAATGACTTCATTGACATGCCATTTGGCCAGCACAAAGGAGCCGTTCCCGACATAACGGCCGGGACGGGTCCACTTGCTGCCGCGCTGATACGGATCGCCGTACTTCCGGATAGTGGGCAGATGCACCGGATACCACGAGTCATGCAGCAGCAGCGAAAGAAAATAGGGCGTGGGATTGTTGAGCGTGACTTCCAACGTCCGATCGTCAATGACCTTGTAACCGCACTGGCTGAAATCCTTGAGCTTGCCTGTCTTGTAGGCCTCCGTGTTCTTCACCACGAAATGCATGTAGGAATATTCCGAGGCGAGAGACGGCGTCAGAATGCGCTTGTAGGCTTCATAAAAATCATGCGCTGTCAGCGTTTCACCGTTGGACCACTTCGCATTTTCGCGAAGGTGAAACGTGTAAACCTTTCGATCAGGCGAAATATCCCAGCGCTCCGCCACGCCCGGAACCGGATGCAAATCCTTCGGGTCTTCCGAAACCAGGCCCTCGAGGAGCGACATGATGACGTGATAATCGGGCGTGCCCGTGACGACGTGCGGGTCGAGGTCCGCCGGTTCAGCACCGTTGCCGAGATGGAATATCCCCTTGCGATCGCCAACTTCCACGAGCGTCTCGCGTTTCACACAACCGGGCAGAAGGGAATAAGTGGCCGCCGCGCCGAGAGAATAGATAAATCGGCGCCGCGAGAGGTAACCTGGTGCAAACTGCATTGCTGTTTTGACACTTAAGAAACGTGATTCTTCAAAAAAAGCAATGGGGCAATTCGAGTTACGCCGGTTGTGGCTCAGCCGTGTCCTGGATATACGTCTTGCCGCGATAGAATCGGGCCACGACTACAAATATCAATGCTGTGACAAACATCACTGCGGAGAAAAAGTAAAAGTAGCTCGCGCCCGCCAGCTTTTGGCTGCCATCGGGATTTTGAATAAAGACGTTCACCACGGCCGTAAAGCCGTTGCCCAGGGAGACCGCACCCAGATACGTACACATGACGAGCGATTTCATTTTTTTCGGGGCTTGCGTATAGGCGAATTCAAGATGCGTGACCGATACCAGCACTTCCGAGGCGGTCAGCACCAGAAACGCAAGAATTTGCCATAGGATATTCGGATGTTGCCCCGCATCGATGCGCGTCTGGATCCAGGCAATAATCAGAAAGGAAATAACCACCGCAAATAATCCGATGCCAATTTTGCGCAGTGCCGTCAGCCTAAAAACGCGATTGATCGCCGGATAAATGGCATACGAAAACAGCGGCAGCATGATGAGAATGAACAGGGGATTCACCGTTTGGATCTGCGAGGGCAGCCATTCGTGGCCGAAAAGGTGCCGGTTCATTTTCTCGGCTTGCACGACCCAGGAGGAAAAATTCTGCTGCCACAAAGACCAAAACATTGCCACGAACGGCACGGGAATAAGCAGGTTGCCCAAGGCCTTTAGCGTTTCTTTATTGCCAAATTCCCGAAAGAAATTCCCCACGCCAACCGGCGGTATATGGACGATTTTCTTTCGTCCCATCCAAAACACAATGGTTGCAAGCACCATGAAAACGCCGGGAGTGCCAAATGCCCACTTAGGTCCGTAGCGGTCGAGCAACCAAGGAATCAAAAGCGTGGAAAAAGCCGAACCGAAGTTGATCGAGAAATAGAACCAATTAAATACACGCGGAAGCAGGTGTTCGTTGTCACCGCCGAATTGGTCGCCGACGTTGGCGCTGACGCAGGGTTTGATGCCTCCGGCGCCGAGTGCGATGAGTGACAAACCAATGAGCAAACCAAACCGTGTGTCGTTGAGCGCCAGCGCAAAATGGCCAAAACAATAAACAATGGAGAGATAAAGGATGGTGCGGTATTTGCCGAGAATCGCATCCGCCAGGAACGCGCCAAGAATAGGAAGAAAATAAACACCGGAAATAAACGTTGAATACCAGGCAACGGCTTGGGCATTTGACAAATGGTCCGGATGCCCGGCGGCATCCTTCATATACAGGGTCATGAACACCACCAGGATGGAATTCATGCCGTAATAGCTGAAACGCTCAGCCGCTTCATTGCCGACGATGTAAAGAATGCCCGGCGGCATTCGGTTTGTCTTCAAGGGAGCGGTGCGATATTCAGATTGGGCCATAAGCAGGATTTGTTTTGGCGGCCATGCGTGACGCTTCTCCTGCGTACGGAAAAACAGCAACAATGTCCAGACTGGAACGATTTCCGTAGCGCAGCTGTCCCGGCTGCGAGTGCGGGCGGCGTCTCGCCGCCAGGCCCCTCCATTAAGCAGTCCAGATGGCCCCGCTATTCCTCCAAAGCCCGCACCGCCTCCGCCAATGTTTCGCAGGTCACAATGGGAATGCGCCGGTGATAATGAAACAGCGACATGATGCTGAACCCAATGTCCTTCCGCGCGTCGGGGATGAGCCTCACGACCTTGGACGTGCCCGCCTTGTCGCACGCGTCCATCGCAAACTCCACATCCGGCGCGCAGGCGAGATCCATGAAGTCGAGCTGGCTGAAATCGCTTAAGACGCTGAAACCGCGCTTCAATTGGGCGAGCTGAGCTTTCAAGCTGGTTCTCATGCGGCTCGTTTCGTCCGGAGTCACCCGGCCGGAAAAGAAAAATGTCACCAGATTTTTTGGTTTGTCGATTCGAACCTCGAACATGTCAACCCAAAGTAACCGTATTTTCCAAAGGTGAAAAGTTATTGCTGGGCAGGGTGCCATCATGAAAGACAGGCAAGCCGAATCAACCCTTCTCTTTCATTAACACCCAGCTTCAGCTGGGTGTCTGGTCGGCGTAGATTTGTTAACCGCTTTAGCGGTTTAACGCCGGCTAAACTGCTGAAGCAGTTAGCCTCTAGTCACCGCATCGCAACACCCGGCTAAAGCCGGGTGTTAATGAGATTGGCCGGTAACGCTCACATTCAGCATCTCCCAAATGCAAAATCGCTTTCCGCGCTCCGAAATCACTTCTCAGCCGCGGTCGCGTTCGTCTTGTCGATCCCGATCTTTTTCAGGAACGGCTCCAGTGACCGCGGGCGGCCGAGGAATTTCTCAATCGAAATATTCACGTCGCGCGAATCGCCCACTTCATAGATTTCCTTGCGCAAACGCATGCCGGCTTTTTTGTCGAAATACCCGTCCGGCGCCTTCTCGAAAACCGTCGCCATGTCCGCCGCGATGGCATCGGCCCAGGCGTAACCGTAATATCCCGCCGCATAGCCGATAATGTGTCCAAAATACGCCACGAACGCGGTGTCCGGCGGCATTGGCAGAAAGACCTCGCCGAGGACCTTGTTCGAAAGCGGCAACGTTTCCTGCGCATTATCCGCGTGGATTTGCGTGTGCAACGCGAGATCCATCAGCCCGAACGAAAGTTGTCGGCGATAATAGGAGCCTTCCGTCGCAAGCCGCGCGGCCTTCAATTCCTTCAGCACGTTCTCGGGAATTTTTTTCGACGGATCGCGATAATCGGCGGCGAAGCTGTCGAGGACCTTTTTGTCCCACGCCCAGTTTTCGAGCATTTGCGACGGCGCCTCAACGAAATCGCGGGGGACGCTCGTGCCGGAAAAGCGCGCATATTTGGCGCGCGTCAGGATGGTGTGCATCGCATGGCCGAACTCGTGAAAGATCGTTTCCACGTCGTCATGCGACATCAGGGACGGATGATTCCTGGTCGGCGTGGGGAAATTGCAAATCAACGCGCAGACCGGCCGCTGATATTTGCCATCGGGCAAAAGTTTGCCATCGATGATGCCAAATTCCGCGAAGTGATGGTATTTGCCATCGCGCGGAAACATATCGAGATAAAACATTCCGAGCGGTTCACCCGTCTTGGCATCAGAAACAGTGTAGAGCTGTAAATCACCAATCCATTTATAAGGCGGCTCAACGCGCTGAAATTTCAGTCCGAAAATGCGCTGGTAAATGCTGAACATGCCGTCCAGCACGCGTTGATACGGGAAATAAACGCGCAACTGCTCCGCATCCACATTGTATTTCTCCTTCTTCAACTGGTTCGCGAAATAGCGCCAATCCCAGATGTTGATTTTGGCGTTCGGATCGCCGGTTTCCTTGATTTTAATTTGCCGAAATTCCTCCAGTTCAGCGTCGAACTTCGGCTGCAAGCCCGTCTTCAGCTTATTCTCAAAGTCGATGGCCGTCGCCGCATTTTTGACCATCATGATTTCAGTCGCGTAATCCGCGTACGATTTATAGCCGAGCTTGTGCGCAATGCCATCACGCAGGACCAGGATTCTTTGCAATAACGGTATGTTCTGCTCCCGCGCGAGGTTGCTCTGGGCGATCTCGAATTTTTTTCGCGTCTCTTCACGCTTGGCGTTCTCCTCAATGGTGAGGTAATGCCAGGTGATGTTCGCCATGGCGGTGTATTCGTCGTCACCGGTTTTGATCTGCTGGAGGAAATCGTCCGGCACGCCTTCGAGTTCAGCCTTGGTGAATTTTACCGGCGCTTTGGCTTTTTCGATATTCTCCTCAAAGTCGGTCGAAATGCGGGAAAGTTCCTTGCGCATGCGCTCAACTTCATTGCGGCCCGCCTTCGGCAAATCCAGCCCGGCGCGGCGATAATCGCGCATGGTCTCATAAAGCAATTTGGCGTCCCCGCCTTCGAGCTGCGGCTTGGTGTCGGCATACGCCTTCACGGCGCGATAAACATCCTCGCGATAATCAATGCCAACCATCCACGCCTCGAGATCCTTGAGCGCACTGGCCGCGCCGTCACGCATCGCGGCGCTCGTGCTCGTCTCCTCGATGAGCGAAAGCCGGTTGTCGACGCACGCCAGCTCGAAGCCCAAATCGTCCAGCGCAATGACAGTATTCGTGAAATTGACCTCGCTCGGGCTCAATCGGCCGATGCGATCCAGCGCGGCGTTGCCATTTTTGATGGCGTTGGTGACTGAAGTGTCAATTTCGTTCGTGGTCGTCTCAAAAGTCGGGATCGTAACGACTGAATTGAATTTGGCGCTGCTGGCTTTAAACTGCTCGAGATTGCCTTCCGCGATCGGCGTGGGTTTGTGCGGAACACTGCTGCAACCGGCGAGAATCGAAGAGAAAGCGAGAAAAGAGATGATTTTCCAACGCATAATGATTGCGTGCAAATTACTTCCTTACGCCGTTCGTTCAAGTGCAATTCCACGTGACACCAGCCATTGAACACCCGAAAATCGTTCCGTGCCGTTGCTGGAAATTAAAAACCTGAAGCTCGATTTCCTCGCGGGCGAAACCAGCCTGCGCGCTGTCGATGGCGTATCACTGACGATTGATGCCGGCGAAACGGTTTGCCTCGTCGGCGAAAGCGGCTGCGGCAAAACCGTGACTGCCATGTCCATCGCGCGCCTGGTGCCCGCGCCGCCGGCAAAATACGCTGGCGGAGAAATTTTGTTGAATGGCCAGGATGTGCTCCAAATGCCATCGAGCGATTTGCCCGGCATTCGCGGCCGAGTCGTGAGCTACGTTTTTCAGGAACCGAGCGCCTCGTTGAATCCGGTCATCCGCATCGGCAAACAAATCAAGGAGTCGCTCAAACTGCATCGGCCCGAAAAAGCCACGGACGAAGAAGTCATCCGGCTTTTGAAATTGGTGCGCATCCCGGCCCCGGAATCGCGCATCCGCAATTATCCCTTCGAAATGTCCGGCGGCATGCAGCAGCGCGTGATGATCGCGATGGCGCTGGCGAGCCAGCCGAAATTGCTGATCGCCGATGAGCCAACGACAGCACTGGATGTGACCATCCAGGCGCAAATTTTGGAATTGTTGCTGGATTTAAAGCAACGTCTCGGCATGGCGATCCTGCTCATCACGCATAACCTCGGCATCGTCGGCGATATCGCCGATCGCGTGGCCGTGATGTATGCCGGGCAAATTGTGGAACTGGCGCCGGCGCGTGATTTATTGCGTCATCCCTTGCACCCCTACACCCGCGCGCTCATGAATTCCGTGCCGAAATTGAGCGGCGAAGCAGCGCGGCTCTCGGCGATTCCCGGCAACGTCCCGCGCCTTGGCGATTTCCCGCCCGGCTGCCGCTTTTACCCCCGTTGCCCCAGCGCAAAACCCGAATGTGCCACGACCATGCCGGCACTGAAGGAAGTGGAGCCGAAACGCTGGGTGCGATGTTTGTATGCGAATTGACGTTGATTTTCGTTAGGGTTAATTTCTTGCCATGAACGAAATCACCTTTCGTGTCGAGCCTTGCCCGGAGACTGGTGGTTACGTGGCGCGCTGGGATGAGCCGCAAGGGCGCGGCGGTATCACTACTCAGGGAGATTCGTTCGCGGAATTGGACGCCATGATCACCGACGCCGTCGGTGGTTATTTTGAGCCTAAAGACCGTCCCAAGCGGATCCGCTTGCATTTTTCGCAAGATCCGATTCTTGCCATTGCGTGAAAATTCCGCGCGATGTTAACGGCACTCAAGCAGTTCGTGCATTAAAACGTCTTGGATTCGTCGAACTTCGTCAAACCGGGTCTCACCTTATCTTGCGCAAAGATCATCGCACAGTCGTCGTTCCGCAGCACAAGCCGATCAAACCCGGAACGCTCAAGAGCATCATTGAGCAGGCTGGGTTGACGCTTGAAGAGTTTGTGGCGGAACTTTGATTTCATGCCTTTACTCGAAGTCCAAAACCTCAAAGTCCATTTCCCGGTGAAACGCGGGATGTTCGGCCCGCCGAGCGCGTTTGTGAAGGCCGTCGACGGCGTGAACTTCAGCATCGAGCCCGGCGAAACGCTCGGATTGGTGGGTGAAAGCGGCTGCGGCAAAACGACTCTCGGCCGCGCGATCGTCCGATTGATTGAGCCAACCGCCGGCAGCGTTTCGCTGGACGGCGTCGATGTCACGCCCTTGGACGGCGCGGACTTGCGCGCCCAGCGCCGCAAACTGCAGATGATTTTCCAGGACCCCTACGGCTCGCTGAATCCGCGCATGACCGTGGAAGATATCATCGGCGAAGCGTTGGATATTCACGGTCTCGCGGAAAGCAAATCAGCGCGCCAAAAACGAATCGCCGAATTGCTGAAAGCGGTCGGATTGGACGCCGCCTACGCGCAACGTTACCCCCACGAATTCAGCGGCGGACAACGCCAGCGCATCGGCATCGCGCGCGCGCTCGCGGTCGAGCCGAAATTAATCGTGTGCGACGAACCGGTGAGCGCGCTCGACGTTTCCGTGCAGGCGCAAATCATCAACCTGCTCCAGGATTTGCAACAGCAGCGCGGGCTGGCCTATCTCTTCATCGCGCACGACCTCGCCGTCGTCGAGCACATTAGCCGGCGCGTGATGGTAATGTATTTGGGAAAAGTGGTGGAACTCGCGGAGGCGAAAGCGATCGTTCGCTCGCCGAAACATCCCTACACGCAGGCACTCATTTCAGCGGTGCCAGTCGTGGACCCGGATTCCAAGCGGCAGCGAATTGTTTTGCCCGGCGACGTCGCCTCGCCCATTGATCCGCCGCCCGGCTGTCCGTTTCATCCCCGCTGCCCAATTGCGGAAGATCGCTGCCGAACAGAAATTCCCGCCGTGCGCGAAATTGCCCCCAAGCATTACGCCGCCTGCCATCTCGCGAAGTGAAATCATAGTGGCACGGGCATCTCGCCCGTGAGTTCCTATTCGCACCGGCGAGACGCCAGTGCCACTACGCAAATTATTTTCCCGTAACACTTCCCCGTTTATCCCGTCTGAATGGATGGCGAGCGGCGCGCGCGCTGCGCAAGGTTTGCGCGGTCATCTTGCAGAACGTGCGCGGTTGGATGGCACGCTGTTGCTCTCGCACGTGAAATCGTGCTGGGCCTTGAGCGAGCCGGCCTCGATGAACAGCCGGTAGCTTTGCCCCGGAACCAGCGGCGCGGGACGCGCGTTATCGACGACGGGTCTCATGCCGCGAATGCGTCCGCCATAGGAAAACATTTTTACGGGAGCCGAATTGGACTCGGATTTCAGTTCCCAAATCGGAAGGGCATACTTGTTGCTCTCAAGTTCACTGAGGGAAACGACTCTCAAATCCGTGAGCTGATACAGGTCGCCGAGGCTGAAATTGACCGTGCCGAAGCGTTCGTTGTGGGAAATGAGCAGAGCCTTTGGCTTGAACCAACTGGTGAAATGAATAAGATAAACAACGCCAAGAACAATCGCCAAAACGATGAGAATCCAGCTCTTTTTATTCATAAACAAATGAACGGCGCGGCTGCCTCAGCCGTCGAACCTTCTATTCAGACGCGCCAACGAGTGGAAATGTTATGAGAATAACGAGGAGATGCAACCGGGCTTTATGGAGACAGGCCTTTACCTTGATCGAATTGCTGGTGGTCATCGCCATTATTGCCATTTTGGCCGCCATGCTGCTGCCGTCCCTCTCTCGCGCCAAGGGCACAGCCTTGCGAATTTCCTGTCTCAACAACCTTCGCCAGCTCGGAATCGCAACGGAATTGTACGTGACCGACAATCAAGACTTTTATCCACCGCGCGATAATTTAAGCCGCTGGCCGGACCGGCTTTTCGACAACTACGGCAAGAACCTGAAACTGCTCCTGTGCCCCATCGATCACCAGGATCCCAATCACAATCCTCCGTTGCCGGAGAGCATCGGTTGGTCTGCTTCCAATAACGTCGCCGATGCCTCATGCCGCAGTTTCTTCATCAATGGCTTCAACGATTTCTTCAGCGACAAATCCGGCATCCAGATGAGCGACTGGCGCGACCTTGCCAATTGGATGCTCAGCACGACCAACATCGACGCGCGAGTGCGCCAATCCGATTTGCTTCATCAAAGCGACACCATCATCCTGGGAGAAAAGGAATACGATCACGGCGATTTCTACATGGACCTCGGCGAAAATGGCGGTAACGACTTCTCGGGCATCCTCGAACAAAGCCGCCATGACAGCCGCGGTCCCGGCACCGGCTCGGGCGGTTCCAATTACACCTTTGGCGACGGCAGCTCGCGTTACATCAAATACGGCGAATCCCTGTGGCCCTTGAACATGTGGTGCATCAGCGACGCCAACCGCACCTTCTACGCCTACAAATCGCTGGGAATGCCATAAGTGGGTTGGGACGACGCGCTGCGTGTTCTCGAATCGCCATCGCGCGAGGGCTGAAAGCCCATCCTGTTAAAGCCCGGACTATGGCCCGGGTAAGCCGCCCTAATCCGATGTAAAGCACACGGCATCAATCTCATCCAATATCTCGCGCGCACCCGCTGTGGTCCATTTCGGAACCCATCAACTTTGGATTGGACATTTCGTTGAAGTAACCGAATAGTTATAACCGTGCCGTCCGGCGCCTCCCGTAAATGGGGATTTTTTCGACATGTGAACGCCGCCGGGTCGGTCTTAGAATTATTTACCGGGTATGGATGAACCACAAACACAGGCTGCCATTCCTCCTAAAAACAAAGGGGGGGAAAGCGCAAATTCGGAACGAGCAAAAGTTTCCTTCTGGAAACGCCCGCCGACGATCATGGTCGGAACGATCGCGCTGGCGGCGCTGCTCGTTTGGGGACTCGGAATGCTTGCCGAAGGCCTTTCGCGCGAGAGCACCGATGATGCCTTTTTAGCCGCCGACATCGTCCAAATTTCTCCCCAGGTCGCCGGCCAGGTGACGGAGGTGTTCGTCAAGGACAACGAAACCGTTCACGCCGGTGATCCGTTAGTGCAGATTGACACGCGCGATTTCGAGACAGCCGTGGCGCAAAAGCAAGCGGCATTGAACGCCGCCAATGCCAACACGAACCTCATTTATTCCAGCTTCAAGTTGCTTGAAGTCCAAGTCAATACGGCGCGCGCCACCGCCGAGCAATCCGCGGCGCAAGCGGACGCTGACAAAGCCAGGATGGACAAGGCCGGCTCGGACCTCACGCGGGCTCAGGATTTGATCACGCGCAAAATCATCGCCCCGCAGGAATTTGACACCGCCAAAGCCAACGCCGACGCCGCCACCAACACGTGGAAAGCCAGTGAAGCCAAGGCCGTGAGCGACCGCTCAAAAATCGACGAAGCCGAGGCGGAATTGGAAGCCGGCCGCGCCGCGCTGGACCGCGCCCTCGCCCAGGCCAAACAATCGAAGGTCGACGTGAGCCTCGCTGATTTGAACCTTTCCTACACGCGCATCGCGGCGCCGACGGCCGGTCGCGTGACGCGCAAAGCCGTCGAACCCGGCGATTACGTTCAAGTAAGCCAGCAGCTCATGGCCGTCGTGCCCACGAACATCTGGGTGGTGGGCAATTTCAAGGAAACTCAGTTGAAACGCATCCGCACCAACCAGCCGGTCGAAATTTCCGTGGATTCGGTGGCCGGCCGCACGTTTCAGGGACACGTGCAAAGCATCCAGGCCGGCAGCGGCGCGGCGTTCAGCTTGTTGCCGCCGGAAAACGCCGTCGGCAATTTCGTAAAAGTCGTCCAGCGCGTGCCGGTGAAAATCGTTTTCGATCATCCCGTGGAAGCGGAGCATGTGCTGGGTCCGGGAATGTCCGCGGAACCGAGCGTGCAAGTCGGAAATCCATTGCCCGAAGCCTTGGTCATCATCGTGGCGATCCTGCTGGCGCTGGGAATAGGATTCTGGTGGTGGCGCTCCGCCAACAAGCCGCCAGTGCCGCCAAAGGAATAAATGGCCGACGCATCCGCCAGCAAAAGCCGCCAGCAGTGGCGGCCCAGCCATAACCCGTGGTTTATCGCCGTGGCCGTGATGACGGCGACGTTCATGGAGGTTCTCGACACCTCCGTGGCCAACGTCTCGCTGCCTCACATCGCCGGCAACCTGTCCGTCACCACAAATGAAGCCACATGGGTGCTGACCAGCTATCTTGTTTCCAACGCCATCGTGTTGCCCATTACCGGCTGGCTCGGAAATTATTTTGGCCGGAAGAACCTGCTCGTCATTTGCGTCAGCATTTTCACCATCGCCTCAATTCTCTGCGGCATGGCGCCCAGCCTGCCGTTTTTGGTCGTGGCCCGTGTTCTTCAAGGCGTGGGCGGCGGCGCGATGCAACCCATCGCCCAAGCCGTGCTGTTGGAAAGTTTTCCGCCCGAAAAACAGGGCGTCGCCATGGCGACCTATGGCATGGGCGTGATCGTGGCGCCGATTTTGGGCCCCACGCTGGGCGGCTGGATCACCGACAATTATTCCTGGCGCTGGATTTTTTACATCAACGTCCCGGTCGGCATCGCCGCCGTGCTGATGGCCGAAGCGTTCATCGAAGATCCGCCGTACATCAAGAACGCGAAAATTGGCGCCGTGGACGTGCTCGGGTTCGGCTTCCTCGCCGTGTGGCTCGGCACGCTCCAAGTCGTGCTCGATAAAGGCCAGCAGGAGGATTGGTTTTCCTCGCACTGGATCACCTGGTTTGCGGTAATCTCGGCGATTTGTTGCGTGGCGTTCGTGGTGCGGGAATTGCGCACGGACCATCCGATCGTCCATTTGCGCATTCTGAAAAACCGCAATTTCCTTACGGGCGTCATCCTCATCACCTGCCTCGGCGGCGTCTTGTACGGAACCACCGCCGCATTGCCCATTTTCCTGCAAACCATCATGGGCTATCCCGCGCTGCAAAGCGGCTACGCGCTGAGCCCGCGCGGTATCGGAGCGTTGATCACGACATTTATTGTGGGCCGGTTGATCGGCAAAATTCCCAATCGCGTGCTCATCAGCACCGGTTTTGTGCTGCTGGCGATGTCGTCATTTTGGCTCGGCCTCATCAACCTGCAAATTTCCATGTGGAGCATCATCTGGCCCAGCGTGCTGAACGGCATCGCCATCAGTTTTATTTTCGTGGCGCTGACGACATCCGCCATGGGCCATCTGCGCCAGGACCAAATGGCCAACGCCGCCGGCATTTATAATTTGATGCGCAACCTCGGCGGCAGCTTCGGCATCGCGGCCGTCACGACGATCATCGCGCGCCGCGCGCAGGTGCACCAGGCGCTGATGGCCGGCCACATGACACCTTACGATCCCGCTTACCGGCATCAACTCGCCGCCGCGCAGCATGCCTTGATGCACAGCAGCGGCTCATGGCTCGCGCACCAGCGGGGATTGGAATTGCTTTACGATTCGCTGCTGGCGCAGAGCAACGTGTGGGCGTTCGTGGAAAACTTCCGGTTGTTCGGCGTTTTGTGCTTGGTTTGCGTTCCGCTGGTTTTATTATTTAAACACGTGCAAACCGGCAAAAAGCCGATTGCCGCGCATTGAATTGACTAAATCAGTTACATGGTTGAATCGCTAAATAGTTAAATGAGTGAAAGACGTGAAACGACCGCCCCATTTAACTTACTTAACTCTTTTAACTGATTTAACTGTCCGCTCCCGATGACCGTCACCCTCTTCATCCCCTGCTTCGTCGATCTGATGTTCCCGCGCGTCGGCATCAGCATGGTCCAAATCTTCGAGAAGCTGGGCCATAAAATCGAATATCCCGAAGAGCTCACCTGCTGCGGCCAGCCGGCCTTTAACTCCGGCTACTGGCCCGAAGCGCGCGAAGTCGCGCTGCCTGTCCTGCGACGCCTCCAAAACGCTGAAGTCGTGGTCATCGCCTCCGGCTCCTGCGGCGCGATGATCAAAGTTTTTTACCCGCAACTCTTCGCCGACACCGAACACGAAAAAGCTGCCAAGGCACTCTCCTCCAAGTGCTACGAATTTTCCGATTTCCTGGTGACCAAGCTGAAAGTTACCGATATCGGCGCGCGTTTCCCGGCGAAAGTCACCTTTCACGACGGCTGTCACGGCCTGCGCGAGCTCGGCAACAAACGCCCCGCTCGCGATTTGCTCTCCAAAGTCCGCGACCTGGAACTCATCGAAATGCGCGACGCCGAAACCTGCTGCGGCTTCGGCGGAACCTTCGCGTCGAAGTTTCCGATGATTTCCACCGCCATGGGCGAGGTCAAATGCGCCTCCGCCGCCGAGACCGGCGCCGAATACATCGTCTCGAACGATTCCAGTTGCCTGATGCACGTGCAAGGCCTGCTCGATAAACAGGGCAAGAAACTGAAAACGATTCATCTGGCCGAAGTGCTCACGAGCAAGTGAAAGAAATGAAATCCGAGATCCGAGATCCGAGATCCGAAACAATGCCGAATGCCGAGAACCGGAACATTCGGACTTTCTCCCGCAGCGACAGGTTTTTCGGATTTCGGGCTTCTGATTTCTTTCGGATTTCGGATTTCGCATTTCGGATTTCCGCTCCATGAGTTCGCCAGTCCAACAATTCAAAGATCAGGCGGATATTCTTACGCACGATCTGCGCCACCGGGAAGTCATTCAATCTGCGATGCGCAAATACGAAGTCGTGCGCGACAAATCGCGCGGCGCATTTCAGGATTACCGCTCCGCCCGCCAGGCTGCGGCCGAGACGAAATGGGAAGCCATCAATCATCTCGACAAATACCTCGAGCAACTCGTCACCAACCTGGAAAGCCGCGGCACCAAAGTGCATTGGGCCACCACCGGCGAGCAGGCGCGGGACATCATCCTCGGCATCATCCGCGAGAAAAAGGCGCGTTCCATCGTCAAATCGAAGGCGATGACTTCCGAAGAGATTCATCTGAACCACGCGCTGGAGCGTGAGGGTTTTGATGTAGTGGAATCAGACCTGGGCGAATTCATCGTGCAATTGCGCAAGGAAACGCCCTATCACATCGTGTTTCCCGCGATGCACCTCACGCGCGGCGAGATCAAGGATCTCTTCAACCGCGAACTGAGCGCCAATTCCACGGACAATCCGGAGGAATTAACCATGGTTGCCCGCCGTGTGTTGCGCCAGAAATACATTCACGCCGATATCGGTTTTACCGGCGGCAATTTTGCCATCGCCGAAACTGGCATGATTTCCATCACGGAAAACGAAGGCAACGCACGCCTCACCGCCGCCCTGCCCAAAACAATGATCACGCTGATGGGCATCGAGAAAGTGTTGCCGCGCCTGGAAGATTTGGCGTTGTTCCTGCCGATGCTCTCGACCTCCGGCACCGGCCAGGCCCTGACCGGTTACAACACCATGTACGGCGGCCCGCGCCAGCCCGGCGAAACCGACGGCCCCGAAGAATGGCACGTCGTGCTGCTGGACAATCGCCGCACCGAACTGCTCGCCGATCCCGAGCAGCGCGATGCCTTGCATTGCATCCGCTGCGGCGCCTGCCTGAATGTCTGCCCGATTTTCCGCAACGTCGGCGGCCACACCTACGGCACGACTTATTCCGGCCCGATCGGCTCCGTCATCACGCCGCATTTGCGCGGCTTGCAGGATTGGAAGCATCTTTCGTATTCGAGCTCGCTCTGCGGCGCGTGCAGCGAAACCTGCCCGGTGAAAATCGACCTCGCCCATCATTTGCTCCAAAATCGCCGCAACGCCAGCGCCGAAAAACCGTCCTTCGCGTGGAGAACGGGCTTCAAAATGTTTTCCTTCGTGTTCAACCGGCCCGGACTTTACAACCTCATCGCGCCGCTCGGCCGGGTCGGCCAGAAATTGCATCCGCTCGTCAGAGGCACAAAACTCGATCCGGCCTACTCCTGGACGAAAACCCGCGAAACGCCCAAAATCGCGCCTCAAACCTTCAAGGAATATTGGAGGGAACGAAAATGAGCCCTTCGGATATAGAGAGCTTCCCGGTGGAACTTGTTTATCTAATACCGGTCTTGGAAAACCTCAAAAAAATCTCAGAGAGAGACTTGGACGAGGATTTAGATGCAACTTTACTCGAGAGCGTATTGCGCAAGAGAATTAAAGGGCTGCATTTGCCCGACGCTGTGGGCCGCCTCACTGAAGATAGCGAGATTTTAAAGAAATGGCTGAAGAAAACGAAAGTTAAAGACGGTGCGGCGATCTGGATTTCCGCATTTTTGAAGCGGCCGGGAGCACTGGCGCGAGACCTCCTGGCTCCTGTTTCACCGCCTGATCCTATCGTTGATATAGATTTGCCATCCGGTTGGAGCCACAAAACCCTCCCGCGACAGCTGATTCTAAGTAAAGACAAAGTTTCTTGCTCTTTTACGCTCGCCGATAAATCGAGTTATCAGTTGAGGCTCAAAAAAAATGAAGTTAGAGAACAAGCGCAGGCGAAATCTTCGCAGCATTTTCCGCAGTCTGGTCGCTGGCTGAAATCCGCTGTGAAAGCGGGTGAGAGCCTTGGCTATAAGTATTCTTATTCTCAGCCGGCGCCAGCAAAATGGAAAGCCGTCGAATATGTTCTCGAAGTCAAAGGTGGATTTGTGAATGTGCAACTGACACATGAAAAAGGAAAGGATTTCGACGAGAGTGAAATTGAGGGAAAGCTTCATACATTGAAAGTTCTGCCGAGTTGATATGACCGAACGCGAAAAAATCTTTGCCCGCATCCGCGAAGCACTGACCGTTCTGGCTCCAGTGCCCGGCCATCACGACACCGCATCGCACGCGCCCGCATCCGTTGCCGCGCCCTCGGCCCACGCCCGCGAATGGCTCCCGCCCACCGGCGATTCCTTCGAGGACCAACTCGCCCGCTTCCGCGCCCACTCCGCCGACCTGAAAACCACATTCCATTTCTGCAACAATCGCGAAGAAATGACGAAGCTGCTGCTGGAATTGCGCGATGCCGAAGGTTGGAAAAAAATCGCCTCGCACCGCGGTGAATTGACCGACGCCGCCGGCAAAACTCTCAGCCTCCCGACGCTCAGCACCGACCAACCCTTCAACGTCGCCGAACTCGAAGCCTGCGATGCCGGCATCACCGAATGCGACGCCTTGGTCGCACAAACCGGCAGCGTGTTGGTAACCAATCGCAGCGCCGGTGGGCGATCCTTGTCCGTCCTGCCGCCCCATCACGTCGTGCTGGCGCGACGCGAACAATTGGTGCGCGATCTACCCGCCGCGTTCGAGTTGGTGAAGAAAAAATACGCGCCGAATTATCCCAGCATGATTTCCTTCGTCACCGGTCCGAGCCGCACCGGCGACATCGAGCGCATCCTCGTCCTCGGCGCGCACGGCCCCAAGAAGCTGACCGTTTTCTGCGTGTAGAATATAGAATAGTGGCACGGCATGCCGCTCGCGCGTTTCTGCATTTCGAAAGCCGTGGCTGTTGATTGCGATCAACTACTTCTTGCGCGTTAACCGTTCTCCCTCTCATCGGATGGGAGAGGGCCGGGGTGAGGGCGAGCGTCTATCTAACTGAATTGTTTCGGCTCCAGTCCTCCCGAGCGCGCTATTCCCCCGCCATCCCCGCCCGTTTCTTCAACGCCTCAACATCCGCATGCTGGACATAGCGAACCAGATTTTCCCACCCGCGATTGAAATGAAACCCGCCCTGCTTCATCTCCTGGATCGCCTCCTCCTTGCTCCAGCTACAAATCACCACGCGATACATCGCGCAAATCATACCGGTCCGATCCGCGCCGCGCTCGCAATGCACAAACACCGGCAAATTGTTCGTGTCACTCACAATTTTCAGGAATGCCACCACATCCTCATCCTCCGCATGCCACGGCTTCATGTGCAGCCGCGCCAATTTGAATTCCCCGCTCGACACCAAGCCCTGGTCCGAATGAAAACTGCGCAGGTTCAAAACCGTTTTGATGCCCATTGCCTTCAATTCCGCCATGCCCTTGGCCGAGGGCTGTGCGCCGCGGTAAAGATTTGTCGTTACCTCGTAGAAATTGGCCAAACCAGGCCGCTCGATCGGTTTCGCCCAATTTGCCGGACGGCTCGCAAGCTTGTTCGTGGATTGCGCGAAACACGCATTGAAGCCAATGCCAAAGGTGAGTATCGCGATAAAAAAACGTTGAATCCTCATTGGGGAGATGTTCAACAACCGCGAATTATCCGCATTGTATCTGCATTCATTTGCGTCCATCTGCGGTTTACGTTCACTTCGCGTCAGCGTCCCTTAAACCGATGCATCTGCGCGCGCTTGAGTTCGCGGTCCGATTCCCGCTTCTTCAAATCCTCGCGCTTGTCGTATTGCGCCTTGCCCTTGCCCACGCCCAAAGCGACCTTCACCTTCCCGTTTTTCCAATAAAACGAAAGCGGCACCAGCGCATTGCCCTTTACCGAGACGAGGCTGAACAACTTGCGAATCTCGGATTTATGCAGCAGCAATTTGCGCGTGGCCTTCGGCTCATGATTCTGCAGGTTGCCATGCGCGTATTCCTCGATGTGCGCGTTGTAGAGAAAAACCTCGTCGCCTTCCACGCGCGCAAACGCATCGCTGATCTGCCCCTTCCCGGCGCGCAACGCCTTCACCTCCGTGCCGCGCAAGACGATGCCCGCCTCGAACGTTTCGAGGATATGATAATCCCGCCGCGCCTTCGAGTTGGAAACGATGTCAGCCATGGTCAGTGAAGCGTGACAAGCGGCGAGTGGCGAGAACACGTCCAGCGAGATTGTAGCCGATCATATCGCGTTATTTCTTCAGGCGCGTGAACAACACCCCTCTCCCATCGGATGGGAGAGGGCCGGGGTGAGGGTTATTTGAAATTCATTTTGCCGCAAGCCCATGGAAACACTTGTCACCCGTCCCCGCCCGCTTGTCACGAAAAAACGAGTCAGAAGGGATATCCTCTGGCTCGTTAGCGCAAAAACAAATCAATGGCCTAGCGCTTCTTGGCGCGCTTCTTCGCGGAGGGCCGCGACAGCTCGACCAATTCCGGCATCTCGAAGCCGATTTTTTCCTCTACAATTTCCATGAGAGCGATGTCGGCGACGCCCACGCTCGGCGCGGCATCGACTAGAGGGCGGCTCATGGCGCCGGCGCCGGAATTGAGCTGGCGCACGCGCCGCGAGACCAAATTCACCAGAACGTTGGGGTTGCCAACTTTCTCCAAAGCTTTTTTCGTCAATTCAGCGTTCAAATTACCTTTCCAAGGTTCAAAACGAGCGGAGTAAATTAGCTGTTACGCGCCCGAAAGCAATAGAAAAATGACGAATGGGCTTGCGCCGGAATAGCCCATTCCCTACAACACACGGCAATGTCGAAAAAGGTCCGAAATCCGAAACCCGAAACCCGAAGCCCGTTTGATCTCGAAAAGTTCCTCGGCGCCAGCACCACTGCGGTCAATGGCGCCCTCGATAAGTTTCTGCCGTCCGAAAAAACCAAGCCCGCGACCATCCACAAGGCCATGCGCTATTCGCTCTTCGCCGGCGGCAAACGGATGCGCCCCGCCCTCTGCCTGGCCGCGGCGGCGGCTTGCGGCGGCAGCCAGGCCGATGCCATGCCTCTGGCCTGCGCCGTGGAATGCATCCACACTTACTCGCTCGTGCACGACGATTTGCCTGCCATGGACAACGACGATTATCGCCGGGGCAAATTGACGAACCACAAAGTCTTCGGCGATGGCATCGCCGTGCTCGCCGGCGACGCCCTGCTCACGCAAGCCTTTGAAATCGCCGCCAAGAGCAAAGGCTGGCCGCGCTATTCGCATCAGCAAATCATTTTGGAACTCGCCCACGCCTCGGGCTCGCTCCAACTCATCGCTGGCCAAGTGGCCGATTTGGAAGGCGAAGGCAAAAAGACCTCCGTGGATCAACTCCGCTACATCCACGAGCGCAAGACCTCCGCCCTGCTCTGTTGCTCCGTGCGCCTCGGCGGCATGAGCGCGAACTGCTCACCCGCGCGACTCAAGGCCCTCACCGACTTCGGCTATCACGTCGGCCTCGCTTTTCAGGTCATCGACGACATCCTCGACGTTACCCAAACCAGCGAACAACTCGGCAAAACCGCCGGCAAAGACACCAAAGCCCAAAAAGCGACCTATCCGTCCATCGTCGGCCTCGAAAAATCCCGCAAAATCGCCGAGCAATTGACCACCAAAGCCTTCGCCTCGCTAAAGATTTTCAAAGGCAAAGCCGAGGCGCTGGAAGCGTTGGCGGAGTTTTTGTTGAAAAGGGATAGGTAATTAGCCGATGCCTTCCAGCCGGTCACTATAGACATTTACCAGTTTGTGAGATTTGAGAAGAGCTTCAATCTGCGGCCAAACGCGCTGAAGCCGGTCATGGAAGTCTTTTCTTCGAAGATTGCCAAAGCGTAAATGCACGACCCACGGTAGCGGTGATCTGACGATTATCCGATCGGAAAATCTGCATCCTTGGTCAAGATAACCAATTCGCGAGTTCGGGCAAATTCCCATACTTGCGAATCTGTGGGATTCTGCCCGATTTGGGAAATCGAAACTGCGGGAAGCTTTGGCGAAAAAAGGATTTTCTGCGGAAGATTCTCGTCAAAGAGAAAGCCCTTCATGCCCTCTGGACGACAGAAAAATGATTGCCGATAACGCGGGAAGCGTAGTTAAGGCAGGCTTGAATATCTTCTCGAACAAGACTTGGATATTCCTCGAGCACATCCTCAACGGAATCACCGGCGGCGAGAAATTCTAAAATCGTTTGAACCGCGATTCGCGTGCCGCGAACGACGGGACGGCCATTGCAAATGTCAGGATTGATTGAGATGCGCTCCAACATGGTTCTACCGTACCACAAACGGTTTGTAATCCAAGCTAAACATCCGGATGGACATTATTCGGAACTTCGGACGCTATCCCTCACTGCCCGGCGTAATACTTATCCACCCTCGCCCCTACATCCTTGTAACCGATGTCGATCGCGTAAATCTGTTCGAACTGTTCGATGGATTCCTTCTGCTTCTCCATCGCTTCAAAAACAATGCCGAGATTATAAACCAATTCCTTCTTTTCCTCATCGAACACCGGCTTCTCCTTGATCGCCTCCTGGAGAGTCGTCATGGCCAGCGGATACATCTTCCGCTTGGCAAAGCATTGCGCCAGGTAATTCATCGACGCAATTTTCTTGTTCGGATTGTTCTTCGACTTTTGAAATTGCTCCAGCGCCTCGGTGATCTTCCCGGCCTCGAAATACAACACTCCCATCTCGTAACGAATGGCGAGGTCGGTGGGAAATTTCTCCACCCGCTTCCGGCATTCCTCGATGCGAAAGGCCTGCTTTTCAGCGTTGATTTGCGCCACGCGTTCCGTGTAATCCGGCGCCGTCGCATCCAGTTGCTCAGCCTGGTGATCAAACTGCCTCGATTTGGTCTTGGCGATGGCGGCATCAATGCTCGCGTCGCCGGCGCCAGCATCGGTGGCTTTGATTTTGGCGTAGTATTGCAGCGCCAGATCGAATTTTTTCTTTTCCGTGTAGATTTCGGCGATGTTGCGCATCAATTTCAGATTGTTCGGCTCCGTTTTGAGCCGCGCTTCGTATTCGCCAATCAAACGCTCGCCCTGGTCCTCGGTCTTCTGGACGCGATTTTGTTGTTCGAGCGAAACCGCCTCCTTTTCGTTCCGCAAAATATCGCGATAAGAGCCCTGCCCGCTCGCGAGCGCATCATATCCGCCTTCACTCAACGTCTTGCGCGCCGACAAATCCTTGAGCGCCTGATGAAGTTCCTGGTCGTTCGGGTTCGCATTCGCGATCTCGATCATAATGCGCTCCGCGCGACCGGCTTCACCGGTTTCGGCGAGCATGTTGGCGTATTGAATCGCGATCTTCTTGTCGCGCGGATTGTTTTTGAAAAGCAGATCCAGCGACATCACCGCCGTCCGCGGCATGTCCAGCGCCACGGCCGCTTCCGCAATCAACCTGTGCCCGGCGGAACTGTTCGCGTCGCTGTTGAGAATTCTCTCGCCGATGTTCAGCGCATCCGCCGGATTGGTGCGCAGGGCGATCTGTCCCTTGGCGACCAGCGGAGTGGAACTGGCGCTACTCAACGCTTTTTTAAAAAAGCCGCCGCCGCTGCCGGCCTTCCTCGCCTGTGCCACGCGCAACGCCTTGCGGCCTTCGTAAAAACCCGGTTCCTTTTCCAGCACCTGGGTCAAAAGGTCCACGGCGTAATCGTAGTTCTCTCGAATCAGGGCGTCGTTGCCTTTTTGAAATATCGCTCGCACGTCCCGGGGGATTTCATTCGCACTCTTTTCTGCCATAAACGCAAATTAAAGCCAAAGGCAGGTAAAAATCCAACGTAAATCGAAAAGCAAAAATTGGCGAACGTACCGCAGTTCTTTGCTAATGCGCCGTGGCAGCCGACGTGAGGAGGCTCTATACTTTTCCGCGAAATGAAATTGCGACCGCTCGGCCGCTTTAATTCATTTGGGAGCGCGTGAACAATTCCCCCTCTCCCATCGGATGGGAGAGGGCCGGGTGAGGGTTGAGTGTCCCCGGACAGGAAGCTCTAATGTTTTCGGCGCGGAAAGCCAGATCTGCCGGCGGGACGCCGGCAGCACGTTAAATCGTGAAATCCGAATCATCCGGCTTCACGGTCTCGGTCGGAGGCGAAAACATCCCCGCGCCCACCGTCGCATTGGTGCCCTGCTCAATCAAAATAAACGAGCCTGTCAACCGATTCGTCGTATAGCCATCAAACACCAGCGGCTTGGCCGTTCTCAACCGAATGATGCCGATATCATTCATGGCCAGCTCCGCCGGATTCGGTTCCGATTCAAACGTGGAAAGTCTGATTTTGCTTTCCAAGCTTGTCACGACCGCCTGCACCGTCTGCGTGGTGTGCTTGATGAAATATTTTTTGCCCTGCTGCAACGGCTTGGGATTCATCCAGCAAATCTTCGCGTGCAAATCGGAGTTCAGTCCCGGAAGATTATCGAACCCCACCAGCATGTCGCCGCGACTGATATCGAGGTCATCCTCAAGACAAATCGTAATGGATTGCGGGCAAAACGCTTCGTCCAATGAACCATCGAGAGTCCAAATCTCCTTCACCTTGCTTTTCAGGCCGCTCGGCAGCGTGAGGATCGTTTCGCCCTTGCGCACAATGCCGCCCGCCACCTGCCCGCTCAGCCCGCGAAAATCATGCAGCTTGTGATCCGTGGGATCGTTCGGTCGATTCACCCACTGCACGGGAAATCGAAACGCGCTCAAGTTCCAATCGCTCGCGATGTGCACCGTTTCAAGATGCCCGAGCAACGTCGGGCCTTGATACCAGGGACTAAATTTGGATGGCTCAACCACGTTATCGCCGTTCAGCGCGCTGATCGGGATGAATTTCACATCGCGCAAAACATCCAGCCGCGGCAGAAAGCCTTCGATTTCATCCCGAATTTCGGTGAACCGCTCTTCGCTCCAATCCACCAGATCCATTTTGTTCACCGCAATAACGATGTGCGGAATGCCGAGCAACGCCGCGATGTAGGTGTGTCGCCGCGTTTGCTCGATCACGCCCTGTCGCGCGTCCACCAGCACGATGGAAAGATTCGCCGTGGAAGCGCCGGTGACCATGTTGCGCGTGTATTGCACGTGGCCCGGCGTGTCGGCGACGATGAACTTGCGCTTGGGCGTGGCGAAATAGCGATACGCCACATCGATCGTGATGCCCTGCTCGCGCTCAGCGCGCAGCCCATCAGTCAGGTTGGCGAGATTGATTTGTCCGCCGCCGGTAATATCCGCGCTGCGTTCAAGCGCTTCAATCTGGTCCTCCATCAAATTCTTGGAGTCGTAAAGCAAGCGGCCAATAAGCGTGGACTTGCCGTCGTCCACCGAGCCGCAGGTGTTAAAACGAAGGATTTCGATTGGGTGTAGCGATAGGGCCATGGGAAAAAATCTAAATTGCCGAGGAACGACGACGAATTCCAAAGCACCAAATCCCAAGCTCCAAGCTCCAGAGAAATCTCAAGCTCCAATCCTCAAAATGGCGCATCGCATTTTGGAACTTGGAAATTGGAGCTTCTATGGAGCGTGGAGCGTGGAGCGTGGAGCTTTTATCCGTGTTCATTCGTGTGTATCCGTGGTTAAAAATACCCCGCCTTTTTGCGGTCTTCCATCGCCGCTTCGCTGGCCTTGTCGTCCGCGCGGTTGCCGCGTTCGGTCACGCGCGCGGCGGCGATTTCAGCGACAATGTCATCCAGGCTGTCCGCGCGGGATTCCAACATCCCGGTGCTAATCATGTCCGCAATGGTGCGCACGCGAACAACCAGCCTTTTCACCGGCTCATTCGGCCTGGGCCGTCCACCCTCAAACGGATCCGGCTTGCCGTTGGCCGCATGGGGCGGCGGAACGGGTAGCCACTGATTGTTACGGCGAAAACAGTCCCGTTCGTGACTGAAATAAATGTTCGGCACTTCCAGCTTCTCGCGGCGGATATATTCCCAAACGTCCATCTCCGTCCAGTTTGAGAGCGGAAACACGCGCATGTTTTCGCCGGGATGCAACCGCGCGTTGTAAAGGTTCCAGATTTCCGGCCGCTGATTTTTCGGGTCCCATTGGCCGAAACCATCGCGAAAACTGAAAAAACGCTCCTTCGCGCGCGCCTTTTCCTCATCGCGCCGCGCGCCGCCGATGCAGCAATCAAAACGATTCTTCTCAATCGCGCCGAGCAATGCCGGAATCTGCAATCGATTGCGGCTGATATCGCCCTTCACCGGAACCGCCGTGCCCGCAGCGATGGCGTCATCCACCGTGCTGATAATCAGTTTCGCGCCTAGTTGCTTCGCGCGCCGATTGCGGAATTCGATCAACTCCGGAAATTCATGGCCGGTTTCCACGTTGAGCAGCGGCATGGGAATGTCCGCCGGGCGAAACGCCTTTTCCGCCAGGCGCAGCAGGCAAATGGAATCCTTGCCGCCGGAAAAAAGAATCGCCGGCCGTTCGAATTCACCCGCGACTTCGCGCATGATATGAATCGCTTCGGTTTCGAGATATTCGAGATGATCGAGATGGTATGAGTTGTTCTTCACTTTATTTGGACACGAATTTCACCAATTAACACGGATTGCTCATGGTCCCGGAGGGACGGCTGAAAACGTCCTGTGCATTTCAGTCGTCCCTTCGGGACTTGATAGCTTTACTTCTTGAACCCGGCATTGAAATGCCGGGCTACTTTTGATTGTTCCTTCGGAACAAATCATTTGCCGGAAGGCGTAGCTCATTCGTGTTAATTCGTGTAATTCGCGTAAAACTCCGATGTCTAAATCCCGGCGCCGGACGTGACTACGTCCTTGCCCCAGGTCGCGTGCAGGCCGCATTCGCGTTTTTCATCGGCCTTGGCCGGATCAAAATAATCCCACTCGTTCGGCAGGTTATTTTTCTTCAAATACGCTTCCATGTCGGCGTCGGTCCAATAAAACACCGGGCTGATTTTCAGCGCGCCAAAGTTCTTGTCCTCACTGACGATATCGAGCCCCGCGCGATTCGGGTTCTGGACCTTGCGCAACGCCGTGATCCAAATCGTGGGCGCCAGTTCCTTCATGCCGCGTTGAAACGGCTCCAGCTTCATCTGCGCGCTGAACTGCTTCAAGCCCGCCTCATCATCCGTCGTCGGCACCGGCCCATAAACCGCTTCGCGATGCGCCACGGTCATCTTGGGCAGGTAAGCCTTGATGTTCAGCTTCAGCAGTTTTTTCAACTCCTCCGCGTGCAGATACGTCGCCGGCCGATTGTAACCGTGATCCACCCACAACACTGGAATATCCGCCTGCGCCTGCACCGCAAGATGCAGGATCACGGCTTCATACGGACGGAAATTGGTGGAAACGATGGCGCGCCCATTCGCCTGCGCAATCGCCCAGCGAATAATTTCCAGCGGTGATTTGTTTCGCAACTCAGCGTTGGCTTGGGAAATTTGATCGGGTGTCATAATCGAAATCTGAGCGGTAAGTGTCCCTTAGTTCGCCGCCCCCGGCTGTTCCTTTAAAATCACCCGATCGCACCAATCCCCGAACCGCTCACCCTCGTTGCGTTCCTTCGCAAATTGCGCGAGCACCGGCCGCAGTTCGTTTTCGATGTCGGGGTCCTTCACCATGTCCTTCCATAAACGATTCAGCCGCATGCCGGAAACATCGCCGCCAAGCCAGATCTGATAACGACCCGGCGCTTTGCCGACGAACGCGATTTCCGCCATGTAAGGCCGCGCGCAACCATTCGGGCAACCAGTGGAACGAATGATAATTTCCTCATTGCCCAGGCCCAAATCGCCGCAAAGCTTGCCGAGCCGATCGATCAACCCGGGCAACATGCGCTCCGATTCCGCCAGGGCCAAACCGCACGTCGGCAATGCCGGGCAACCCAGCGCCGCCAATTGAAGAAGCGTCCCCTGCTTTTCCGTCTTGATGCCATGCTCAATCAGCAGCGCATTCACCGCCACGCGATCGGATTCCGGGACATTCGCCAAAATAATGTTCTGATTCGTTGTCAGCCGAAATTCCAAGTGCGGAAATTTCTCCGCCACCAACCGCAACGCCGTCTTCATCCGATGCCCCTCGACGTCCTTCACGCGACCGGTCTCGACGAACAAAGTCAAAAACCAACGCCCATCGGTCTGCTTGTTCCAGCCGTAAAGATCGCCCATGGACGTGAACTTGAACGGCTTGGCCGGCGCGAGCGTCAGGTTGGCGCGCTGCTCGATTTCCGCGCGCGTCCAATCCACACCGCGTTCCGCCACCACGTATTTCAACCGCGCATGCTTGCGGTCGACGCGATCACCAAAATCGCGATGAATCGTCAGCACCGCCTTGGCCACATCGATCAATTTATCCGGCGTAATGAAACCCATCACATCCGCGAGCCGCGGATACGTGGCGGTGTTGCCGTGGCTGCGTCCCATGCCGCCACCGACGACGACGTTATAGCCGACGAGATGATCGTTTTCGACGATCGCGATGAATCCGACGTCATTGGTGAAAATATCAATGTCATTGACCGGCGGAATCGCAAACGCCGTCTTGAATTTGCGCGGCAAATACGTCTGCCCGTAAAGCGGATCAACGAAATCCTTGTTCTCCGGCTCTTCCAGATTGAGCTGCACGCCATCCAGCCAAATCGAATGATACGCCTTGGTCTTGGGCGCCAGCGCCATGGCCACGCGATAGCAATCCGCAAACACCTCGTCGCGCGCCTTCGTGTAAGCCGGCGTCGGCGGCGCGAGCACATTGCGGTTCACATCGCCGCAAGCCGAGAGCGTCGCGAGGAGCGATTCATTGATCGCCTTGATGAGCAGACGCAGGTTGGATTTCAGGATGCCGTGGAATTGAATGCTCTGCCGGGTCGTAATGCGCAACGTGTCATTGCCATAGCGGCGCGAAATATCGTCAAACACGCGCCATTGATTCGAAGTCATCACCCCGCCCGGAATGCGCCCGCGCACCATCATGATAAATTTCTTGCCCGTCTTGCGCAGATCGCGGTCATCCTGCTGATAGCACCCGTGGAATTTCAGGAATTCCTTGTCGTCATCGGTGAAATGATCGGCATTCGGGTCCGCAATCGTGGCCATGATGGTCCCCGCGAGGGTGGGAGTGGCCCCTTTAATGTCCTCGTTATGCGACACTTTTACTGGCGTTTCTTGAATCACAAGTTATTTACTAATTTTAGTAATGATTATCGGCTAATCTGCTGCTGTTTGTCAAACCCGTTTTGATCGAACTCAAGTCGAAACCTTTTTACCTAGCAAAACTCCGGCGAAAACACCAGTCTAACTATTCAGTTTGCGGAGCGGTGGCTAACGCTCAATTTTCGCCTTAACGGAGCAAAATCAAGTTCGGTTCCGAAAGAACCACGAAAATAGCCCGGCAGTTCACTAAACGCACCAGGCGAGCGGCTCGCTGGCCTTTGTAGCGCAGGCTGCCGGCCTGCTGTATCGCAGATTGTCAATCTGCGAGGCGTCGTCGGTTTTGTTGCGTGGGATTGCTGACCGCTCCGAAAACATGAGCAATGACTCCGCCGCCCATCTACTTCGATAACAACGCCACCACGCGGGTCGCCCCCGAGGTGCTGGACGCCATGCTGCCTTTTCTGCGCGACCAATGGGGCAATCCCTCGAGCGTGTATGGTTTCGGCCGCCAATTGGCCAAACCATTGGAAGCCGCGCGGGAAAAAGTCGCCGCCCTCATCCATGCCGATCCGCGCGAAATCATTTTCACGAGTTGCGGCACGGAAAGCAATAATTCCGCTATCCACAGCGCGCTCGTCACGCACCCACAAAAACGCCACATCATCACCACCGCCGTCGAACACTCCGCCACTATCAAATTCTGCGCCCACCTCAAAAAGATGGGCTTCGACGTGACGCGACTCCCCGTTGAATCCGACGGTTCGCTGGATATTCATTTGCTGGAAAAATCGATTCGGCCAGAGACCGCCATCGTTTCAATCATGTGGGCCAACAACGAAACTGGCGTGCTCTTCCCGGTCGAAGAAATCGCCGCCATCTGCCGCAGCAAACACGTTTTGTTTCACACCGACGCTGTGCAGGCCGCCGGCAAACTGAAGATCGATGTTCATGATCTCGGTGTGGATTTCCTTTCGCTCTCCGCTCACAAACTGCACGCCCCAAAAGGCATCGGACTTCTTTACGTAAAGCGCGGCCTGAAATATCAGCCTTACGTTATCGGAGGCGCGCAGGAAAATGGCCGCCGCGGCGGCACTGAAAATGTGGCCGGCATCATCGCCTTTGGCCGCGCCGCCGAACTGGCATTGGCTCATCTGAAACAAGAAAACACACGCATCCGCGCCCTGCGCGACAAACTGGAAAACGGGATCTTAACGAGCATTCCTGGCGTCGTTCGCAACGGCAACCGCGACGCCCGCCTGCCCAACACCTCCAACTTGTCCTTCGAAAGCCTCGAAGCACACGGCATTTTGCTCTTGCTGGACGAAGCCGGCATCTGCGCCTCCAGCGGCTCCGCCTGCACCTCCGGCTCGCTGGATCCTTCGCACGTGTTGCTCGCCATGGGCTGTAGTTCCGCCCGCGCCCGAGGCAGCATCCGTTTCAGCCTGGGCATTTACAACACCCAAGCCGAAGTCGACTTTCTCTTGAAACAATTGCCACCCGTCATCGCCAAGCTGCGATCACAAACTCAGCCTGACAAAAAGCTCCACAGGTAGTGGCACGGGCGTCTCGCCCGTGCGAATCGAAACGCACGGGCGAGACGCCCGTGCCACTAGTTCATGGTGAGGTTTTTTCGACCAAAATCAGGTCGCCGGTACGAACCGCTGAAACAACAGCGCCAAGCCGAACAGGACGATAAAAATAATCCCCATCATTCGCGGCATATCGGGTACCGCCAGCCAATCCACAAAAACAATCCCGGCCAATAATCCCGAAACCGTCCGTCCCACATTCCGGTCCGCCGACCAAAAGACCGAACGCAAACAACGCAGCACCCAAAGTCCAAGCACCAGTGACAGCAACGA
This sequence comes from Candidatus Angelobacter sp., assembly GCA_035606845.1. Classification (GTDB taxonomy): domain Bacteria; phylum Verrucomicrobiota; class Verrucomicrobiia; order Limisphaerales; family DASXHY01; genus DASXHY01. The sequence continues at coordinate 9,273 of DATNEA010000025.1, read as the reverse complement.
GGCGCTGCGGCGGTAATCTCCAGTGTTCATGCAGAACGCGAGCGCGATTGGCGCGGCCAGAAAAATCATCGGCCAATATTCCACCGGCCCGCGCGCGCTTTCGCCCCGGGCGAGAAAACTCAGCCCGATCACGTACAGCCCCAGTGCCAGTCCGCACCAAATCGCCCAGCCAGTCACGCCATGAAATCCGATCGATGACGCCACCAGATAAACCAGGAACCGGCACGCCCCCATCAGCAACGGCGAAAACGTGATCACCTTATGAATCGCATCGTAAAACAAAATACAGACTGCCAGCACCACGCCCAATTCTCCGGTCGGCAATTTGATCCAGAACAGGCACGCCACTCCCAACGCCAGCCACAACAATCCCAATTTTACCACCGTTCCCAAAGCAATGGCGCCAGTCGGAATCGGCCGTTCCTTGCGCCGCTGCCGGTCGAAATTGACATCGAAAGCATCATTTAAATACATGCCGCCGATGTAGAGCAGCGTGACACCGAGAAAGAGAAACGGCAGTTTGCGAGGATTTTCGTGGCCGCCCAGCCACCAGCCCGCGAGACAATTCGACCAGACGGTCGGGAGATTCGACGCGCGGCCTAAAACAAACAAGGTACGCAAACGCGGCATGGCGCCGAAGCTTGTAGCTGGAAATGGCCGCCGGTTCAATCTTTCGATAGTAGCACGGGCATCTTGCCCGTGTGTTTCTATTAAAGTCGCAACGCACGGGCGAGACGCCCGTGCCACTACGCCAATCCCCGCTTCCTCAAATTCTCCAGCGTCCAATCATACTCCGCCGCGATCTGCTCCACCACATCGCGATCCTTGAGATTTTCCGGCAACACTTCCCACGTATACGTCTCCATTTCCAGATGACTGCAAATACCCGGATTCGTCGCCAGCAAATCCAATACGCCTTCGATATGATCGGACGTCGTATCAAACAATTCCGTCGGCGGGCTGTATAAAGGAATATGGAAATGAATCCGCCACTCCGAAGCTTCCATGTTTTCCTCGGCTCCGTCGGATTCACCCGCAAGCGCCTCGTCCAAATCGCGATAAATAAACCGCTGCCCGTCGCCGCGGCAAACTACGACCTGATGCAAATAAACATCCTCAGCAAACGCTGCCAGCGCCGCGCGCGTCTCCGCCGTGGGCCGCGCTTTCAATGCCGAGCTCAGATGAATCTTGCTGATCTTGATGCCGCGCTGGACCAGGCAGCCGAGCGCATTTGCCGGCTCCTCAAATTCCACCGCGAAATGGCACGTGTCGTAATTCACACCCAAATGCTCCGCCAGCCGCGGGTCGCGATGATGCTCCGCGCGCATGCGATCGAAAAACTGGATCGTTTCGCCGCTGCTTTCCAACAGGCAAAGCGGCTCCGGCTCCAGACCGAGATGCATCTTGCGCCCGGTCTGTTCGCTCAAGCGCGCGATGTGCTCCACGCAACGCCAGAGGTTCTCCCGGATCATTCTCATGTCCTCGCCGTGCAGGGGAAATCCTTTGAACGACCCGGGCAACGTGCTGACACTGGCCTCGACGCCCTCGGGAGTGAAGCGCGCGAGCAAATCGAACAGGAGCTTCGTGTATTCCAATCGCTCGGGCGTGGTCCAGTCCGGCCAGTAAACATTTTCCTTCACCTTGCCGCCGTGAAAACGCCCGAAAGGAAAGCCGTTGATGGTGAAAACGTAACAGTGATTTTTCCCCATCCAACGCTGGAATTCGAGCAACTTGTTGGGCTCCGCCAATTCGTGCGCCGCCTGGTTGCTGAGACGCAACCCAATGGCATAAGGCTGCTTGGGACAGACGCGTTCCCGGACGCGCAGGGTATGATGATTGAGCGAATCGAAAGTCTCCGCCCAGGTCTCGCCGCGGTGGACATTCGTGCAATACGCCAGATGCAAACCCGCGTTGAGTTTCATCGAGGAGGCAATGTTACTCCCGCTTCGAAAAATCGGAAGCAAATAGTGGCAACATAGTGGCACGGGCGTCGCGCCCATGAGAGTCCTCAAACACATTGCGTATGGAACCATCGCCAGAGGTAAAACAATTGCATTTCCTTTCGTCATTTATGAACGTATCCCCTTCGGTGCTGTTCGCACGGGCGAGACGCCCGTGCCACTATTAACTCGCTCACGCCATGCTCAAAACCGGAATTCTGAATCCGCACATTCTCTCGCTCCTCGCCCGTGTGCGCCACACGAACACCATCGTCATCGCCGACCGCGGCTTTCCGTTTTGGCCGCAGATTGAAACGGTGGACATTTCCCTGTGCGACAACATTCCCGGCGTACTGGACGTGCTGCGAGCCTTGCGCGGGAATTTTGTGATCGGCAAAGCCTGGATGGCGCAGGAATTTCTCCGCGCGAACACCAAAAGCACGCGCAATCGCTTCATCGCGGGATTAAAAGGAGCCGAATTGACGTTGCAGCCGCACATCGATTTCAAGAAGCGCGTCCCGCACGCGATTGGCCTCATCCGCACCGGCGACACCATTCAGTACGCCAATATGATTTTGGAGTCAGCGTAGCTACTTCTTCAAAAACTCCACCTTGGCGCTCAATTCCGGCGTCAAAAAATGATCCGGCCTCAAAATCTGCACTTTGATTTCCAGCGTCCCTTTCGCGCGATCCGCTTCCGGCGCGATTTCCGCCACCACCCCATCGTACGTTTTGTCGGGATACGCTTCCGGGCTGACGCGGCATTTCTGCCCGAGCGAAATCTTTGAAAGATCGGCCTCGTTCACGTCAATCTCCACCTGCAAATCCTTCGGATCCGCCACCGCCAGCAACGCCGTGCTCGGCCCGCGTGTTCCGCCGAAACTTTGTGGCATCACGAGTTCGTTCGGATTCACCAGCTTTTCCATCACGACGCCATTGATGGGTGAGCGAATTGTGCACCAATCCACATATGTCTGCGCAACCTCCTCCGCGCCTTGAGCCGCCTTGAGCGCCGCCCGATCCGCTTCGAGCAACAGCCGCGCATCATCCTCGGCCTGTTTCGACTCAATATCCGTCGCGGCCAATTGATGAATGCGCTTATAGTTCAGTTCGTCCTTCGCCACGGTCGCCTTGGCGTTCGCCAGTTCGCCCTGGGCCTGCAAGAGGCGCGCCTTGTATTCCGTATCATCGAGCAACACGACCACCTGCCCATTCGTCACCGCGTCGCCCTTCTTCACGCCAATCCATTTCACCACGCCGAGAAAACGCGGGCTGATCTCGATGCGCTCGCGATTGATGATATAACCGCTAACCGTCAACACCACATTGTCATCGGCTTGAGCGGTGGAATTGGTGGAACTTGCGGACGTATCGGCAGCCTGCGCAGATGCGGAATCAGCCGCATTGGTCGACTGCTCACCCGCGCCTTTCATCCGCCGCACCTTCTCCGTTGCCCACGGCTTCGCAAAGAAAAGCGCGGCGCCGACCACCGCAATCACCACCAGCACAATCACCCAAAACGGCCGCTGCCGCCGTTGCTTTTGGCTGGGATCAATCTGCAAGTCCTTCAACTTTTCCAAACTCATGCCCTAACAAAGATGAAGTGAATAAGGATAACAGGAAAGCAGAAACCATAGTGGCACGGGCATCCTGCCCGTGCGTTGCAGTTGAAGGGAGCGCACGCGTCTCGCGTGCCATCGGCGGCGCCTCGCCGCCGATTTCGTTTAACCATCTTTTTGTTCCAAATGCTGAGAAGAAGTTTGTCAAACGAAGTTTGCGGCGAGACGCCGCAAACAGCACGCGAGACGCGTGCGCTCCCACAAAAACAAAAACAGGCGGACCGTTTCCAGTCCGCCTGTCGCGTAATTGATTTGAACGAAGGTTATTCCTTCTCTTCCTGCTTCACCGCTTCGTCCGCGGCATCGAACGCGTGCTGGAGCGCCACCAGGTCTTCGCCCGGTTTCAACGCATCCAACGCGGCCTGCTCGGCCTTCAACTGCTCCTGCGAGTAGTTCGCGGCCTTGATCGAGAGACCGATGCGGCGATCCGACTTGTCGATCTTGATCACGCGCGCGGTTACTTCCTGGCCTACTTTGAGCACGTTCTTGATCTTGTCCACGCGCTCCTCGCTGATCTGCGAGATGTGCACGAGGCCATCGATATCATGCTGCAGGCCCACAAACGCCCCGAAGCTCGCGAGCTTCGTGACATTGCCCGTGACGAGATCGCCGACCTTGTAAAGTTGGTCGATGTTTTCCCACGGATCCTGCGAGAGTTGTTTCACGCCCACCGCAATGCGCTGGTTCGTCTTGTCGACTTCGAGCACAATCGCCTCGACTTCGTCGCCCTTCTTGAACACTTCCGACGGATGATTGATTTTCCGCGTCCAGGAAATGTCCGAAACGTGAATCATGCCGTCCAAACCTTCCTCCAATTCGATGAACGCACCGTAGCTGGTGAGATTGCGAATCTTGCCTTTGACGCGCGTGCCGGGCGGATACTTCTCCTGGGCCTTGTCCCATGGATTGGTTTCCAACTGGCGCACGCCGAGCGAAATCTTCTGCTCTTCGCGATTGATGCCGAGCACCACCGCCTCGATTTCCTGGTCCTGCTTGAGGACATCGGAAGGCTTGGCGATGCGCTTGGTCCAGGAAAGCTCCGTGACATGCACGAGGCCTTCCACACCGGGCTCGAGTTCCACAAACGCGCCGTACGGCACGAGATTGACCACCCTGCCCTTGACCTTCGCGCCGATCGGGAACTTGCCTTCGATATTGTCCCAAGGATTGGCCATCTTCTGCTTGAGACCGAGGCTGACGCGTTCCTTCTCGCGATTGATATCGAGCACAACCACGTCCAAGTCCTGGCCAACCTTCAGAATTTCCGAAGGATGCCCAATGCGGCCCCAGCTCATGTCCGTGATATGCAGCAAGCCATCGATGCCATTGAGATCGATGAACGCGCCGAAATCAGTGATGTTCTTGACCGTGCCCTTGCGGATATCGCCCGGCGTCATCTCGGCCAGCAACTTCTGGCGGCGCTCCGTGCGCTCCTGTTCGATCAACTCGCGCCGTGACAGAACGATGTTCTGGCGCTCCTGGTTGATCTTTACCACCTTGAAATCGTAATTATTCCCCACGTATTGCTGGAGATTCTTGGGGGTGGTGATGTCAATCTGCGACGCCGGCAAAAACGCCTCCACGCCGATATTGACCAGCAAGCCGCCTTTGACGACCGCCTTCACCTTGCCGTTGATCACACCGCCCTCATTGCAAATGGTGAGGATGCGCTCCCAGTTTTTCTTGAATTCGGCCTTCTCGCGGGAGAGAACGACCATGCCTTCCTTGTCCTCGAGCTTCTCGATGAGGACGTCAATTTCGTCGCCGACTTTCACGGCCTTGATGTCATCGAACTCGTTGCCGGGGATGACACCTTCACTTTTGTATCCGATGTCCACCAAAACTTCCTTGGGGCGGACTTCGATGATAGTACCTTTGACAATTTCGCCAGCCGCAAAGCGCATTGAGCTTTGCTTCATGGCTTCTTCCATGGTGAGCATAATATGACTGTAACTGTGACCAACTGAACTTGAGGGAGACTAGGGGAGCGGGATTGGCTCTCGAAGCTCCATTGCCTAACGACCATCCGTATTCGCTCGCTCGCCGCGACCCGGCGTTGCGAAGGCAACAGAGGTTAAGGGTTAGGTTGTTCGTTAACTTCTTTTCTCAGCCTAAATGAACATCCGCACACGCGGCGTTCAGGCAGCCTGAAAGATAGTCTTCCAAAGCTCGGAATCAAGCGATATTTTGAGGAGAATGGCGGCAACGTGCTTCCGGCATCCTGCCGGAAGATCAGGAGCGCCTAACTCCCGATCTGCGCGAACTTGAAACGCGAAACTCGCAACCACTGGCTCTCAAACCGCCGGACTCATCTGTTCCAACGACACCCGCCTGACCACTTCCGGCAATGGCCCCGCTCCCTGACTTAATTCCACCAGCAATGTGTCCGCCAACCGTTCCTGGTTCAAAATCGACACCAACAACGCCAGTTCCCGCGCGTATCCCAATTCCTTCGCCCAACGGCACAGCGTTCCGTAGGAAGCGATTTCGTAATGCTCAATTTTGCATCCCACCGCTATTAGCGCGGTATCCAGCACCGAAGATTTGATATTCTTCAGCATCCCAATCACGCCCTCCTCGATCAGGCCCTTCATGGCATGGCAGGTCTTCTTGGGCAATTCGACTCGCAACGAAGCCGCGATCTGTTCGATCGTCTCCGCGTGCCCCTTGGTTTCCTTCTGATGCAACTCCAGCAGCTCCTTGAGATCCTGAGACTGCGCCGCTTTCGCAATCAGGATCAGAGCCTTGGAAAGCATTTTTTCCGCGCTATGCATATCCGCCAATTGGCTGATGAACAGTTTATCGAGCGAAGTATCGCCTTTGGATGTATTCGATTTCATATCCGGAATTGGTTTTGGCCAAATCAATCTTCCCGCGCCGTCTGGCGCGACCGTAAGAAAACCTACCCCGTCCGCGCCGCCCTCCAAGTAGGGTACAGACCGCCGCCAAACTGGGGAATTTGGGAGTGCGGCGACATGTCGCCGGATTCCAAAGGCCGCCTCATGGGTCAATTGAATGCAGATTATGGGGCTTCAATGCAGCAGCATGGAGCGATAGAATTGCTGAGCCGATGCGGGGGTGTTGGTTATTCCGAAGTTCCCGATTCCGAGATTTGCGTCTGATGGATCATTGGTGCTGATGATAACCCAGTCGGTGAGGTTGGAAGAAACTTCGATGCCGTAGGTGTGACCCTCGTAGCCGCTGAAGGACAATTGCAGCCGGCCATTGGCCGGGACGATTTGTCCGATGGAATCGAGGCAAAGCAAGGGAAGCAATTGCGTGGGGATTTTTTCCAGCGCCTCGTCCGTGAGTCCACCCGCGCTCGGGGTGCTCAATGAGTTGGTATTGATGAATGGCGATGCCACGCTCAATTCCGGCGTGGCCAGCACGTCTCCGATTTGCTGAAAGGCCCGGCTGGAATTCGCTCGTGTAGTTTGAATCGCCTGCGCAATGATTTCGGCTTGTGGCGAGTTGGAGGTGAGGGTGAGCGCATCCAATTCGCCAAACGCCGAGTTGGTGAGCGCGGTGAGGCCATCCAGTCGCGCTTCCCAGGCGTTGGTGTCGGTATTATTGATCGAGAGGAGGGTGGAAAGGTCGTTGGTGTTCAGCCATTGCGCCCACAAGCTGGCGAATTGCCAGTCATTGGTGGGATGTGTGAGGGGGGCATCGACGAGGATGGAGTTTCCATTTGTGACAAGCACGTTGTCATTGTCCCATCTCACCCAATCTAGTAGGGAAATCTGCGATGGCTTCAGGTCAATCGTCTGCCACGGTGTGCCGCGATGAACGCGGCCCAGCCATTCGAAGCTCAATGATTCGCCGGCGGGAAAATCCCAATCGTCGGATTGCTGGACGCCGGCATTTTTCACCCGGGTGTCGTACACCAATTTGTTGCCGCCTTGATCACTGCCACCCGGAATGTGAAACCCACCCCACGGCTGGTACGCGAAATTAACCAAACCTATGTTCGGCAATGAGGGTCCCGGGGGGCTTATGCCGCGCTGCACATCGATGCTGTTCCATTCCGCCTGCTGTCCATTTGTGCTGGTCATGTCCGCTACCATGTAATGCACGAGTGGATCATTCGCCTGCCAGGAAATGCGCTGGTGAATCGTCGCATGCGGCGTATATGGCGCTTCAAAATAATTCGTATCATGCTCGTTGCCAGCCAACCGGTTACGGAAAAACTGGGCCTGTTGCTGCCTGATAGTCAGGCTGGGTTGCGTCCAGTCGCTCCCCCCAATAGTCGGAAATTCACTGACATAAATCTGGTTCAAAATTCCAACCGGCACGTTGCCGTGTATGATATTCGTGTCCCATTGCTCAGTTGGACTGACGCTATCCAGGGTCCCATTCCCTTGCAGATCCGAAGCGATGTCGATTGCCGGCTGCGTGCTGTCGATATTCACAAAATCAATCACCCGGTTGGCGAAGGTATCGATCAGGATGAATTGCAGCCGGATGTGCAATTCCATGAACAGATGCGGCACGAAGGTGGCGCTGAAGAGTGGCGGTCTCAATGGTATGAGTTGAGGGGGAATGGTTTGGTAAATTCCGTTCGTGAAAGCATTCGTCACCAGCAATGGGATAATAAAGGAATTGTCCGCACCCGGGATCTGCAGAGTGCGTTGGCTTTCAGTCCAACCCGGCAATCCGTCGAGATTCAATACATTTCCAAAATTCAGATTGTTCACGTCGATCAGCGGGAATCCGTTCTCGTTGCTGACCACGATGCTCATGGTATTCGAACAAATCAGTTCCAGTGGGCGGCCATAAGCATTGGTGTAGGAATTCCAGGCTTCGAGACCAAACGCATTCGTGATAGCGAGGGTGTAGAGTTGGTTGGTTGTCCACGGAGGCGACGCCACCACGTTCGTGAATTCCAGCTTCCGCGCAATCGACAACGCATTATCCATCGAAAACTCATTGAAATTCGGAAAGCCTTTCTTCGCCCCAATCACCCACGGCACGCCGTAGATGTTGATGCCAAACAGCGGCCCCTGGTTTGCGGCCGCTTGCGCCAGATCCCAATATTGAAAATTCAGAGCCGGGGTCGGATTAGTCACTTCCTGGTATCCGCTGATCCACACCTGACCGTTTTGACTCGTGAAAACCGGGCGGAACACGGTGGGGTAATTGGTCGGGCCGCCATCAATGAACCGGTTGGTCGACGCGTCCAGAAGGTTGGCCGCCAACTGGAGAATGCGATGCACGGCCGGCGTGTAATAATTCCGGTTCAGATTGGTGCCGCCATAATAGATATTTGGATCCTGATAAATCGGGATGTTCGTGATCGTGACGAGGTTGCCGTTGAAATCATGCAGGTCCATCTGCTGGAACATCGCCATGGCGACGTTCGTGAAAAAGCCGGTGGGATTGATTGGGACCAGTTGTGGATTGGCGACCGCCGATGTGGCCAGCAGCATCAAAGCCAGGACGCAGCCGGAAAATGTGGCCCGTCGCGCTCCTTGCCCGAAGGTATTTTGAGATTCCCGAAACAACTTCCTCACGCGCGCATGATGGGCCCTGCGGGCGAGACGGGTCAACTCGGTTTTGCCGGAGAAGGCACGGGTGTGTGCATCTGGATAGTACCCCCGGGATGTGATTGGCCCGAGAAAAGCCGCGAGGAGCATTTTGTGTGAAAACCCCTATAGACGCGAGTGTTGGAGAGCGCAATCATTGGTTGAAACGAAATCCGGCTGTTCCTTCCGGGG
>DATNEA010000009.1:0-17617 GCA_035606845.1 Candidatus Angelobacter sp. | reverse complement strand
TAAACATACGTATACAGCTTATCGCCGGCGTTGATTTGCAACGGCATGGTTGCGCCGGTGAAGAAATGCTGGTGAATGCCGCTCGCGATCGCGGATTGATGCGATCTCGTACCGATTTCCGGAGCAGGACTGCTGCTCACCCAGTTCCAGGTGTCGCCGCCGTTATAATCCATAATGGCGCCGGCCGGGAGCGTGTCGCCGATCCAGACCGTATCATTGGTGCTGGACACCGTGTTTGTAGGGCCGTTGCCCGGAGGCACCGGGTTCGGCACCGAATTGGTCGGAGTCGGAACGGAATTGGTCGGCGTTGGAACCGAATTCGTAGGTGTAGGAACCGAGTTCGTGGGCGGGTTGACCACCGGAGGAGTCACCGCCGCCGTTGATTTGCCCGAATTATCCCACGTGACACGTCCATCGTAGAGCGAGAACGCCATGCCACTCACGGTCACGCCTTCGAGGCCAACCGCGCTGGCAGGCACTTCGAGACGCACCCATTGGCCGGCCGCCGGCATCGGGCCCATGTAAACAGAGCTTGCCGGCCCGTGATAGATGAACGAAAGCTTGTTCGCGCCCCAGTATGCGCGGTGATACCACGTCGAGCCGTCATTCCACTGGAGCATGATTTCCGAGGGAACATTCGCCGGATCAATATAAACATAGGTATAGAGAACGTCGCCGGTATTGGGCGTCATCGTCTGCCTCGCCTTGCTGAACATGTGCTGATGCATCCCCGCCCGAAGGGAGGACTGATGCTCGAGGTTGCCGGATTCCGGCGCCGGGTTCTTCGAAACCCAATTCCATGAATCATTGTTGCTGTCCCTCACCGCGCCGCTGGGGAGCGAGTCGTCAAACCAAATGGTGTCCACGCTGCTCGCGCCGGTCGGCGGAAGGTTGCGGCCCAAAGCAATGCTGGTCGCCTTGGCCTGCGGCTTGATCGATGCCGCGGGTTTGGCTTCCGGAACCGATGCCTTCGCGACGTTCAACGCCGCCGTGCCGCGTGACGCATACGCGCCCTGGCTCGGGTTGTAGTAAGTGCCGCTCGCGGATGTCTCCAGCTTGATGGCGCGCACCATGTAAATGTAATCGCCGGAAACAGCATTCGCGTCGGCGAAATGCGTGTCTTTGACGAGCGAGGAATTGACTCGCGTGAACGGTCCGTTCGGGTTCGTGCCGCGATAAATGTTGTAGCCCTCAACGGATTCCGTGGAAGGTTTCCAGGTCAGGTATTCGTTATTGCCGTTGTCCGAGACAACCACGTCCGAGGCCGGAGCCACGATCTGCATGCGCAGTGTCGGATCACCCATCAACGCGATGTGCGTCCAGCTTTCGCAATTGTTTTGCTCATTTTTGTAAAGATCCGTGAACCCGTCGTTTTGCGTCAAACGGGTGCTAAAGCCGATCGGCTTGCCGAGGGCCATGTGCTGCATGAACCAGTGCGGCCGTCCGGACCACGAGCACGTCAGGCCCATGTCCTTCGTCGCGAGCACCGCGCGCTGGATATTGTCTTCGGAATCCCAATCGCCGAGCCAGCTTCCATACAGAAGCGTAAACACGGCTTTCATGTCGTCCTGCACGAGTTCGGTCGTCACGCCGTCGCGATAACGGCCAACGTCGCCGATGCCGCCGATGCTGGTGTAACTGCCCGAGCCGCAGCCGTACGCAAACAAGTAGGCGTTGGTGTGGAGGATCGGCAGCCAGGCGCCTTCCTTCGTCACGGTTCTGATCTTCTTGGCGCCAACAAACGTAGAAAAATTGCGCCAACCGCTCGCCGCGAAGGCTTCGCCATCGCGCACGCCGAAGTAGTCGCCTACAATCGCGCGTTCCGGCGCGGAGGTGATCTTATTCCGGAATTTATGGTCCTTGTTCAGGTAATTGCGGAGCAATTCCAGTTCGCTCGGGAACGTGGCGGGACCGCCGGCGGTCAGCCGTCCGGGCATATTCGCCAAGTCCACGCGGCCAATCATCAGCGTGAGCGGCGCGGGGAACTTCGATTGGTCGAACTTGCCATCGCCGGGGACATTGTGATTGCGCGGATCTTCGGCGCTGGTGTCATTCACCGAATCATCCGTCCATGTGCCCGTCATGTCGGCGTAATAACCGTCGCACGGCCACGCGCCCTGGTGATTGGCGTAATGGCCGTCCGGAACGATGTCGCCGGAGTAGGGAACCGGAACATGGCCGAACAAAAACACAGCCTTCGTATTCGCCGGATCCTGATTGTATTGCTCCTTAATCAGGTCCTTCACATGCACCGGCGAGTCGGAGCGGCTCACGTTCAAACGCGAAACCGTCCAGCCGTCGCCCACGAGGTCCTGCTGGAGGCGGGTCAGTTCCTTGTCCAGTTGGACCGCGTACGTGTCATCCACCAGCAGCAGCAGAATGCCGCGGTTCTCGGTGAGCGGCACATCGATGCCGGAATAGATATAGCCGTAGCCGGTGTAACCGGAGGCGTCTTTGACGATTTGATATTCATAAGGCACGCCCGTCGTGACTTTATTGTCCACGTAGGTTGTGCTTGAGCCGGGCAGCGTCGTGCCGGTGCCCCATGTAGAGGCGCCCGGCGCGCGTCGATAAACGACGTAGTGCTTCGGCGTCGAAATTGAATCCTGCGGCCAGGAGAGCGTGATTTGCGCCGGAGACGCCTTCACGTTCGCGCTGACCTGCACGGAGTATTCGGCTGTGGCTTCGGCGAGCCCCACGAGTGGAGCCACCAAGGTCATCGCCGCACTTAAAATTGCGTAAAATGTTTTCCGCATAGTGCGCCTACTCTGGCGTCTCGCGGAAAATCGAAAAATCGGAATGAGGCCAATTAACGTGTCGGAATCGCGGGCCAATCGGTTGTCAGTGTCTGGCTGACAAAAATCGCCCGCGCTATAATGGCGCTGCGTCCCCGCCGTAAATTGTCCACTTCTGCCGCTGCAAACGGCTGAAACGTAAGAGACGTGTCCATGATATGTGCAACGGCTGGACGCTCTGGATGAGCTTTCGAACGAAACCGGCGAAGCCGCCCTCGAAGCCGGCGTTTCACAAAAAGAAAACGGTCGCATGACCGCAGTCTTAAGCAGTCGCCAAGCCAGTGAACAGGGCGCTCCCGCCGCAACGCCTGCGGCGTGCATTCAAATGCCGAAATGGCCCTCTGCAAACATCGGAGCGCCGATCTCCTGATCGGCGCGAACAGCATACCCGGCGGCGAAGCACAATTTTTCGCGGGATCTATCCCTTTCAAAGAGATGCGCTTTTGAAGAGGGTCTCGAAACCGTGCTTTTGAGGCCGTGCGTGCGCGGCTGACGCAATCTTATTCTGGAACCAGTTGCCTCGGTAATTGCTCTTAAGCACGTCCACTCACCTAATTCAATCCACTCGGCTAACGAATAGAGTCGAAATCATGAAAAATAAATTCGGCATAAATACGGCGACGGGTCGCCACGGTTTTTTCCTGGCGGCTGCGTTGTTAACCTCTCTCGCAGTGGCGCGTGCGGATGATCCGCATTATCAGCAGGTAAACCTCATTTCAGACCAGCCGGGCATGGCTGTGTTGCAGGACCCAAATTTGGTCAATGCCTGGGGAGTTTCTTTCGGCCCGGCCACGCCTTTTTGGGTTAGCGATAACGGAACGGGTTTGTCCACGCTCTATTCCATCACCAATGATTCGAGCGGGACCGCGCATGTCACCAAGGTGCCGCTCGAAGTCGCGATCCCGGGTGACGGCACGCCGACGGGCCAGGTGTTCAACAATCTTGGCGGTTTCGACAGCAACCTTTTCCTCTTTGTCAGCGAAGATGGCACCATCTCCGGTTGGCATGGCGCGCTGGGCAACAAGGCGGAAACCCTGGTGGCGGGAGTCAGCAACAATGTCTACAAGGGCGTGGCGCTGGTATCGTCCTCCAACGGCCCCGTCTTGCTCGCGGCCAATTTTCGGCAAGCCACAGTGGACGTCTATGGATCGAATTCGGCCCTGATGGCGCAATTTTCGGATTCCAGCGCGCCTGCCGGATATGCGCCCTTCAATGTCCAGGCCGTTGGCGATTTGGTATTCGTGACCTTTGCCAAGCAGGACGATTTGAAACATGACGATGTGGCCGGTCCGGGAAATGGCCTCATCGACATCCTGGATCCGCAAACCGGAATGTTCCATCGCTTCGCGACCGGCACAGATGCCGGCGGCAAAGTGAAGGAAATGAATTCGCCCTGGGGCATTGCGCTTGCGCCGGATTCGTTCGGAAAGGAAGGCGGCGAATTGCTCGTGGGCAATTTCGGCAGCGGCACCATCATGGTCTTCGACGCGCGCGGGCGTTTCCGCGGCGAACTAAAAGGACAGCACGGCCAGCCCGTGGTGATTGATGGTCTTTGGGCATTGACATTTGGGAACGGCGGCGCGGGCGGAGATCCCGGGACGCTGTATTTCAGCGCCGGTCCCGATGGGGAAAGCCATGGATTATTCGGAAGCCTCGCGCCAGTCAAGGATAACGGTCACGATGGTAATGGCCATGGCTTTGGTGGCAATGGCCAGGGCGGACACAATCAGGGCGACCAGGGCAATCGCGGTGGCAATCACGGAATGTTTCATTGACCATTCGCAATGAATGGTCTTCACGAGCGAGGCAGTCAGGGGCATTGCGCGAAGGACGCTCGCTCGAATAATTGATTTGTTTGCATTTATAGTGGCACGGGCGTCTCGCCCGTGCGTTTCGATTCGCACGGGCGAGACGCCCGTGCCACTATGTTCGTGGAGAAGGCCGGGGTGAGGGTTTGAATTCCGTCGCAAGATGGCTCCCAGGGCTCAGGGGCCGCGGAGCGTTTATGCCTATCCGGAATACACTTGGCATCACTATAACCTCGGCCTATCCGCCTCTTTTTTCTCGATTTCCCAGCCGTTTCTCCGTGAGAATTGCCATGCTTGAATCTGAAGTCCATTACGGAATGGCATTTCTTCCGGCCGGCCATGGGCGCCGCGCTGGCCGTCCTTTGCGGCTTGGTTCTGTGGGGCACACCCATCGGTGACGCCTGGGTCAATGCCAGCTACGATTACCAATTTCGCTTCGGTTCACGCGCCGTCACCAACAAGGTTGTCCTGATCGAAATGGACAATGAATCCTACGCCGACCTCCATCAGGAGCGTTATGATCCAAAAAAAGAAGGTTCGCAGCCTTGGGATCGAAATCTGCACGCACAACTGCTCCAGAAACTGGCCGATGGCGGCGCCTCAATGGTGGTGATGGACATTTTTTTCCTTCGGCAATTGGATGCCGCTGGTGACAATGCACTGGCCGCTGCGTTGCGCCGGCAAAAAAAAGTTGTGTTGGGCGCTGAACAAGCCAAAGTCGTGGACCCGAAACTGGACGGCGTGCAGCCGATTTTGCCGGCCGAAATGTTTTTGGACGCAGCGCAAACGAATTGGGGCGTCGCGTGGTTCACCGCGGACCTGGATGGCATTGTGCGAAAACAATGGCCGTTTCCATCCCCGGGGCCGTCCGTGCCCGCGCAATACTTCAGTCTGCCCTGGGAAGCGGCTTTGGTGGCGGGCGCGCCGCTGGACAATGACACTTCACGAGAACGTTGGCTGCGTTATTATCATGAGGGCGCCTGGGAGAGCATCGGCTATGTGCATGCTTTGAGAGAGATACCGCCGAGCCACTTTCGCAATAAAATTGTTTTCATCGGCAACCAGCCGCAGTACACGGATCCGGACCGGCTCGAAAAAGATAAATTCCGCACGCCCTTTACGCGCTGGACCGGTGACGCCTACGGCGGCGTCGATATTAACATCACCGCCTTCCTGAATTTGATGAATCACGACTGGCTCGAACGCCCCCCAATATGGACGGAAGCCATTGCAATCATCATTGCCGGAATTTTGCTCGGCGCGGGCTTGTGCCGGTTGCGGCCGTTGCCCGCCTTATCCACGGCGGCGGCGGCGGCCGTGGTGATTATGCTGGCTTCGGTGTCATGGAGCCATTTTGGAAATCACTGGTTCCCCTGGCTGGTCATTTCGGCCGGGCAGGTGCCCTGCGCTCTGGCTTGGGCCATCTTCATGCCCGCATTTCATCGCGTGCAGGAAACCATCACCATCGCCACCATTACCAAAGGCGAGCGCCGCGCCCTCGGCAAGGTGCCAAAAAAGACGCCCGCCGAGGAACTGCCTGATGCCCCAGACTACGAATTGTTCGACCCTCCCTTCGGCGAAGGCGCCTACGGAAAAGTCTGGGTCGTCCGCAACGCCGTCGGCCAATGGCAGGCGCTCAAGGTCGTTTACCTCTCCAAATTCGACAACCACAGAGACCCGTTCGACCGCGAATTCAACGGCATCAGTCGCTACAAACCCATTTCCGACAAACACCCGGGACTGTTGCGCGTCGATTTCGTGACGCGGAAACGCGAGGGCTATTTTTATTACGTCATGGAATTGGGCGACCCGCTCAAACCTGGTTGGGAACGCGATCCTTCGAGCTACCGCCCGCGCGACCTCGTGAGCGTGCGCGCCCAGGCCGAAAACAAACGCTTGTCCGTGAGTGAATGCATCCGCATCGGCATCGCCTTGAGCGACGCGCTGGAATTTTTGCATCAACAGGGCCTGACCCATCGCGACATCAAACCGCAAAACATCATCTTCGTGAAAGGCCAGCCCAAATTGGCCGACGTCGGCCTCACGGCGGAAATTCGCCCCGCCGAAGCCGAGCACACCTTCGTCGGCACGCCCGGCTACATGCCCCCGCCACCCGAACGTCCCGGCACACCGCAGGCGGATATCTACGCGCTCGGAATGGTGTTGTACGTGATGAGCACCGGACGCCGGCCCGCCGTCTTCCCGGAAATCGCGACCACGCTCGTGCAAGACCCCGAGCCGGCGGAATTCCTTGCGTTAAACAATGTGATCCTGACCGCCTGCGAACCGGATATTTCCCGCCGCTACCAATCCGCCGCCGAAATGCGCCGCGCCCTGTTGGAACTCGAGAAAAAGCTTGCAGCAGGCGCCCCTTGAGGCCGCGTTGCACAACGGTCGGAGCGCGGCTCTGTGAGCCGCAGCAACGCTCCATTTTCGCGATCCCTGAGTTTTTTCACGCGCTTTCTTTGTTTGTTCTAATCAAAAACTTAAAAGTTTTTTGAAAGATTCTCCAAAACCCTGCGTATAGCCAATACATGCTGGGACAGGCCTGGCTGCTTGGGGTATGGGTTTGAGGGGCATGGGTTGGGCTGCGACGGGTTTTTCCGGTCATGTAGCTGCCGCCACGAGATCAGGCGGCAGCTTTTTTTTTCGAAAGTTTGAAAGATTTCTCCCGCCTCTGCGTATTACCGCATAAGACCTGATCGGGCAGGGCTTCAGGGCAAGGGCAAATCAGAGTCTGTTGGCTGCTGCCCTGCGAGCTCTGGGCAGCAGCTTTTTGAAATTTTTGAAAGTTGACGGTCTGATGTCCCCAGCCTGAAACCAAAAACTGATTCAGAGCATGACCGACGCTCCCGCCGAAAACAATAAAAGCGCCCAGCGCGAAACGCATCCCGCCATCAAAAATGTCGCGGTAGTGCAATGCGATGGCTTCCGCTGCCTTGCCTATAAAGATGTCGATACCTGGCGTGACCTTGATACGGGCCGGGAACTTCCCCGTGTTCAGCACGTCGTCCAAACATTTTCCGTTTGAAGCTCCGGGGAGCGCAGCCGCCTCGGCTGCCGTTCGGTGCGCCTCGCACCGAATGATTGTGGCTCAATCAGGCCCGAAACGGTGGAACCTTTTTAACCGCAACCGTGAGCCGCGAGGCGCGCCTCACCGCGCCCGAGGCCGGTGCCCCCCCCCCTCAGATCCAACCGCACCATTCATTATTCGTCATTCTGCATTCTGCCTTGCTGTCTCCGCCTCCCTGCCTGTAAGTAAAAGCCCATGACCGACGAGCAAACATACCGCATCGGCGTGCTGGGTTCGGGGAAAGGCTCGAATTTCGTCGCCATCGCCGAAGCCTGCGCAGCGGGAAAGATTCCCGCTGCCGTTGCGCTGGTTTTAAGCGATGTCGAAAATTCGGGCATTCTCGCCCACGCGCGCGCGCGCAAACTCGCGGCCCGCTTCATCGCCCCCGGAAAATTCCGCACCAAGCTCGATGAGGAAGCCGAAAACGTCTACATCCAGGCCATGCGCGACGCGAACGTGAATCTAATCGTGCTCGCCGGCTTCATGCGCGTCCTCAAAGGCGATTTCCTCCGCGCGTTCGAAGGCCGCATCATCAACATTCATCCCTCGCTGCTTCCGTCCTTCCCGGGATTGGAAGCGTGGCGTCAGGCCTTGGAAGCCGGCGTCAAAGTCACCGGTTGCACCGTGCATTTCGTGGATGCCGGCGTCGATTCCGGTCCCATCATCGGCCAGCAAACCGTGCCCGTCCTGGACAATGACACCGCCGAAACCCTCCACCAACGCATTCACGCCGCCGAGCACGAGCTATATCCCAAGTGCGTCGCCGCGCTCGCCCGCCGGGAAATCGTGGTCACCGGCCGCCGCGTGAGTTGGAGAAAATCGTGAAAAAGCCGGCCGCCAAATTCGGAGCGCCGATCTCCTGATCGACGCGAACAACCGCGAAGAAAAAGGTCGCTTTGCCGTTCCAAACTTGGCAATGAATCAGAGTCGAGTGTCTCGTGTTTCGCAAAGAACCATTCCCGCCAACGCCTGACACAGCCGCGGCGGCTTAAGATGAGCAAAAACAATAAACTACGTTTCGGTCTGCCCAAAGGCAGCTTGCAGGACGCCACCATCGAAAAGATGGCCAAGGCGGGTTTCAATATTCTGGTCAGCAGCCGTTCCTACATCCCTCTCGTGGATGATGACGAACTGGAGATCCGGTTGATTCGCGCCCAGGAAATCAGCCGCTATGTCGAGCATGGCTATCTCGATTGCGGAATCACCGGCTACGATTGGATCCAGGAAAATGGTTCCAAGGTGCATGAAGTCGGCGAATTCGTTTTCAGCAAAGTCTCGCGCCGTCCGACCCGGTGGGTGTTGTGCGTGCCCGAAGATTCGCCAATTAAATCCGTCAAGGACCTCCAAGGCAAACGCATCGCCACCGAGGTCGTGAATCTCACCAAAAAATATTTGCGCAAACACAACGTGCAGGCCGAAGTGGAATTCTCCTGGGGCGCCACCGAAGTGAAGGCTCACGAATTGGTCGACGCCATTGTGGAAGTCACCGAAACCGGCTCCTCGCTGCGTGCGAACAAATTGCGCATCGTGGATGAATTGCTGAGTTCCACGCCGCGCCTCATTGCCAACCACGCTTCCTGGAACGACGAGTGGAAACGAAAAAAAATCGAAACCATGGCCATGCTTCTCAAGGGCGCGATGGAAGCCGAAACGAAAGTCGGCCTGAAGATGAACATTGCCGAGAAAAACCTCGCCAGCCTGTTGAAGAATCTTCCGTCCTTGCGCAACCCGACCATTTCAAACTTGAGCCTGAAGGGTTGGGTCGCCGTGGAAACGATCATTGACGAGCACGTCGTCCGCGAATTAATTCCGCAATTGAAAGCCGCGGGCGCGGAAGGCATCATTGAATACCCACTGAACAAAGTGGTTTACTGATAAGAATCAGAAGTGTAATAAAGCAGTGTAATCAAACACCTATGGGTTCAATTAAAAAACGCCGCAAGGCGAAAATCAACAAACACAAGCGGCGCAAGAAGCTGCGCTTGAATCGTCACAAGAAGCGCACCTGGCAGAAGTAACTGCAAGGCGTCTCAGTCACCGTGGCGCAACTCGCGAATGCGGGTTGCGCCGCTTTGAGCTATCATACGGGCATGCTGTTTCGTCTAAGCGCCATTCTTTTGATCGTGGGCAGTATGTCCGTCATGGGCTGTCGCGCGCCGCATAGTGCTGCTTTCTCGCATCACCGTTCGTCTAAATCGGCGGTCGCCATGAACACCTTGCCGGCGGGTGAAGCCGAAGATTTTGGTTCGGCCATCGTCAGCACGAAGCCCGACGATACAAATAGCAATCTCGAAAACCAAATTGAAGCTCACGCGCATTATGCCGCGGGAGTCATTCACGAAATGAACCTCGAGCCCGAGTCGGCGCTCGAGGATTATTATAATGCCGCGCTGCTGGATCCCACCAACCAGGCGCTCGTCGTCGATGTGGCGCAACAATTCCTCCAGGCCAAACGCCCGGAGAAAGCCTTGGATTTGCTGATTCGGGCTTCAACCAATGCCAGTGCCTCGAGCGGTCTGTTCGCGGAACTCGGCTTCGTTTATTTCAAGCTCGGCAAAACCAATGAGGCCCTTGCCGCCGACCGTTCCGCCATCAAGAAAGACCCGCGTTCGCTCGCCGGCTACCAAAGCCTTTATTTGGATTACATCCAGACCAGGCAAATCGCCCCGCTTTGGCCGTTGCTCGAAGAAGCCGGAAAGGTCAGGCACACCGATGCTGAATTTTTAGTTGGCTTGGCCGAACTTTATATTCATCTCACTGCCGAGGCGCCGGAGGCAAAGGCCAGGGCCAACGAACACGCCTTCGCGGTCCTGCAACGGGCGGCGAAGTTAAAGCCGGCTGAAGTGCGCATTCAGTTGCGATTGGCGGACAGCTTCAACCTGTTGGAAAAATCCGGAGAAGCGCAGCGCTGGTACGAAGCTGTTGTCAAGCAATTGGCCGACACCTCGCCACAATATGACAGCGTCCATGCCAAGCTGGCGGATATTTACCTCAACAACCACGACTCGAAACGCGCCGCGGAACAGTTGGAAGCCATCGTGCGTGACAATCCGACGGACGCCCGGACCTATTACATTCTGGGTGGCATTGCGCTGGACGACACGAATTACGCCAAGGCAGCGGAGAATTTTGCCAACGCCATATTGTTTAATCCCGACCTTGAAGCGGCCTATTACAATCTGGCCGAAGCGCAAATGGGCGCGACAAACTCCGCCGCCGCGGTGATGACGCTGCAACGCGCGCACCGCCGGTTCGCCGACACCTTCACTCAGGAATATCTCTTCGGCATGGCTTACAGCCAGCAGAAGGATTACACCAACGCCCTCCAGCATTTGACCACGGCGGAAATTTTTGCCAGGGATAGCGATCCCAAACGGCTGACCGACGAGTTTTATTTTCAATTGGGCGCCGCGAGCGAGCGCTCGGGGGATTACGAGCGCGCCGAAAAATATTTCGAGAGCAGCCTCAAGCTCGCGCCCGATTCGCCGGAAACGCTGAATTACCTCGGCTACATGTGGGCCGACCGCGATGAAAAGTTGGACCGGGCGCGCGATTACATCGCCAAGGCGCTCAAATCTGATCCGAAAAACGCGGCGTACCTCGACAGCATGGCCTGGGTGCTCTACAAACTCCACCAGCCCAAGCCCGCGCTCGAATATGCCCTGAAGGCCCTCCAATATTCTCCGGAACAGGACGCCACCTTGTTTGATCACCTGGGAGACATCTATGCGGCCCTCGGCGAAAAAGACAAAGCGCACGAAGCCTGGAGCAAATCCCTTGCGCTCGAGCCGAACGATGCCGTGCGCAAAAAACTCGTGAACTGATTTCGCCATGGCCCACCAGTTTACCAAACATTACACCCGCGAAGAGGCGCAGGCGCTGCTGCCGCAGGTCCGCCAGTGGCTCGATCAACTCGATCAGGCCCGCGAGCATCTGCTCAAATATGACAAACGCCTCAGCGCGCTCATGGAGCCCGGGCGCGACGCCGGCGGTGACCTCGTGAACAGGTGGGCCCGCACCATTGCCGAATTCCGCGGCGCGATGGATGAGTTTCAACGTCGCGAAATTTTGATCAAAGACCTCGACCGCGGGCTGCTTGATTTCCCGGCCATCATTGGCGGCCGCGAAGTGTTTTTGTGCTGGGAAAAGGACGAGGACGACATCGAATTCTGGCACGACCTCGATACCGGCTACGCCGGCCGCGAGCGGCTTTAGGGACATCTTTCTTTAGCCAGACCCGATGAACCACGACATATCAGCGGCTATATTCGACGAGCGACGCTGGAGCAACTTCTCCCTGTCCCATCGGATGGGAGAGGGCCGGGGTGAGGGTTCGGGTTCATGGAGATGCAATCACACCTAATAATCCCAACTCCGGTAAACTTCATAAACATTCAACCTGCCACCCGGCCAATAGTCATTGGCAGGATACATGAAAGTCCTGGTCACGCGGTCAAAGTGCAGCGTTTTTGGGAACTCAGGTTTGTTCGGATCATAAACCGAGAAGATGATTTCCTTCTTCGTCTCCTTCGCATCGAAGAGCAGCACGGCGTGATTGATCGTGAGCTGCGGAAACCGAACCAAGTGAACGACCGGCGGCCGGTTTTGCTTCAAGTCCGCGAGCAATCGTTCCGCGGTCTTTTCCTGGTTTGCCCGGCTGAAAGGAAAAATCATCCGCCAATGGCCGCGCTGGAAATAACTCTGCAACCAACTGCCGCATTCCGCTTTCAAAAGCTTTTCCTGCGCCGTGCTGAATTCCTTGAGATTCGCGTATCCCGGAATCACGATCTTTTTCGACTCCGGCAGCGGGTGCGACGGATCGACGGACACGACGCGCCGAATCAGCCGGCGATAAACGGCCTCCGTCGCGACGGTTTGCGTCGCATCAAACCGCGCGTTCTCGAAAAATTGCCGCGCAGAACGCGCCACCACGAAGCAATGACGCGTGTAATCCGCAGGCGGTTCACGGCGGTTGTGGACCCATTTGCCCTTGGCGTCATAGTGATATTCCCAAACCAATCCATTGGAGTACGCGAAGGAATCGGTCTGAAAATTGAAAGGCCGCGTGCCGACAAAAGGTTGGTGGCTCGCGCAGCCGCATAGCAAAAGAAAAACTGCCCCGCATAATATGGTTGGCGCGACATGCTCCGACCGTAGGAGTCGACGTAAGGAGGCCCTGAAATGTTTCGCGGAAAAAATGTGAGCCTTCTTACGTCGGCTGCTACGAAGAAAGATGGCCTCAAGCTCTTCCCAAAGTTTCAACCGCATGGTTCTGGATTTGGCGCGCTCGCTTGCGCGTTCTTCAAGCTGCACTTCATTATTCATTCAGACTTGCTCCAAAAGCTATTCGTGCGCTACCTAACTGGCAATGCTTTACGAACGATGGCGTCAAATCGCCCGCGCGCATCCCCGGGAAATCGCCTTGCGCGACCTGACGTCCAATCGGCAGTGGACCTTTCACGAATTGGAAATAGCAGCCAAGCCCTCGCAGGGGAATGGGCAAAAGTTCGCATTCCCGACGGGGTCTTCCGCCGACTTCGTGCTCGAAGTGCTTCGCGCCTGGCGCGCCAGGAAAATCGTTTGCCCGGTTGAAACCGATCAAAAAAGGCCGGAATTGACCGCCAATTTGCCGCCGGAAATCGTGCATCTCAAAATGACTTCCGGCACGACCGCCGCTCCGCGCTTTGTGGCCTTCACGGCCAGCCAATTGATGGCCGATGCGGAAAATATCGTTGCCACAATGGGCCTGCGCCCCGATTGGCCGAACCTCGCCGTGATTTCGCTCGCCCACTCATACGGCTTTTCGAACCTGATTCTGCCGCTGCTGCTCCACGGCATCCCGCTGATTCTCGCGGGCGCGCCACTGCCGGAAATTGTACTGCGCGCCGCTACCACGGAACCGGCCATCACGCTTGCCGCCGTCCCGGCACTTTGGCGCACCTGGCGCGATGCCGATGCCATCCCGCGAAACGTGCGGCTGGCGATTTCCGCCGGAGCGTCGCTGCCGGTGTCGCTCGAACAAAGCGTTTTCGCCGGGCGCGGTCTGAAAATTCATAATTTTTACGGCAGCAGCGAATGCGGCGGCATCGCTTACGACGCCAGCTCCGGTCCGCGCCGCGACGATTCCTGCGCCGGTGCGCCGATGCGCAACGTGAATTTGTCCATTGCGGACAATGGATGCTTGGAAGTGTGCGGCAAAGCCGTGGGAGAAACGTATTGGCCCGAATCTGCGCCGGCGCTGAACGGAGGTGTGTTCCGAACCAATGACCTCGCGGAAATTTCGTACGGCCTGGTTTACTTTCGCGGCCGCGCGGGCGACCAGATCAATGTGGCCGGCCGGAAGGTGTCACCGGAAACGATAGAGAAAGCGCTGCTGACGCATCCAGGCGTGCGCGAGTGCGTCGTATTCGGAGTGCCCAGCCCGGACGCGAACCGCGGCGAAACCATTGTGGCTTGCGTCTCAGCAACGACGCAGGTTGCGGGTGACACTTTAAAGCAATTTTTGCTCGGGCAATTGCCCGCATGGCAGGTGCCGCGCGAATGGTGGCTGGTGGAATCGTTGTTCGCGAGCGGTCGGGGGAAACTTTCGCGTTCCGAATGGCGTCAGCGGTATTTGGAAAGGGCAGGATAGCTCTTAACAGCCCCAGAAAATTTCTGATTGTAGGAGACGAGGCAACGAATCTCAAATTCATGATTTTGGGAATCAAGTCAAAGACTCCTCGCCGGACCCGGCAGTTTACTGCTTGTCATTACCCACATCTTTTTTTGGTGCTGGTTTAGTGGTTCTGATTTATAAGGATGACGACGACAGAAGCAATCGCCTTTCGGTTCCTCAACCGGAAGGTTTATGTCCAGCCATCTATTGCCACCGGCCCAGTGGGCTCAACAAGAATTCGGATTTGCGCAACTGGGAGATAAGCGGCGTAATAGACGCCTTGTGAAGATCGCCGAAAATCTGGCTGCCAATCCTGGAGGAACTTTGCCGCAAGCTTTTCCGGACTGGGCCGAAGCGTTCAAAACCGCGGGCAAGCCTGCGGCGCAGGCGCAATGGATCTGCATTGCCGACCGCGAATCGGATATTTACGAGCCGATGCAGTTCTACCAGCGGCGGGGAATCGATTTCATAATTCGAGCCTGCCAGGAGCGCCGCTTGGCCGATGGAAGCGGGGCGGTTGTTTGAAGCACTGGAAGGAGCGCCAGTGCTGAGGATGAGCACGGTGGAACTACGTTCGCGTGGGGGAGAGCCCGCGCGCACGGCGGTGGTGGCCCTTAAAGCCAGATGTGTTGATTTGGACGGGCCCTGGCGCCCCGGAGGTTGGCAAGAGCCATTGCGGCAAATCACCGTATTGGAGATCAAAGAGATCGACGCGCCCAGTGGAATCAAAGAGCCCCTGCATTGGCGTTTACTCACATCCTTGGCTTGTCAGACCCTGGCGCAGGCGCAACGGGTGGTCCGAAGGTACACCGCCCGATGGTGGACTGAAGAGTATCACAAAGCCCTTAAGAGCGGAGCCGGAGTGGAGGACAGTCAACTGGAGGAAGGCTACCGGCTGGAGCCATTGATCGCGGTGCTGGCGGCGGTCGCGGTGCGGTTGTTGAGTACGAAGCTGCTGGCTAGAAGCCGGCCTGAAGGATCAGAGGCCGCCAGCGGCTTAAGGGCCGGAAGTGGCCAAATTATTGGAAAGCAAATTTGGCAAACCCAAAGGTGGCTGGACCAATCAAAACTTTTTGGTGGCGGTAGCGCGGATGGGAGGTTTTATTGGACGCAAGAGCGATGGGCTGCCTGGCTGGCTGACTATTTGGCACGGATGGCAGCGACTCATCTGGATGTGCGAAGCATTAGAAATCATGAAAGGAAACACAAAAAGATGTGGTAATGACAGCATTAAACTGCCGGGCATTTTCAGCGGTTCCTTCGGAACCTGTGGCAGGTGGCGTAATGCTCAAGATTGAGCCGCACCCGCGTGGCAGCCGCGTTAACGAACAACTTGCCAAAAGGAAAATGCCAGCTTTAAATCAGGTGTGCACAAGGAAATAGCCCGAGCGGTGCATCGGAACGGGTTTGGGTTTGGCTTACTACTTGTTGGGTGTGGCCGTATGCGCCTTTCATTTTTCATTCTAATTGCCATCTTGAGTGTCTGTTCAGGTTGTGGTCGGCATTTTCGCCTCTACAAATCTGAGCAACTCGGAGCGAGCAGTCAGGGAATGGTCATAGTGGAGACTTGGCTTGAGAATGCGCCATTGTCACCTCCCGTCTGGAAGGTCCGCCTTCGACAAAAGGATAGCACTAACAGTGTCGTTCTATTCACTGTGGCGAGTGTGTTCCAAGAGCCGGAGCCTGGATATCCGCACCTGTTTGTCACAAATGGCAGTGAAGTTATCCAAGACTCGGCGAGGAGTTATATCTTTTCCCTAGCAGCCTGTTGAAAAAGAAGGAAGCTGGAGCGGAAAAGATTTTCAAATTGTGGCGAGTTGTGATTAAAAAGTCGCGTGTTCGCGACGAAACAAAAAGTAGGACAAGGCGAGTTCTGGGTGGCCGCTCACCAACTTGCCTCCTCACCCAAGTCCGCCTTTTACGCCAGGCTGGAGGAGACGCTGGAGTCATTCGGATTTGCCGATAAGGTGCGGGCGGCATGCGCTCCGGCTTACAAAAGCGGCAACGCGGGCCGACCCGGTATTGATCCGGTCGTTTATCTGAAGATGATCATGGTGGGTTTTTTCGAGGACCTGCCCAGCGAGCGGGCGATTGCCGCGCGTTGCGCCGATTCGCTGTCCATCCGAGCGTTCTTGAACTATTCGTTGGAGGAGAAGACGCCCGATCACTCCAGCTTTACGGTCATCCGCCAGCGTCTGGGATTGGAGATTTATCAGCAGATTTTCACGGTGACGTTGCAGGCTTTACGCGAGCACGGGCTTTTACGTGGCCAGAACCTGGGGATCGATTCGTCGGTGATCGAGGCCAACGCTTCACTGCGCGCTTTGGTGCATCGCAACACGGAGGAGCAATACTGGGATTACGTGAAACGATTGGCTGCGGAGAATGGGATCGATCCCCATGACACGGGAGCCGTGCGCAAGTTTGATCGGCATCGCCCTGGCAAAGGGAGCAATCAGGAGTGGCAGAACCCGCACGATCCGGACGCCAAGATCGGCCGGACCAAAGACGGTGCTACCGACATGATTTACAAGTCCGAAGCGGTGGTGGATCTGGACACGGGTGCCATCGTGCAAGCCGACGTGCATCCGGGGGACCAGGCCGACCACAAGGAAATGGCCACGCGCGTTTTGGAAGCGCAACAGACCCTCAACGAAGCGACCGGAGAAAAACCTGACACACTCACCGTCACGAGCGTCACCTCTGATAAAGGCTATTACGCGATGGATGAGTTGCAGGCTCTCCAACACGAAGGCATCCGTACGGTGATCAGTGATCCTATCGATAACCGGCGCACGGACAAATTGGAGCCGCAGCAGCAACGGGCCGTGCGCGCAGCGCGGCGGAGCGTGAAGAGCAAAACGGGCAAAGAACTTTTACGGCGGCGCGGCATGCACATCGAAAGAAGCTTCGCGCATATTCTGGACGCCGGCGGCATGAGGCGTACGACACTGCGAGGATGGGAGAATCTGAACAAACGCTTCAAGCTGGCGGCGGCGTTCTACAATCTGTCGCAACTGAGACGGCTGCTGTTCGGCTTTGGAACGCCCAAGCAACTGGCAGCAGCCATGGAACGGTGCAGGCGAAGTCTTTTTGCCCGGTTGGCTGCTGTTTTGATCCTTGTAGCCGCCATAGTTCACCGACTTGAGGTTCCCCCGATTTAGTGGACACGTCGTCCAAGCAGTTGGAAAGTGACGATGATGAGCAATAGTACAAAAAGATACACACGGGAATTCAAACAGGAGGCCGTTCGCCTTTTGGTGACGAGCGACAAGCCGGTTTACGT
>DATNEA010000010.1:0-30006 GCA_035606845.1 Candidatus Angelobacter sp. | reverse complement strand
AAAGAAGGCGTCGAAATCATCGGCGTCATCGTCAACAAGGTCCTGGACACGAAAGTGGATTCCGTGACGGATTTTGTCCGGCGCGGTCTCAGGCGCAAGGGATTGGACCTGCTCGGCGTGATTCCGCACCAGCGCATACTTTCGAATCCCACGATGGAATTGATCCGCGACGAACTCAGGGCGGAATTGCTCAACACACCCGACAAATTGCACGAGTTGGTGGATGATGTCGTCGTCGGCGCAATGGGCGCGCACAACGCGATGGATTTTTTCAAGCCCGGCGTGCTGCTCATCACCCCTGGCGACCGCGAAGATATCGTGCTGGCGGCCTGCACCAGCCTTGATCCTCAAAGCGACAAGCGCATGGCGGGAATCGTGCTCACGGGAAATTTGCGGCCATCGCCCGCCGTGCTCAAAATCATTCGCGTGATGCCGATCCCGGTGCTGCTCGCGAAACAGGACAGCTACGAAGTGGCTTCCAAAGTGCACGATCTTACGGTAAAAACGCGTCCGAACGACGCCGAAAAAATTTCGCTCATTCGCGATTTGATCGCCGCCAACGTGGATTTGGAAAAAATTTTGAAATCGCTGTAAAGAGTCACCATAAATCGTGAGCCTCCCCATCAATCCCAATCTTAAAGACCTGCCCACCTACCAACCGGGCCGGCCGATCGAAGAAGTCGCGCGCGAAGTGGGCATCCCCGCCGCGCAGATCATCAAGCTCGCCTCAAACGAAAATCCGCTTGGCCCCTCGCCCGCCGCGCTCCAGGCGATGCAGCACGTGCTGGCGAATATCAATTTATACCCGGACGGCAATGCGTTTTACCTCAAGCACAAACTGGCCGATAAGCTCAATATCGATCCGACCAATCTGATTCTCGGCAACGGTTCCAACGAAATCATCGAATTTGTCGGGCACGCGTTCATGCAATCGGGCGTCGACGTGGTCGTTTCGGAGTATTGCTTCGCCGTTTATCCGCTGGTGGCAAAATTGTTCGGCGCGAACCTCATTACGGTTCCTGCAAAAAATTTCGGCCACAATTTGCCCGCGTTGCTGGCCGCCATCACGCCGCAAACGCGCGTCGTGTTCATCGCCAATCCGAACAATCCCACCGGCACCGTCGTTTCAAAGAAAGACCTCGCAGATTTCGCGAATCGCATACCACCCGACGTGCTGCTGGTCATGGACGAAGCGTATATCGAATTTATTGAGGATCCCGCGGATTTCATTTCCGAAATTCGCCGTGGCCAAAGGCCCAATCTGCTGTTGATGCGCACGTTCTCCAAAATTTTCGGCCTCGCCGGCCTGCGGATTGGCTATGGAATTGCCAGCCCCGAACTCATCACCGCCCTCGAAAAGGTTCGCCAGCCCTTCAACATCAACTCCATCGCCCAGGCCGGCGCGCTCGCCGCGCTCGGCGACGCCGACCACATGCGCCGCACGCGCGAGAACAACGCCACCGGCATGAAGCTCTACGAGACAGAATTTCAAAAGCTCGGCCTCGAATTCGTGCCCTCGGCCGGAAATTTCATTTTGGTCCGCGTCGGCGAAGGTCAGCGCATTTTTGAAGCGATGCAGAAGCTCGGTGTCATTGTGCGGCCGATGGGCGGATATCAATTGCCGGAATGGATCCGCATTTCCATCGGCGCGCCGGCGGAAAACGCACGGTGCATCGAAGCACTCAAAAATGTTTTGGCCAAACGGTAGGGCGCGTCGCTCCGCGCGCGCCGCCTATGATCCGAAGATTCCAAAAATAAGTTGAATCCCGCCTGAAACCGTTTACTTATCACTTCGCACAAAGAAGAACTCTAAAGTGAAACTGACAGACCTGCGCGGCATCCTGCAATACATCCCGCAATTCCGGGAGAAAACGTTCATTATTGAAGTGGACGGCGCCATCGTGACCGATGAAAATTTCGGCAACATCCTCCTCGATGTCGCGGTGCTGCGCTCGTTGAATATTCGCGTGGTGCTCGTGCACGGCGCTTCCGCGCAAATCAAGGCGCTCGGCGAACAACGAAATATCAAGCCCTCGAATCTCGACGGCACGGGCGTGACCGACGCCGACACGCTTCAACTCGCGCTCACCGCCGCCAATCGGCTCACGCACGAAATTTTGGAGGGCCTTTCCGCCAACGACCTCCGCGCCGCGTGCCCGAACGCGATCGTCGCCCATCCCATGGGCATCCTCCAGGGCGTGGACCAGTTGTTCACGGGCAAGGTCGAGCGCGTGGATACCGAATTGCTTCAAACGTTGTTGAACCAGGGCATCATTCCCGTCGTGCCGCCGCTCGGTTTCGACGGCGACGGCAAAACCTATCGCGTGAATTCAGACGGCGTGGCCGTGGCCGTCGCGGAGGCATTGAAGGCGACCAAATTGATTTCCATCACCGCGCAGGATGGGCTGCTTTACAACGGCCAAATCATCCGCCAGATGCTCGTGGCGGAATTGCAAAAATTGCTGCAACAAAATGCGGCCGGCTTTTCGCCGGACGTGCTGTCCAAGGCGCAACACGCCGTGAGCGCCTGCACCGCCGGCGTGCAGCGAGTCCACATCATCAACGGCCGCGTGGATGAAGGATTGCTCGCCGAGGTATTTTCGAATGAAGGCATCGGCACGCTCATTTACGCGAACGAATACCAACAGATTCGGGCCGCCAAAAAGAAGGACGTGCGCGCGATTCAATTGCTGACCAAGAAAGCGGTTGAATCCGACGAACTCGTGAAGCGCACGCGGCTCGTGATCGAAAAAAATCTCGGCGATTATTACCTGTTCGAAATCGACAAGAACCCGGTGGCCTGTGTGGCGTTGCACGTTTATGCGGAGCAGAGCAAGGGCGAACTGGCGTGCCTTTACGTCAATCCCTCGCACGAAAACCAGGGCATTGGCCGGAAGCTGATTCAGTTCATCGAGAACAAGGCGCGCGAAATGAATCTGAACGAACTTCTCACACTTTCCACGCAGGCATTTACTTATTTTCAGTCCAAGGGGAGCTTCAGCGAGGGCACGCCGGACGACCTGCCGCCGTCCCGCCGCGAGAAATACGACCAGAGCGGACGCAATTCGAAGGTGTTGGTGAAGAAATTGAAATAGGTTCCAGCAATGTGAAAAATTTGCCAGGGATTTCTTCTTCCAAAATAGGAGCAGCGCCTTCCTTTCCCATCGGATGAGAGAACGCCAGCGTTCATCCAAGTTCATTGCCCAAATGAGTTCTTCAGCTTGCCCTCTCCTTCCGCGCGATTTTATCTCCGCGTGCGACCGGCATGAGGTGAGACCGACGAAGTTTGTGCTGGTGGCCGCCGTTGCCGAGCAAAGCGTTTCATTGTTTCAGGATGGTCAATTTATCCAACAACTCCCCTGCTCCACCTCGCGCTTTGGCATCGGGCAAAAGGAAGGCTCGAATTGCACGCCATTGGGATTGCATCGCATTGCTGAAAAAATTGGCGCGGGCGAACCGGCCGGAACTGTTTTCAAGGCGCGCAAAATCGTCGGCCACATCTCGCAGCCGGAATTCGCCAATGCCAAAATCACCACGCGCATCCTGTGGCTCGAAGGCTTGGAACCCGGCGTCAATCGCGGCGGCGATGTGGATTCGCACCAGCGCTATATTTACATCCACGGCACCGCCGACCAAGCCTCGATAGGCAAACCGAGTTCCTGCGGGTGCATTCACCTGGCGGATGCGGATTTGATTCCGCTCTTCGATTTGCTGCCGAGTGGAACGCTTGTTTGGATTCAGGCGTAGCCCAGCAGCAACATTGACGAGACGCGCGCTTTAGCAGATAGTAGCCGCGTGTTCAGAAGAGTGGGCCAATTGCTGATGATCATCGCCGTGCTGTCGGCGACCGGAACGCATTGGCTGGCGCTTCAATCCGTCGCCTGGACGGCGATGCTCGCGGAAAATTTGCACACCAGTTCCTTCAAGCAGGCCATTCGCTCCACTTTTGACGGCAAACATCCCTGCTGCCTTTGCAAAGAGATCGCCAGGGATAAACAATCCGAGAAAAAGTCCGACGTCCAGTTCGACTTGAAAAAACTGGATTTGTCCCTTGGCAATTTTGAAATCGTGTTTCGCCCGCCGTCCGCCTCCCACGAACTCCAGGCCGCGAATGAATCGGCTGATTCGCTGACCCGCGCCCCTTCGGTCCCGCCTCCCCGGCAACTTCCCGGATAAGCGCCATTCCATTCCTTCGCAAGCGCCTCGCGCGCCCTTTTTCCATTTTGCGTCAACTATTGATGAGGTCCGCACTGCGGCACCCTCAAATTCCGGAGTTCAGAATGAAGATTTTTGTCGTAGCATTTTTGGTGGCTGCCTGCGCGCAGCCGGTTTTAGCGTGTGATTTTTGCGCGGTTTACGCCGCCACGGAAGCCCAGGGCAACAGCGGCAGAGGATTTTTTGCCGGCGTGGCCGAACAATACACTTATTTCAACACCTTCCAGTCCGCCGGCCACAATGAACGGAATCCCGACGAGGAACACCTGAACAGCCTGATGTCCCAGGCGTTCGTCGGCTACAATTTCAACAACCGCGTCGGCGTGCAATTCAACCTGCCGGTGATTTACCGCGAATTTGCCGCCGCCGGAAAATCCGGTGATGAACTGGGCATCGGCGACGCGCTGTTGCTGGGCAATTTTCATCTCTTCAAAAAACGCACCATGGATCACACGTTCACTTGGAACGCACTGGCCGGCGTGAAATTTCCCACCGGCGATGCCTCGCATTTGAATCCCGCCGAACCTGATTTCGCCGCCGGCATCGGCGGGCACGATCTCGCGCTCGGCTCAGGCTCGTTCGATGGCGTCGTCGGCACGGATATTTTTGGACGATGGAAAAAAATGTTTCTTACCGCCGGAACACAATACTCGATACGCAGCGAAGGCTCATTTGGTTATCAATACGCCAACGACCTGAGCTGGTCCGGCGGACCGGGCATCTACGTGGCCTTGAAGGACGATTACACCTTGTCCCTGCAGGCGATCGTTTCCGGTGAAACGAAGGCAGAAGACACGATCCACGGCGTGCCGACCGATGACACGGAGGAAACGATTGTTTATCTCGGCCCGCAAATTAATTTCACCTGGGGCAGCCGCCTCAGCACGCAGCTCGGCGCGGATTTGCCCGTGAGCATCACCAGCACCGGTGAGCAAATCGTGCCCACCTGGAGAATTCACGCGGCGGTGACGTGGAGATTTTGAAATTTACGATTTACGATTCACGCGTCCTGCTCCGTGCGCTCGTAAATCGAAAATCGTATATCGTAAATAGATCGGTTTTGTTTGCTCGGGGGAATTTCCGCGTTAACGTGACCGCGTTCATGATCAGCACCGTGGACATCATTGTCGGTATGCTGCTGGCCGTCGCGGCGTTGGCGCTGCTGGCGCGGCGGCTGCATATCCCGTATCCGATCCTGTTCGTGATCGGCGGCCTGCTGCTTGGCCTGACGCCCGGCATGCCGCGCGTGCATCTGGATCCTCAACTGGTGTTTCTCTTCTTTCTGCCGCCCCTGCTTTATCCGGCGGCAATGTTCACTTCGTGGCGCGATTTTCGTGACAACCTCCGGCCCATCTCGCTCCTGGCGGTCGGACTCGTGCTCACAACCACCATCGCCATCGCATATTTGGCCCGCTATTTCATGGACCTGCCGATTGCCGCCGGTTTTGTTCTCGGTGCAATCGTTTCGCCGCCGGACGCCATCGCCGCGACCGCCATCGCCGAGCGCCTGCGTATCCCGCGCCGCATCGTGACCATCCTGGAAGGCGAAAGCCTCTTGAACGACGCCACCGCTCTCGTGACCTACCGCTTCGCCATTGCGGCGGTCGTGACCGGCGCGTTTTCGCTTGGCCACGCGACGGAGAAATTTTTCATCGTTTGCATCGGCGGAATCCTCTTCGGATTGGTGGTCGGGAGACTCGCCGAGTGGTTTCACAAACGCATCAATGATGCGCCGATTGAAATCACTGTTTCGCTGCTGACGCCCTTCGCAGCGTATCTGCCGGCGGAGCGGCTGGGAATCTCGGGCGTGCTCTCGGTCGTGACGGCCGGTTTGTATTTCGGCTGGCGCCTGCCCGAAATCACCGACTTTCAAACGCGCCTCGATGCACGTCCGGTCTGGGACATGGTGGAATTCATGCTCAACGGCCTTGTTTTCATCCTGATTGGGTTGCAGCTTCCCGACGTCCTTCACGCCGCGTCCGGCAATCATCTTTCCGTCCACCAACTCATTATCGACGCATTGCTCATAAGCCTCGCGGTGATCATTGTTCGCATCCTGTGGGTTTTCCCGGCCACGTATTTGCCGCGCCTTTTATTCAAAAATCTCCGCAAGCATGATCCGTATCCTTCGTGGAAACACGTCACCATCATCGCCTGGACAGGAATGCGCGGCGTGGTGTCGCTCGCCGCTGCCCTGGCGCTGCCGTTCACGAAGGCGGACGGTTCGCCGTTCCCGGGTCGCGACTTGATCATCTTTCTCGCCTTCGTCAT
This sequence comes from Candidatus Angelobacter sp., assembly GCA_035606845.1. Taxonomy (GTDB): domain Bacteria; phylum Verrucomicrobiota; class Verrucomicrobiia; order Limisphaerales; family DASXHY01; genus DASXHY01. The sequence continues at coordinate 23,520 of DATNEA010000010.1, read as the reverse complement.
CATTTTTGCAACGCTCGTGCTGCAAGGGCTCAGCTTGCCGCCGCTCATTCGCTGGCTTGGCATCAAGGAAGATGATTCGTTGCAACACGAAGAACGCGAAGCCCGGCTCGCCGCCAACAAAGCCGCCCTCGCCCGCCTGCAACAACTCGCCGAAAAAGATCCGGCCAAGGCAGACGCTTTGAAACGATTGCGCATCGAATACGAAGATCGCATCCGGCAATTGGAGGCCACCGAAACCAGCCACTCCACCCGCCGCCTCCGGCTGTTCTCCGCCGAATACGAGCGCCTTTCCCGCGAGACTTTAATTTTGGAGCGCGACAAGATTCTTGAACTCCGCAATCAAGACGTCATCAACGACGAAGTGCTCCGGCGGATTCAGCGGGACATTGATCTGGCCGAAGCAAGGCTTTAGGAATTTACGATTTGCCATAAACAATTTAGCCTATCCAACCATGCGCGGCTTCTTGCCTGCGGTGGTAGGGCGCGCCGCTCCGCGCGCGCCGCAAAACCGGCCAACAATGGCGCGCACGGAGTGACGCGCCCTACCGTCAAATGCACGTTGTTATGCGCCCCTATGCAACTCCACGCGCTCGTAAATCGCAAATAAAAAACCGGAACCCGTGTTCAGGTTCCGGTTGCAAAGACTAAACCGAAAGATTCTACCGTCCCTTGGGCAGTGCCATCTTGCCGGCGTAAACCGCATTTTTGCCGAGCATCTGCTCGATGCGCAGAAGCTGGTTGTATTTCGCCAAACGATCTGAGCGGCTCAGCGATCCGGTCTTGATCTGGCCGCAATTCGTGGCCACCGCAATGTCCGCGATCGTCGCGTCTTCGGTTTCACCGGAGCGATGCGACAGCACGGCCGTGTAGCTGTGCGTTTGTGCGAGTTCCACCGCGTCGAGCGTCTCGGTGAGCGAACCGATCTGGTTCACTTTCACGAGAATCGAATTCGCCGTGCCGGTGTCGATGCCCTTTTGCAGGAACTTCACGTTCGTGACAAACAAATCGTCCCCGACGAGCTGGACCCTGTCACCGATTTTGTTCGTCAGCTTTTTCCACGTTTCCCAATCGCCTTCCGCGCAGCCGTCCTCGATGCTGACGATCGGATATTTCGCGCAAAGCTTGGCATAGAACGCCACCAGGTCATCGCCGGTCACGGTTTTGCCCGTGCTTTTCTTGAACGTGTATTTGCCGTTGCCGTCGTAGAACTCGGACGCGGCGACGTCGAGCGCGAGATAAATGTCCTTGCCGGCCTTGTAGCCCGCGTCCTTGATGGCTTGCAACATGGATTCCACCGCGTCCTCCACGCTGTTCAACTTCGGCGCGAAACCGCCCTCATCGCCGACCGCCGTGCTCAGGCCGCGCTTCTTCAAAACGCTCTTGAGCGCGTGAAATGTTTCGGTGATGGCGCGCAGACCTTCGCTGAAGGTGGGCAGGCCGAGCGGCATGATCATGAATTCCTGGAAATCAATCGGCGCATCGGAATGCGCGCCGCCGTTGATGACATTCGCCATCGGCACCGGCAACACCTTCGCGTTCGGGCCGCCGAGATATTTGAACAACGGCACACCGAGCGCTTCGGCCGCCGCTTTCGCATTCGCGAGTGAAACCGCGAGAATCGCATTCGCGCCGAGCTTCGATTTGGTCTCGGTCCCATCGAGGTCAAGCATGATGCGGTCGACGGTCAGTTGATCGAGTGAATCGACACCGCGGAGCTTGGGAAGAATTTTTTGCGTGACGTTCGCCACCGCCTTGCTCACGCCCTTGCCGAGAAAGCGCTTCTTGTCGCCATCGCGCAACTCGATGGCTTCGTGCTCGCCCGTGCTCGCGCCGGAAGGAACCGCCGCGCGGCCAACCGCGCCGCCGGCGAGGAGGACATCGACTTCCACAGTTGGATTACCGCGTGAATCGAGAACCTCACGCGCCTGAATATCATAGATTGTGCTCATTTTCGTTTTCAATTTCAAACAGACCGCAAACCGAACGGAACGCGTATAATAGGACTGCGCCGCAGTGAGTCAAGGGGGGCGTTCTTCGGTAACGGGGCTGGCGCGTCTCAAATGTAGCGCAGATTTTCAATCTGCCGTATCGCGGATTTATAATCCGCATCGCGTGAAAATTGCAGGCGTCCGAACATCACGACGGGCAGCCGAATGCAATTCGGCGATGCAGCAGACTATAAATCTGCGCTACCGATCAACCGCGCCGCGTTTATCATTCGGGCTGTTTCTCCGCCGCCGCGCGTTTCGCGTAGTACTTTTGCAAAACGTAAAAAGCCTTTTTCTTCACGCCCTCGCTGGAAATTAAACCTTTTCGATTGAACCCGTCCTGAATCCCGGGCAGCACACGGCGCGGAGAACGAAAATCCACCAGAATCCACGGCGTGAAACCCACCAATCCATTGATGCGGTCAAGCATCGGCAATTGCTGCTGATACAAGTTCTCCTGGAATTCCTCGGTCCAGCGCTGGGTTTTGCTTCCGTGAAAACCCTGCTTGGCGTCGCCGCCGAATTCGCTGATGAAGGCCGGCTTGTCATACGGAATTTCCCACGACAAACGCGAGCACTTATCGGGCAACCCATCGTACCAGCCCACATATTCATTGAACGCCACCACATCCACCACGTCCGCCAGGGGATCCTGCACGATGTTCACGTTGGTCACGCCGGGCTTCGCGTGGGTTTCCATCGCGGCGCTCAGCAACCGCGTATGGTCCAGCGAACGCGCCCGTGCCGCCAATTGCGAAAGAAATTTCGTACGCGCCTCGCTGATCGGCGTTTCATTCGCGAGCGACCAAATGATAATGCTCGCGCGATTCGCATCGCGCTGGATTTCATCCGTGAGTTGATCCTGTGCGTTCTGATAAGTGGCCGCGTTCGTCCAATCGATGGTCCAATACACCGGCACTTCCGACCACACCATGATGCCCATTTGATCCGCCAACCGAGTCATGGCTTCGCTGTGCGGATAATGCGCGAGCCGGACAAAGTTGCAGTTCAGTTGCTTCGCCCAAGTCAACAATTGCTTCGCCTTCTCCGGCGTGTTCACGCGCCCGCCGCCATGCAGCGGAAATTCCTCGTGAATGCAAATGCCGCGCAGAAACACCGGCCTGCCGTTCAGCAGAATTTGCCGCCCCTGCGTGCGCACGGTGCGAAATCCGATTTTTTCCGAAACTTCATCGCCGTTGAACGCAACGCGCACGGCATAAAGTTTCGGCGTTTCCGGACTCCAAAGCTGCAGCTTGGCGGGCGTAAAATGAAAAGCCGCGCGGCCCGAAGCATCCGTTTGCGCGGACAGATCCTCATCGAGTTCGGGAATCGTCAGCTTGACTGTTTCCCCCGCGCCAGCACCCGCGATTTGCACCCAGCCCGAAATCGCGCGCGTGTCCTCCGATTCCAAAGCCAGCCGATGATCCGCAATGAACTCCTTTGGCACGGTAATGATTTTCACCTCGCGCGTGATCCCGCCGTAATTCCACCAATCCGTGTTCAACGTCGGAACGCCGTCTTCAAAACGTTTATTGTCGACCCGGACCACGAGTGAATTGCCGGTTTTCTTCAGCTTGCCGGTGATTTCAAACGTGAATGGAGTGAATCCGCCAATATGCGTCCCGATCCTCTCACCATTCAGGTAAACATCGGCCCGATAATTCACCGCGCCAAACCGCACAAACACCCGCTGCCCATCCCCTGCTCCGGCATAATCAAATTTTTTGCGGTACCAGAGCGTGCCTTCGTAATACATCAACTCGCGCCGCTGCGTGTTCCAATCGCCCGGAACGTGAAGCGTCGGTGACGTGTCCCAATCATATTCCACGCGTTCGCTCGGCGTGGCCGGTTTGACATCCAGGAAAAACGTCTCCTCGCGCGAAGGATGGCGCTGCAGGTCGCGTTCTTGATGCCGATAATCGTAAAAGCCGGTTTCGTACGGATCGATGATGCTTTTCCATTCGCCATTCAGCGAAATCCCTTGGTGAAGAAAAAGATCGGGGATGTTGTCCGCGTGCAGCAGCGGAGCCGAAAATAATGCCAGGCAGCCCAGCCATACCATTTGTAATCTCGATTTCATGTCATTCATTTCGCGAGCGCGATTCCGCGACAGATGTCCGATTCAGAGAGGGGCAAGTCTCCCGAACGCGCCAAACCGTAGGTAGGAACTTCCTCCGTGACAACAATAAACATTGCCCGGGTCAACCGGGGCACAGTGCCCATCTCAATCTCCGGGCGCACATTTGATTTCAATAATGATTGTGCCAGCTTATTACCATGGCAGTGAAACGATCCAAGCAGCGTGTTGGCAGGCAACGTGCCGCGACGGCCGACGTGATCGGGGCCAATTCCGAGCCCAACCATGACCGGGTGCCCGCCAAATGGAGGAAGCAATACCAGCAACTCAGGAAAATCCGCGATTACCTGCTCAGCCGCCAGGGTGATTTGGTCAAGGACGCGAGCGAGGAACAACCCGCTTTCAGCCTCCACATGGCCGACGCGGGAACGGATAGTTTCGACCGCGACCTGGCTTTGAGCCGCGCCTCCTCTGAGCAGGATGCCGTGTATGAAATTGATGAAGCGATGATGCGCATTCGCCAAGGCAATTACGGCATTTGCGAACTCACCGGCAAACCCATCGAACGCGAGCGCCTCGAAGCCATCCCGTGGACGCGTTTCTCGGCGGCGGCGGAAGAGCAATTGGAAAAAAACGGCGAGGTGCAACGTGTCCGGCTCGCTCCGCGCGAACCCATCTCCCGCGGCGTCAACGCGGAAAACGAAGCCGAAGGATCCACCTCTGACGAACGCACCCAGCAGGAATAGTCCGGATTGGCGACAACTTAGTGGCACGGGCGCCTCGCCCGTGCGAATCGGAACACACGGGCGAGACGCCCGTGCCACTACAAACCAACGCTGCCGCCACTCTTGGTGGCTTCATTAGCCTGTAACACTGAGTACTCACCGGAGTGCGTTGATTTGCTCGTGGCTGTCCCTAAACTTCTCCCACGATGAATCTGAATTCGATTCGATCGTGGATGACTCGTCTGAAAATCGCTTCGGCCGCGACACTTTGTGTAGTGATGGCCGGCCGCAGCACTATCAGCAATTATTCAGTTCGCGATTTCGGCGCCGTCGGGGATGGAAAAGCGCTGGACACCGTAGCCTTCCAGAAAGCGCTGGATATGGCCGCGAAGGCTGGCGGCGGAATAGTGCGGGTTCCTGAAGGGAATTATGTCACCGGCAGTCTGGTCTTGAAATCCCACACGACGCTTCACCTGGATTCCGGAGCCAATTTGCTGGGCAGCGCGAACGCGGAGGATTATCCACTCATTCGCGCGCGCTGGGAGGGAATTGAAACCAATTGCCATCGCGCGCTTATCTCCGCCGATCACGCCAAAGATATTTTCATCACCGGCTCCGGGAGCATCGAGGGCAATCCCACCGTCGGGCGACTCCGCAACCCTCGCGGACCCACCGTCATTGAAACGATCGAATGCGACAACGTGCGCGTCGAAGGCGTCACGCTGAAAAGTTCGCGGATGTGGACGTTGCACCCGGCTTATTGCCATGACGTGCGCATTTCCGGCGTCACGTTCAACACTTCCGGCGCGAACTCCGACGGCATCGATCCCGATTCCTGCCGGCGCGTCCTCATCGACGGCTGCACCTTCACCACCGGCGATGACAATATCGCCATCAAGTCCGGCAAAGGTCAGGAAGGCGCCCGCATCGGTCGGCCATGCGAGGATATTGTCATCACGAATTGCACTTTCATCAAAGGCTACACGTCCATTGCCTTCGGCAGCGAACTCTCCGGAGGCATTCGCCGCGTGCGCATTTCCCACTGCACCTTTAAGAACGGGCGGGCAGCTCTTCAACTGAAGTCACGCGCCGGCCGCGCCGGCTATTTGCAGGACATCACCGCCGATCACCTCGCGGTCGGCCCTGAGCCGTTGCTGGAGCTGGACAGCAATTATAGTTACAATCCGGACCCGCAGGGAGTTCCGGGCGTGGAGGGTATCACCCAGTTCAGCAACATCCTCATTTGGGATGTGAAAATTGCCGGCACGAACCTCCTGCGCATCATCGGCCCAAGCGAAAAGCCAGCCGACGGCATCCAAATCAGCCGGGTCACGGGAACTTGCCAGCGCGGCTCCGTCATTCAAAACGCGCGGAATATTTCTTTGACCGGGATTGATCTCGAAGGCATCGATGGTCCGGCCTATTTCACCAACAACGTCACCGGAACCGGCCTCGAAGCAGCAGCGCCCTTGAGGTGAGTTGGGGAGCGCGCCCGCCTGGCGCAGCGAGACGCGCCTCGCCGCTCACGGTTGCGTGTGAAGATGTATTAACGTCCGGCGCCGCTAGCGGGCACTCCATTCACTTCGAGTATGTCTCTGGAAAGTGCGCACACTGACCTTGAAGGATGACATATCAGCGACTGCATTCGGCGAGAGACGCTGGAACAACTTCCCCCTCTCCCATCGGATGGGAGAGGGCCGGGGTGAGGGGCTCAATGCAAAATCGGCAGCGGGTTCGGCTCGCGAATCAGCTTCGCGTCCAAATCCAAATAAAAATCCAGGCGCCGCTCCGTTTCATTTTCATCAATCGCCTTCGCCATCAGCAAATACGTCGCGTAATGATTGCCTTCCGACTCCACAAGGCTGGCGTAAAAACTGGCGAGTTCCGGTTCCGATTCCTTTAATGCCTCCGCCAAAAATTGGAATTTTTCGCAACTTCGCCCTTCAATCAGGCTCGCGCAAATCAAATGATCAATCACCTGGAACCGTTCCCCACTGCGCACGGCTTTCATCAAGCCGCTGATCCACGGGCTCGCGTGCGGCTGGCCAAACGGAATCCCGCGCCGCTTCAATAAATCCAGCACGAGCTGGAAATGCTGCAACTCCTCGATGGCAATCACGTTGAGCTCTTCCACGCGCGGAAACAAATCGCGATATTTCTCCAGATTCAGCGCCGAAGTCGCCGCCTTGCGTTCCAGGTGCGCATGGTCCACCAACACCGCCGGCAGATTCGCCAACATTTTTGGCAGCCAATCCGCCCGCACCTTTTCGCGAAACAAAAGCATGGCCCACCTTAACAGCCCCGTTTCCAAAACCAAAACTGGAAAGTCACCCGGTTCCGGTCGCGGAGCAGCGAAAGAACTTTGAATACCGATCTCTTTCGCCCCATCCGGGGCTAAGAAATATTTTGCACCGCTTCCCACTTGCGCCACGGGCTATGGTCTGCTCCGCAGCTTCAATAAAGCTTTTGCGCCGCCCCCCACCCCCAATTTGCCATCCGCGCAGCTTCCTGTTAGCTTCCCGCTTCGACACATGAGCAATCCGAAGACAGAGAGCGAAGCCCCGGCGACAGCGCCGTCCGATTTTATTCGCGATATCGTCGCGAAACACGTCGAGGAGAATAAATATCCGCGCATTCACACGCGCTTTCCGCCCGAGCCGAACGGCTACCTGCACATCGGCCACGCCAAAAGCATTTGCCTCAACTTCGGTATCGCGCGCGAATTCGGCGGCATTTGCAACCTCCGCATGGACGACACCAATCCCACCAAGGAGGATGTCGAATACGTCGAATCCATCGAGGAAGACGTGGAGTGGCTGATCGGCGATTGGGCCACGGACAAATACGGCCTCAAGCCCAAAGGCAAAACTCCCGCCACGCAGGACGTGAACGGCAAATCCGATTTCCATTTGCCGGCCGTGGTCGGCAAAACGCATCAGGACGCCGGCCTCGAGCCGTTTTACGCCAGCGATTATTTCGATCAAATCTACGAGTACGCCATCCAACTCATCAAAAAGGGCAAAGCGTACGTCGACGACCTTTCGCCCGAGGACACCGATAAATATCGCGGCGCGCCCGACCGGCCCGGCAAGGACTCCCCGTGGCGCAATCGTTCGATCGAAGAAAATCTCGATTTGTTCGTGCGCATGAAGAATGGCGAGTTTCCGGACGGCGCGCGCACCTTGCGCGCCAAAATCGACATGGCCTCGCCGAACATCTGGCTGCGCGACCCGCTGCTCTATCGCATCCGGCACGCATCGCATCATCACACCGGCAGCAAGTGGTGCATCTACCCGATGTATGATTTCGCGCATTGCCTCAGCGATTACATCGAAGGCATCACGCACTCGATCTGCACGCTGGAATTCGAAGTGCATCGACCGCTCTACGATTGGATTTTGGACAGCCTGGTGCTACCGCGTCCCCTGCCCCATCAATACGAATTCGCCAAGCTCATCCCGACCTACATGATTGTTTCCAAACGGAAACTCATCCAGCTCGTGAATGAAAAAATCGTGACCGGCTGGGACGACCCGCGCATGCCGACGATTTCCGGCATCCGCCGCCGCGGCGTGCCCGCGAGCGCCTTGCGCCACTTCGCGATCGGCGTCGGCGTCACCAAATATATTTCCACGACGGACATCGCCGTTTACGAACACGCCATTCGCGAGGAACTGAACCGCATCGCCCTGCGCCGGCTCGCCGTGCTGCGGCCGATCAAGGTCGTCATCACCAATTATCCCGAAAGCAAAACCGAGGAACTCGACGCCGTCAATAATCCCGAAGACCCAAACGCCGGCACGCGCAAGATTCCTTTCTCGCGCGAAATCTACATCGAGCGCGAAGATTTCATGGAAACGCCCCCGCCCAAATATTTCCGCCTCAAACCCGGCGGCGAAGTGCGCTTGAAATACGCTTACATCATCAAATGCGACGAAGTCGTGAAGGACGCCGCGGGCAACGTCGCCGAACTCCGCTGCAGCGCCGATCTGGACAGCAAAACCGGCGGCCCAACCGCCGGCCGCAAGGTCAAGGGAACGATCCATTGGGTCAGCGCCGCGCACGCCATCGACGTCGAAGCGCGCCTTTACGACCGCCTCTTCACCGAAGCCGAGCCGGAAAAAGACGGCCGCGATTTCAAATCCGTGCTAAACCCGCACTCGCTCGAAGTGGTCACCGCCAAATGCGAGCCGAGCCTGAAAAACGCGAAGCCCGAACTGCGTTATCAATTCGAGCGGCTGGGTTATTTCACTTTGGATAATGAAAGCAGGAGCGGAAAATTGGTTCTCAACCGCACGATTACGCTCAAGGACACCTGGGCGAAGGAAGCGCATAAGGGATAAACGTGACATCCATCAGAAAGCCCAATCCACTCGGCGAGTTTCCAGCAGAATCAGATCATTCCATGTTGGAATCCGCGTTTTACGAAACGCCAGACTATAAGACCCTGTTGGAACATCAGGAGTATAATATCGTAGTCGGGAGGCGAGGGGTCGGGAAAAGCGCACTCTTCTACTGGCTGTCAAAGACATGGGGGCGGACTGAGCACCTGCGTTTGGTCGAATTGAGCCCTGAACACCATCAAGTTGTCGGATTACGGGCACTTGCTAAGCAATTTGGGGAAAAATTCAATTTAATTTACGCGGGGAGTCGGATTGCTTGGCGTTACGCGCTTCGCGCCCGCGACCGGCGGAGGATATTCAGATTCAGGAATACGAGGAATCCCAGGCGCGCGCGCAATCGCGGCAAATGCAGCAGCTTTACGGCACTTCCGGCGGCATTATGGAGGACATCCTGCAAGGCCTCAAACATCCGGGCAACCAGGCGCTGCTCATCCTCTTCATTTCCGGCATGATTGCTGCTGGTTGTTTTTACCTCGGCAAACCATTGCCGAAGGATGATGAAACGCGCTGAAATAAAACCATCCGCCAACCTGGAAATCGTGGGATTTCTGATCGTCGCACTCGCATTCTCCGCCGCCGCGGACGAAACCTTTCGCACGCTCAAGCTCAAGGACCAGATTTACACGAACGTGATCGTCACTTCCTCCACGGCAACCGACATTTATTTTTCCCATTCGGCAGGTCTCGCCAGCGCCAAACTCAAGGACCTCGATCCGGCGCTTCAAAAGCACTTCCATTACGATGCCGCCAAAAGTGCTCAAATCGAAACCGCGCGCCGCGAAGCCACGGCTGAATACAGCGCCAATCTGTCCAAGGCCAAACCTCCGGCACCTGCTGGCACCGACACCAATGACGACTTCGTCGCGCCCAGGATCAATGCCCGCTCCCTTCGCGGCCAACCGGTGCCGTCCATTGAAATCGCCAACTGGCTCACCGACGCTCCCTCGACGGATGGAAAATTCGTGTTGCTTGATTTCTGGGCCACCTGGTGCCAACCGTGCCGCCAATCGATCCCGGAACTCAATGCGTTTCAAACGAAATACGCCAATCGTTTGACCGTCATCGGCATCAGTGACGAATCCGAAGCGACCATCCGCAAAATGACGAGCCCGGCCATCGATTATGCGATTGCCAACGATCCCCAACAGCGCATGTTGCGCAATTTGCAAATCACCGCCATTCCCCATTGCCTGCTCGTGGATCCCTCCGGCATAGTTCGTTACGAAGGCGACCCACGCTATCTCGACGGCCAAAAGCTCCAGCATTTTCTCGACAAATATTCCAGGTAAGCGTTGTCAGAATGGGCGCTTTGGTGGGGCGAGCGTACTCGCGAGCCGGGGTTAACGCTCTTGAGGCTAAGGCTCGCGATTACGCTCGCCCACCCGTGTTAGCCACAGACGATACAAATTTTTGCTGGGCAAATGTCAGGTGTTCGCCTCCCTATCAGTCATCTGCTTCTCAAGCCAACTTCCTCCATGATTGTAAAAACCAACCGCGGCCGCAGAACGCAAACCATCGCAATTGCCGAAACAGAATCTCGCGCCCGAACTCGCGGCGACAGCACCGGTGGCCGCGGCGCGCGCCGCTGATCCGCCCCGCTTTGCCAAGCTCATCTCGGATATAAAGCGCACCTCACCGCCAATGACCCGGCATTCGATGCCAGCCATATCGGCCGTGAACCCAATATCCGCCCACCCATACCGCGCCCGGGTACGGCGGCAGCGCCCAATAACCTCCCACCCAAACCCAACGGCCATGCCATTCCCATGTGCCGGGCGTCCACACGTATCCCGGCCCCGGCGCCACAACGACAGGTTCACTCTGCGGCGGCGGAGGAGCTTCCGAAACGTCACCGGGCGGCGCGGAAGCCACCGTGGTCGGCGTGTTGATCATGTAATTGATGACCTTTTCGCTGACGCCTGCGTTGTGGAGATCAATAATATCCGCCGCACTCAAATGATAAACGCTGTGCGTGTTCTGAATCTGACTGATGATGACGTCGTCACTGACCTGGGCGCTCGTCATGGCTTTGACGTCGGCCACAGCCAGCGGCTGGCCTTGTTCAACGCGCGTGTAAGTGACTGGCGCTTCGGCTCGCAACCGTTCCTGCTCCTCCTGGTCCATCGAATGGCCGATCAGCCCGCCAGTGATGGCGCCGACGGCGCCGCCGATCAAAGCGCCCTCGCCGGCATGTCTGCCGCCGAGAACCGCGCCCGAAAACGCCCCAATGGCTCCGCCCGCCAGCGCGCCCGTCGCCGTTCGATCCGGAGTTCCGTAAGGCGTTTCGCACCCGGTCAAAACCATCGTACTCAACAAACACAAACCCAAAGCATAGCACTTCATAATTATTCGTTGGACGCCATTTACCGCCCGAAATTCAAAATTCCACGGCGAACCGGCCTGTCTAAAAATCGCCAGTTTAACCGGAGATGAATTCCGAAGGGATTCTGCCATCGAGCCAGGGTTGCCGAGTCTGCGAGGCTACCCTGGGTTAACTGCGCAATATTCCGCCCAACCCCTGAAAGGGTTGAGCCGATTGCGATTGCCATTTGGCGCAACCTTTCAGGGTTGGCGACAATTCGTGCTTTTACCCAAGGTAGTCCGCTGCGCGTCCAACCCTGGGCTGAAGGACTCGATCCCGTTGGGATTGTGGGAGCGGAGAATTTGCTTAAAACTCCTTCTGCTAGAGATTCCTCTCATTATTGCGCGGGCCAGCCTGTTTAACAGTTGTCGATTCTTTTTTCGCCGTCGCCTTCAAAATCTCAGCCACGATCTGGTCGGACAGATCGCCGCTAATCGGGAAAACCATTTGCAGATGACCTTCGGGATTGATGATGAGCGTCCGAAAGTTGTGGTTAATCGTGCCGCCGCTCGCGTCGTACTGCACGCCCGTGTCGCGCGCCAGTTCCGCGATTTTATCCTGCGGCCCGGTGAAGAAACTCCAGTGCGCCGGATCATACCCATAACTCAGCCCGTAATTCTTCAGCACTTGCGGTGTGTCCGTCCCCGGGTCGAATGAAACGGAAATAAAATGCCAGTTCGTCGGGGCGTTGGTCATCGCCTCCAGTTTTCGCGACGCTTGCTGGAAGTTCTTGGATAAACGCGGACAAAATTCCGGCAAAGGACAGCGCGTGTAGAAGAATGTAATCGCCAGCGCCTGGCCGCGAAAATCATTGAAGCTGACCGCCTGGCCCAGTTCGTTGGTAAATTTGTAATCCAGCAGCGATTTGTCCGGACGCGGCGCGGAGATTTTTGCCGGTTGAGAATTGGTTTTAGCTTCCGGAAGAGAAACCACACCGATTTTTTGAAAATGATCCACCCAGCTTTCGTCAGCCGTCACGTGAAGCCGAAACGTCACCTGATCGCCGCGCTTTAATTCGGTCAAGGGAGCGCGATCCTTGACTTTGAACGGCATGGTCATCCCGTCCATGTAACCGGCAATCGCGTCATGCCGGATAACCACCTGCGCGGTGTCCGGCTTGATTTCGAGAATAACGCCGCGGCCGGAGAAGGTCCGCGCCGCCGCTTCGCCCGATTCAGCCCTGGCCGGAACCGCGATGCCTAAAAAGATAGCCGTAATGACTGGCACCCATCGCCGCATATCGCTGCACAACTTCAATCAGGGATTAGGCAACCGCCCCACGCGATAAAAATCAAGATCGTTTGTGGCGTTCGGGTCGTCAAAAAACGCGGGGTTGCTGGAAGCGGTATTGGTGCCGACCGGAATCCAGTTCGTCAAATCACTGGACCTTTGCACGACATAACTCAACCCGACATCGGCGGAATAACTGAATTGGAAATCGTTCCCGGAAAGCCGCGAACCATTCGTCAATGAGACACTCGTGGGCGTTACCACGCTGATGGTGACGGATTTCGTCGCCGAAAGACCGGCATCGTCCTGGGCAACGGCTGAGAGAGTGTGGGGGCCGGCCGCCAGGTCGTTCGCCGTCGCCGAAAACGGAGCCGAACTTTGATTGGCGAAAACAGCATTATCCAGCAGGAACTGAACATTGGTCACGGTGCCGCTTCCTTTGGTGACTCCGGCCTGGATGGACACGTTCGCCGGCGCGGCAAAGACCGAGCCATTGGTCGGACTGGTGATTCCAATTGTAGGGGGCACGGGCAGGGTTGAACCGGCGACAACCACCTCCCCGGTCATGCCCTCAAAATAATGATATTGACAGTAATATGAATACGTCCCAGGCGCGGTAAAGGTGTTGGTGAAAAAATGTGGCGTCGAAAAAATCAACCCGGAATCCCATAAGCCGCTTGGGGTGCCATTGTCGTCGCCGGCAGTTCCGTTGGTGCCGCTGGTGGTCGAGTGAAACGTGCTCTGCCAGTTCCAGATTACCGAATCGTTCACGGAAATCGAAACCGTGGAAGGTGAGAATATATCCTGAACGATGCCCTCATTGGAGGGCCCGACTATAACGGTCGCGTTGGCCGCGCTGGATGTTTGTGCGATGGCAACGCAGGTTAACAGCGCCGCGACGATGGAGGTGGTTTTAAGGATCGTGTTCACAGCGATTAAGAGCATGCACCCTCCATTTTGTTCCAAAAAATAGCGCGCAAACAAAGTCATCCAAAGACGACAAAAAGCAAGACCCGCAACCAGGCGCTTCAAATCAATCGGGTAGGGTTACTCCCCACCCTGCATCCGGGAACTGCTTGGCCCCCCACGCCTCTTACACCGAACGATTCCACTCGCGTTTTTGTTACAAGGGACCGCAACCGAAATTTGCAAACGGAAGGAAAAAATGAAAACGTGCACTTGGTCTATAACCGCTTCTGCCACGAAAACTTTTTGTCTGGGAATTCTCGCCTTTATCATCAGCCACCTGGCCATGGCGGCCTCTGTGGGCGTGAACATCGAGCCCACCGATTTTAATCCCAGCGTCGTCTCCATCAATGTAAACGATCAGGTGGTATGGACCTGGGTCTCGGATGCGCATAACACCGAAAGCGAGACCGATCTTTGGGATTCGCCCGTTGAAAATACCGGGTATGTGTTCACCAATGTCTTCACGAGCGCAGGCGCATTTCCCTACTTCTGCGTCATCCACGGCTTTACCGGAGAAGTCGACGTCAATGCCGCCATTGTGACAAATTCGGCCCCGATCGGCGTGACCATCACCAATCCGCCGGACGGCTCCGTCTTCGGCAACACCGATCCCGTGACCATCGCGCCGGAAATCACCGACACCAATGGCACCGTCACGAACGTGGCTTATTTCAACGATGGCGTCTTGATCAAAAATGTTTCCACCAGTCCCTTCAAGTTAATTACCGCGCCCTTCACCTTCAGCCTGGGCACGAATACTGTCACAGCCGTCGCCACGGACGATGCCGGTTTGACCGCCACGTCGGCCCCGGTGCAATTGACCATCGCGCGTTACACCGCGGAGGTCACCAACGGGACGTTTTCACTCTTCCTCATTCCGGTCGCCACCAACCTGTCCGCTCCTTTGTATGGCATCAGCCCGCCCGGCGATACCAACCGCCTCTTCGTCCTGGAACAGAACGGCCTGGTGCGCGTCATCCAAAACGGCGTATTGTTGCCGACGCCAGCGTTGGATCTTCAAAATCTCGTCCAACCGCCACTCGTGGCCTCCAACCCCAATGACGAGCGCGGCTTGCTCGGGATCGCTTTCCATCCCGGCTTCAACAATCCGTCCAGCCCGGGCTATCGAACGCTCTACACCTATAACAGCGAATCCATACAATCCAACGGCCCGCCGACCTATCCGCTTCCCGACAATACGACCAACGTTTACAAGAATGCCCTGAATGAGTGGAAGATCTCACCCGCGGATCCCAACATCATCGATCCCACGTCCCGGCGCGAAGTGATTTCGTTCGGCAAAGATGCCCAAAATCATAATGGCGGCACCTGCACTTTCGGTCCGGACGGCTATATGTACTTGGCTTTGGGCGATGGCGGCAATGCAAACGACGTCGGCCCGGGCCACATCTCGCCCGGGGGCAACGCCCAAAACCTCAGCGTTCCGCTCGGTAAAATGTTGCGGATTGACCCGCTCAATCCTTCGTTGAATCCGTCCAGCACGGACCCCGTCAGCCCCAATGGACAATATCGCATCCCGAAGGACAATCCTTTCCAGCAAGCCGGCCAGGTTCCGGAAATTTACGCCTACGGCTTCCGCAATCCCTATCGTTTTGCCTTCGATCCCATTACCGGCGACTTGATTGAAGCGGATGTGGGCCAGAATAATGTTGAAGAAATCAATCGCGTAGTCCGCGCCGGCAATTACGGTTGGGCCATCAAAGAAGGCGATTTCCTTTTCAACCAAACAAACGGCCCTGCCGGTCCTGCCGGCACCATCGGCACTCCGCCGGGACACTTCAGTCCCGGGTCACCCGCGGGACTCATTGATCCGATCACCGGCCCGCTGGGCATACTGGAATACGATCACAACAACGGCATTTCCATCACCGGCGGATTCGTTTACCGGGGCAGCGCGATGCCGGAGCTTTACGGCAAATACATCTTCGGCGACCTGGCCCTGATACCCAGCCCGGTGCGCATCAATGGCCGCCTTTTCTACGCCGATCTTCAATCCGGCCAAATCAACGTGTTCACCTTGCCCCAATTTAACTCCGAGATTTTGCCAAATGGCCAGACGGTGCACGGCTTCGGCCAGGACGGCAATGGCGAGCTTTACGCGATGGCGACGAGCACACCTCCCAATGGAAACGGCGGCGTTGTTTACAAACTCGTCTCCGTGCGCATCGCCGCGCAGATTTCAGGCAAGCAATTGAATCTCTCGTGGCCCCTGCCCGGAATGCGCCTGCAATTGCAGATCGACAGCCCGGGCACCGGCCTGGGCAGCAACTGGATTGACGTTCCGAATTCGACGGCGACGAATCAGGTGGCCGTCCCAATCGACCCATCGCAAGGCAGCGTCTTTTACCGGCTTGCATTCCCCTGACAGCGCAGAGCCAAACCAAAACGCGGAGGCTGGAAGAACAGCCTCCGCGTTGGTTTTAAAACCCTTCCGCGTTTTAAGAATTTGGATGGTAGGGCGCGTCACTCCGTGCGCGCCGTTGTTGCCGGGTTTTGCGGCGCGCGCGGAACGAAGCGGCCCAGGCAAGAAGCCTGTTTCCTTGCGCGTTCTAAGCCCCGCGTTTCTGGCGTTCGCGTTTTTTCTTAAACACGCCGCTGGTGTCCGCCACATTGAGGATCGAAAGATCAATGCCGTTGCCTGGATCGCGTTCGTGCGCGACCTTGAGCTGGGCCGTGATTTTTTCCACGGCCGGCTCGGCGAAATACTTCACCACGCCCACGCTTTGGTTCGCTTCGAAGATGACCACCAGCAACGTTTCATCGCCGCAGCAGGTGGCGTAGATGCTGTACTTCTCGCCCTGCTGATAGACGCTGTTGAAATTGGTTTCGTGGACCAGGTTGGCAATGGTCTGGTTGGCCATGTAAGCGCCGGAAGCCAGCGCCGCGATGGTGGTGAGATCAAAGGCGTCCGCATTACCCTGGTAGGTAATCAGGAATCCGCCCTTGTCGATAATCAACGCCGTGCTGGCCTCGGTGTGCTTCAGCAATTCCTGCAACACCACGCCGAAGCGTTGAACATCTTCCTCGATGATTTGGGGCAGTGTAGGCATGTCACGCGTACTGCGGCGAGTTTTGGCTGATGAACTTGTTAAGCAGCAGGCGCGTAATCATGTTCAATGATTCGAAAACGCCCTCGCACTTGTGCGCCACGGACGTAAACGACGGCACCTGCACGTCTCGATTGTTCAACAAAAATTCCATGTATTCGACCGGCGCCACATTCGGCAGGTCGCGCTTGTTGTATTGCACCACGTACGGAATATCCGAGAGATTCATCTTCAGCGAGCGCAGATTTTCCTCCAGGTTCTGGAAGCTTTCCACGTTCTCCGCCATTTTTTCATATTGCGAATCCGCCACGAACACGATGCCGTCCACGCCGCGCAGCACCAACTGGCGCGTGGTGTTGTAAATCACCTGGCCCGGCACCGTATAAAGCTGGAACTTCGTTTTGAACCCTTTGATCGACATCGCCTCGATCGGCAGGAAGTCGAAAAACAGCGTGCGGTCGGAACTCGTCGCGAGCGAGACCAGCTTGCCTTTGTTGCCCGCGGCGGTCTGCACGTGATCGTGCACCTGCACGAGGTTGGTCGTCTTGCCGCCCATTGCCGGGCCGTAATAGACGATCTTGACCTGTAACTCCTTGGTGGCTTGATTGATGATTGCCATAATATCTCTCGTTATTTTTTCCGGTCCAGTTCACCTGCCAACGCGGCCAGGTTAGCCGTGGGGAGTGGCTGGCCGGCGTGGCCGAAGACGGCGAAGAAAATTGCGTTCACGCGGAAAATTTTCCACGGCACGTTGCCCACGGTAAAATGCAGATTGTTGAGCTCACCCATGCGGAGTTCCTTGGTGCATTGGCTCACTTTTCCGAAAATGTGCGGCAGGAACGCCGCCAGCGTGTCGCCGTTCAGGTCCGGTGACAATTTGCTTGCCACCATCAGGCCATCCGGCAGGGCCACCAGCGCGCCCGCGACTCCATCCAGCGCCGCCGCCCGCGAAACCACTTCGTTCGGCGTGGCGTAGCGCGTCAGGAAATCCGTGCCAATGGACGATTTCCTTTTAAACTCGGTCTCATCGACCTGCGCCTGGCCGTTTTCGTTCCAAACGTAGAAATTGGTGTCAGCGACTTTCGTCTGCTTGGGCTGGGGAGTATACAGCGTCTCTCGAACTTCCGGGATCGGCGCGGGCGTGGGTGCTGCCGGCGCGGATGCTGCCGGGATGGGCTGAGCCACTGGCTGCGGCGCGGCCTGCTCCTGAAGCGATTCGGCAGCGGATTCTCCCTGCGGAAAACCGAAAAACAAGTTCGGGATGTTTTCGTCCACCTGAACCTTCGCCTGCCCCGGCACCGCCTTTTTTTGGTGTGAGAGAAAGAGCGGCGCGAGCACGCGCAACGGCAATTCAAGCATCATCCCATCATGCGCCGAAACCGTCGGCAGCACCGGCGGCCGAATCCAGGAACGAAGCACCTTCCACGAAAAAGCCACCTTGCCCAGCTTCAACGCCGGTTCGATAAATCTCACCGGCAGCGCCAATTGCGCTTCCGACAAATTCAACTGAACAATTTCGCCGCGCAGCACTTCCGGCCAGCTATCGCTGAAAGCCCGCAGCGGCACATTGAGCACAACTTCCTGTCCCGCGGGCGCAGCCGCAGGAGCAGCGGGAGGCGCAAACGTCGGGCGAACGCCGCCATTGGTTGGAGCCGGAGCCGCAGGCATCCGCGGGACCGATGACGGCATCGAAACAGCGCCCACGCCGCGAGCTGACGGAAGCGCCGGTCTGACTGGAGGAACAGCTGGCGCCGCCGTCGGCGGACGAGGCGTGGGCGTGGATGGAATATTACTCCGGAACGGAACCATCGGAATCGGGTCGGCGGCCGGCGCGGGAGCGGGCGCGGGCTTCGGTGCGGGAGGCGGCGGCCGGAACGGAATCGGCTGGGCCGGTTTCACCGGTTGAGGCGCCACCGGGCGCGCTGCGGCCGGGGGAGCCATCGGAATTGGATTCATCGGAATCGCCGATGCGGCCGGCGGGGCGATTCTCGTCTCGCGAGGCGCTGCGGCGGGCATCGCCGGGGCTGATGGAGCCGCTGGAGCCGCGACCGGCTTGGCTGCGGCACGCGGGTCGGCCAGCGTCACGCCGGCAAAATCTTTTCCAAACGGGCCGGTGACTTCATCCGGAACGTGGAGTTGCTTTTGACTCTGGCGGCGGGCGAGCAATGCCGGGTTGATTTGCGGGAGAATCTCATTGAGCGGAAGAATAATCTCGGTTTGATCCAGGTCCGGCAGCGCCGTGAACATTCCCGGGACCAGCGCCTTCAATTCTCCGAACGTGACCCGGATGGTACCCGAGCCCAATTGCAGGAGCACGCGGTCAAGCGGCAGAGGCACCTGCACATCCGCAATCATCGTTTGCTTGATGCGCGTTTTGAGTTCCAGAGGCAGGATCGCGACAATCGTGTGGAACGGAATCTGGACGCCGTTTCCGTCGGCCATCATGTGCGCGGGAGCCTGGGCCGGAACGGCTGCCGCCGTCGCCACGGATGCGGGTCTCGGCACGGCCGCGTTGGTTCTATCGGGCATCGTTCGGGCCTGGACTTGAACGGGTGCGGTGGGCGCTGCAGCGGGCGCGTAGCTTTTCCCATTTCCATTTCCATTGGCATGGGTTTCCGCCGCGCCGGATCCAAACAGGTTTTTGAAAAAATTTAACATCGTTTGCGCTCGTCCCGCCGATTTGCGTGGTCTCATCTCGGACGATTTGAATGTGGAGGGGCGCAGGTTTTGTGCCATCAAATGCGTTCTGCCGCAGGAGCCAACATAAAAGCGCGCTCGCCCCATCCTGCAACGATTAGTTCGCCGCCGCGCCAACCCCGGACTGGTAAATTTTGTCTCATCCATGGACTTGGTTGTCCCGTGGCCGCCTCCTTTTGGCCATTAAAAACGGGCAAAAAACATCGCGCCAGCGATCACGGTTTGCATGCCCTGCTCTGTACAAATGAAATCTGAAAAAACTGAAAGAATGTTCCGCCGCGGGAATAGGGACTGCTATAGGCCGGATGATGACATTCAAGTTTTTGTCCGGAATGACGAGAGTTAGCGGTTAAGCATTATGGACGCGCGCCACAAAATTTTGATTCTGGATGATGATCCGACGTTCCTGGAGTTGTACAAGGAATGGCTTGCCCAGCTCCCGAGCAAACCGGAAATCCATACCTCCACCAGCGGCGCCCGCGCGATGGCGATGCTGGAGGCCGAACCTTTCCGCGTGTTGATCTGCGATTTGAAGATGCCCAAAATGGACGGCCTGCAAGTGCTCTCGATCGTCCGCCGCCGTTTCCCCGAGTTGCGCACGGTCGTGATGACCGGCGTGCAGGATGAAGAATTTCGCTCCCGGGCCTACGCGCTCGGCGTGGACTTGTTCTGGCTCAAGCCCGACACGCAGCAGAACATGCAGATGTTTCTCGAATGTCTCGAGTCGCTGCTCGGGCGCGATGCCGAGAACGGTTTCCGCGGCATTCAAAATAAAAGCCTCATGGACATTCTCCAGATGGAATGTCTTTCCCAAAGCTCGACCGTCTTCCGCATCACGCGCGGCTCGCTGGTCGGAAAAATCTGGATCCTGAACGGCGACCTGATTGATTCCGAGACCGAAGGCGCCCGCGGCGAGGCTGCGTTCCGCCGCATCCTGGAATGGAAATCCGGCACGTTCGAAACGCTCCCCTCCGAACCCGACCGCGAACGCACCATCCTGAAATCCATCAATGCCCTGCTGCTCGAGACCGCGCAGGCGATTGATGAAGTCTCCGTCCCGGTCGAAGGCGAACCCGCCGAGGAAGCCGATCACCGCAAGACCGTCTGGCGTCTGGCTGCGCTCGCCCGCGAAGGTTGCGAATGGGTCGTGGCCTCGCCCAATGAAACCGGCGCAACCCCCGAAGGCTGGGGCACGCAGTCCGCCACCGAGTTCGCCGCCTGGATGAAGTACGCCACCGAAGCCATCCAGGGATTGGGCGAAAAACTTGAAGCGGGTCCCTGGTCGCATATCCAGGCCCAGAACCTCGAACGCAAAGTGATTTTAATGCCGGCCAGGAACAAGACCTGCCTCGTCGCCTGGCCGCCGAACACCGACTCTTCGGAAATTTTTGAAAAATCCAAAAAACTTGTTTCCACATGGGACTCCTGAATCTATTTGCGAAGCCCCGCCCCGCCCTCCAACGGCTGCCGTCCGGCAGCATGACGGTGGACCGCGATGGCAACATCGTAACGCGCACCGTGACCTCCACGTATCCCGAGGAAATTTTGCACCAGATTGCCGACGAAGTGTTGCGGTTGTTCCAGGAAGCGCGCAAGGCGCATTTGCCGTTGTCGGAATTTCGCATTCATTACGCCAGCCTGCACATCACCGCCCGCGAGGCGCGCGGCGGCGCCATCATCTTTCTCGCACCCGCGGTTCAGCTATGATTTGACCCAAAAACTCGTTGCCAACTATGAGCACATCCAAAAAATTCGACCAATTGACCGCCCAGATGGAAAACTATCTGGAGTGTTGGAAGCAATTCAACCGCTACGTCAACCTGGCGCGAAGCAAAAAATTTGGCCCCGAAGACGAGATTCAGTTTCTCGAGGTCAAGAGCGTCCTCGTCCAGGAGCTCGAAATCATTCTCTCGTCCATCGACGTCAATTCGCCCACCAAGGACGAAATTCACACGCTCATCGGCAACGCGCCCTCCCTGCGTTACCTGAGCGAAATGAACGAAGGCGCCCTGCGCAACGTGGAAAACCAGTGGCACAAAATCTACATCGGCTGGCACTCCATCCTCGGCCAGTTGAAAGTCCGCCGGAATACCGAGGAAACCAAGGGCGGCTTTTCCCTGTTCGCGCGCAAAGCCACGTAAGCGCTCTCGCGAAACGTGAAACGTAAAACGTGAAGGCCGCCCGGATCGACCGGGCCCACTTCACGTTTCACGCCTCTATTTTTTCTTGTCTTCCACCCCTTTTTCCCGTTTATCCCCCGAATGCCACACTGGCTTATCGCTGTCATACTCGGAATCATCGAAGGAATCACCGAGTTCATCCCCGTTTCCTCCACCGGCCATTTGCTGATCGCCGAACATTGGCTGGGCCACCAAACCGATTTATTCAACATCGTCATCCAGTGCGGCGCGGTCATCGCCATCATCCCGCTTTTCCACAAACGTTTTCACCAGTTCATCTTCAATTGGCGCGACAAAGCCGTGCAGGATTATCTCCTGAAAATCATCGTCGCCTTTGTCATCACCGGCGCCATCGGCTTTGTGCTCGACAAAAAAGGACTGAAACTTCCCGAAACGCTGCTGCCGATCGCCATCGCGGTGTTCGTGGGCGGCATCGCCTTTCTGGCCGTGGAATTTTGGCTGCGCGGAAAAAAACTGCGCGATGAAATCACCTGGCCGATTGTGATTGCCGTGGGGCTGGGTCAAATCATAGCCGCCGTCTTTCCCGGCGCGTCCCGTTCCGGCTCCACCATTGTTCTCGCCTTGCTGCTCGGTTTGAATCGTCCTCTCGCGACGGAATATTCCTTCCTCGTCGGCATTCCGACAATGCTCGCCGCCGGCGGATTGAAAATTTTCAAAGCCCTGCATCATCCCCCACCCGGTGCGCCTCACGAAAACTGGAGCATGACCATCCTGTGCACTATCGTTTCGGCGATTGTTTCCTTCATCGCCGTAAAATGGCTTCTCCGCTACGTCCAAAACCACACCTTCAACCTTTTCGGCTGGTACCGCATCGCCCTCGGCCTCGCCCTTTTCGCGCTGCTGTTCCTATAGTGGCACGGGCGTCTCGCCCGTGCGAATCGAAACACACGGGCGAGACGCCCGTGCCACTATACTAATGCGTCCCCGGCTCTCACTGCGGCGGTGTCCCCGGAATATTAACCTTTTGCCCAGGCTTCATGCTCTCCGGCTTCAAACCCGGATTCGCCGCCAGCACCTGTTGCACCGTCACCTTGACGCCCTTTTCCCGATAAGCCTTCACGATCCCACTCAAGCTGTCGCCCGATTGCACGGTATAAACCATATGCGGCGATGCCGCGTCAAAATCCGGCGTCGAAGTCCGATTTGAAACCGGCGCGCTCGAATGCCGTCCGCCACCCGTGAGCGTTTTGCCCAACTTCTCCAACTCTGCCATCACGCGCTCATTATCCTCCTGCCGTTTCCGATCCACCTCCTTCACCGCATCCGCAAGCTGTTTCACATCATCGGCCGAGGCGTAATTGCCGGAAGGCTTGCTCAATTGATTCTGCAAATCGCGAATCTGCGCCTGCAGATCATCAATCTTCTTATTCTGCGCCTCCTTTGCCTCCACCAACACGTCAATTTGCGCGCTCAATTTGTTCATTCGCTCTTCTGTCGCGGCGTCCTGGGCGCGGGACGCAACCGGCACTGCGAACAGAGCGGCCATCAGGAAAAAAGAAATTCGTTTCATAATTCGACAATAGGAACGCAGCCCAGCTAATTCAAGAAGCAAAAGAACACGACGGGTGGAGCGAAATCCCAAAAGCCGAAGCCCGGGATATGGCAGCCAAATTCACCAATGATTTCCGCATCGCGATAAGCTCCAAGCGTCCAACATCCTGAGGTTCCCCCGATTTAGTGGACACGTCGTCCAAGCAGTTGGAAAGTGACGATGATGAGCAATAGTACAAAAAGATACACACGGGAATTCAAACAGGAGGCCGTTCGCCTTTTGGTGACGAGCGACAAGCCGGTTTACGT
>DATNEA010000029.1:0-187642 GCA_035606845.1 Candidatus Angelobacter sp. | reverse complement strand
CGGCAAGAACCGTGTTCGCATCGACGGCCTGCCCGGCGCGGACGGCGACGCGGGTGACGGTGCCGGAGATGGGCGCGATGAGCTGCAGCGAGGCGAGCTGCGCCTCGGCATCCGCAAGATTTTTGGCGGAGGTGTTTTGGTCGGCGAACAATTTGCGCTGGCGCTCCACTTCGGCTTTGGCGTAATCGAACGTGGCCGTGCTGGAATTCAGTTCCACGAGGACGTCGTCTTTATTGACATGTTGCCCAGCGACCACCGCGACACGGGCCACGACGCCGGCGGAAGGAGCGGAGAGCGGGCCGCCGGCGGAAGGTTCGCCGGCGGTGGCGGGCGCGGGTTCAATCGTGCCGTAAGTGTTCACGTATTCATGCAACGTGACGCGCTGGACGGCGCCGGTTTGGACATTGATGACCGGCGTGACGTTTTCTTCCTGCGGCTGGTCATCCGGGTCGCCGCCGGAGTCCGTGTGCAATTTGATCAGGCCAAAGACAGCCAGCCCCGCGCAGAGGACCATGACGCCGCCGATGACAATGGATTTCAATTTCATTTTTGGTTTCGGGAAAGAGGATCCTGCGCGACGCGGAGGGCGTCGGCGGAAAGGATGGCGGGGCTTTGGACAGCATCTTCGAGAGTGCCGAGAGCCTCCTGGGCCTTGGTCTGGGCGTCGAGTTGGTTTTGGACGCCGGTGTAATACAGGGACTCGGCGTTGGCTAGGGCGAGCGCGTCCGCCTCGCCGAGTCTTGCCTGGGCGCGCGTGGACTCCAATTGTTTCTGGAGGTTGGCCAGCAGGCTTTTCGCGATGGCGGATTTTTGCAGGGCGGCATTGTAGCCGGCGAGAGCGCTGTCAATTTCAGAAATGGCGTTCGCCTGCACCGACAGGAAATGAGCGGCGGCCTGGGCGCGCTTGGCTTTGGCTTCGGCGATGCCGCCCTGATTTTGGTTCAACACCGGCAGATCGACCGTGAAGCCGAGCGACCATTTGTTGTCCGTCTGGTCGAGTTCATAGCCGGGGTTCAGGTGAACGTCCGGATATTGTTTGGCGATTTCCAATTGCAACGCGGATTGGCTGGCGGCGTAATCAGCCAGGGCGCCGCGGACATCCGCGCGAGTCAAAATCGCGGTGCGGCGGACTTCCTGGTCGGTCAAATCGACCGGAAGGTTTTGCATGTCGCCAAAGTCAAATTCGACGCCATCGAGAGCGTGGGAGGGCACGCCGAGGGCGGAGGCCAATTGAACACGGGCCTGGGTTAGCTGGGCGAGCGCGTCCTGGTGCGATAACTGCGCGGTTTCGGCCGCGACGCGCGCCTGGGTGACTTCGAAGCCGGAAATGGCGCCGGCGGAAAGCTGGCCTTCCAGCAGGCGCACAACATTGCTCTGTGCCAGCACCTGGCGCGCGGACAACGATTCGTTTTCGCGCGCAATATATAAATTCAGCAGCGCCGAGCGGATCTTGCTGCGCGTTTGCCAAACCGTGGAAACGAAATCCCACTTGGCAGCGTCGGAGGTGAAGACGGCTTGCGCGATGCGTTTCTTGCGTTTGCCGGCAGTTTCGATCGGCACATCCAACGCCGAGGTAAAAATCCAAGGCGGCAGCGTAGTGCTGTCATAAGTAGGCGTGAAACTGAGGGTCGGGTTGGGCCGTTCGCCGGCGGTGATTTCAGCGGCGCGCACGGCGGCAAATTGGGCGCGCGCCTCGGCCAGCGCGGGTTGATAATAGAAAGCAACGTATGTCAGCGCGTTCAGGTCCCAGGTCCGGCGGGGCCAATCGCCGGTGATGTGGTTGGTTTCCAGGAATGCCCGGAGATTTTCGTTGGCGAGCGAGCGGGCATCGAAATCGGCGGCGGTTTGTTGCGGTGAGATCGGCTGCGGCGTGAAATGCGCGCAGCCGGCGAGCAGGGCGATGACAAAAATAAGCGGCCAAAACCTCATGCGATTTTCAGCGGGAACATTTCAGCCGATATCATGCGAATGGGCGATGTTGGTTTCATAGATGATTTCTTACGAACCGGCAAAAGCTTATTAAGGGGCTATTTTTGCAAGGGCGAGCCTAAAATGGACAAATGACAAAAAATTCATTTTAAACAAACAATGTCTTGTGGGTTGCTGAGATTCTGCCGGGCAGAGGCGGTCTGGGTATTCCGGCGAGATCAGCGAACTCGGCGCTTGCAGAAAACATCGGTTCGTCGCGAAGCGATACGCGGAAATTAGCCAGCCACGAAGTGGCTGGAAATCCGGGTATTTCCGATGCGTCCTGAAAGGACGCCGGAATGCATGGCTTTTTCCGTTGTCCTTTCAGGACTAGGTTACAAACGCGATTACCAGCCACGTTGTGGCTGGCTAATATCCGCGTGTCGCTCCGCGACTAGGAACACTAGCGAGGCGTTCGGAAAAAAACGTTCTTTCGCTGGCCGATTCCTTTATCATCGAACCATGCACGTGTTGGTGGTGGAAGATCAAAAGAAGACGGCGTCGTTCATCCGCATGGCGCTTCAGGCGGAAGGGTTCGCGGTGGATGTGTGCCATCGCGGCGATGACGCGCTGACGGCCGTGTCCACGGTTCGCTTTGACGGCATTGTGCTGGACATCATGCTGCCGGGGCGCGATGGGTTGAGCATATTGCGCGAGTTGCGCGAGCAGCAGAACCGCACGCCGGTGCTGTTGCTGTCGGCCCGCGGCGCGGTCAACGAGCGGGTGGAGGGGTTGAACGCCGGCGCGGATGATTATCTGCCCAAGCCGTTCGCGACCGCGGAACTGGTGGCGCGGGTGCGGGCGCTGGGACGGCGCCGGAGCGAATCGAAATCCACCACGCTGCGGGTTTCCAATCTCACGCTGGACACGGTTTCCCACCGGGCGCAGCGCGGGGACAAATTTTTCGACCTGACCGCGCGGGAGTTCCGGCTGTTGGAATTCCTCATGCGCTCGGCGGGGCGGATTTGCGGGCGGATGAGCATCATTGAAAAGGTCTGGGACTACCATTTCGACCCGGGCACGAACCTGGTGGATGTGTACATCAAGCGGCTGCGGGAAAAAATTGACGATGGGTTCGAGCCGAAGCTGCTCCATACGGTGCGGGGAGCGGGATACGTTTTGAAGGAATGAAAATCCGGACGCGATTGACGTTGTGGTACGCGGCGATCCTGATTGTTTCATTGATCGTCATGGGAGCGGGTGTGTACCAGGAAATCGCGGAGCAATTGCATCGCGATCATTCAAAAGATGTATGGGAGTATGCGCTGGATGAAGCGAGCGAGATGGTTTTTTGCGTGGGGTTCCCGGCGATTTTGCTCGGACTGCTGGGCGGATGGTGGATCACGCGCAAAACCCTCGGGCCGGTGACGGCGCTCACGGAAGCGGTCGAGCGGAAACACGACGGAAACCTGCGCGAACGGCTGCCGAGCAGCGGCAATGGGGATGAATTGGACCGGCTCACCCAGGTCTTCAACGCCATGACGTCGCGGCTGGACGATTCGTTTCAGCGCATCCGCGAATTTACGTTGCACGCGTCACATGAATTGAAAACGCCGCTGACGGTAATGCGCGGCGAACTTGAGATGACGTTGATCGAGGAGAATTTGACTGCCGGCCAAAAGGAGCGAGTCTTGAGCCAGTTGGATGAGGTCGAGCGCCTGGCGAAGATTGTGGATGGCCTGACGCTGTTGACCAAGGCGGACACCGGCCAGATCAAACTGGATTTTGAGCCGATCCGGTTGGATGAATTGGTTCGTGAAAGCGTGGCGGACGCGAAAATTCTTGGGCAACCCAACAGCATTCACGTGCACCTGGCCGCGTGCGAAAACACCGTGATTTCGGGAGACCGCGACCGGCTGCGGCAATTGCTGTTGAACCTGACAGACAACGCGGTCAAATACAACGAGCCGGGCGGGAAGGTGAATATTTCGCTGTCGCAGACGGACGGTTTTGCGGAATTGAAAATCGAAAATACGGGACCTGGTGTTGCGCCGGAATTGCAGCCGCGCGTGTTTGAGCGCTTCTTTCGCGGAGATACCAGCCACAGCGGCGACGTGGAGGGTTGCGGACTCGGCTTGAGCATCGCGCAATGGATTGCCGTCGCTCATCAGGGGACCATCCAGTTTGCTTCCCGGCCGGGAGAGTTGACCACGGTGACGGTCAGGCTGCTGAGGGATGGAGGAAAAATCAATTCTTCGAATTGACACTCATGATGAAGGAGTGCATTTCGACACTGTCCTTAATTCAGGATTTGCCGGTATTGAAACGGGCGACTGGAGAGTCGCCCAAACCCGCAGGCTGGAAAGCCTGCGCTACGTGGCGCGGACATTCCTGTCTGCGAATTCGGGAACTTTCAGTTCCTGTCGATTGATGGCAAGGCGAAGACGCAATTATGACGACACCGAATCATAAAATCCGCTGGGGCGTGCTCGGTTGGGCGCGCATCGCCCGCGAAAACGTGATCCCGGCCATCCGGCGTTCGCGAAATTCCGAGTTTTACGCGATTGCCTCGCGCGAGGCGGCGAAGCTGACGGAGGCCCGCACGTGGTTCCCGGTTGAGAAGGCTTTTCAATGTTACGACGAACTACTGCGCGACTCCGGGGTGGACGCGGTTTACATCCCGCTGCCGAATTCGATGCATCGCGAGTGGACCATCAAGGCGGCTGAATGCGGCAAACATGTGCTGTGCGAAAAACCGATCGCGTTGAACGCGGCTGAATGCCGCGAAATGCGCGCGGCTTGCGCGATGAACCGCGTCCTGCTGATGGAGGCGTTCATGTATCGCTACACGGAGCGCACGCGCAAGGTGCTGGAGGTGCTGCGCAGCGGCGCGTTGGGCGAGATCAAATTCGTGAGTTCGACATTCCGTTTTCTGCTTTCCAATCCGTCCTCAATCAAGCTCAAGTCGGATTTGGGCGGCGGCTGCCTTTATGACGTGGGCTGTTACCCGGTGAACTTCGCTGGAATGGTGGCGGACGAAATCGCGGGCGGCGAACCGGGGCAGGGGGCGTTGCCGCGAGAGTTTTCGGTGCAGTTCGAACGACAAGCCGGGGTGGATGTGATTTTTTCCGGGCTGATGAAGTATCCGTCGGGATTGATTGCTTCGGTGAATTGCGGGTTCAACGCGCAGCGGCGGGTGTTTTCGGAAATTGTGGGGAGCAAGGCCGCGATGGAGGTGCCGGACACGTTTTTCGACAATGCCGGAACGCTGACGTTGACGAGCGGTGATGAGCGGCGCGAAATTCCGGTGGAGGCCAGCGACCGCTACCGGCTGGAAGTGGAGGATTTCGCGGACGCGATTTTGCAAAAGCGGCCGCCGGCGTTCGGCTTGGAGGAAACGCTGCGGAATATGGAAGTGCTGGATAGGCTCTTTGCGGTGTGCAAATAGTGGCGCGGGCGTCTCGCCCGTGGAATGTGGACTCACGGACGAGACGCCCGTGCCACTATGAAACCAGCCAATAGGCGTCGATGGTGCCGTGGCCTTTCACGTCGACGGCATGTTTGGTTTCGAATTTAAATTTGTCTTTCAATCGGCGGTAGGTCGCCTCAGAGACTTGAATGCGTCCGGGCTGGCCGCTGGCTTCCAGGCGGCAGGCCAGGTTGACGGTTTCGCCCCAGACATCGTAGGCGAAGGTTTTGCGGCCGATGACTCCGGCGACAAGCGGGCCGGTGTGGACGCCGATGCGGATGCGGATGGAAGTGTTGTAATGATCGTTGATGTGGCCGATCTGTTCCTGGAAAGCGAGCGCGAGCCGCGCGATGGCTTCCGCGTGGTCGGAAGGATGCGAATGAATCCCGCCGGCGACCATGTAAGCGTCGCCGATGATTTTGATTTTTTCCAGTCCGGCTTTTTCCGCGAGCGTGTCGAACGCGGAAAAAATTTCGTTCAACAGGTTCACGATTTCAACCGGGTCAATGGCTGCCGTGAGAGCCGTAAAACCGACGAGGTCCGCAATGAGCAGCGTGGCGTCCGGATGGCTTTCGGCGATGTTGAGTTCGCCGTTTTTCATTCGCTCGGCGATGGCTTTCGGCAGGATGTTGCGCAGCAGGGTCTCGGATTTTTCGCGTTCGGCTTGCAGCAAATCATGGAGGCGCTTGGTGTAAACCGCGTTTTTCACGCGCATGATGACGTCCTGAACGTCCACGGGCTTGGTCAGGAAATCATTCGCGCCGGCTTCGATGCCCATGAGCCGTTCCTTGCGATCGGACAACGCGGTCAACACCAGAATCGGGACGTGCGCGGATTTCCAATAACGTTTTAGTCGCCGGCAAACCTCGAAGCCGTCCATTTTGGGCATCATCAGGTCGAGCAGGATGACGTCGGGCGTTTGCTCCTCGACTTTTTGGAGGGTGCGCATGCCGTTCTCAACTTCGATGACCGTATAGCCGTGCGCTTCGAGCGGGTCGCGCAGGAGCTGGCGGTTTTGTTCTTCGTCGTCGACGACCATCACGACGCCGCGGCTGGGAGTGGTTTCGGCTGTTTCGGTCGCTCCGGCCATGGGAGCGGGTGAGACTTCGGTTTCCATGTGTTTCAGGATTGGTTGGTGTGAGTGGCGATAAAATCTTTGATGGCGGGCACGAAGGTACGGGTGTCGATCGGCTTGGTCAGATAACCATCGCAACCGGCGTGGATGGCAATGCTTTCGTCGCCTTTCATGGCATGCGCCGTGAGGCCGACGATGCAAATCCCCGCCGTGGCGGGATCGTTTTTCAACGTGCGCGTCGCGCAAAGGCCATCCATTCCGGGCAGGCCGATGTCCATCAGCACGAGGTCGGGCAACAGTTCGCGCACGCGGCGCAAGCCATCCTCGGCGGTATTGGTGGAATGGATGCGAAAGCCGGCGGCTACCAGCAGGTCAGTGGCGAGTTCCACGTTCAGCGGGTTGTCCTCGATGATGAGAATGGTGGGAGTGGTCATACGCTGGCTTCCATTTCAAACGATTCCTGCGCGGGTGGGTCGAGCCGTTCCAACTCTGCAAAAAGAGTTTCCTGTTCGTTCTTGAACGTGATGGCCTGCACCTGCGACGCCAGGCGGCGGCGTTCAGGCTCGTCAAGCCCGATGCCAGTGTGGATGAGAATCGGAATGCCCTTGGTGCGCGCATCGCCGCGCAATTGCTCGACCATTTGCGCGCCGCCGAATCCGGGCATCGCGAGATCCAGAATGATCGCATCGGGCTGATGGCCGCGCGCGGCTTCAAGGCCGATCTTTCCATCGCCGGCGCGCAAAACGCAGAATCCTTTCCAAACCAGCGTCGCGGCGAGCAGTTCGAGCACGGCCGGTTCGTCATCAATGACGAGGACAGTCTTGAGTTCCTTGCCGTGGGTGCGGTTGGAGCGGCGTACGGCATCAATCAATCGGCTGCGGGCCGGTTCCAACGTCTGGCTGGTGGGATTGAGCAGGCGAAATTGCGGCATGTCGCGGTCGTTGAGCGAAAACATCACGAGCGGCATCCGCTCCGGAATTTCCGATTGCAACGCAAACAATTGCTCGCTGTTCGGGCCCGCGAAATTGTCCGCGTGAGCGACGACGGCAAAGGGCACTCGTGCTTTCAGAGCGGCCGTCAATGCCGCGTGATCCGCGGCCACGGTGATTTCGTAGCCGGCGCTGGCCAAATAATCGCCGACCGAACGCTGATTTGTTTCGTTTTCCAGGACCAGCAAGAGGGGGCGCAGTGAATCGTCCTTGAGCGCGGGCTTTGGCGCGGGCGCGGAGCGTGACTCGGGTTTGAGATAGGGAATCGTGAACGTGAAGACGCTGCCGCGGCCTTCGATGCCTTCGCTTTCCACGTGGATATGTCCGCCGTGCATTTCGACCAGGCGCTTGGTGAGGGCGAGGCCAAGCCCGGTGCCTTGCTGCTGGCGGCCATAGGACGAATCGACCTGCTCGAATTCGCGGAAGACGCGTTGGTGGTCCTGGGGCTTGATGCCGATGCCGGTGTCCGCCACCGAAATTTTCAGGCATTCGCCGGGCGTGGAGAGCGCGGCGGTGACGGAGACGTTGCCGCCGTCCGGCGTGAACTTGATGGCGTTGCTTAGCAGATTGAAGAGGACTTGCTTGAACTTGCCTTCATCCGCGTACAACGGGGCCAAACCTTCTGGAATATTGAAATTCAGATGGATGCGCTTCTTGTTGGCGAGAGTTTTGACAATCGTCTGGGCATCGGACAAAACTTTGGCGACATCAAATGAGCTGCAAAGCAATTCCGCGCGGCCAGATTCGACTTTGGCGAGGTCGAGAATGTCGTTGATGAGCTGGAGCAAGTGGCGGCCGCTGTTGACGATGTTGTTGCTGTATTTGAGCTGCCGTTCGTTGAGCTTGCCGAACAATTGATCGGTGAGCACTTCGGAGAAGCCGATGATGGCGTTCAGCGGCGTGCGCAGCTCGTGGCTCATGTTGGCCAGGAACTGGCTCTTGGCGTAGTTGGCTCCCTCGGCGGCTTCCTTGGCGCGCTGGAGCGCGATCTCCGCCTGGCGCCGGCTGGTGATGTCGAGGAAAATCCCGTTCGCGCACATCTGGCCGTTTTGCAGGCGCGTGTTGAGCGCGCGATCATGCAGCCAGATCCATTCACCGTCTTTGCGGCGAACGCGATATTCCACGTCGAATTGTTCGTTCTTCGCAAACAGGGCATGGTAGGCGCCATTGACCCGTTCGGCATCTTCCGGGTGAATGCGGTCAATCCATAGTTTGCCGCCATCGGCGAGAAGTTCGTTGGCGCTGTAACCGAGAACTTTTTCGGCGTTGCCGCCGATGTAGAGCACTTCACGCGCGTAATTGGCGGTCCAAATGATGTCCGGGATGTTGTCGATGAGCGAGCGGTATCGCTCCTCGCTGGCGCGAAGGGCGCCCTCGGATTGCTTGCGCGGGGTGATGTCCTGAATGACCGCCTGGAACTCATCCGTTTCGCCGTTTTCTGCAAACAGTCGGCGGATGCGGTATTGGTGCCACACGACGATTTTATCCGGCGCGCGCAGGCGATGATCGAACGACACCACCGGTTCTTCCTTCGGCAATGAATTCACGTAGCTGAGCGGAATCGCGGCGTCATCCTCGCAATACGTATGGAAAAAGTTTTTCCCGATGAGCTCTTCGGCGGGTTTTCCGTGAAAACGGCAGAACGCCTCGTTCACGAAGGTCATGAGGCCGTCCGGCTTGAATCGGCAGATCATGTCGGTCTGGTCCTCGACAATGGCGCGATAGCGTCGTTCGCTGTCCGAGACGGCGAGTTCGGCCTGGCGTCGTTCAGCGGCGCCGGCGGCCAGGAGCAGGTTGGTGATGGCGAGAATCGCGATGTAGCTGCCGATGAGCATCAAGCTTTCCCGTTCGGAATTGGCCACGAACGGACCAGTCCCTTGCAGCAACGAGTACACGGCCATTCCCGAAACGAGAAATGTTCCCGCCGTTGCGCCGCGCGGGCCCAGGCGCAGTGCCGCCCAGATCAAAAACGGGTAGGGCAGGTAGGCGAGGGGATAATTCTGGATGCCCTGCACATACCAGGAGTTGAATGACAAATAGGTGCCGCCCACCAGGCCGAGGCCGCAGATGATGGCTTCGATGATTTGGACGCGGTTCCAGGGCCGGGACGTCGGTGTGGCCCAGGTAATGATCAGCGGCGCGACCACCAAGGCAGCGAGACCATTCGGCACCCACCAGGAGAGAGTGTTGCTGAACAGATCGTCCCAGGAGGCCGCACCACTGTAGATCAGGCCCACGACGTTGAAGGCGGCATTGACCGTGGTGCCAAGAAAGCAGGCGAGCGCGACATAGCTGGTGACATCGCGGGTGCGTTCCAAAGCGTTGTTGAACGCGCCGATTCTTTTCAACAAATACGTGCAGACGACGGCGCCCATCGTATTTCCGATGGCTGTGCCCAGCGTAAAAAATCCCAGCGGAGTCCCGTTGATGCACGCAAACAGGACAGCGCCCAGCGCGACACCGGGCCAGAAGCTGTATCCGCAAAGGAGGATCGCCGCCAAAGCGATGCCCGCCGGCGGCCACACCAATACCACGCTTCCCGAAAGGAAAGATGCCTGTTTGCCGAGGAGTCCGCCCAGGAAGTAGAGCGCAACCAGCATCACCACGCGGGTGAACGAGGTCAGCCCTCTCTTCGGCCGTAAATTTGCCACATAACCTATAACCTTCATGCCTAGAGATTTAGCCCATCAAACTCCTGCAATTTATGTGCCAGAATGAGAAAAAAGCTAAAGTGTTTTCGTGCCAATTTGCGCGGGTTTTTGGAAGAACAATTAAAAATGACTACAGGCCTCGATTCTACAGCCCTCCCTCGGCGGATTTTACCCTATTTAGCCTGCTCGAACTGCGGATTAAATTGCGGGGACACTCATGGACGAAAAAAAACAGCCAGAGCATTCACCCCGCCCCAAAAAGCACCATCGTCTGCGCAAGCTGGGGATTGTCCTGCTGGTGCTCATCGTCGTTCTGGGAGCCATCCGGCTGATGCTCCCATGGGCGGTGCGGAAATACGTCAATCGGACGCTGGACCAAAACCAGCTCTATTCCGGATCGATAGGGCAGGTCACCATTCATCTATTGCGCGGCGCCTATTCCATCCATGACATTCAGTTGAGCAAAACCACCGGGGATGTGCCGGTTCCATTCTTCTCGGCGAAGCAGGTGGATTTCGCGATTCAATGGGGCGCGCTGTGGCACCATAAAATTGTCGGCCAGGTGGTGATGCAGGAGCCGGTAATCAATTTCGTGTCCGCGCCCACCGAGGCGGAATCGCAGACCGGCGGCTCGGGTGGCCCGTGGCTGGAGATGATTCGCGATTTGTTCCCGTTCACCATTAACAGCGCGGACATTCGCGATGGTTCGGTGCATTTCCGCTCATTTCAAGGCGCCAAACCGTTCGATGTTTATATGTCGCAGTTGAACGGCTCGGTCCAAAACCTCAGCAACATCAACAATGAAACCACGCCCATGGTGGCCTCGGTCCAGGCGTCCGCCAAGGTGATGGACAGCGCCAAGCTGGATTTCAAAATGACGTTCGACCCGTTTTCCTATCATCCCACGTTTCACATGGCCTTGAGGCTGCTCGGGCTGGATGTGACCAAAATCAACGACCTTGCGCTGGCGTACGGAAAATTTGATTTCAAACGCGGCTGGTTTGACTTGGTGGTCGAGGCTGATTCCAAGGAAGGCATGATGACCGGCTATGTGAAACCTTTGTTCCGGAATTTGAAAGTGTTCAGCATTCCGGCCGATGTCAAACAGGACAATCCGCTGCAGTTTTTCTGGCAGGCGTTGGTGGGCGCGGCGACCACGGTATTTAAAAACTGGCATCGCGACCAGTTCGGCACGCTGATTCCGTTCACGGCGGATGTCAGCACGTCGCCTTCGCCGGACATTCTCGCAACCATTGGCAACATCCTGCGGAACGCATTCGTCCGCGCCTATTTGCCGCGGTTGCAGGATCAGCAACAGCAGAGCGGGGGCGAGATCCAGTTTGAAGCGCCGGATTTCACCGAAAATCTTTCCACTTCTGGCAGCGAATAATGACTCAAATAATATGAATACAACCATGCACTCGAAGCCCGCGGTTCAAGGACCTAAAGGTAACGCAGCCGTCCCGGCTGCGAGTGTCGGCGGCGTCCCGCCGCCAGACACCGAAACACAGTTGCCCGGCAGCGCAGGCGTCCTCGTCTGCGAGTTCCGGCGTCATCCCGGCGCCAGGAGCCCTCGTCGGAAGCTCACCTGGACCACTTGTTTGCCTGCTTTATTGGCGTTGACCGCAACGCTGCTCCTGGCCGCAGGCTGCGGCGGCGCGAAACCGCAGGCGCAGAATAACCAGTTCTTCACCTCCGGCAGCCGCGAGGCCGACCAGCGCGCGAGCCAGCGCATGGCCAAGGCGGAACAATTGAGCGGCAATGGCGAAGGCCCGGGTGAGAAAGGCGTCAAAAAAGCGAAAGTCGAAGAATCGCCAAACGGTTCCGAAACGAACGGCACGAACGAGGCCGCCAGGGCCAAAGGAAAATTGTCGCTCTATGAGCGGCTGGGCAGCGAGGCGGGCATTTCGAATATCGTGGCCGACTTCCTTCCGCGCGCCATGCAGGACCCGCGCGTGAATTGGGACCGCAAAGGCGTCACGCAAGGCGGCATTTCCTTTCACAGCGGACGTTCAGTCGCCTGGAATCCCACGCCGGAAAATGTACAAATGCTTCAAAAACATCTGGTCCAGTTTCTCGCGCTGGCGACCGGCGGCCCGTCAAAATACCAAGGCAAGGAAATCAAATCCACGCACGCGGACATGCATATTTCGAATGCGGAATTCGACGCCGTGATGGGCGATTTGAAGGCCTCGCTGGACAAGCTGCAAATCCCGAACATGGAACAGAAGGAGTTGCTCGCAATCGTCGAAAGCACGCGGCCATTGATTGTGACGGAACGGTGAACACGTAACCACTCAGAAAAGACTCAACGCAAAGGCGCAAAGGGTTTGAAATTTAGCGGTATCGGATCGGCAGCATGTAATGAGCGAGCTTCCTGGCCTCTGCGTCTTCGTTCCTTTGCGCCTTTGCGTTAATTCAGTGGGCGCTGACCGTGCCGGGAACTGCCGGCATGGTGACCGGATGCGATGGAATTGTCGCGCTCAAGAATTGGGCGAGTGAGGCAATCTGCTCGTCCGTCAGAACGCCGCCTTCCTGCTTGGCGAAGGCCGGCATGAGCGTGCCGGGTTTGCCGTGTGCGATCCAATTTTTCCAGAATTCCGCGCTGGTTGGTACCGGCAGATGATGCAGATCGGGCACGAAGCTGGCGCGATGTTCGGCGTCATGGCACACGCCACAAACCGCCGCATAAAGGCTCTGGCCCATTTTGTCGCGCCCGAAAGGATCCTTGGCGGTGGCGCCATGGCAACGGAAACAATCGCCCTTGAACACCGCCTGGCGATCCGCGAGGGCAATTTTTTGAGCGTTCGTGCGGTCCATTCCGGTCATCGCCGCCGGCGGCGCCGCCGCCACGGTCGCCTTGACGTAAAGCGCCTTCAGCCCCTTGTCGGTATGCACGGTCAAGGTCTTGATCTTGGTGCCGCCCGGAGGCGTGCCGGCCAATTGCATCGTGGCGGAAATTTCACCGCCCTCTTTCGGGGCTAATTTCCACGGAGTGGACGGCAGCTTGGCCACCGTGCAACCGCAGGAAGTCTGCACATATTGAATGGTCACATCGCTGGATGAAATATTCGTGAGCGTAAAGGCAAAATGCGCCGCTGGCGTGCCGTTGGAGACGGTCACGGATTTTTCCATCGCGTCAAACGAAAGCAGGGTGTCGAGCGCCGGTTGCGGCGGCTTGGCAAAAGCGTTTGCCGGCGGCGGCTGGCGAGTTGCGGGCGCTTGCGCCTGGACGAGATGCGCGGAAGGCGGGGGCGGT
The DNA here is from genome assembly GCA_035606845.1 of Candidatus Angelobacter sp. GTDB lineage: Bacteria > Verrucomicrobiota > Verrucomicrobiia > Limisphaerales > DASXHY01 > DASXHY01. The sequence goes on along the minus strand of DATNEA010000029.1, from coordinate 174,291 downwards.
TGTTGGGCGCGTGCGCTGCCACACAACGATGCCCCGGTGTAAATTGAAAAAGCCAAAACGCCACAACGCCATTTCATAGATGGAAAGGATTGTAGCGGGAAAAGGCAACTTGGCGAGTCTGAAATTCGCTGTGCTAATTCGAATGAGAAAGAATCCAACTCAATAAGTGCCGGCGCAAACAGCAATAAAACGAATGGGAGGTACCGAAAATCGAGGCTATTTGACGCCATTGACCGAAGCTGCCATGGCATGAGCTGGAATCGTGGCCGTCAAATATTGCGCGAGCGAATCAATCTGTTGATCGCTCAGAATGCCGCCTTCCTGTTTGGCAAAAGCCGGCATGAGGGTGCCGGGTTTGCCGTGCATAATCCAATTCTTCCAAAATTCCGCGCTCGCGGGTTCGCGCAGGCGATGAAGATTGGGCACGAAGCTGGCCTGATTTTTCGCCTCATGGCAGATGCCGCAAACGGCGGCGTAGAGCTGCTGGCCCATTTTTTCATGACCGGATGAATCCATGGCAGTCGCCGCGTGGCATTGCGCGCAATCGCCCTTGAACACCGCCTGACGATCCGCGACGGCCATCATCCGGTTTTTGACACGGCCGGCTGCGGTCATGGCCTCAGGTTCGGGCAGCACCGTGGTTTTGACGTAAAGAATTTTAAAACCTTTATCGCTGCCCACGGTCAGGGTTTTGGTTTTCGTGCCGCCGGGAGGCACGCCCGCCAGTTGCATGGTGGCAGTGAAGGTGCCCGTCTGTTTCGGTGATATTTTCCACGGCGTGGCAGGCATCTGGGCCTCGGTGCAATGGCAGGAGCCCTGGATGTAATTGATGGTGACTTCGGAGGAGGAAATGTTCGTCAGATTAAAAGTGAACTCCGCCTCGGGCGCGCCATTCGTGACGCTGACTTCCTTCCGCACGGCGTCGAAGCCGATATATTTGTCGAGACTCGGCGGCGGTTCATGCATGGGTGCCGGTTGGAGCGTGGCGGGAGGCGGCGGTGCCGGCGCGCTAATGCTGGTGGCGGATTGGGCCTGTTGAGCGCGCGCGCAACTTATGAACCCGGCTGCGCAACCAAGGAAAAAAATAAATAGACTACGACGCCGTTTCACGAGTGCGGCGATTGTAGTCGGGAAGGGCCGGTTGGCGAGCGGAAAACGGCGGCAGTTCAGCAGCAATTCGATTAATTGACGTGATTGAAAATCAGCTTGGTCATTTCAAACATCGTCACCTGTTCGCGGCCGTCAAAAACCTGCTTCAATTTGTCGTCGGCATTGATGCGGGTTTTGTTGGATGGATCCTGCAGGTTGTGGCTGCGAATATAGTCCCAAAGCTTTTTTGTGACTTCCGTGCGCGGGACCGGTTCACTGCCGATAATAGCCGCGAGCTTGTCGTCCGGTTGAACGGGCTTCATGAATGCTGCGCTCGGCTTCCGTTTTCCTTTTGCTTGAGTTTCAGCCATGACAACAAACTACATGCCTGCGGTGAGTGGGGCGATAGGGTGGATTGCCCGTATGCGAATAAAAGCTCCAAGCGTCCAAGTACCCAAGCACCAGAGAAGCGCAAACTTCAAGCTCCAAAAATCACCCGAATCGCGTCGCCGCCGAGGTCACGAGGCGGACTCAGCAGCCAACCTTTCCCAAGTCCGCTTCCTTACGTCGGCGGCTACAAAAATAGTGCTGTGGCCGCGGTAATTTGAGATTTGGTCCTTGGAATTTCTCTGGAGCTTGCGTGCTTGGACGCTTGGAGCTTTAGCGGCTACAAACGGTTCAGCGCACTCAACACCGCCTTCACCGACGCCAGCTCGATATTCGTATCCACGCCCGCGCCCCAGCGCGTTTTGCCGTCGGGATATTTGATTTGAATATACGCAATGGCGGCGGCTTCCTCGCCGGAGCTCAACGCATGTTCGGCGTAGGAGCTGATTTCAAAACGAATGCCGTTCGTGCCGAATCCATGCACCAGCGCGGCGAGGGGACCGTTGCCCTGGCCGGAAAGCTGGAGCGGCGCTTGATCCCGAAAAACCGTCGCATTGCAATGCACCTGGCCGTTCTCACTGGTGGTTTTAAAAGTCCCAAGCCGCCAAGGTTTTGCGCGCTCGATGTATTCGCGCCAGAACATCTGCTTGAGCTCAGCGCCCCGCACTTCGCGCCCGAGGCGATCCACCTCGTCATTCGCGATGGGCCCGAATTCACGCTGCATCTCCTTCGGCAAATGAATCCCGAACTCCGTTTCGAGCAAATACGCCACGCCGCCCTTGCCACTCTGCGAATTTACGCGGATCACCTCGCGGTATTCGCGGCTGATGTCGCGCGGGTCAATCGTGAGATATGGCACGTCCCAATGCTCGCGGCCTTGTTCCCATTCGGCGAGCCCTTTCTTGATGGCGTCCTGGTGCGAGCCGCTGAACGCCGTGAAGACGAGTTCGCCGGCATAAGGCTGTCGCGCCGGAACGGTCATCCCAGTGCAGCGTTCGTAAACCTCGATCAATTCATTGAGATTGCTGAAATCCAATTTCGGATCTATGCCGTGCATGTAGAGATTCAACGCCACCGTCACGATGTCCAAATTCCCGGTGCGTTCGCCGTTGCCAAAAAGCGTGCCTTCCACGCGATCCGCGCCCGCGAGCAACCCAAGCTCAGTCGCCGCCACGCCCGTGCAACGATCATTGTGCGTATGCAAACTAACGATGAGCGACTCGCGATTCTTGATATTGCGACAAATCCATTCGATCTGGTCCGCGTAAACATTCGGCATCGCGACCTCGACCGTGTCCGGAAGATTCAAAATCATTTTCCGTTGCGGCGTGGGCTGCCAAACCTCCATCACGGCCTCGGAAATTTCCTTCGCGAATTCTACTTCCGTGGCGCTGAAACTTTCCGGCGAATATTGCAGCATCACCTCCGTGTCCTTGAGCCGAGGCAACCGTTCCTTGATCCATTTCGCGCCCTGCACGGCAATCGCCCTGATTTCGTCCTTGGATTTTCCGAACACCACGCGCCGCTGCGCCGGCGACGTGGAATTGTAAAGATGAATGATCGCGCGCTTCGCCCCAATGAGCGATTCCACTGTGCGCTCGATCAAATCCTCGCGCGCCTGCACCAGCACCTGCAACCACACATCATCCGGCGCGCGGTTTTCCTCGATGAGCCGGCGATTGAAAGTGAACTCCGTGTTCGAAGCCGAAGGAAAACCAACCTCGATCTCCTTGAAGCCCGTTTTGACGAGGTTTTGGAACAGCTCAAGTTTCTGGCTGACGTTCATGGGTACGGCGAGAGCCTGGTTGCCATCGCGCAAGTCCACGCTGCACCAGATCGGCGCGCGGCTGAGGACGCGGTTCGGCCACTGCCGGTCGGGCAATTGGACCGGCGGGAACGGGCGATATTTTCGAGACGGATCTTTGAGCATGTTCGTGTTCGTTGTAGCGGCGGTCTCTGACCGCCGCAAATCATTTTTGTCTGCCGTTATCTGCAATCATCTGTGACCGCCGCAATCAAATTTCTTTTGCTATTCCCATTTCCAGGGCTGAAAGCCCTTCATGTGATAGCCTGGGCTGGAGCGAGCAGCGCGAGCGCAGGCCCAGGGGGCGTAGGACCATATCATCCAAGGCCTGTAAGGCCGCCCCATTTATCCAACGTTTTCCCAAACACCACATTTGCCCCATAATTCAAAAAAACAAAAACCCCACTGCCGGTCTTGGCAGTGGGGTTCGATAAATCTGGTGAATCGAATCAGAACCCGACCGCCGCGCCGGTCAGCAGCGCGCACAGCAGCGGGTTCAGATTTAAATTGCGAATCACGGCCTGAAAGCTACTCGTGAAGTGAACGAAGTCAACTCTTTTTGAGGGGCGCGGAATACATCGGGCGCATTTTGACACTGTCCTGTATAGGGAACCAGAAAGCTCCCTGAACCCGCGGGCTAAGGTCGTCACCTATTTGACTTTTAGTCCCTCACGAGCAAATTGCCGCCAATGAAAGCCGCCTATATCAATGAGACGGGAGGACCGGAGAACATCGTCTATGGGGACCTGCCCGAGCCAAAGCTGGAACCGACGGAATGCCTGGTCAAAGTCGCGGCCGTGGATGTGAATCCGGTGGATCTTTATATCCGCAGCGGTGCGGTGGCGACGCCGCTGCATTTTCCGTATGTGATGGGCCGTGACCTCGCGGGAAAAGTCGTCGCGACCGGTTCGGCGGTGAAACGGTTTAAGATCGGCGACCGCGTGTGGGCGACCGGGCAGGGGTGGGATGGACGACAGGGGACTTTTTCGGAATTGGCCGCCATCGATGAGGGCTGGCTTAACCAGATGCCGGGGAACGTGACCGATGAGGAAATCGCGGCGGTGTCGTTGGTGGGCGTGACGGCGCATGTCGGGTTGGTGGCCCGCGCGAAGTTGAAAGCCGGCGAGACGTTGTTCGTGAATGGCGGCACGGGCGGCGTGGGTTCGAGCGTGGTGCAAATGGCGAAAATTTTAGGCGCGCGCGTGATCACGACGGTCGGCAGTGAGGAAAAAGCCTTCCGGGCACGCGAGCTCGGTGCGGACGTGGTCATTCATTACAAAACGGAAAATGTGGTAGACGCGATCAAGAAAGCCGCGCCGGAAGGCGTGAATGTCTGGTGGGAAACGTTGCGCGAGCCGGATTTTGAAAAAACATTTTCGATGCTGGCGCTGCGCGGGCGCATGATTGTGATGGCCGGGCGCGATGCGCGGCCGATTTTTCCCGTAGGGACATTCTACGCCAAAAATCTTTCAATCATGGGATTCGTGATTTTGAATTCCGCGCCAGAGGAACTTCAAGCGGCGGCGGAGGACATCAATCATTGGATGAGCGCGGGAAAATTGAAGGCGCAAATTGATCGCGTGATGCGGCTGGCGCAGGCGGCCGAGGCGCATCGGCTCCAGGAGGAGAGCACGATCAAGAAAACGAGCGCGCTGGCGGGGAAGATTATTTTGAAACCATGAGAGGAAAATCCGAAATCCGAAGCCCGAATTCCGAAGAGCCGTTCTTTTTGCCTTGGATGGCTTGTGAACTTCAGTCGACTGTCGTCACTCGTTGATTTCGGATCTCGGTTTTCGGATTTCTTCGGATTTTGGATTTCGGCCTTCGGATTCCCCCATTTTCCCACTTGCATCCCTCCGCAAAGCCAACACACTTCGCCCAACCATGGCCTGGAAACGAAGACTCACGGGCGGAGTTCTGGGTGTGATTGGTTTCGTGCTGTCGCCGCTGTCGTGGTGGAACGACGCGGTGGTCAATTTGCCCTTGGCGCTGGTCTTCGCCTGGTGCGTGGGGCTTGTCTATCGGCCGGCGGCGCAGCCGAACAGCACGGCGTTTAATGCCGCCGTGATCTTGGGCTATTGGCTGACCAATATTCTCGGCTTTATCCTGTTGCACAAAGGCGCGGAACAGGCGCTATTCAAAGAGGAGAAAAAATATTCGCGGCGCGAGTTGGTGAAAGACCTGATCGTGTCGATCGCTTACACCGCGTTGATCGTCATCCTCATCAAGCTCGGAGTGTTGAAACCAATTGCGGGTTACTTCAGTGGGAGACATTGAATGAATTCCGCGCTCCGACTGAAATCGTACCCGGCATCAGCCAATGAACGCCGCGTGCACCGCTTTCATGGCCTGTTCGGCTTTGGCAAGATCGATGACGACGGAAATTTTGATTTCGCTCGTGGAAATCATTTCGATGTTCACGCCTTCCTTCGCCAGCGTCTCGAACATTATGCCCGCGACGCCCGTGTGGCTCTTCATGCCCACGCCAACGATGGACAACTTGCCGATTTTTTCCGAGGTGATGACTTTGTTGAAGCCGATTTCCTTTTTCAAGCTATCGATGACTTTTTGCGCCTTGAGCAAATCCGGCTTGTCCAGCGTGAACGAAAGGTCGGTGGAGGGCGCGCCGGTGCCATGACTGATATTTTGGACGATCATGTCCACGTTCACCGTCGCGTCGCCGAGCGCCTTGAAAATGCGGGCGGACACGCCGGGCTTGTCCGGCACCGCGACGAGCGTCATCTTCGCCTGGTTTTTATCGAGCGAGACGCCGCGGACGACGACGCCTTCCATGCTTTTGGTTTCTTCTTTCACAATGGTTCCTGGATTTTCGTTGAGGCTGGAGCGGACTTCAAATATGACGCCAAATTTTTTGGCAAATTCCACCGAGCGGCTTTGCATCACCTTGGCGCCGAGGCTGGCGAGTTCGAGCATTTCGTCGTAGGAAATTTCTCCGAGCTTCTTCGCATTCGAGACGATGCGCGGGTCGGCGGTGTAAACGCCGTCCACATCCGTGTAAATCTGGCACAGATCGGCTTCCAACGCCGCCGCGAGCGCGATGGCCGTCAGGTCCGAACCGCCGCGGCCGAGCGTGGTCACCTGGCCTTCGGGCGTCATGCCCTGGAAACCGGCAACGATGACGACTTTGCCCTGGTTCAAGAAATCGTGAACGCTTTGCGGCGAGATGTTTTGAATTTTGGCCTTGGTATGGACACCGTCGGTCACGATGCCGGCCTGTGCGCCGGTCAGCGACACAGCCGGGATATTGATGGAATGCAGCGCGATGGCCGCGAGCGCAATCGTGGTCTGCTCGCCCGTGGCGAGGAGCACATCCATTTCCCGCTCATTCGGCAACGGCATGATTTCCTTCGCGAGCTTGATCAGGTTATCCGTGACGCCGCTCATGGCCGAAACCACGACAACAATTTTGTCACCTTGCGCGTGGTACTTGGCCACGCGCGCCGCGACGTTTTTTATGCGGTCCGGGTTGCCCACCGAAGTGCCGCCATATTTCTGAACGATCAAAGCCATAACGATTACGAACTTGCGCCGGCGTTTACTCCGGAACACCCCAAAAACGGGAGCGGGAAAATAGTAAGGATTGGGAGATTTGAAAAGGCTGGAATTAATCTTTCAAATAGGCGGCTCACCACGCGCGGCGTGCCAAAACCGCGCGATTTCAACGGTTTTGGTGTCGTCGTTCACCCGGTAGAAAATCCGATAGGGTTTGAAGATAATTTCGCGAACATTATCATCGTTCTTTTCTGGAACAATGCGGCCGAGGCGGGGAAACACTGCCAAATTCCTCACGCTTGCAATGAGTTTTGCGCCGAATCGGGAAGCTGCCTGAGGATTGTCCGTTGCGATGTAATGGACGATGTTCCCAAGGTCTTCTATGGATGGTTCCGAAAAAACTATTTTGTAATCCATGACGACATGAGCTTTTCCACTTCGTCGATGGACTTACCTTCACCGCGGTCCAGAGAATCCAGCCCTTTCTGGATCGCGGCAATCACCTCAAGTCGCTTGGTAATCTCCTCCAGACTCACGTCGTCTGGGAGGCGCTCGACGGTATCAAGCACAAGTTTCTTTGCCGTCATAAAATCACTGTGCTTTAAAGCGCGATTAAATGCAATTCGGTTATTCCAGCGTTTCCACCCGAATCATCACCGGCTTGGATTTCACTGCGGGCAATTTGGCGATTTTGTCGAGGGCTTTGCGCATGGCGGCGTTGGGAGCGTCGTGGAGCATCAAAATCAACGGCACGCTTTCGCCTTCGTGACCTTCGGGTTGGATGACAGAGGAGATGCCGATGTGCGAACTGGCGAAAATGGCGGCGATTTTGGCGAGGACACCGGGGCGATCCACCACGTCGAGCCGGACATAGTAGCGCGAGACGATTTCATCCATCGGCATCACGCGGCCATTGCGCGCGTGGGCGACGAATGGAGGGACACGAAGCTTGGTGCGGTTCTTCAGATCAAGCGCGGCATCGGCGACATCGCTGAGCACCGCGCTGGCGGTGGCGTCCTTGCCGGCGCCACGGCCATAAAAGAGGGTATCACCCACGATATCGCCACGGACGAAAACGGCGTTGAAAACCTGGTTCACGCTTGCGAGAACGTGCGAGCTGGGGATAAGCGCCGGATAAACGGAAACCTGAATGCCGTTTCGAGTTTCGAGTTTCGAGTTTCGAGTTTTCGCGCTTTGGACCTGTTTTACAATTCCTAGCAGCTTGATCGTGTAGCCGAGTTGCTGCGCGAATTGCATGTCAATCCTCGAAATGCGGCGGATGCCTTCGGTGTGGATGGCGTGATGCTCGACCCAAAAGCCGTGCGCTAGCGAGGCGAGAATGCCGATTTTGTGCTGGGCGTCAAAGCCGTCGATGTCCAAGTCGGGCGGGGTCTCGGCGTAACCGTGTTTCTGGGCGTCGGCGAGCACTTCGGCAAAATCCGCGCCCTCGAGTTTCATGCGGGTGAGAATGTAATTGCACGTGCCGTTCACGATGCCGTAAATGGCCGGAAACTGGTTCGCGACAAAACCTTCGCGCAACGATTTGATGATCGGGATGCCGCCGCATACGCTGGCTTCGTAATAAAGATTCGCGCCGTGCTTCGCCGCGGCGGCGAACAATTCCTTGCCGTGTGCCGAGAGCAGCGCCTTGTTAGCCGTAACGACGGTTTTGCCTTTTTCGAGAGCCGCAAGCACCATGGTTTTGGCAATGCCGGTGCCGCCGACGAGTTCGATGACGATGTGAATTTCCGGATCGTTGACGACTGCGTGCCAGTCGGTCGTGAGCAGGGAGCGGGTGATCGGATAGGCGCGCGATTTGTCGAGCGTTTTGACGGCGATTTTGCGGAGGGCGATTTTGAGACCGAGCCGCGCGGCGATGAGATCGCCGTTTTGTTGCAGGGCATTGAAGACGCCGCTGCCAACAGTACCGCCGCCAATCATTCCAAGATTCACCTGCTGCATTCGGCGGGGAAGATGCCGGGAAGCAGGGTGGGGGACAAACTAATTTTGAATCCGGTCCGTGCTCGTTCGCAAGACCAGCAACGCCCCCAGTACGAACAGAATGCCGCTGTACCCAAACGCCACTGTTGTACCGAAATTGGTCCAGAGAAGCCCGACGATGATGCTGGAGAGGAAATCGCCAATGCCATTGACAGTGGCGAGCACGCCGAAGGCCATGCCGTGCTGTTCTTCATTGACCAGTTCGGCACAGAGCGAGTCTTCCAATGTTTCTTCGATGCCGACGTAAACGCCGCCGAGAATGAATATCAGCACAAACGTCCATATCGTGGGCGGCAGCACCAGGATGAGCGCGGCCATCACCGCTGCGAGGCCGTAACCGGCGGAAAGGATTAGCGGCTTTTTGAAACGATCGGCGAGCCAGCCGGCGATTGGCGCGGAGGAGGCGTAGAAAACGTTATGCGCGGCGTAAAAGCCGATGGCGAAACTGGCGGCTTTGGCAGCGCCGAGGCTGGGCGTCAGTTTTTGCGTGGCCAACAGGATCAACAGGCTGTGCGCGAAATCGCCGGAACCGAACAGGCCGACAGCCACTAAAAATTTTCGATACCGTTTCGGCAACGAACGCAGGCGGTCGCCGAACGAAATATGAGAAACGGGTTTGCGTTCGCGTTCTTTGACGAGAAATGCGATGAGCGCGGCGGCAGTGAGGCTGGGAATCAGTGTGAAGGCGAAGAGCGGCGGGTAATGGTGGTGAAACGCCCAAAGCAGAAAAAAGGCGGTCAGCGGGCCGACGATTGCGCCGATGGTGTCCATCATGCGTTCGAAGCCGAAGGCGCGGCCGTAGGTTTCCCTGGTGACGGCTGACGCGAGCAGGGCTTTTCTTACGGGCGTGCGGACGCCGCGTCCAAGCCACGCGCCGGCGCGGGCAATCAGCACCTGCCACGCCGTGGTTGCGAGGCCGAAGGAAGCGGTGCCAAGCGCCGTGACGATGTAGCCGAGGACCGCGATGGGTTTGCGGCGTTGAAGTTTGTCCGTGTAAAAGCCGGAACCCATTTTTGCCGCGCTCGACAGGCCATCCGAAACGCCCTCGATGATTCCGAGCCAGGCCGCCGCCACGCCCATGCTGGCCAGAAACGCCGGCAGAACCGCGGTCGCAATTTCATGCGACCAATCGCTAAACAACGACGCGAGGCCAATGCCCAGAACGGTGCGGTTGAGCCAGTGCATTCGTCGGAAGGCGGGCACGGGTTCGTCAGATTTCATAGTCATCGTCCTTCACCCATGTCCCTGGCTGCTGCTCGTAAAACAGGCGCAACTCAGCTTTTCCGGGAAGGAGTTGCTGGGCGCGAAGGAGTGCCCGCCTGGTGGAAACGGTTGGATTGTTCTCAGCCGGGAAAACGTTTTCCTCATGAAGTTCAGCTAGCAGTCCGCTATTGCGCAGGACGCGAACGACATCCCGGCTGCAACCGCTGACGAGCAGATAGCGTTCGGTCTTACGAAGATAATCATACAACGATTCAATGGCCATCACGGTGGAGGCGTCCAGATGGCGGGCATTTTTCATGCGCAGAATGAAGACGCGAATGTTTTCATCTTCCGCCAAGTGACGCACCTGGTTCAGGAACAGGTCGGCCGCGCCGAAAAACAATTCGCCCTCCACGTGAATGATGGATATCTGCGGATTGGGCCGTTCGCTGCGCTCGCGCAATTCGGCCAAATGGCCGGCTTCCGTAAAGGTGTATTCCGCGAGCGTCGGCGTGCTGCTTTTTTGCAGAAACAACGCGAGCGCGGTGCCGATTCCGGCATAAATCGCAGTATCCAATCGCAGGAAAAGCGCCGTGCCCAGCGTGACGAAGAAAACCACGGCATCCGAACGAGTCGAACGCGTCGCGACCCGAATTTGCGGCCGGTTGATCAGTTTGTAGCCGACGCGCATGAGATGCGCAGCCAGCGCGGAAATGGGGATGTAATTGAATACGGGAGTGAGGAACAGGAGAATCAGCAGCACGATCACGCTGCTGAGCATCGAGGAAAACTGGGAGGCCGCGCCGCTTTGATAGTTCACGGCGGAGCGGGTGAAAGAAGAGGAGCCGGGGGTGACACCAAAGAGGCCGGCGACGAGGTTGCCCGCACCCATGCCGAGCAATTCCTGGTTGGGATCAAGGTGCTGGCCGCTTTTTGCGGCAAGGGATTTGGTGATGGCGGTCGCTTCGAGCATGCCGATGATGGCGATGGCGATCGCCGTGCTGGCCATGTGGTGCAAGAGGATGATTTGCTGCGGCAAGGCCGGCAAGCGCTCGAAGGTGGGAAGCGTGGCCGAGAGCGCGCCTTCGTCCTTAACCAGCCGGAACGGCACTGTGGCGTGAAACTGGGCGAAAATGCGCGCGGCAATCCCGAGAAACGCAAGTCCAATCAATGCTTCCGGCCAGGTCGGACGATAACGCTGGATGCTTTCGAAAATCGCCAGCGTTAAGACGGCGATGCCGATGGCCCACCAGGAACAATTTCCAGCCCAGGCATTGCGCGCGACTTCATTCAGCGTGCGAAACAGACCTTCACCAGCCGGGCTCTGAAAGCCCAGCCCGTTGTGCAGTTGGCTCGCGATGAGCAGCACGCCGATCGCCGCCGTGTAGCCGACCACAACCGACCGTGAAATGAACTTGGTCACTTCTCCGAAGTTAAACAACCCCGCGATGAACTGCGCGGCGCCGACCAAAAACGCGAGGTAGGCTGCCAACTGCAATCGATGCAGCCCGAGCCCCGCATTGGCGTTGATGGTTGCGGCGGTGATCAGAGAGATCGAGGTGGTAGGGCCGAAAACGTGATGGTGGGAGGAGAAAAAAAGCGCGGCCACGAAGCCGCCAATGACCACCGAAAGAATAACCGTCATCGGAGGCAGACCCAATATCAGCGCAAAACCTATGGCTTGCGGGATGGAAACAAGGGTGAGCGTGGCGCCGGCGATAAGGTCATGCCGTAGCTTATCCCGCGAGTAATGGCGAAATTCCCGCAGGAAAGGAAAATGCACTCGCGGACGGGGCAGGCGAAGTGCGCCAGCGGCGTCGTTCATCCCCATTTTTTCCTCCAATTTCAGCCCGGCGTCAATCTCGCGGCGATCAGAGCGGCGATATTTTCCAAATTGTCGGTTTCTTCGGCCGTGTATTCGTGCTGGCGCATGGTGCCGATGCCGAGCGCGCCGACGATTTTTCCGTCGCGACGCATCGGGACACACAGCGCGCCGCCGACGCCCGTTTGCCGCGCGCCGGGCTTGGCCACTCCGCTTGCATCAGTCTGCAAGTTGCAAATCGTGACTGGCTTGTTTTGCGCGACAGTCTGCCCGGCGATGCCCTTGCCGACGGGGATGGTTTTGACGACATCAAGCATCTGCGGCGGCAAACCAATTTGCGCGGTGAGATGAAGTAGTTGTGCGCCGGAATCGAGGGCATGGATCGTGCCGGTTTCCGAATGGAAATCGGCGAGGATGAGCCGCAACGTTTCGGTCAAGACGATGTCGCGTTCAGAAGATTTGGTGAGGGTTGATTCAATTTGTCCGAGTAAATTGTTTGTAATCATTTCGAGTGTTCGGGTGAATCGTTGCCCGAACGGTAATGAACCACCTTCACTTTTTCCAGCGTCACCAGGCCGCCGCCGATCATCTCGTCGAGCACGGGCAGGAAGGAATTGATTTTTTCCTCGCCGTCCACGATTTCGATGACGAGTGGCAGGTCCATGGAAAGGCGGATGATTTTGGACGTGTGCAATCGGCTGGCCTTGCCGAAGCCCATGGGGCCGCGCAGAACAGTCGCGCCAGCCAGATGCAGTTCGCGCGCTTTCAGAACAATGGCTTCGTAAAGCGGCTTGTGCTGCCAGCGGTCGCTTTCGCCGATGTAAATGCGGAGGAGAATGGCATCGTCAGGAATTTGCATGTCAGTTCCCTTTCGTCACAGTCAATATACTGCCAACCAGGTAACCGAGCCACACGGCAATCATGCAGAAAACGACGGAAAGGACGATGTTCCCGCCCGCGTAAAGCCATTGGCGGTCTTGGAGCAAGTTCAAAGTTTGCAGACTGAAGGAGGAAAACGTGGTGTAACCGCCGCAGACGCCGGTGATGAGCAATTGCGTCGCGAAGGCGCGCGATTGCGGGGTCATTTTGCCTTCCGGCGCGGTGAGCGCGCCGAGAAACCCGATGATGAATGAGCCAGTGATGTTGACGACCAAGGTGCCCCAGGGGAAGGCCTGGCCGAATTTGTCCGAGACGAGGCCGCCGATGCCGAAACGCGCCATGCTGCCAATGGCGCCGCCGATTGCCACCCAGAGATATGCCAGGTTCATAAACTTCTGCGATCCCGCGACGCGGGGTTCGTAGGAGTTATCAGCGCTGAAACGGTCAGGCGGTTTTCCCGTTCGGGACGGCAAACTCCATTGCCGCGATTAGTAGTAATTGGCCAACCGTGAATTCGCAATGGAAAATGTCTGCCGGAAATCCCACAAAAAAGTGAAAATCATTGACCGCCGGTTCGTTGCCCGATAACTGAATCGTGATTTCACCGCGATGAAAATTGTTGGATACCTCTTTCTGTGGGCGCTCCTGACCGGCTCCCCGGCTGTTCATGGCCAATCGCGGCTGAAGGAGGGTTGCCGACTGGATTTCACTCTTTCCGCGGACGTCGCCAAAGCCAGCGGTGTGATTGCATTCAGCCCGGATGGGCGCTTCCTCGCCGTGGCTGGCACGGATAACGCCATCCGAGTGTTTTGCGAAGATTCGACCAAGAAGCTGACCGTGGAATTAAAGAATACCTTGGCTGGACGTAACGAACCAATTCTCGCGATGAGATTCAGCGATACAAATACGCTCGTGTCGGTTTCGCGCAACGGATCGGCGAAAACGTGGGATGTGCCTTCTAGTAAATTACTTCACATTATCCAATTGGATTTTGCACGGCCGTCGATGGTTGTGATTACGTAGGGCGGCGAAGCGCTCGTTGCGAGCGGTGCTGGCCGGCAAGTTCGCCTTTGGAATTATCAAAGCGGCAAACTCGTCGATAGTTTCGACGCGAATGATTCCGAGGTGTCCGCCTTGGCTTTTACACCGGACGGAAAGTTGCTGGTCATTGGAAGTTACAAGGGCGTCGTTCGGGTTGCCGATGTCACGGCGCGAAAGGTGACGCGCTCCATTGATTTGGACACGCCCGTGCATGCCTTGGCGGCGAGCAGCAATTACATCGTGGTGGGTTACGGCGACGGGTCAGTGGCGATGTTGAATTTGCGAGATCAGGAATCGATTCCCGAGGCGAAGGAGCATCACGGCGCCATTAGAGGGCTCGCCTTCAGCCACGATGGGCGAAGGTTTGCGTCCGCGAGCGCGGACCAGGCGGTGATGCTCTGGTGGGATACCGAGACATTGAAGCCGCTGTGCGCGCTCAAGGGAAATCACAGTAAGCCGTTTCCTTCGTATTTGATCCAGGCGGTGGCAAGCTTGTGGTTTGTGATGCGGATGGAACAGCGAGTTGCTGGAGGTTTGGAGGCAACAACGAGCCTCGACGGAACGCGGAATTCATTGCGCGTTTCTGCAACTTTCCCGAAAGACACCCGCAATGAATTCCGCGCTCCGGGCTGCCTGAGAATGCAAAAAAGGTTGCAAAAACGATTTGGTTTTGCGCTACATTAGAGCATGGCATCGACAGAAAACGCGCCGAACGCAGTGGCTTCGCCGGAAGAGGTTCAACAGGGATGGCACGAACTGAATTTAAGAGTCAAACAATTGGAAGCCGAACGCGCGGCGCAGGAGCAGGAGAACAAAAATCTTCGCACGCTCCTGGAACGGATGGTCGAGTTTCGCCAAAAATCCCATTCGGAACTGGTGCTGATTTTGAGCGGTCTGGTCAGCAAACTTCCCATTAACGACATCGGCGTCGTGGTTTCGAAATTGGTGGAGCACAATGCCAACGTGAGCGAAACCTGCGCCACGTTGTCCAAGGGCAAGGCCGATGCGCCGTTGCCGCAGCCGATGATTCTCAAAGCGATGGAGCAAACGCGCCGCGAAATTGCCGCCGGCGTAAAAAGCACGGTCGAGGAATTGATCGCATCCGGCGCGCCGATCGAGACGGAGATGTTGAATGGCTTTGTGGCCCATCCGGAAACTTTTTTTTCGCCGGCCGCCGTTCGCGCGACGCGCGGATTCATCAAGGGGCACGTGCCGCGCGAGCGGGTTGTGAAGGAATTTGGCGGCGGCGCGCTGGATTTGTTCAATGACGTGACGACCGGCAAGCTGAATCCGAATCCCAAGCCGGAGGAAATTTCGCTGGCGTTCAAGAACGATTTCGAAACGCTGCTTCCGCAAAGCTCGCTCTCGCCGGAAAAACAGGCGCAATTGAAATCGCTCTATCAGCAGGTGCAGAAGAGCAAGTCGAGCGCGCCCGAAGCGCGCGCGCAGAGAATTTTGTTCCTCAAACTGTCGTTCCTGCTGGAGTTGGCGCATTATTACGACAGCGAGGGCGCCGAGGCGCCGGACGTTATTTTTGCGCAACGCATGCCGGCGGTGGTTGAGCAACTGGTCGTGGCTGGTCCGAATGATGCGCTCGATGAAAAATTGATCATCCAGGCCGAAGCGTTGCTCGCGCTCGTCGTCAATCCGGATTATCGGCATGCCATCGTCAATAACATCGGCAAGAGCGGCGGTGCGGCGGCGATGCTGCGGCACGTATTGCGTTTGCGCGGGGAGAAGGTGGCCAACACCGATTATTTCGTGACCGATTTTGTGAAACATTTGCTGCCGTCAAAAACAGCTCCGAAGCCCGAAGCGTTGATTCCCGTCGTGCGTTTGATCAAGCCGGAAATGCAGCGCGCGGTGGTGTTTGGAATCATGGACAGCGACCGGTTGCGCAAAGAGGACGCGGAAGCGTTGGGCAAGGCGATCGGCAAGGAATTGAATGTGAGCGGGCTGGATGTGCCAAGAAAAGGCGGCGCGCCGATCACGCCGGAACTGGAACGTCAGTTGGCGTGGGAAAAAATCAAGGAACTCATCACGAGCCGCACGGATGCGGGCGCGATTGCGGCGGCGGTCCGCCAGCGTTTGAACGCCAAACGCGATCCCGATGAAATGAAGCAAAGCTGGGTGACGCTCACCGAGGCCGACCCGATTTCGTTCATTCGCGTCTTTTGTCAATTACCGTATTTGCCAGATGGCACCACGGACCCGGTGGCGCGGGCGTTGATGGAGACCTACGTGGCGCGCCTCACACATGAAAAATACGCCGCGATCTACAACAAGGTTATCAACAGTTTGCGGAATATGTATCGCGCGAACCCCCACAGTCCGTCGCTGGTCAATTTCCTCGCGCTGGTGAAATGGATCGATGCCGCCGCGGCGAACAAGCTGAATGTGGACATCGGCATGGAGATGGCCGCGTAGTTTCAAAAGCTCCAAGCGTCCAAGCTCCAACCGTCCAGAGGAGATCCAAATCTCAAGCTCCAAAAACGTCCGGCAGTTTTGGAGCTTGATGCTTGAAGTTTCTCTGGGGCTTTTGTCCCACCGGAAACGTTTTTGTGGCAGACGGGTGCAATTCCTATCGGTTGCGATAACGACAACGCCTTTATGTCGACTTCATTGACAACTCCCGCAGCCTGCGACACCCTGACGTGATGGCAAAACCAGCTTTGGGCCGTGGGTTGGGCGCGCTGCTAGGCGGCGCTCCCGCCGCGGCTAAACCACCTCAGCAGCCGGGTCCGCCCGCCAGCGTGCCCGTCGCTGCGCTCGCGCCGGCACCGGAGATTGATCCGCGCGAACGCGTCCAGCGGATTCCGCTGGGCCGCATTCGGCCGTGCCCATTTCAGCCGCGCAAGGATTTTACGCCGGATGCGTTGCGCGAACTGGCTGATTCGATTCGCGAGCAGGGGATTGTGCAGCCGTTGATTGTTCGCGACCGCGGCGATCATTTCGAATTGATTGCCGGCGAACGCCGCTGGCGCGCCGCGCAGCTTCTCAATCTCGCCGAAGTTCCAATCATCGTGCGCGAGGCGGATGACCGCGCTGTGCTGGAACTCGCGCTAATCGAAAATTTGCAGCGCGAAAACCTGAATCCGATCGAGGAAGCGCAGGGTTATTCGCAGCTCATCGGACAGTTTCAATTAACGCAGGAAGACGTGGCCACGAAAGTGGGCAAGAGCCGCGCGGTGGTGGCGAACTCGCTGCGTCTGCTAAAATTGCCGCAGGTGTTGCAGGGCTACATTCGCGATGGGCGGCTGTCGGTCGGGCATGCGAAGGTGGTGCTGGGGCTCGCGACGGAAAAGCTGCAGCAGCAAGCGGCTGAGCGGGTCATCAAGGAAGGCCTGAACGTTCGGCAGACCGAGGGCTTGATTGCCAAACTTCAGGAGCGCGCGAGCGGACCTTCAAAGCCCGCCACCATCACGCCGCTCACGCAGGACGCGCACGTGGCGAACCTGGAAAATCGCATTCGCGAGCGATTGGGCACGAAAGTTCATCTGCGTTATTCGCAAGGCAAAGGCGGGTTGGAGATTTCTTTTTATAGTGACGACGAGTTGGAGCGAATTCTACAAATCCTCGGGATAAGTGTTGAGTGATGAAGTTGGGGAAGTCGTTAGATTTCTTTTTTCTATGATTTTAAAAGTGGTCAAATACGGCAGCCCGGTATTGCGCAAAAAGGGCGCGAAGATTGAAAGCATTACGCCAGAAATCAAAGCGCTCATCGCGGACATGTTCGAGACCATGTACGCCTACAAGGGCGTGGGTCTGGCCGCGCAGCAAGTCGGGCGCGCGCTGCAATTGACGGTGATCGATGTACGTGGCGTCACGGACCGTCCGTCGTCGCTGGAATTGAAAGGCAAGCCTGCGGATGTGGCTGACTTCATGCCGGTGGTGCTGATTAATCCGGAATTGAAACTGGCCGGCGATCCGGCGGCGGGGCCGGAAGGTTGTTTGAGTTTTCCTGAAATTTTTGCCGAGATTACGCGCCCGGAATTTGTCGACGTGAAGGCGCTGAACGAGAAAGGGAAGCCGATTGAGTTTCGCGCCGGCGGGCTGCTGTCGCGTGCCATTCAGCATGAGAACGACCATTTGCAAGGCATCCTCTTCATTGACCGGATGGAAAAAAAGACCAAGGACGAACTCAAGCCGGAGTTGGATGTGCTCCAGACCGAGACGAAGGCCGAATTGGCGGCGGCAAAGAAATAATTCCGCCGCGCGCGGCTTGAGGAACGTTTGCTCTCCGCTATGTTTTAATCAAAGGTGATCATGATCGAAGACACTCTCAGCAATATCGAGGCGAAAATTCAGGCCGCGGATTCCATCAAGGACGACCGCAAGCGCGAGTTGCTGCAATTGGTGGCGACGTTGAAATCCGAAATCTCCAAACTTTCCAAAACCGACCGCGAACAGGCGCAGAGCATCGCGGGCTTCACGGAGATTTCGGCCCACGAAGCCACGCGCTCGGAACAAAATCCCGAGCTGCTGAAATTATCGCTGAAAGGTCTGTCCTCGTCCGTCGGTGGATTCGAGAAATCGCATCCGCAGTTGGTGCAGCTTGTGAATTCCATCAGCAGCATGCTTTCCAATCTCGGGATTTAGACCGCGACCCTGCAATGGAATTTTCCACATTCGCCGGATCTGATAATCCAAGCCGTGGCCGACGCTACGTTGCGGGCCACTCCAACAATGCACAAAGATTGGGAAGCAATCGCTCCGGGCTTTCATTTGACCTTCCGTGTCCGGGCTGCTAAAACGCTGCCGCGCGGTTGGCGGTTAACGACACATGAAAAAGCAGGCTCCCAAATACAAACGAATTCTGCTGAAACTCAGCGGCGAGGCGCTGGGCGGCGAAGCCGGCGTCAGCATTTCGGGCGCTGCTGTCCACAGCATGGCCGAGCAAATCCGCGAAGTTCGCGAATTGGGCGTTCAGGTCGTGGTCGTCATCGGTGGCGGAAATATCTTTCGCGGCCTGACCGGCAGCGAACGCGGCATTGAGCGCGCCACCGGCGATTACATGGGCATGCTCGCGACTGTCATCAACTCGCTGGCTTTGCAGGATGCTTTGGAAAAAATCGGCGTCGCCACGCGCGTGCAATCGGCCATTACCATGTCCCAGGTCGCCGAACCGTTCATTCGCCGCCGCGCCGTTCGCCATTTGGAGAAAAACCGGGTGGTGATTTTCGGCGGCGGCACGGGCAACCCCTATTTTTCGACGGACACCGCGGCCGCGCTTCGTGCCAACGAAATCGGCGCGGAAGTGATCCTGAAAGCGACCAAGGTCGACGGCATTTACGATTCGGACCCGAAGAAAAATCCCACGGCCAAACGATTTTCGCAGATCACCTATCTCGAAGCGCTCCAAAAACAGCTCAAAGTCATGGATTCCACGGCGTTCTCGCTGTGCATGGACAACAAAATGCCGATCATCGTCTTCGACTTGTTCCGCGCGCACAATCTGAAGCGCGTCGTCATTGGGGAAAAAGTTGGTACTCTGGTCAGCTAGGCATTTACGATTGACGATATACGATTTACGCGCGCGCGGGAAATACAGACGGCCCGCAAATCGTAATGCGCTGGATTTCTCCGGTTGATTTTCCCTCCAAACAGGACGAGGGGTATACATGGAGTTTGCCTCGCGCCAGGATGCCGGACAAAAGCTTGGGCGCCATTTGCTCAATGAAGGCGTGGAAGCGGATGTCGTGGCGGGATTGCCTCGCGGCGGTGTCATCGTCGCTGGCGAGGTGGCGCATCTCATGCAACGTCCGCTCGAAGTCCTGGTCGTCCGAAAGATCGGCCACCCATTTCATCGCGAATTCGCCGTGGGCGCCCTTGCGGAAAACGACATCCTTCTCCTCAACGAAAGAAACATTCGCTCCGACGAAGCAACCCGCGTGGCGCTTTCCGAAGTCATCAAGGAGGAAAAAGAACGCCTGTGGCAATACCAGATCAAGTTCCATCCCTGGGAAAAAATCGATTTCAAAGACAAGAACGTTATCATCGTGGACGATGGGCTGGCTACCGGCGCCACCATGCAGGCGGCGGTGCTTTCCGCGCACAAGCAAGGCGCGCAAAAGGTGATCGTCGCGGTTCCCGTCGCTTCGACCAGTTCCGTGGCCAAGCTGGAGCACATTGCCGATGCCGTGCATGCCGTCATCATCGACTCTGGTTTTGAAGCCGTTGGCGCGTATTACGAGGGCTTTTCACAAACGGACGATGAAGAGGTGATGGAGGTTCTCAAGGCGGAACACGCGCATCATTAACGTGCCGGGGATAAGCTCCAAGGACCAAGCGTCCAAGCTCCAGAGAAATCCCAGGCACCAAATCTCAATTGCTGCAAGCGGCTTTTGGAATTTGGAGCTTCCCTGGTGCTTGGACGCTTGGTCTTTGGAGCTTATCCCGAGGGCTTAGTCATTGTTCGAAGACTTCCGCTCCCATATTTTCCGCTCATGCCCGAACTGCCCGAAGTGGAAGTGCTCGTGCGCCATCTCGCGCCCGCGCTGGCCAATCGCAAAATTGAAGGTATCGAAATTAAGCGCTCCCGAATCATTGCCCCGACAAGCGTCGTCGAATTTTCACGTCGTCTGCGCGGTGCGGCCTTCACGCAGTTGGCCCGTCGAGGCAAATATTTGCTCTTTGAGATGAAGCAACCCGATGGCAAAACCTTTCCGCTCGTGGGCCATCTGGGAATGACTGGGAGAATGTACGTGTCGCCGAGGAACGCTCCATTGCCCAAACACGCCGCCGCCGTATTCAATCTGGGCGCGGAGAATTTCGTCTTCGAGGACACGCGCTATTTTGGACGCCTGACACTGGATACCAGCGCCATTGATGCGCTCGGACCGGAACCATTGGGAGACGGCTTTACCATCGAATATTTTTCACAGGCGCTCCAGCGTTCCACGCAGCCGATCAAAGTTAAACTACTCGATCAGCAACTGGTGGCCGGCATCGGGAACATTTACGCGAGCGAAGCGCTCTTTCGAGCGGGCATTTCGCCACGATTGGCCGCGCGTCGATTGAAACTGCCGCAGATCGAGCGCTTGTGGCAGGCCCTTCGTGAAACACTTTCCAGTGCCATCAAACGCGGCAGCACGATTCGGGTGGATTATTCGGGTGCGGTCCTTCGTGACGGTCTCTTTTATTTCGGCACCGCGGCGGAGGTCGAGAAATTCTACGAAAAGCGCCTGCAGGTCTATGACCGCGCCGGCAAGCCCTGCGTCCGATGCGGCAGCGCCGTCAAACGCATCGTCCAGGGTGCCCGGAGCACATTTTATTGTCCAAAGTGCCAGTGCGGCTGAGGTCACAAATTTAAGCGATTGCAAAAATCCGCGAATCAGCCAATTCTCCCCGGGTCCACAGAATGTTTCGCATGAACCACAATTCGCTTAATGGGCTTATGCTCAAAAAAATTGTTTCTCTTGGAATTCTCACCCTCGCTTTAACCGCGTCCGCCGCGGACGACACAAATGCCACCGCCGCGCTCCTATCCGGATTCGTTCCCGCACAGGCGCCCGAGCCTTCGGGCCTGGTGCTACGGCACGGAGATCGGCTTGCGATCTGCGGCGATTCCATCACCGAGCAGAAGAGGTATTCGCGCATCATTGAGGATTACGTGACCATGTGCGTGCCGCAACTCGACGTCACCGTTCGCCAATTCGGCTGGAGCGGCGAGAAAATGCCGGAATTCTATGTCCGCATGACCAACGATGTCCTTCGTTTCAAACCGACCATTGCCACCACGTGCTACGGCATGAATGACCACGAATATCGCACCTACACGGATCGCATCGGTGAAACCTATAGCAACAGTTCGCGTGAGGTGATCGAGGCATTCAAGGCGAATGGCGTCCGCGTCATTCTCGGATCGGCTGGTTGCGTCGGCAAAGTTCCGCCGTGGCAAAAAGACCGTTCGTATACGGTGGACGAGCTGAATTCCAATCTCGGCACGCTCCGGAACATCGATGCGTCGCTGGCGGAATCGGAAAAGGTTGGCTTCGCCGATGTTTTCTGGCCGATGCTGAATGCCGGAAAATTCGCGCGCCAGCGGTATGGCGCCAATTACAATATTTCCGGGCCCGATGGCGTGCATCCGAATTGGGCGGGCCACACCGTGATGGCCTACGCATTTTTAAAAGCGATGGGCCTCAACGGCGATATCGGGACCTACACGGTCGATCTCAAGAAGAATGAAATGAAAACCTCCGCCGGGCACGAAGTCATGGCTGCCAGGGACGGCGAATTCCAAATCAAAAGCGTGCAGTACCCATTCTGCGCGTGCGAACCCGAAGGCGCCGCCACGAAGGGCTATCCCGTCTGCGGCCGCGACGAGGTTTCCCGGGACAACAATATTCTTTCAGGCATGAGCCTGATTCCTTTCAACCAGGAATTGAATCGCCTGATGTTGATTGTGAAAGGCGGAAATGCGCAGCGATACCGCGTCACGTGGGGCACAGAAAGCAAAACCTTTTCCGCCGCTGATCTCGAACACGGCATCAATCTCGCCGCTGAATTTCCCGAAAATCCTTTCAACGATGCCTTCGCCAAAGTGGACGCCGCCATCGCGGCCAAACAGGAATTTGAAACTCGCGAAATGAAAACGGATTTCCGGCCTCACGGCAACCTCCGTGCGCCCATTGACGAAGTGGCCGCCCAGACGGAAAAGGTTGTGGACGAAGACGAGAAGAAGCATCAGGAACTCGCGGAAGCCGTCCACGCCGCCTTCGTCCCCGTGACGCACACGATTAAAATATCGGCAGAGTAGGGGAATCATAGTGGCACGGGCATCTTGCCCGTGCGAATCATTGGAGCATTCCACGGATGTTGTGGCGGCATCCCTCCAATCGGCAGGCGCGCCGCTTCGCGCGCGCCGTCGATTTAAAAGAGACTCAATGGTCCTGGTGCATTCCTCGTTGCGGCGCGCACGGAGTGACGCGCCCTGCCAAGCGCCGAATAGGCAATGCTCGCCTCGAATCGGTCGCCGCGATTCGCCCCGGGCGAGACGCCCGTGCCACTACCTATTTAAGCGCGGCGAAACAATCCAGAAAGTTTTTAACCATTGGCGAATTGGCATCCACGCGCCGCCAGACGACGACGGTGTGCACCGTCGGCAATCCTGGCGGCAAAGGCCGGAAAACCAATCCGGGCCGCCGGATTTCAATCAGAGTTGCCGTGAGCGGTGCGATTCCGAACCCGGCGGAGATCAGCCACATTTTGATCTGCACGTCCTGTGCATATTGCGCCACGTGGGTTTTCGCTCCGGCTTTGGCGCAGGCGGTCAGAAAACCATTATAGAATCCGTGTTGCCGGTCGGGATCGATCATCACCAATCCTTCGCCGTCAAAATCCTTCCATTCGAGCCGCCGTTTTCGGGCGAGGCGATGCCCGCTCGGCAGGGCCAGCACCAGCGGGGCTTGTTCCACGAACTGCATGTCCATGTCCGGCGCGTTCGCCTGGGGCCGCATCACTCCCACATCCAATTCGCCGGCCCGCAGCCGCCGAAGCTGTTCCACGCTCGTCAGCCCCGACAATGAAAGCTGCACGCCGGGATATTTTTGGTGGAAATTCCGAAGCACCTTCGCCAGCAACGGCCCGGCTGCCGGCGTGATCACTCCCAGCCTCAACATGCCCACCAACCCGCTTTCGGCTTTGCGGACCAGTTGTTCCGCATGGGTGGCCGCTCCCAAAATGCCGCGGGCCTCGGTCAAAAAGACCTGGCCGGTTTGGGTCAGCAGCACGGACCGCGTCGTGCGTTCAAATAACCGCACGCCGAGCTCCTGCTCAAGATTCCGAATTTGCGAGCTTAAAGCGGGCTGCGCCACGTGCAACCGCTCCGCCGCTTTGCGGAAATTCAGTTCTTCCGCCACCGCCACAAAATACCGTAAGTGTCGCAATTCCATAACAATGTCGGTGCACTGATACTATTTGGTTATCAATGAAACCGCAAGTTTGTATTGGGCAAACGGCCGTTTTCCGGCCATTACTGGAGTTAGTGCTGTGACGACTGATTCCGGCCGCAGTGCTGGCCGCCTTTTGGGACTTTCTGGTTCCAATGCCCTGGTTTCCTGTTGGCATGCGGCGGTTTTGTGTAAAGTTATCGTTTTATGTGGATTGTTCGCCTGGCTTTGCGCCGGCCACTCACCTTCGTAGTGGCTGCGCTGCTGCTTTTGATCATCACCCCGTTCATCCTGATGCGGACGCCGACGGATATTTTTCCGAATATCAACATTCCGGTCGTCAGCATCGTGTGGCAGTACGCCGGCATGAGCGCCCAGGAAATCGAACAGCGCATCGTTTACAACGACGAACGCGCCCTCAGCATTACGGCCGACGGCATCGAGCATATTGAGTCCACCTCCTACGACGGCATTGGTGTCATCAAAGTCTTCCTGCATCCCAGCGCTTCCGTTCCCGAAGCGATCTCGCAAATCACTTCCATCTCGCAAACGGTCGTGCGTTCGATGCCCCCAGGAACCCAGCCGCCGCTCATCATTCAATACAGCGCGTCCACCGTTCCCATTCTCCAATATGCGTTCAGCAGCCCGAAACTGTCCGAGCAGCAAATGTTCGACGTCGTCGCCAACCAGGTCCGCGTCGGCCTGGCCACCACGCGCGGCGCGTTGATTCCATGGCCATACGGCGGCAAAACCCCCGTCATTTCGGTCGACCTGAATTTAACGGCATTGAAGGCGAAAAACCTGGCGCCGCTGGATGTCGTCAATGCGATCGATGCCCAAAACCTGATTTTGCCCGGAGGAAATGCCAAGGTCGGCAAAACGGAATACGACGTCAGCGTCAACAGCACTATTGGTCCGCTCAACGATCTCAATCATATCCCGATCAAGGTCGTCAATGGCGCGACGATTGAATTGCAGGATGTCGCGCAGGTGCACCAGGGCTACAATCCGCAGAAGAATGCCGTTCGCCAGGACGGCGAGCGCGGCGCGTTGCTGACTGTCATGAAAAACGGCAACGCCTCCACATTGGATGTGGTTCGCAATCTCAAGGCGGTGATGCCTCACGTCATGAGTTCGGTCACGTCCGATCTCCATGAAAAGGAATTCGCCGATCAATCGTTGTTCGTCCGCGCCGCCGTGAGTGGCGTCTTGCGCGAAGGCATCATCGCCGCGGCGCTCACGGCGTTGATGATTCTCCTGTTCCTGGGTTCCTGGCGCAGCACGCTCATCATTGCATTGTCCATTCCGCTCTCGGTTTTGTGCTCCATTGCCATCCTCAGCGTGCTCGGAGAAACCATCAATCTGATGACCCTGGGCGGTCTGGCCCTGGCCGTAGGCATCCTGGTCGATGACGCCACTGTGGCCATCGAAAACATCCATCGCCACATGCTTCCCGGCAAAACCCTCGAGGACGCCATTCTGGATGGGTCGCAGGAAATTGCGTTGCCTGCCTTTGTCTCCACCTTATGCATCTGCATTGTGTTTGTCCCGATGTTCTTTCTGACGGGCGTTGCGCACTTCTTGTTCGTGCCGCTGGCCGAAGCCGTCGTGTTCGCCATGCTCGCCAGCTATGTGATTTCGCGAACGCTCGTGCCGACGCTGGTCATGTGGTTTTATCGCAATGTCCAAATGCACGGCGGTCACCAGGACGACGGCCGCGCGCCGTTCTGGATGCGTCCCTTCATCCAGATTCAACGCGCATTCGAACTGGGATTTGAACGTTTTCGCGAGGCTTACCGGGCGTTGCTCGGCGCGTGCCTGACCAAACGCGGCGTGTTCGGCGTCAGTTTTCTTGCCTTCTGCGTCGCGTCCTGGCTGCTGATCCCGATGCTCGGGCAGGACTTTTTCCCCAGCGTGGATGCCGGCCAGTTTCTTTTGCATGTCCGCGCCCGCACCGGCACGCGCATCGAGGAAACGATTCCTTTGTGCTCGAAAATTGACGCCGCGATTCGCAAGGAAATTCCCGCGAATGAAATCCACGGCATCATGGATAACATCGGCATTCCGAATTCGAGCGTGAATCTCAGCTACAACACCAGCGGCGTGATCGGCCCTGGCGATGCGGACATTCTCGTTTCGCTCAATAAAGATCACAAGCCGACGGAAACCTACATTCGCCGCCTGCGGAAGGTGCTGAATCAAAAGTTTCCCGGAAACCTCTTTTATTTCCTGCCCGCGGACATTGTCAGCCAAACCTTGAACTTCGGCTTGCCGGCGCCTTTTGACATTCAAATCGTCGGTCGCGACCAGGCGAACAACCGCCGCGTCGCCACCGAACTCGTGAAGGAAATCCGCCACGTGCCCGGCGCCGTGGACGCCCACGTGAATCAGCCCGACGATTTGCCGCAATTGAATGTCGACGTGGACCGGAACAAGGCCGCCGAGTTGGGCCTGAGTGAGAAGGACGTTGCCAACTCCGTCCTGTTAAGCCTCAGCGGCAGCGGTCAGGTGGCGCCATCCTATTGGCTCAACACAAAATTGGGCATACAATACCTGATCAATGTGCGCGTGCCAGAATATGACATGGACTCCGTGGAAACGTTCAAATCCACGCCCATTAACGCGGGCGACAACGGCCAGATTCTCGCCAATGTCGCGAAAATCACGCGCACCAACGTGCCTCCCGTGTTCACGCACTACGACATAAAGCCGGTGATTGATGTCTACGGCAACGTGGATGGCCGCGATCTCGGCGGCGTGCTCCACGATTTGCAGCCGCTGATTGCAAAAGCTCGAAAAAATCTGGCGCGCGGCAACGACATCGGTCTGCGCGGCCAGGTCGAAACCATGCACGACAGCTATTGGGGGCTCGGCCTTGGGTTGATTATGGCCATCGTGCTGATTTATTTCCTGCTGGTCATTAATTTCCAAAGCTGGCTGGATCCGTTCATCATCATCACCGCATTGCCGGGCGCGCTCGCGGGTGTTATTTGGGCGCTCTTCGTATTGCAAACGACCTTGAGCGTGCCGGCCTTGATGGGCGCGATCATGAGCCTCGGTGTTGCCACCGCAAACTCGGTGCTCGTGGTGAGCTTTGCCCGCGATAACCTCCGGCGCGGAATGGACCCGGTCGCCGCCGCGCTCGACGCCGGCGCCAGCCGCATCCGTCCCGTGCTGATGACTGCCGCCGCCATGTTGATCGGCATGTTGCCAATGAGCCTTGGCCTTGGCGAAGGCGGCGAGCAAAACGCGCCGCTTGGCCGCGCTGTTATCGGCGGTCTCTTCATGGCCACTATCGCGACGCTATTGTTCGTCCCCGTTGTTTTCAGCTTTATGCATCGCCGCTCGCAGGCACGCAGCCAGGCGGATGATTCCTCCGCTGCCGCCGCGCTGGCGGCCGCCAATCCGACCACGACTTGATGAGTATGAACACGAATCCACCTGTAACTCCGGCCCCCGACCCGGTCGCCGCGAAAAACGCGCCACCGCCGCGCCCGATCAAGCTCGGGCCCATCGGAATTGTCGCCGTCATCCTGATTGTCATTGGACTGGCTGTTGGCCTGGTGCCGCGCATGGTTTCCCGCCGCGCCCTGGCGCGCGAAACCGTGGAGAATTCGACGCAATACGTGTCCGTCATTTCGCCGTCGCCCGGCAAATCCGAGTTGGGCGTGCCGCTCCCGGCTGAAGTGCAGGCGTATGTGGAAGCGCCGATCTTCGCGCGCGCCAGCGGTTATCTGAAAAGCTGGGATGTCGACATCGGCCAGCACGTGACCGCCGGCCAATTGCTCGCCGAGATTGACACGCCGGAATTGGACCAGCAACTGGCCCAGGCCAAAGCCGAAGTCTCGCAGGCCGATGCCAACCTCGCTCTCGCCAAATCCACCTCCGAACGCTGGGTGGAATTGCTCAAAACCGCCAGTGTGAGCGAACAGGAAACCGCCGAGAAACAAGCTGATTACCAGCTCAAAAAAGCCAATCTCGAAGCCGCGAATGCCAACTTGCATCGCCTGCAAGACCTCAAAAGTTTTTCACGCGTCACCGCGCCATTCGCGGGCACCATCACGGCGCGCGATACCGATGTCGGCCAGCTCATTACTGCCGGAAATGGCCACGCGTTGTTCCGCCTCGCCCAAACCGATCCGTTGCGCGTCTATGTTCACGTCCCGCAGACCTTGTCGCGCGAAGTGGAAGTGGGGCAGAAGGCCCGCCTCATCATCAATGAATTGCCGGGCCGCACGTTTGAAGCCAAAGTCGTCCGCACCGCCGGCGCCATGGACCCCAGTTCCCGCACCTTGCTCGCCGAATTGCAGGTGGAAAATCCGAAGAATGAAATTCTCGCGGGCAGCTACGCGCAGGTGCGCTTCGACGACACCCTCGGGAACCCATCGCTCACGCTTCCGGCCAATACGCTTCTCTTCCGCTCTGAAGGAATGCAGGTCGGCGTGGTCGACGCCAATAACAAAGTCGAGGTGCGCACCATTAAAATCGGGCGCGACTTCGGGTCCGACGTCGAAGTCTTGAGCGGCGTCGAGGCCGGTGATCGCGTGATCGTGAATCCGCCGGATGGGCTCGCTTCGGGAACCACCGTGCGCATCGCTGAACCGACGGACGTCGCCGAGAAATGAGAATCGGCTTCGAAAAGGTGAACGCCATTCACAAACCTCGGCCCTGGTGCATCGGCCTCGTTGCTGCCGGCGCCCTCGCCGTTATTGCCGGTTGCTCGGTGGGACCGAATTATCAGCGTCCGGTTGCGCTCCAATCGCAACCGATGCCTGACGCCTTCACGGTGTCCGGTTCCACCAACAATGTTGGCGACTGGAAATCCGCGCGGCCTTCCGCCGCTCTGCCTCGCGGCGCGTGGTGGAAAATTTTTGGCGAACCGGAACTGAACCGGCTCGAAACGGCGGTCGGGACCCAAAATCAGGATCTGGCCGCGGCCGCCGCGCGCTTGCAGGAATCCCGCGCGCAACTCGGCATTGCCCGCGCCGATTTTTACCCGCAATTGGGCGCCAACCCCTCCCTGACTCGCCAGCGCACCAGTTCCCATGCGCCGTTGCTTGGCACCAACGGCACATCACATACCTACAGCACCTTTGAAACACCCGTCAATTTAAGTTGGGAACTGGATTTGTGGGGCCGCATCCGGCGGCAGGTGCAATCCGCCCGCGCCAATTTTGTGGCGAGCGCCGACGATCTGGAATCCGCGCGCCTGTCGCTCCAGGCGGAAGTTGCCTCGGATTATTTCAGCCTCCGAGAATTGGATGAGGAACGCCGCGTCGTGGCCGACACCATCCAGACCTTCCAACGCTCGCTCGAATTGACGCAAAATCGCCGGAAGGGGGGCATCGTTTCCGATCTCGATGTCTCACAGGCCGAAACGCAACTGCGCAGCACCCAGGCGGAATTGCCCGCCCTCGACCTTGAACGCGCCCGCGTGCTGCACGCTCTTGCCGTCTTGTGCGGTCAATCGCCCATCGATTTTCAACTGACCACCGCCTCGCTCACGAACGATATCCCCAGCGTTCCTCCGACCTTGCCCAGTGAATTACTCGAACGCCGTCCCGACATTGCCGCGGCAGAGCGCCGCATGGCCGCCGCGAACGCTGAAATCGGCGTCGCTGTCGGCGCCTTTTACCCGCGCGTGTTCCTGAGCAGCATGGCTGGTCTTCAATCCGTCGGCGCGGACACCTTGTTCGATTGGCCGAGCCGCGTCTGGTCGTTCGGTCCGTCCATATCGCTGCCGCTGTTCACCGGCGGTCGCAACCGCGCGCAACTCGCCCAGGCCCGCGCCGGGTTCGACGAAGCCGTCGCGAATTATCGCCAGACCGTTCTGAACGCCTTCCAGGAAGTTGAAGATCAATTGGCCGCCCAGAATTTGCTCGCCGCGCAACTCCAGGCGCAAAGCGCCGCGCTCTCCGCTTCCCAGCGCACTCTGGAAATTGCCAACAATCGCTACAAGGCCGGCGTCGTGACCTATCTCGAAGTCGCCAGCGCGCAAAGCACCGAACTGGCGAACGAACGCTCCTTCGTCCAGCTCGAAGGCCAGCGGCTGAACGCCCAGGTTGACCTCATCAAAGCCATTGGCGGTGGCTGGAGCGCGACGAACGCTCCGAATCCTGTCGCACGGACAGCGGCTCGGAACTAAAATAACGCGCGCGCTTTCCCGGAATCCCAAAGGGATTCCGCCCTCCAGCCCAAGGTTGCGACGAAGGAGTTACCTTGGGTTATACGTCACGAGAATTCACAACCCCAACGGGGTTGTGCCCGTTTTTGCGAGCGCGGAAATGAAACGCGATTTTCCCTCTGAACACGACGGTGGCACTTCAGTTCATGCCATCATTGCCTCAAACATTGTCGTGACAACACCATCCCTGCTGCACAAAAATAACGGTGATTTATTTCAATGACATCGAAAGTTTTTTTGCCGTGCCGCTCTGATTATGAAGCCAGGATTTATCTGCCGCCTCTTTATCGCCGCCATCGTCATCCTGATCTCGAATTCGCTTCGGGCCGCCGATGTGCGGAGCGAAACAAACCTGTCCGGCCCCGGTTGGCATCTCTGGCTCGACCGAAACGCCCAATGGGAAAACGACGAATTATTCCTGCCACCCGTCGATCTCACCAAACTGCCGGTCAACCTCCCCACCGGCGGCTGGGACGCCCTGGAATCGAATGCCGTCGCCGTCTCCGTGCCCGGCACCGTCGAAGAATATTTGCCGCAAGGCGTCGGACCTGAAGCTGATTACAAAGGCGTCAGTTGGTGGGTGCGCAAGGTAAAAATTCCGGAAGCCCAATCTCCGCGCCGTTTGCTGCTGCGCTTCGAATCCGTCCGCTTGCGCGCCGAAGTTTTTGTGAATCGCAAACTCGTCGGCTACGACACCATCGGCAACACGCCCTTCGAAGTGGATATTTCCAACGCCGCCAAGCCCGGCGAGGAAATCGAACTCGCCGTGCGCATTACCGATCCCGGCGGCAATTTCGATTGGCGCGACAGTTCGCCGTTCCGCTGGGGCAAATACATCATCCCCATGAGCCACGGCTTCGGCGGCATCACCGGCTCGGTGCGCCTGGTTTCCTGCGATCCTGTTTATATTGATGACATTTACGTCCAGAACACACCGGCGATCACAAACGTAAATGTCATTGCGACCATCAAAAACATGACCGGAACGAACGTGACGCGCCGCCTGGTAGCGATGGTGAGAAGCAATTTAGACACAAATGAAGTGGATCGTTTGATGGAGCAACCCGCAGCCAATCAGCGGCGTCGGTTTGCGCCTTTGGCGTGCAATTGCGAAATCGAATTGAAGCCTGGCGAAAACACCGTTTCCTTCCCGGTAACGGATGCTCGTGCAAAAGTTTGGGATTTGGAGCATCCCAATCTCTACTTTTGCCAACTGGTCCTCGAAGACGACCAAAGAATTTCAGGGGGCGTGGACAACGCCCAGCAAACCTTTGGCTTCCGCTGGTTCGCGCCCGAAGACGTTGGCACCAACGCCGTGTTCCGCCTGAACGGCAAACGCATCGTCCTGCGCACCGCGATCAGTTGGGGTTTCTGGCCCATCAACGGCATTTTTCCCACGCCGCAACAATCCGAGAAGGAAGTGCGCGTGGCCAAATCGCTCGGCCAAAACATGCTGAATTTCCATCGTTGCATCGGCCATCCCGAAACCCTCGACAAGGCGGACGAACTCGGCCTGCTCTTTTACGAGGAGCCCGGCGCCTATGTGAACGGTGATCACTCACCATTCGCCAAAGGAATGGCCCGCGAAAAACTGCTACGCATGGTCAAACGCGACCGCAGCCATCCGAGCCTCATTATTTATAACATGATCAATGAAGCCTGGGCTTCCGGCGGCGCCGACAAGAATCCGGAAGTTCTCGACGGCCACATCGCGGACATGCGCGCCGCGCACGCGCTCGATCCGAGCCGCACCATCACGCACACCTCCGCCTGGGCCACGAAGCCGGACGTTGAAGAGCCGCCCAAAATGCAGATGCGCCCATTCGACGACACAGTTCACATGAATGGCTGGTTCGATATTCACCACGCCGGCGGCCCGGAAGTCTGGAAGCAAAGTCTCTACAAATCGCCTGCTAATTATTACAACCGTACGGAGAATCGCCGCGAAATTGTCTATTGGGGCGAAGAGGGCGCGATCTCCACGCCTCCACGGTTAGCCTTGATCAAATCCGAACTCGAAGCCGCGCCTCATCTTGGTTGGGATGGCCCGGGCTATCTGGATTGGTATAAGCAATTCGACGATTTTCTGACTCGCAAAAATCTGCGCAGCGCGTTTCCCACGGTAGATGCCTTGACCACCGCCATGGGTGCCGTCTCGTATTATCATCAGGGCCGAAAAATCGAGACCATCCGCATCAACGACGCCACCGACGGCTATGCCGTGAACGGTTGGGAAGCCGAACTCGTGGAAGATCATTCCGGCATCGTCGATTGTTTCCGAAATCCCAAGGCCGACCCAGCCATTATGGCCTATTACAACCAGCCGCTTTACGTCGCCGTCAAAACCCGCAGCCAATTCGCGCAAATCCCCGGTTCAGTCACGGTGGATTTTTACATCATCAACGAAAAAAATGTGAAAGGCCCGCACACGCTCGACATCTCGGTGAAAAATCCCTCAGGAAAAGAAGTCTTCACGCAGAGCTTTCCCGTGACGGTTTCCGGCGGTGAAGTTTATGGCGAATTGCTCAAAGAAGGCGTCACCGTTCCCATCGCCGGCGCAATCGGAAAATTCCGCATCGAAGCGCAATTGCGCGGGCGGGACAAAACCGAAGCGGCGTCCGGCCATGACGAAGTCCTCGCGGTCGATTGGAAAAGCGACAAGCTCGGCGGCGCCGGTGCAACCTGGGAAACCAAACCGCGCGTGCGGGATTTTCTGGAACACAAAAAGGGAATGTCCGTCGCCGCGTATCAAGACGGCCTTCGCCGGCTGGATTGGGTGGTTGTCACGCGCCCGCCGCAGGAAGGTGAGGCTGTCGAAATCCCCGCCGAAAATCTGCGCCTCTCCTCACGCGGTTCGTCCGGCGTGGATGCCACCTTTTTCGGCGACGACCATTTCACGAAGAAAGTTTACGAGAAACGATATTCCACCGTGGATTATTTCGTCCCGGACGGCGCTTCTCCCGACCAAAACACCAGCATCATGGAAAATTACGGCATTCGCTGGACCGGCTGGATCGTGCCGACGCTCAGCGGTGACTATACCTTCGCCGTCGAAAGCAGCGACGGTGTGCGCATGAGGGTAGGGGACCGGTCGCTTTTTGATGATTTAAGAACGCGCGCCAATACCATCAATCGCGGCCACATCACGCTTGAAGCGGGCAAGCCCGTCGAATTCACCGTCGATCTGTGGCATCGCAAAGGCGATGCGCGCATGAAACTTCTCTGGGCTCCGCCCGAAACCGACAAGCCCGATCCCTCCAAACTGATCCAACGCGTCAAACAGGACGGCACTACGCTGATCATTCTCGACCGCGCCGACACCTGGATGGATCTCATTCAGAAGAACACTTCCGTGAAATACAACGGCTCGTTCAAAATTGGCACCGCGTGGCTCGGTGGCCTGCATTTCGTCCGCGAACATCCATTGTTCGCCGGCTTGCCCGTGAACACCGCCATGAGTTGGCCGTATCAGGACGTGGTGCGCGACGGCAAAAATCGCTCCGGCCTCCTGCTCGAAGGCGAAACTCTCATCGCCGGCGCGTGGCATTCTTATCCCATGTCGCTCGGCACTGCCGTGGGAATCATCCCGTGCGGCAAAGGCAAAATCATCGTCAACACCCTTGACATCGCCGACCAACTTCGCTCCCCCGACACCAGCGCCGAAGTCGCCCGCAAACTCATGTGCAATTTCATCGCCTTCGCCCAACCGCATTCGGATTAAAAATCGCATGGCGCGCACAAACCCCCGCAAACCAGTGGCTGTATTTCACGAGAGACGCAGGAACAACTTCTCCCTCTCCCATCGGATGGGAGAGGGCAGGGGTGAGGGTTGGAGTTCATGTGAGGGCGAGCGTATATCTAACGGAAGGCTACTCCGCAAAAAACTGCTGCTCATAACGCAGCCGGTCCATTTCGCTCAACAATCGCAAAATGAATTTGATCCCCGCAATGTTCACCCCGAACCGCGCCCGGAGATATTCGATATTCCGCAGCCGGCAGATCGCTTCATTGTCAAAATAATATCCGTCCGTATCCTCCACCGGCGAAACCAAATGATGCCGGCAATACACCAGGATGGTCCGGCGCGGAACGCGCGCCATGTGCGAGGCTGATTCGATGTCGTAAACCGCGTCCGCCGGCGGCTGGAAAACTTGCACGGCGCGACCGCCACTTTCAATGAAAGGTCTCATGTTCTGCGCGGCCAAATTGATTTTCCTGGATAAAATGGCGGATTGCCGCCGCCGGCATCGCCCCCGATCGCCGGGCCGTTTCCTTTCCGCGTCGGAAGAGAATAAATGTTGGAATGCTGCTGATGCGAAACCGCTGCGCGACATTCGGCAACAATTCCGTATTTACCTTGGCCACGACGCGCTGGCCGTTGCCCTCGCCGGCCACCCGCGCCAACTCCGGCGCCACCATTTTGCACGGCCCACACCAGTCCGCCCAGAAATCCACCAGCACCGGAAGGTTCGAACATTGCACGAGCGCGTGAAAAATCTCCTCGCTTCCAACACTCAACGGCTCCGCCGGCAACTGAAGCATCGTGCGGCATTTTCCGCAGCGAAATTCCTGGCCGAGCCGTTCGTAATTCATGCGGTTCCGCGTGCTGCAGCGCGGGCATTGCAGCACGATTCCACGTTCATCAAGTTGTGAATGGTCATTCATCGTTCCACCATCAGCAAGTTTTTGTGTGCGGGATATTTTTCCCGTTCATCCGCCAACGTAAGCCCGTGGGCACTCCTGCCGAAGTAGGGGAAAGACCTGATGCCGTCAGGAACGAAACAATCCGCGGAATTGGAAATGATCTCGGAGCGTCAACTGATCCCAAGCCGTGTTAACAACTTCTCCCTCTCCCATCGGATGGGAGAGGGCAGGGGTGAGGGTTCGGGTTCATGGTGAGGGAGTTTTGATCAGAGTTCCAATGGAATTTCCTAATGGGGCTAAATCTTTTCCGCGGCATCGTTCCTTTCGAACGGCGTCACCGGATCAACGAACAACCAGCAGATGCCGCCCAGAAAATAAACGACCGCAAAAATTGAAAACGCCGTCTGCCAGTTGGCGGCCGTCGGATTTTTCGGATTCAGGATATAGCCCACCACTACCGGGCCAGCCATGCCGCCAACGTTCCCGAGCATGTTCATGCACCCGGAAACCGTTCCGGCATACTTGCCGCCCACGTCCATGCAAGCCGCCCAACTGCCCGGCAAGGTGCTGTCGTTGAAAAAACTCGCCATGCCCATCGAGAGCATCGCCAGCAGTGGATCGCGAATGTGCAACGAACACAACAGCAGCGCTCCCGCACACGCAAAGCCGACGAATCCAAACGCGCGCCGAACGAGCGTGACCCGCCCGCTGCGCCTGATCAGACGGGTGGAAATCACGCCCGCAATCAACGATCCGAACCCTCCAAACAAAAGCGGAATTCCCGCGAGCGCCGCCACGAGGAGTTTCAGCGTGGTCTCTGGACTGAACGCGCCTTCGAGCAAACCGGCCAGCCATTTCATCACGGCATTCGAGGTGATTTCCAAACCGCGCGCGTCCTTGAGATACGTCGGCAGCCACGTCACATAAAAATACCAGCCGTAGCTCAGGCAAAAATATTGCGCGCCCAGCAGCCACACCGTTGGATTCGCGGCGAGCTTTCGCCACGGCACATTCCCATGGCCCGCGATGTTCTGCTCGTTCTCCGTGAGCAACGCCAGTTCCGCGGCATTGACACTCGGATGCTCCCGCGGATTGTCCCGGAACCACCGAACAAAAAAGATCGTCCATGCCAGGCCGAACAGCGCGAAAATCAAAAACGCAACGCGCCAGCTCGTGAACGTCATCACCGCTACGACTAACAAAGGCGCCGACGCGCCACCCCAGCGCGCCCCCATCCACATCAACGCCTGCGCCCGCGTCCGGTCGCGCGTCGGCAGCCACGCGCTGAACGCCTTGGTGAGATTCGGAAAACAGCCCGCCTCGCCCGCGCCAAACAAAAACCGGGTGATCCACATCGAAATGCCGTTCCACATCCATCCCGTGGCCGCGGTGAAGAATGACCACCACAGCACAACTCGAATCAGGACTCTGCGCGGCCCAATTTTATCGCCCAGCCAGCCGGTGGGGATTTCGAACAGCGCATACGCCAGGGTAAACGCCGAAAAAATGTAGCCCATCTCCTTCGCCGACAAGCCGAGGTCGTGCGACATGGCCGGCGCCGCCTGGGAAATGCACACGCGATCAAGATATTGAATCACCGCCAGCGTGATGGCGAAGATAATGACCCAGTAGCGCGCGCGAGTGGGACGAATGGGAGCGCCTTGAGGCATTTAACCAAGTTTGCTTGCCAATGGCATCGAAATCAATTTCGGAGTTCATGCAGAGGGCGAAACAGGCGTGCTTTAGTGGCGCGACCGTCTCGCCTGAGGGTTTCGATTCGCACCGGCGAGACGCCCGTGCCACTAAGGCGCCGAGCTGGTGCTCGGCGCTCCAACGGAGCTTATTTCACCGCCGCCTTCAGATCATTCGCCGCGTCCGTCGTGATTTGTTGCAGCGCCTGGTTCCATCCAGCCATCAATGCCGCGGCGGTCCGAGCGCTGAGCGGTATCTTGCGAACATAATCCTTTTGCAAAAGCACTTTGGGCTTGCCTCCAGTATTTTTCGTCGCCAAAAATCGCATTTGAAGCACAGCCACCGGACGGGCTTTGTCCCGAAAATCGCCGTAGAGTTGCGGCACCGAAATTTCCAGCTCGACATCTGGTTTGAGCTGGCTATCTGGTTCAGTCACAGCCCGGAAAGCGCCGCTGTTCCGCAGCTCTTCGCGCAGCGGCTCCGCCAGGCTCTCCTCCGGCGAAACCAGGAATCCCGCGTATGGATCCCGCTCATAGGATAATTCACCCGTGCGATAGGTGAACGACTGCCCGTCGAATTGCGGCGCAACAGAAATTTGGCGAATGCCGATCACCGGGCCTTCGTTGGTTTCCGCCGTGGAAGCTTTCGGAGAGCTAAACGCGAACGTTTCTTTCACCAGATTGGGCCGCGAAAGGCAACCGCCGAGCGCGACGGCCCCGAGGAGCAGGATGCAAATAATGGTTTTCATTTGGGAGGTCTTTCCACACTGCGGGCCGGCTGCGGCGGTTGGCCGAGCAGCGCGCCGGCGGGATATTGTTTGATGCGGTTGAGCGTCTCATCCAGCTCGCTCGAAGCGCGCCGGAAATTCTCCAGCGTTTCATTGAGAGAGCTGATATCAAGATTGCCAATGGTCCGATCCAGATTCGTGACGGTCGTCTGCAGCCGGGCAACCAATTCGTCCGCATGACGCGAAATCTGCTGCAGATCGGTGGCGGACGACTGGTTCGTTATTCCGATGTAAGTGTGGAGTTGCGCGGCGATGCCCCGGGCGTCGGCCACCAGTCCGTTCGCGTTCGTGCCGAGTTGCTGGAGATTCATTTCATCGGCGTGCGTCAAAAGCCGCCCGCCCGTGTTCAAATCCGTTTGCACCAGCGAACCGATTTTCGCGAAATCAATCTGCTTGATGGCCGCCATCGTTTTGGTCAGGTCTTTGACGATTTCACTGAATTGGCCCGGCGCGGACGGAATGAAAATGTGGCGCGGAGTCCAGGGCACCTTGGGAATCGGATACTCCTTGGGATCGAGATATTCGAGCGAAACGATGCTCGCGCTGGAGGCGAGCCCCTGCGACTTGATCCGCGCGCGCAATCCCTTGTTGACCTGCTCCTGCACGAAGCGCGCGTATTCCTCGCCCTTGGGCGCAAGCGACACCTTGTTGTCCACTTCAAATTCCACATAGACGAAGCGCGGCTCTTTTTGGTGATAAACATTCCACGTGAAATTGACCCGCGTCACCTGGCCGACCGGCACGCCGTGCAGCGTGACCGGCGCGCCCACCTTCAACCCCCCCACGTCGCCCGCCACGTAGGTTTCCTGGAGCGTTTTACCCTGGAACCATTTCGAGGCCCCGAAAATGAACAGCGCCGCCAGCAAAACTGCGACGCCAATCAGCACGAAAATGCCGATCTTGAAATCATTGGGTTTGGAGCTCATGCGGGGTGGGGTTGTTTCTTGTGTTCATCCGGCTCCGCTTCACGATGGAAAAACCGGCGCACGCGCGGGTCCCTGGAATGATCCCGCAAGTCCGCCGGTGTTCCTTCGGCAATGACGGTGTGCTCATCCAACATGATCGCGCGGGATGCAATCGCGAAGATGCTCGGAATCTCGTGCGTCACGATGACGAACGTAATGCCGAACGAATGCGACAGTTGCAGGATGATGTTGTCCAGTTCGGCGGAAGTCACCGGATCGAGGCCGACCGAAGGCTCGTCGAGAAAGAGAATTCTTGGATCCAGCGCCATCGCCCGCGCCAGCGCCGCGCGTTTCTGCATGCCGCCGCTCAGTTCCGACGGCATCTCCCGGGCAACTTTCTCCAGCCCCACCAGCTTGAGCCGCGAAAGCGCCACCAGGTTGCGGGCCGCCTCCGGCAAATCCGTAAATTCATCCAGCGGCAACCGAACGTTTTCGAGCACCGTCATCGATCCGAACAACGCGCCGCTTTGATACAGCACCCCGAACGACCGCAGCAGCTCCTGGCGTTCGTCATCCACGGCCGTGACCAGGTTCTTGCCCTCAATCCAGACCTCGCCTTCCGAGGGCTGATACAACCCGATCAGATGTTTCAGCAAGGTGCTTTTGCCGCTGCCGGACCGGCCGAGCAGCACCACCACTTCGCCCTGGCGCACCTCAAAGTTGATGTTCTTGAGAACGATATGGCTGCCGTAACCGCCTTTTAAATTGACCACGCGCACA
Source organism: Candidatus Angelobacter sp. (assembly GCA_035606845.1). Lineage (GTDB taxonomy): Bacteria > Verrucomicrobiota > Verrucomicrobiia > Limisphaerales > DASXHY01 > DASXHY01. The sequence continues at coordinate 135,667 of DATNEA010000029.1, read as the reverse complement.
ATACTCTCACTCATTGGTTCAGGAAATAGTCCGCCATTGAAAAAATCGTGTTCGCAAAAATCACCAGCATGATGCTCGCCACCACGGAACGCGTCGTGGAAACACCCACCGCGCGCGGCCCTTCCTTCGTCTGCAGGCCCCGCATGCAACCGATGCCGCCGATGATAAAACCGAATATGAGCGATTTGAACATGCCCACCGCGAAATCATTCAGCCCAACGCGCGCCACAATCTCGTGGTAAATCATCAATGGTGGAAACCCCATGAACCGCAGCACCACGACGCCGCCGATGATGCCCATCAGCATGGCATATAACGTCAGCAATGGCGTCAGCAGCAGCGCCGCCACGACGCGTTGCACGACGAGAAACCGCATCGGGCTTAAACCCATGGTCGTCAGCGCATCGAGTTCCTCGTTCACTTTCATCGTGCCGATCTCCGCGGCGAAGGCGGAGCCGGAGCGGCCCGCGAGCATGATGGCCGTGACCAGCGGCCCGGTGTCGCGCAACGATGAGAACCCGATCATGTCCGCAATGAAAATTTCCGCGCCCATATGTTTCAAAGGTTGTGCCGCTTCCAAAGCCAGCACCAAACCGACCAGCCAACTGAAAATGGAAATGACCGGCAAGGCATTGGCGCCCGCTTTTTCCAACACCCGCCGCACTTCGCGCCAGCGCATGCGCCTGGGCCGGACCAGCACCACCGGCAAAGCGACGAAGAGGCCGCCGAGAAACGCGATTTGTTCCTTCAAATCCAACGCAAAGGACCTCACCAGCTCGCCGATTTCTTCCGGAATCCGCCAGAGCAAGGATGGCTCGCGCCCGGCGCCCACTGCCGATTCGCTTGGGAACATCTCAATCATTTTGCGAATCTCATCTTTAAGCCCGCGCACGTCGACTTTTGCGCCGGGCGTCATGCCGCCGGATTGGAGATGGCTCACCAGGGCGATGCCGATGCTCCCGCTGAAGCTTGCGTCGCCGGCGTCGACCACCACTGATTTCACCCGTCGTCGGCGGAGTTTCTCCTCCAAATCGCGCCAGCAGCGCCCAGTACTTCGCGCATCGAGCAGGCCATGGAGCGCGATGGTCAAAGCGCCGCCGGCTTCCTCGCGCAGGTCCACACTGGCCGAACTCTGGTGTTTGTCATCCATCTGCATCGCCCGTGAGAATGAAAATAAGTCGCCCTTTCCGCCGTCCACGGCAATAGGGTCTTATCCGGCTCACAGGACAGACGCGTGAAAATGCCCGCGGATTTTTAAGCGCTTTTCAAAAAACACACATCTCCACCTGGGAGCCAAAGCCCTGTATGGCGTCGAATGATAGCCCAGGCTCAGGCTGCGCAGCAGCCGCAACCCTGGGTAACAATCCAAATACCCCCCTTTTTTTTCGTCATTCGCCCCCGTGAAAGGCGAATGACGAAAGAAGGGGGAAATGCAAACCATCCTTCGAAAGGTAATTTTCAGATCTTTTCTACCAGGCAATTTTCAATCTGCCGGATCGCGGATCATAATCCGCATCGCGTGAAGGTTGTAGAAGCCCGGTGACACCCCAGCCCATCTCATTCCTCCACCACGTCCTCCACATAAAGCGTCCGCACCGCAATGAGCGTCAGAGCGAGCAGAGGAATCGCGAGCAACAGACCCAGAAATCCGAACAGCAAATAAAAGAGCACCATCGCCAGAATGGTCAGCACCGGCGGCAGCCGCGTGGCCTGCCGCTGCACGAGCGGGATGACCACGTGTCCTTCCAGCAAATGTATTGCCAGAAACATGCAAAGCACCCACAACGCCAGCACGGGACTCTTTAGCAGAGCGATGCCGCATGAGAGCAATCCGGCAACAAAAGGCCCCACCACCGGCACGAAATCCAAAATGCCCGCCAGCAACCCAAGCATTTCCGAAGCCTGCACATGAAGCAAAAAAAGGCCGAGCCAGGTCAGCAGTCCGATGATCGTCATGGAAACAATCTGACCAAAAAGCCAGTGGCGCAATTCGCCGCCAATTTCGCCCAGGACCTCTTTTGCGCGTGCCCGTTTGGTCCGGGGCACGAGCCGCCGGAATCCTTTCACGTACAATTCCGGCGTCGCCGCCAGATAAAAACCGCAGAAAAGAATCACCAGCACATCGACAATCCCCTCCAGGGTCACCGAGAAAAAGCTCTGCGCCTTTTTCATGATCCCGCTGGCCTGCGACGACAGCCCGCCCGAACTGTGAATCTTGTTCACGAGTGATTGGCCCCACGAATACTGTTCCAATTGTGCCTGCAGTTTTTGGAGCGCTTGCGGCAGCTCGGCGGAAATCTGGCTGGCCTGTTTCGAAACCGGCGTCGCCAGCAACCAGCCGGCGAGGCCGCAGAGAATCAGCAGGAGGACGATCGTCAAGCCCAACGACCAGCCCCTCGGCAATCGCGTGACGCGTCCGATGGCCCACGCCACCGTGTGCAAAAAAATGCCGAACAGAACCGCCGCAAAAAACAGCAGAAAAACTCTGGAAGCCACCCACAGCAGCAGCACCGCGCCAATCGCCGCCATGACAATGAACGTGGCAATCCATACCCGCCGCGCAAAACCGCTCAGGCCGCCCGGCGCGCTCCCGTTTGGATGTTCACCCTGCAAAATTCCTTTCGATGAATTGAATGAGATTAAAACATTTCATCGCATACAATATGGGCAAGGCAGGTGTTCAAAGTAGGTTGCGTCCTGAGTAATGCCCATGGCGCCCTCCGCGAAAGCACGCGAGATTGCCGGAGGAGGAAATTATGAAGAAACAAATCATCACGGCACTCGTGTTGGCCTCGCTCGCCGGTGTGCCGGCCGCGTTGACTTCGGGCTGCGCGATTGCCCGCCACCAGGAAACGGCCAGCCAATACGGACGCGATTCGGAGATCACCGCCCGCATCAAGACGGACCTCTACAAAGATCGCAATGTCAAAGGAACGGAAGTCAACGTGACCACGATGAACGGTGTGGTTCAATTGAGCGGCTTTGTAGACAATGATTACGCCAAGCAGAGAGCCGGGGAAATCGCGCGGTCAGTCCCGGGAGTTTTGGACGTGCATAACAACCTGATCACGCCTACCGGCGCCTCCTCAGGACGATAGGTTGATTGATCTAGTTTGGTGGTTGCCGCGCCGGACTATCTGGTCCGGCGCTCTTTTGTTGTTCGGTTCAGCCCTTGGGAATAATTTCATCGCATCAGGATGATACGACAGAAACCCCAAGTGGAACGATTTGTTCCATCGAAATTGCGCCTTGCCCTCGCTCCGGCCCATCAATTCGCGAAATTGGCCCAATTTTTGAAATAATTGTGGCTTGGCATTCTCCCTGCCAATGAAAAGATTCGCGCCGCGAACGCCCGAGTAATTCACTCGGAGAATTCCCGCGACGGAACAATTTGGTTTAAGATGATGACGAACGTCCCATTGCTAAATGGCTTGATAAAAAACGCGCATGCTTTCTTTTCCGGAATCATGGAAAGAATATTCGGCGCCCGCATGCACGATGTGATTTTGGGCCGGTTCACCTGGGTGGACGTGGGGATGATCGCCTGCCTGTTGCTCATCTTTTTGCTGATGCACATCATCGCCGCCTCTTTTGTGCGCCGGAAAACGTCACGTGTGAAGGATGACCCGCAATCCGCCGCGTGGCGGCTGCAGTTGCTCGCCACGTGCAGCAAGCCGCTGTATTTCCTGATCTGGCTTTGCGGCCTTTATATCGCTTTGACCTTGTTGCGCCTGCGATTGGCGCCCGGCGCAACCTCGGTGTTCCAATCGGCGCTGGATCGCTTGCTGGACCTCGGGGTTGTCTGCCTGTTGTGCTGGTTATTCATTCGGTTCAGCCGCGTTCTTGAACGGCGCCTGTTGCAATGGACCGCAAGATCGCAAAGCAAGCTGGACGATGCGCTCGTGCCGCTGCTCGCGAAAGTGTCGCGAATCGCCGTGCCCGTCATTGCGGTCATTCTCGCGCTGCCGATCCTCGGTTTGCCGCCGGCCTACAGCGGGCTTATCAGCAAAGGCAGCAGCCTCCTGATCATCGGCTCGATCGCCTGGGCTCTGTTCCAGGGGGTGAACACGATGGAGGCATTCATCCTGGCCAAATACAACGTGAACGTGTCCGACAATCTTCAGGCGCGGAAAGTGCACACCCAGGTGAAGGTCATCAGCAAAACCATCTATTTTATCATCGGCGTTTTCACGATTGCTTCCTCCCTGATGTTGTTCGAGGAAGTGCGGCGCGTGGGCACCAGCATTCTGGCTTCGGCGGGCGTATTGGGCCTGATCGTCGGCTTCGCGGCCCAAAAAACCATTGCCAATTTGTTCGCGGGATTTCAACTCGCAATGACCCAGCCAATCCGCCTCGATGATGTGGTCATCGTCGAATCGGAATGGGGGCGCGTCGAAGAGATTACGTTGACGTATGTGGTCGTGCACATCTGGGACGATCGGCGTCTCGTGCTGCCCCTGAGTTATTTTATTGAGAAACCCTTTCAAAACTGGACGCGCGTTTCCGCCAACCTGCTGGGTTCGGTTTTCTTCTGGGTGGATTATACGTTGCCAGTCTCCGAACTGCGTCACGCAGTGCAGCAAATTGTCGAGGGCTGCGCCGATTGGGACCGACGGTTCTGGAACCTGCAGGTCACGGACACCACCGAGCGCTCGATGCAACTGCGCGTGCTGGCCACCGCCGCCGATTCCGGAAAGGCGTGGGATTTGCGCTGTGAAATCCGCGAGAAAATCATCGAACTGATCCAGGCTAAATACCCGCAAAGCCTGCCCAAAATCCGCGGTGACCTTGGCCCTGGAACTGCAAAACATCGGGAGGTCTTTCCAACGGCCGGTCTGACCAACGGCGACAGACAAGCCGGTGAAATTGCAAAATGAAGTGATGCGAGCATTTCTTGTCACTTCCAACTCACGAGCCGGTTGGACTCGTCGAATTCGAGCGTAACGTCGCCGGAATCATGCGGAAAAGCGTAGCGGTATTCATGCGCCCCCGAGGAAACCGCGTGGTTCCGGATCCCGTCGGCAATGTAATTTCTCGAAAGTCCCTCCACATTTTGAAGCGTCAAGCCGGGGCGCAGCAGCGATAGAAAGCCGATGGCCAACGGCTCCTCCGCGTGTCCGTGGACGTATTTGTAAAGACTTGACGGTACAGCCAGGCGATAAACATCGCCGCCCACAGTGATTTCAATTTGCCCCCAGTCTCGCGTGTCGCTCGTGCCTCGGTCAAAAAGATCAAACGTATCGGTCCGCCGCAAATGATTGTCGTCCAGGTGAAGATTGACGCAGTGGCCCTTGACAACCGTTCCATCCGATTCCACGAGGTGAACATCCGTATGCGGCGAATATAAATCCTGCTGCTTGGGGAACTGGTAAAGCTCAACTTCGCTTTTTGCATCGAATGGATTGGATTGGATCAGCGACAATTCCCGCCCGTTCTGTGTCCGGCTCAATTCATAATGCACGTCCTGCCAGCGAACGACGTGGTCATGCTGCGTCAACGTTTTCATGGCTGGAGAAAACTTTGGAGGACCTTCGTGATTCGCGGCTGGCAGCGGGTCAGTCGGGTTTCGGTCAAATCCATAGGGAATTTCCAACCAATACCGTTCCGAACCAATCGTGACTTCAATCCAGGCTTCCTCCAGCGCGTTGGTGCCCCAGGGAAAATACGTCATGACTTGTGGGTTCGGCCCCTCGCCATTGGCGGACATTCCCGAACTGACGGCGACCGGCGCATTCAGCATTTCCTTTCCCTCGGCCGTCGGTTGGACGATTTGTCCGCTCGCCCGATGCAGTCGCGCCAAAATCGTATTCGTTTTAAAAAACGGAAATCCTTGAGCGATGTTCATGATATCCAGGCGCAGCCCGCGCGAGATTTGTCCCCATTGGTCGCCGGACACCAAAAAGGTCGGCTCGCCGTTCCAGGTTTCCCCGGGTTTGGGAAAGGAATAATCAATATATTTCCAGATGTTGGTCACCGTTTGAGGCCGATGGTTAGTCACCACTTCGTCTGCCAGCAAGCCGCTGAAAGAAATCAGCGTGATGAGTATGAAGCAAAAACTGAGCTTTAGGCGGCCTAACCAAATGAGACTTCCCGCCCGCGGCGGCAGGGCGCGCCGCTTCGCGCGCGCCGCAAAATCGGCCAATAATGGCGCGCATCCCGCCAAGGCGGGACTCCCTGCCATCAAACGCATTTTACCGCAGTTTTTCAGCTTCATACCTCTTAAACAACGCGCTTCACGATTCGTCGCCGGAAATTTCTAGACGTGCATCAGCGCTGAATTTTCAACGGCAGTTCAGCCCACGTCTTCCCGCCATCGGAAGTTTGGTAAAGGATAACGTTCCCATCCCGTGAAAATGTTAGGTCAGAAATAATGAGCCAGCCGTGCAGCGGATCGACGAAATCCAATCGCGCCAGGTCGCGCTTCGATCCTTCCGCGCCCAAGTCAATGTTGGGTGTCACCGTCCGCCAGCTTTTCGCGCCGTCATGCGTCACGTGGAAAATTCCGCGGTCGCGCACAACGATATTGTTCAAGGAAACAATATCACAATCGCAATAGACCAGGCCGAAAGGTGATACCATCACCGGTTGCCTCGCGGTCCACGTTTTTCCGCCATCGCTCGTGCGGTAAAAAAGCAGCGCAAGAAAAGTGCGGGAGTGGGCGTCCTGGGTGAAAACTTCCACCGGCAGAATACCATCGCGTAGGCTGAAAAAAACCGGCGATTGCGGAGCCGCCCAGTCGCCGCGAGATTCCGCCGGCAAGGGCAATTGCAGGTCGCGCCAGGATTTTCCGGAATTCGCCGAAACGGAAAGCTGGACACTGCCAAGCGGCTTTTCGTCTCCGGATTCACCATTGGCGATGACGAAGGTTCCCGGCGGATAATAACTGAGCCGGTCGCCGCAAATGTTCGACAGGTGAAACGTGCGAGGCGTCACGCCCGGGCCGGGTTCGGGATAACGCGGCGTGACGTCCAGGGCTTCCCAGGTGCGGCCGCCGTTTTGTGTTTCATAAAACGTATCATAACTGCTGCCCAATCCACCATCCGCGGAATCCGCCACGCCAAAACGGTCATTGTAGAAATGAACCGCCGAAGCTTCCGTGAAATAGCCAAATGGCGCGATGACCTGCCTCCACGAATTGCCGCCATCCCTCGTCATCAGCAGACCGGCCCAGGCGTTCGTATGAATGGAAATCCAGGCGGTTGATTCCGTGGCAAATTCGCAGCCGAACCAGTCGCGCGGGAATGATTCTGGCGTGACATTCATCCAGGATCGTCCGCCATTCGTCGTGCGCAAAACCTCCGGCCCCGCCGGCCCGCTCGCCTCCACCCAGCCATGGCGGGCATCGAACATGTGAATATCGCAGATGCGCAGATTGGCCTCCTGAACAGGTGTCGGTGGCAGCGAACCAGAGCCGGCGCAGCCGCCGAGGAGGATGCTGCTCGAAAGAAAAGAAATCAGGACCTTACAAGTCATAAACTTATTCAGATGCCGTCGTTTCAAACTGTCGAGAGAAAAGCGGGGCCTTCATAAATCTGACGGAAGCGGCAGGAAAAACCGAATCGGACATTGATCGCTGGCGGACGCGCGGGGAAAATGCGGAAATGACGGAGAAAAGTGGCTCCAGAGGTAGGGCTCGAACCTACAACCCATCGGTTAACAGCCGATTGCTCTACCATTGAGCTACTCTGGAACGCAAATCGTTTTCCCTTGAGCCGTTTGGAGCCCAAAGGGACGCGCAATTTACAAATCACCCTGTTGCGCGTCAAATTCATTTCTGCAAATTACACCTCTTTTTCCACATCTCAATTTGGGCGCTTCGCTCCGCACGCCTCATTTCTTAATTCATCCACCCCGGAAAGCTCTGCCCGGACGCCGCATTCACATCCCAATTCTTGTGCCACGGCAATTGCCACAATTCCCTCGCGCGCACGGGCCGGACGGAGCCATCGAAGAAAAGGGAGTTCACGCCGTGCGCGTGGCGTGCGATGGCGAATGCCCACATTTCCGACCATGGGCTCGTGCCATTCCACCATTGTCCGTTGAACGCCGGCGCCGCGTCGGTTTCGAATGGCCCGGCGCCGCGCCACATCGCATCGAGAAATAGCGGCGTGAGCGATGGCTGCTGCGCCTGGCCGTATTTCCGCCAGTGGCGATCGGCGGGGCGATTTTGAATGTTGTTGGTGCCCGGATCGGGATTGTAAATCCAGCAATTCGCGCCGTAACTGGCCAGCAGCAACGAACCCGGATTCGCCGGGTCGGGGACGGGGAAATCATAGGCCGTCGTGGGGCCGCCCCATTCCACCGCGGAGGAATCGCTGGACGCCACGTGGATTTCCCGGTCGCCCTGGCCGCGACGATCCACTGCTTTTGGACACAGCAACAGTTGTGGTTTTGGACCAGAGCCGTTGGTGAAGGACAGCACCCACGCGCCGCGGGCCCAATCCACGCTGGTGCCGGTCATGAACGTGTCCGCATTTTCGTCGGCGTAGAAACGCCAGGTGATCGCCCACTGATGCAGGTTCGAAATGCAGGTGGCATTGCGCGCGCGGTCTTTTGCGCGCGACAACGCCGGCAACAGTAACGCGGCCAAAATGGCGATGATGGCGATGACAACAAGCAATTCCACCAGCGTAAATGCGTGGCGAGACCTCATGCTTCTATCAGACAACGGAAGGAGGATTTTGTTCTGCGCGTGGGTCAGTATTTTGACCTCCCACAAACGGCTGCGCGCGGAGCATTTGGAGCGCCGATTTCCGGACCCGGCGCGTATCGGGATCGGGTCACATCGCGCCGGGTCGGACATCGGCGCTCCGCAATCAGTCGCGCCAAAATTTTTTATTTACCTCCTCCGCACCGTTTGCCTAGCATCGCTTCCGGATGACAGGGTTTCTGCCCGTGTTCAACGCAGAAAAATTCATCGCGATTATGAACCTGAATTCAGCGCCCAACGCTCGCGTCGGAACATCCCGAAATGTTTCCCGCCGCGAAGAAATCCCGTCTTCTCGTTGAAAATTTTCGCGGCAAATCCCTTACATAACTCCTAATGCAAAAAAATCCGTTTCCTCTGATTGGTTCGCTTCCGAAAATAGGCATCCGGCCCACCATCGATGGCCGCCGCAAGGGCGTTCGTGAATCGCTCGAAGGGCAAGTGATGGCGATGGCAAAAAATGCGGCCAAATTTCTTTCCGCCAATCTCCGTTATCCGAACGGCAAATCCGTCGACTGCGTCATCGCCGATTCCTGCATCGGCGGCGTGGCCGAAGCCGCGGCTTGCGCGGAAAAATTCCGGCGCGAAGGGGTGGGCGTCTCGCTCACGGTCACGCCGTGCTGGTGTTACGGCAGCGAAACGATGGACATGGACCCGCTCACGCCCAAGGCTGTCTGGGGTTTTAATGGCACGGAACGTCCCGGCGCTGTTTACCTCGCCGCCGTGCTCGCGGGCCATAACATGAAAGGCCTGCCCGCCTTCGGCATTTACGGTCGCGACGTCCAGGATGGCGGCGACAGCATGATCCCGCTCGACGTGCAGGAAAAACTCCTGCGCTTCGCCCGCGCCGGCCTGGCGGTCGCGTTGATGCGCGGCAAAAGTTATCTCTCACTCGGCGGCGTTTCGATGGGCATCGCCGGCTCGATCGTCGAGCAGCCGTTTTTCGAAAATTACCTCGGCATGAGAGTGGAATGCGTGGACATGACCGAAATCGTCCGCCGCATTGAGGAAAAAATTTACGACGACCGCGAATACAATCACGCCTGCGCCTGGACCCGAAAAAATTGCAAGGAAGGCAAGGATTGGAATCCCGCGCCGCAACGCCGCGACCAGAAGCGCAAGGATTGGGAATGGGAAACGGTGGTGAAGATGACCATGATCGCGCGCGATCTCATGGTCGGCAATCCGCGCCTCGCCGAACTCGGTTTCGGCGAAGAAGCGCTCGGACATAATGCCATCGCCGGCGGTTTCCAAGGCCAGCGCCATTGGACCGATCATTTCCCGAACGGCGATTTCATGGAAGCGATTCTGACCTCGTCCTTCGACTGGAACGGCATTCGTCCGCCGATGATTTTCGCGACCGAAAACGACGCGTTGAACGGCGCGTGCATGTTGTTCGGTTATTTGCTGAGCAACACCGCGCAAATTTTCGCTGACGTCCGCACGTATTGGAGCCCGGAATCGGTGAAACGCGTCACCGGCACGAAACTCACCGGCCAGCTTGCCGGCGGTTTGTTGCATCTCATCAATTCCGGCGCCGCCACGCTCGACGGCACCGGCCAGCAATCGCGTGGCGGCAAGCCGGCCATGAAACCGTTCTGGGAAATCAGCGAAACCGAAGCCGAGAAATGCCTCAAGGCCACGAGTTGGCCCTCGGCGATCTATGAATATTTCCGCGGCGGCGGTTTCTCGTCGTGCTATCTCTCGCGCGGCGGAATGCCGATGACCATGTGCCGCATCAGCCTCGTCAAAGGCCTCGGGCCCGCGCTGCAAATCGCCGAAGGTCATTCGGTCGATTTACCGGCGAAGGTCCACAAAGCTCTCGACGAACGCACCAATCCGTCCTGGCCCACGACCTGGTTCGTGCCGACGGTGACAGGGAAGGGCGCGTTCCGCGATGTTTACACCGTCATGAATAATTGGAGCGCCAACCATGGTTCCATCAGTTACGGCCACATCGGCGCCGATTTGATTTCGCTCGCCTCGATGCTCCGCATTCCGGTCGCCATGCACAATGTGGCCGAAGAAAAAATCTTCCGCCCGAGCACATGGGGCCTGTTCGGCGCGCTTGAGCCGCAATCCGCCGATTACCGCGCGTGCCAGAATTTCGGCCCGATTTACGGCTGAGCGAAATTGTAAATTTGAACCATCTGTAAGCAGCAACACAAAACCCCTAATAAAGAAATGAAATCAATAGACCCCTACATAAGAATACTGTCTCGATGCCTCGCCGCCGCAAGCTTGGTTGCCGTCACATCCTGTTCCAGCATTAAAACGCCGCCGCCGGCCACCGCATCACTTTCAAACGTTGACACCAACGACCCCGCCGCGATGTGGAAGGCGCTTTATGGCCCTTCGCACGAGGCGCGCATGCAATGGTGGCGCGAGGCGCGGTTTGGCATGTTCATTCATTGGGGCGTTTATTCCGTTCCCGCCGGCACCTATCACGGCCAGCAATCCAAACATATCGGCGAATGGATCATGCGCGACTTCAACATTCCGGTCGCGGAATACGCCGCTTACGCCAGGCAATTTGATCCCACCAATTTCAACGCCGATGAATGGGTGAAAATCGCCAAGGACGCCGGCATGAAATACATCGTCATCACCGCCAAGCATCACGACGGGTTCGCGATGTTCCACACGCACACGGATGGTTATAATATTTACGACGCCACGCCTTGGAAGCATGATCCCATCAAGGAACTTTCCGAAGCCGCGCGCAAAGCCGGGCTGAAATTCGGCGTGTACTATTCCGAAGCGCAGGATTGGCATCATCCCGGCGGCGCCGCGGCCAAGCGCAACGCGGATAAAAATATCGACGCCCAAAACCATTGGGACCCGGCGCAGCAGGGAAGCATGGACGATTACATCAACAACGTCGCCGTGCCGCAGGTGAAGGAACTGCTCTCAAACTACGGGCCCATCTCAGTGCTTTGGTGGGACACTCCGGTGGGCATGACGCCCGAACGCGTCGCGAAATTCCTGCCGTTGCTGAAACTGCAGCCGGCGATCATCACCAACAATCGTCTCGACTCGAAAAAAACCACCGGCGACTACGAGACGCCCGAGCAGAAAATTCCCGCCAACGGCATTCCGGGCAAGGATTGGGAAACCTGCATGACGATGAACGGCACCTGGGGTTACAAGAGCTTCGATCATAATTGGAAGAGCACCGAAACCCTCCTGCACAACCTCATCGATATCGCCAGCAAAGGCGGCAACTACCTGCTCAATGTCGGACCGACCAGCCAGGGCATCATTCCCGAACCGAGCGTCGAGCGCCTGAAACAAATCGGCGCTTGGATGAAGGTCAACGGCGAATCCATCTACGACACCACCGCCAGCCCGTTCCCCGAGCAACCCGCCTGGGGCCGTTGCACGAAGCGAGTCACCAAGCACGGCGCGACGCTTTATCTGCACGTGTTCGATTGGCCCGCCGATGGCAAGCTGATCGTGCCCGCAATGGAAGGCAAAGTCGTTTCCGCCAAATTGCTCGCCAACGGCACGACGCTTCCAATGTCCGTGAACGAAAACGGCGAACTGGTCCTCACGCTTCCGAGCACCGCACCGGACAAAATCTCGTCCACGATCAAGCTGGAAATCAAAGGCTCGATCCAGCCGAAAGCTTGATCTCACATTTCCGGGTAGGGCGGCGTTGCCGCGCCGCCCTACCTTGAAGGAAGGTTTCGCTCGCCAACAACTTCGCCGTGATTAACGAAACTTCGGCGCGTGTGGCGCCGTCCGATTAAATGATGAACATGCTTGCCCCTACAAGCGTGCGGCGGTTGCCTCTGCAATTGCTCGCCGCGTTTTTGTTAACTGCTTCTCTCAGCACGACCACTTTTTCCGCCGAAACCAATTCGCCGGTCGCTCACGAGTATTTTGGATTGCCGTCGAAGGACAGCCCGGAAACGGCCTGGTGGCGCGAATCCATGAAGACGAAGGACCAGCGGCTCGCCTGGTGGCGCGAGGCGCGGTTTGGGATGTTCATTCATTGGGGCGTTTATTCCGGCCTGGGCAATGAATTTCGCGGCCGGAAGGGCGGGGGATATGCCGAGCACATTCAGCGCGTGCTGAAAATTCCGATCCCGGTTTATCGCAAGGAAGTCGCGGGCACGTTCGATCCCACGAATTTCAATGCCGAGGCCTGGGTGCGGCTCGCCAAGCAGGCCGGCATGCAATATATCGTCATCACCGCCAAGCATCACGATGGCTTCGCGATGTGGCCCACCAAGGTGAACGATTACAACATCATGGACGCCACGCCGTGGAAGCATGACCCGATGAAAGACCTGAAGGCGGCGTGCAAAAAATACGGCATTCACTTTGGCTTTTATTATTCGCAGGCCTTCGATTGGGGCGACCAGGACGCGCCGGGAAACGATTGGGATTTTGACAATCCGGGCGGCGACAAATTGCTCGGCGGAAAAAAGTGGTGGGAGACGCGCCCTCAATTCATGGCGCACGCGCGCAAATACGTGGACGAAAAAGCGATTCCGCAGTTGCGCGAGTTAATCAAGATGTACGACCCGGACATTCTTTGGTTTGATACGTCGAGCAAATTGCCGCCGTCGGAAAATCTGCGCATCATGAAAGCCGTGCGCGAAGCCAGCCCGCGTGTCGTCATCAGCGGCCGGCTCGTCGGCCACTGGGGCGATTATGACGATACCACCGATCGTCCGGCGGAATTTCCGCCGCACGACGGCGATTGGGAGGCGATTCCCACTACGGATGAATCGTACGGCTGGAACAAATTTGACACGGCGTACAAGCCGCCGTCGCATTTCATTCAATTGCTAGCCAAAGCCGCCGCGCGCGGCGGGAACGTGTTGATGAATATCGGCCCGAGAGGCGATGGCACCATTGATCCCAGGGACGTGGCGATATTGAAAGGCATCGGCGATTGGTGGCAATTGAACGGCGAATCGATTCGCGGCACGACGCGCACGCCGTTGCCGGTGCAGACCTGGGGTGAATCGACTGTCAAAGGCGACACGGTTTATTTGCACGTGTTTGATTGGCCCACGAACGGGCAGCTCATCGTCGGCGGATTGAAATCTGAACTTCAACCGCATTACACTGCAACGCCGCAGGCGGAAGAGCGGGACATGGATATCATCGTGCCTCCCTCATTTCCCGTGAAACGCCTGAACCCGCTCGACGTCGGCATCACCGTGCCCTCCGCACCGCTCGACAAAGTCGATTCTGTGATCGCTTTGCGCTGCAAGGGGGAAATCGTGGGCGATTCGACGCGCCTCCTGCAGCCATCGTTCCCGGTCGAAACGTTGCGCGCCTTCGATGGCGAATTGCACGGCGGCTTGCGTTTCGGCCCCGGCAAGAAAACCGATGACGTGGTGATGAATTGGACGAAGACGAATCAGTATATCAATTGGCCAGTGCGAGTGAACTCTTACACGGTTTACGAAGTGACGGTGAATTACGATGCCGATGAGCAATCGGCGGGAAACACGTTCACGGTCACGTTCGAATTGCCGGAGAAATACAAACACACCATGCCGCCTCCTTCCGTCACAGCCGCGGTGAAACCCGGAAAGCAGCAATCCGAAGTGGTGGGAGAATTGCCATGCTTGTACGGAGGCGAGCCCTTTGAAATCAAAATAAATGCGAAGGAAATCAAAGGCGGGGAATTGTTCCGTTTGCGAAAGATTGAACTCAGGCCGGTTCAGGTCAGTCAGGCATCCAGTTCGGGGCGGTGAAATGAAATTGGTCAGACACTGCCGCTGGAATAATCCAATTCTCGATTCAATTTGGCCCGTGGAAAAGCGGCGGAGGGCCGCCGCACTCCGGGACGCTTCCGCGATTTTGATGCTGAATGACTCGCGATAGCGTCCCGGACTGCGCCAGCCCTCTGGCGCTTTGGGCAGGAAGGTTGAACAATTAACATTTTTCGTCCGCGCCATCCGCGGACGCCATATGGGGCGGCGCGGCAACGCCGCCCTACCGGGCTGGATTTACTTCGCCGCTTCTGCAGGGACCGGAATTTCGCTGATCTCTTCCAATGTCCGGCCGGAAGTTTCGCGGCCACTGATCCAAAGGACCACGGCGGCCAGAAGCAGCGGAACAGCCAACGTTAATGCCGGGACCATCAAGCCCGGAAACGTCGTGAGAATGAAGGCCACCATCGAAGGGCCGACGACGCCGCCCACTTTGCTGCTGCTCGCGGTCACGCCGGCGCCGGTGGCGCGGAAGGTCGTTGGATACAGCTCCACGCTGTAAGGCGTCAGCATCGCAATCATCCCGCTCAAGCCGATCAACAACAAAACCGTCAGCGTGCTGAATAATGCCTGGCTGTCGCCGGTTTTAAACACCGCGAACCCGGCCAGCACCGCTGCCGTGCTAATCGCGAACAGCACCATCGTTCGTTTGCTGCTCCAAAAACCGTAGAGCAACGCGACCACCACGCAACCGGGCACGGCAATGAGCGCGGAGGTGGCGAGCAGCCGGTTGGCGATTTTGCCGTCGAGATGGAGGTAGTCCCGCACGATGGTCGGGAGCCACGTCAGAAAGCCCCAATTCACCAGTCCCCACGCGAGCCCGTAAAAACAAACGGTGAAAGTCATCAGCGCGTAGGGCTTGCGAAAGAGTTGTTTGGCCGAATGTTTCACGACGGCAACTTGCGAAGCCGCGTCAGCCTGAACCAGTTCAACATTGAACCTCGCCAGGGTTTCCTTCGCCGCTTCCACGCGGCCCTGGTGCACCAGAAATCGCGGTGATTCGGGGATGAATCGGCTCAACAGGATGACGAGCATTCCGGTGGGGATATTGAGCAGCCAAAGAACGCGCCAGCTATAGAGGGGTTCCAGCCAGGCGGCGGCGCCGCTTGCGGCCAGGTAACCGCCGGCGCTGCCCAGGCCGCCGACGAGAACGGAAAGCCAGCCGCGATGCCGCGCGGGCACGATTTCCGCCAGCAACGCAAACACGATGGGCAACAATCCGCCGGCGGAAACTCCCATGAAAAAACACATGATCACGTTCCACTTGAACGCCGGCATGCAGCCACAGATTGCCGTGCTCACAAAAATCAACGAAGCCAGCAAAATGGAACCGCGGCGGCCCAATTTGTCCGCCAGTATTCCCCAAAAAAGAGAACCGAGTGTCGTGCCCAGCATCGCCGAGAAGGGGAACAGCGAAGCCGTTTCTTTCGAGATATGGTATTCGAGCCGCATTCCCGGCACCACGAAGCCGATGGTGGCGGGTTTCATCACATCCACCACGAGAGCGACGCCGAGCACGGCCACCAATCCCCAGTGCTTCCACGTCAGGCGCGCATCGTCCATGGCGTGCAATCGGTATTCCGCGCTGAGATCTTTGGCGCCGGTGTGAATCGGAAACAAGCCGTACGCCGCAACCGCAATGCCCGCCACAATGAGCAACATGCCAAAGAGCATCATGTTGGTCAGCGGCAAGCCGCCAAAATGAAAGTGGCTCGAAATCAGATCAGGCAAATGGCAGGAAACTCCGGCCAGGATGTAAATCACTCCGAACCAGAAAGCCAGTTTGTGCCGCGTGAGATGGATTTGTCTTTCCACGAATTTTGGGGAGCGTCGGCGGATTCCCTGCCCTGAACAATAGGGTCTATACCGTCCAAATCATTCCTTCGATTTGGCATTCCAAACCGCGAGCATGTCCGGTGAACCCTGGCTGCGGATGCCGTTGTCGGTCAGGATTTCGTCCGTGGCGGCCTGCATCTCCTCGCGCGGGAAGACCAGCGTTTCGCCGAAGCGATTGTCGAACTCGATCTTGATGAATGGATCCTTGCAATCGCGGAGGATTTCCACGAGGTGCGCCAGATTTTTCACGCGGATGCCGTTGATCGCTTTAACCACCTGGTAATACGGCTGGGAATAGCCGGCGACCAGTTTGTGCGGGAAGAAAGGCGAGGGGATGATGACCAATTCTTCGCCGGGAAATTCCGGCTTATCGGTCGCGCGCGAAAGGAGCGGGCTGCCGAAACCGGTGAGCCAGCCGGTGAACCGACCGGCACGCGCGCCGGTCAGGAAACCGCGCGTCAATTGCAACGTCGCCTTGGAAAACACCAGCGGTCCGTAAATGAAATAAGGAGGGTATTGGCCCGCCAGGTCCGGAATCACGAGCGGTGAATTCGGATGCACCGGAACTTCCACGGACATTTCCTTGCCGTTCCGAACGATCGTCAGCGGCAATTTCCCGTCCTTTGCAATTTTCTGCACCAGGTAGCGGAAATACACACGCAAGTTCGGCCCGATCTTGATCATCCCTTGGTCGTCGACGGGGGTATCGCCGACCTTGGTAATCAGATCCCATTGCTTGAGCGCATAGGACGGTTCGGTGCTGTCCGGCTTGTGCACGATGATGCCGTGGACGGATTTATCGAGCTTCAAATAGGATCGCAGGGCCGGATTCTCCAGCGTTTGGCAATCATCGAACAAAGCGGGCTTGCCGTCGTAATGACCGTCGGCAATGTCCTGCAAAAACAAATCAATTTCTTCCGATGGGATGATGTAGCCGATGTTGTCCGCCTGCGTGAGGCGGCTGAATGCCAGGCCAATCATCTTGTCGCCCACGACCGCCGGTCCGCCGCTGTTTCCAGGGTTGATGGCCGCATCAAGCTGGATGCGCAGGCCCGAAACGGGAAAATTGTAGGAGGCAAATTCGATTCGCGAAACAATCCCCTTGGTAATCGACAGGCTGCTGCCGCCTTCCGGATAACCGTAAACCATGGCGACGTCCTTGATTTCCGGCAGCACTTTTGCGCGCGGCAACGGCGGATGCGAGTCGAAGAACGACGGGTCGTCCACTTTCAAGACCGCGAGATCGATTCCGGGCGCGACGGCTTCCACGGTGGCTGAAACCTTGTCGCCGCTTTGGTTGGCCTGGATTTGCACCTGGCTCGCGTATTCCACGACGTGGGCGTTGGACAGGATGCGATGTCCTTCAATGACCACGCCGCTGCCGGTGATGGAGGTAGGCGAGGCTTTCGTCCAAGGTTGGAACACGTCCGGATAACGAACCGTGGAGAATATCTTGACCACGGAATTCGCGACGGCATCGAAATTCGTGTCGGCGCTGGCGGGAACGGCAGTTTCGGCGGCGGGTTTGACGGGAGGTTCTGACCTCGGTTCCGAGGCGGTGCCAGCATCCTGGGCGATGGCCGGGGCGCATCCAAGCAACAGGCTGGCCATGACGATGATTCTCAGTGGTTTCCAGAGACGTGATTGTTCTCGCATGAGCCGATGCTAGGCGAAGGGCGGGAAGGTGCAATCTTCAAATCCGAAGGCCGAAATCCGAAACCCGAAAGAAGCCCGAAAACCGAATTAAGAGCGGAGCTGACGATTTGATCGTTCGGGCTTCGGTCCTCGGATTTCTTTCGGATTTCGGCCTTCGGCACTCGGATTTTTCGGCTCCGCCGATCAAAAAATTGCCTGATGAAAGTGCTTTACAGCAAAGTTGAATAACTTTAAGTTAACGAACCTTATTTTTTCCAGGAATTGACGAATATATTATGGATGCTAAGACGAAAACTATTGATTCTTTTAAGCTGCACGAGAAGGACACTGGGTCCGCGGACGTGCAAATTGCGCTGTTGACGCAGCGCATCAATCATTTGACCGAGCATTTGCAAGGCAATAAGAAGGACCACAGCTCGCGCCGCGGGCTTTTGATGATGGTCGGTCAGCGCCGCCGCTTGCTGGATTATCTTCATAACACGGACGTGGAACGTTACACCGCGATTACGAAGAAACTCAAACTGCGCCACTGATTTCCGAGGGTGGCCGCCCTTCCGTATCCCATTCGGGGATTCGCTTCTAGAACGGCTTCCCGCTTCGGCCTGGGCCGGCAAAACGCGAACGGCTCAGTCCGTATCTAAAACTGAATCGCGTATAGTTATTAATCCGTTGGCCTCTGGGCAATTTCAATCAGTCCCGACAATTGATCGGGATTCACTGAAGTTTCTCGGCGGCAACGGACGGAAAGAGAAACATGTCAGAAAAAATTACTGCCCAAATTGGGCATAATCAAATCACCATTGAAACCGGGAAACTCGCCAAGCAAGCCGACGGCGCGGTGACCATCCAACAGGGCGAAACGATTGTCTTCGTCGCCGCTGTCGCCGCCACCAAGGCCAAGGAAGGCCAGGATTTCTTCCCGCTCACTGTCGATTACCGCGAAAAAGCGGCCGCGGCGGGCAAATTCCCCGGCGGTTACTTCAAACGCGAAGGCCGCCCGACCGAAAAGGAAATTCTTACTTCGCGAATCATTGATCGCCCAATTCGTCCGTTGTTTCCCAAGGGCTGGTACAACGAAGTCCAGGTCCAGACTATTCCGCTCAGCGCGGATGGCGAAAACGACCCGGACATGCTGGCGATTGTGGGCGCGTCCGCCGCGCTGATGGTCAGCGATATTCCGTGGGCGGGCCCGCTGGGCGGTTGCCGCGTTGGCCGCGTGAACGGCGAGTTCATCGCGAATCCCACGCACGCGCAGATGGCCGAAAGCGATCTCGACCTCGTTTATGTCGGCAACGAAACCGACCTGGTGATGTATGAAGGTTCGGCCAAGGAAATCTCCGAAGCGGATTTCAACGCGGCGCTCAAGTTCGCGCACGAAGCCATCCAGCCGATGATCCAGGCGCAAAAGGAACTTGCCGCCAAGGCCGGCAAGAAGAAGCGCGAAATCACGCTGAACATTGTTTCGGACGAGATTCTCAACGAAGCCAAATCTCTGGCGGGCGATCGCATCGTTTCCGCGCTGCTCACTCCGGAAAAAATGGTGCGCGAAGGCAAGGTCAACGCCATCAAGGATGAAGTCGGCAAGAAACTCGTCGAGAAGTTCGGTGAAGAGAAAGTCACGAATTTCGTCATCAACGACGCTTTTTATTACATCCAGAAGGAAGCCGTGCGCGGCCTGATCATGAAGGAAGGCAAGCGCCTGGATGGCCGTGATTTTGAAACGGTCCGGCCCATTTCGAGCGAAGTCGGCCTTTTGCCGCGCGCGCATGGTTCGGCCTTGTTCACGCGCGGTGAAACGCAGGCGCTTGTGCTCGCCACGCTCGGCACCGGCGAAGACGCCCAGGAATTCGATTCCTACACCGGCGGCGAAACGGAGAAGAAATTCATCCTGCATTATAATTTCCCGAATTATTCCGTCGGCGAAACCGGCCGCATCAGCGGCCCGGGCCGTCGCGAAATCGGCCATGGCGCATTGGCGGAACGATCCATCGAACCGATGCTTCCGCTCGACACGTATCCTTACGCGGTGCGTGTCACCAGCGAAATCATGGAGTCGAACGGTTCCACTTCGATGGCGACGGTCTGCGGCGGTTCGCTCGCGCTCATGGATGCCGGCGTGCCGATGATTCGTCCGGTGGCCGGCATCAGCATCGGCATCTGCACGATTTACGGCGGCGACAAGAAAATTTCCGAATACAAACTCCTTACCGACATTATCGGCTGGGAAGACGCGTTCTGCGACATGGATTGCAAAATCGCGGGCACGGAAAAAGGCATCACCGGCTTCCAGCTCGACCTGAAGCTCAAGGGCATTCCGCATCAAATCATGACGGAAGCCGTGGAGAAGGCGCGCGTGGCCCGCATGCACATTCTCGGCCTCATGGCTCAGACCATTGCGACGCCGCGTTCGGACATCAGCAAATACGCGCCGCGCATCGAGACGCTCAAGATCAATCCGGAGAAGATCGGCGCGCTCATCGGTCCTGGCGGCAAGAACATCAAACGGCTCGTCGAGGAATCCGGTTGCGAGATCAATATCGAAGACGATGGCACAGTGAACATCTTCTCGGTGTCACCGGAAGGCATGAAGATTGCCAAGGAAGCGATCACCGGCATGACCGCCGAAGCCGAAATTGGGAAAATCTATCGCGGCAAAGTTGTCACGATCAAAGATTTCGGCGCCTTCGTGGAATTTCTGCCGGGCAAGGACGGCCTGGTTCACATCAGCGAACTGGCCAACTTTCGTGTCAAGCAGACCGAAGACATCGTCAAGATGGGCGATGAAATCTGGGTCAAGTGCCTGGGCGTGGATGAAAAAGGCCGCGTGAAATTATCGCGCAAAGCCGCCATGGCCGATCGCGACAAGGAAATGGGCGGCACTGGCGCCGGCGAAGAACCGCCTCCGGGCTACAATGAAGGCGGCGATGGCGGCCAACAACAGGACCGCGGTGATCGCGAACGTCCCGAACGCCGTGAACGTCGCGGCGGAGACCGTGGAGATCGCGGCGGTCGCGAACGCCACGAGCACCGTCATTAACCGGATAATTTAACCATTAAGGCGAGCCGAAAGGCTCGCCTTTTTCTTTGTAGAGACGACGTGAGGAGTCTCTCGAATTTTCTGCGCGGAAAAAATCAGAGCCTCCTCACGCCGGCTCCTACAAGTGATTTAATGCCTTCGCAAAATCAGCCGGTGATCCACGCGTTTGGTTTGGCCGTAGGCGAGCGGCGGCAATTCAGTCAGGGTAGGGGACTCGGTTTCGTTTAAAAAAGTTTTCGCCATCGCTTGCAGCGCGCGCCAGCGGGGCCATTCCAAAGCCGGCGCGTGAACAATCTGCCGCAGCAGGCTGCGCCATTCGATGATCACACGATCGATGTCTCCAACCCCGACGAGATCGGTCACCCAGCCTTGCTTGGCCAGCGGGTTCTTGTGAACGGACGCGACGATTTGCTCCGCGCCCGCGCCGTATTTCGGCGGCAATCCATTTTCAAGGTAGCCGGGAATCGATTGCAGGCCGAATTTTTCGTGACAGGCAATCGCGAGCCGCCCGCCGTAGCGATTTTCATCGCCGCAAAAACGAAAACCAGCGTCGAGATTCGCCAGATCGTAAATCATTTCCTCGAGCGGATATTTTTCGTCTTCCAATCCCGCCGCGATCGCCAGGCCATCGCCTTGCGAAAAGAAACTGACCATTCGTCCGCGCAAGGTCGGCACGCCCGCGGCATCCACGAGATTTAGCCGCCGCCAGAGCAGAGCGGTGCCGGTGGCCGTGGATAATTGCTTGCAGACCGGGACGAGCGAGCATTGCGCGCAATCGTAAGGCAGCACCTCGCGCTCGCGCGGACGCCACAGTGCCACACCGTATTTGTCCACCGGCACGCGCATGGTTAAATCGCTGATGGTCACATGGGCGAGAATTCGATGGCCTTGATCCTGAAAACGAATCACCGGCGTTTTTTGCTGCGCGAGTTTTTGTTCCACCAACGGCGCAATTTTCTCATTCCAAACTGCCAGAGGCGCCTGGCGCCCGTTCCAATTTGTCATGCGCCGAATCCATTTCGCAATCAGCACGCGGTCGCCGCTCAACCGTTCCGCCACGATCATGGCGCGCCCGTAAGTATTTAGCCCATTGTCCTCGCTCAGAACAATAAGCGAGCCGTGCCCAATTTTTTCGAGCGCCACGGGCTCGGTGAGGATGGAGCGCAGCGTGCTGCCGGCATCCTGCCGGCAGGTCTGATTTGCGCCTTGATCCTGCCCGCAGGATGCGGGCAGCACGTTGATTTCTCGCAGCGGCTTTTCTGTTGGCGTTGGGACAGGTTCCCATTCGCCGCGGCTATTAAGCATTTCGCGGACGAGTTTTCGGACGTGCCGCGCGCGTTCGGCATCGGTGTGCAAATCGCAGGGCGCGACCGGATGCTTCAACGATTCTTCGACGCCGAGAAAAATCGGTTTCACGGTGAACAACCGTTCCTGCACCCGCACCGCTTCGTTGAAGGGATCGCGCCCATGCCGCGCGCCCACGGCCATCAAATTCAACAACGCGCTCCAGTCCACCGCGCCACTGCGCGAGAGATGACACGGACGCGCATCCAGCAGGCGCAATTCGTTGGCCGTGATGAGCACAAAACCGGTTTCATCCAGGCCACGCCGGCCGGCGCGGCCAAACATCTGGAGAATTTCATCCGGCCGAATCGGCTCTTCCACGGCGTCGCGCCGATAGGATTCGCCCGCGAGCGCCACGCTGCGCAGGGAAAAATTGATCCCCGCCGCAAGACCCATCGTGGCCACGACCACTCGCAATTGGCCGGCTTTCGCGAGCGGTTCAATCACGCCCGCGCGCGCCGCGTAGCTGAGCCCGCTATGATGATATGCCACCCGCGCCTTGAGCAATCGCGCCAGGTGTTCGCCCACGATTTGTTTTTGCTCTGCCGAAAGTTGCAGCGGATTCGGGGTGGGCAATACGCGTGATAATTCCGCCGCCAGGGATTCCGCCGCCTGCCGTCGCGGCGCGAAAACAAGGACCGGCCCCAAATCATCCGCCAAAGACTTGGCAATGAGCCGCGGCCAATAGCCGCGAATTTCGCTGGGCACATGAAAATTCAAATTGTTCGCATGAACCTCTTCGAGCGGCACCGGCCGTTGATCGTGCCGGATCAAAACAGCCTGGCGGCCCAGGCGTGTCAGCCATTTCACCACATCGTGCGGATTCGCCACGCTGCCGCTGAGCAGCAGCAATTGCGTTTGCGCCGGCGCGAGTGCGATGGCGAGTTCGTAATTCAAGCCGCGGTCGAGATCGCGGATCATCTGGTATTCATCCACCACGAGCAGGGCCGGGCCGTCGCCCTGGATGAGCCGGTTCTTTTGCGTCTCCAGGGTCGCCACCAGCACAGGTGCGCTCAGATTTTCCGCGAGGTCACCCGTGGCGATGCCCACATCCCAGCCGCGCGCGCGCCATTCCGCGAGTTTGTCGTTCGCGAGCGCGCGGGTGGGAACGGTGTAAATGGCCTGGCCGCGATTTTTGCCCTGATTGGACCAAAGCTCGAAAATGAGCGTCTTGCCCGCGCCTGTGGGCGCGTGGACCACGACATCCTTCCCTTCGCGCAATGCAGCCACGGCCTGCTGTTGCCAAAGATCCGGAACGGTGACCTGGTTGAGCGCGGGAAATTCAGTGAATTGTGAGGCCGGCATCGACACGAACAAAAGATAATCGAAATTTTTTAAACACAAACTTCAAATCCGTGTCAAAGTAGTACAGCGTCGAAAAGGAAAAACTTTGCTGTTGCTTTTTCAACCACCACACGAGTGTGGAAGGTAAAGAGATGTCTTCACGGATTCGGACTTTTGGAATTGCCGTTTTAACCACCAGCCTTGCGTGGCTGGTGGACATGTTGCTTGAGGAGCGGTTCAGCGAAAGTTCGGTGAGCTTGTACCTCGCCGCCGTGCTGGTCAGCACGTGGTATGGCGGACTGAGGCCGGGACTGCTGTCCATCGGCATCGCCATCGGCGTGAACCTCGTTTTATTCGATCATCCGGAGCTTTCGCTGGCTGTGGGCGTGTATGGGTTCGAACGTTTGATTCTCTATTCGGCCTTGGCCTTGCTCGTATGCGGGCTGACCGCCAAGATCCGACGCAGCCAGGAGGAACTGAGAACGCTTAACGCGGAGTTGGAGGAAAAAGTCAAAAAACGCACCGCCGCGCTCAACGAATCCAACCGCCAACTCGAAGCCTTCTGCTACACCCTGGCACACGATCTCCGCGCGCCCTTGCGCGCCATCCAGGGCTTCGCGGAAATCCTGATTGCCGATCATGGCCCGGAACTGGACGCCGACGCGCGCAAGGACACGGAGCGCATCCGAAACTCAGCCGAACGCATGGGACGCCTCATTCTCGACCTGCTGGCCTACACCGACGTCAGCCGGTCCGATTTTCGCCGGCAACCGGTGGATTTGGACGCGGTCTGCCGCTATGTGCTCCGAATATTCTCGGACCAAATTGACCAGAAAGACGCCGAGGTTTCGGTGGAACTGGACCACCAATACGTTCTGGCCGACCGCATCGGGGTGGAACGGGTGCTGATGCACCTGACCGAAAACGCGCTCAAGTTCACGAAGGCCGGCCGACGACCGCATATTTGCATCTCTTCCGAGAAAATCGCCGGGAAGATTCGTGTTTCGGTCCAGGACAACGGCATTGGCATTGATCCTAAATATCGGGAGCGGATTTTCGGCGTGTTCGAACGGTTATCGCCCACGGGCAATTCGAACAGCACGGGCATCGGCCTCGCCATCGTCAAGCGCAGCGTGGAGAAGATGGGCGGCACGGTGGGGGTGGAATCCAAAGCGGGCGAGGGGAGCCGCTTTTGGTTCGAACTGTCGGAAGCGCCTGTGCAAAAAGAGCCAATCAAGGCGCCCGAAATGGCCGTCCATGAACGGGTTTGACTTGGATTCAAGCGAACTTTAGATTGGCTGCAAGAATGTTAGCTGCTGAATCCAAAGTGGTGTCAGCGCCTGCGACCAACCGGCTCAATTCCGAAGCGGCTATTTCCTGGAAGCAGATTGTTGAACCTGTAGAGCCGTTCCTGGACGCGGTGCATGCCCGCCTGACCGGCCAGGTAAATGCCTTTGACAGCGCCCTCGCGCCGTACGCGGAATACGCGCTCAACGGCAACGGAAAGCATTTGCGGCCGGCCCTGGTCGCCCTTTCGGCCAATGCCCTGGGCGGCACCAATGATTCCCATGTCACCGTCGCCGTCATCATCGAAATGGTCCATTTGGCAACCCTGGTGCATGACGACGTGATGGATGAGGCGGAAATCCGCCGGGCCAGGCCGACATTGGCGGCCAATTGGGGCAATGAAATCGCCGTTCTGTTCGGCGATTGCCTGTTTGCCCAGGCTTTGAAGCTATCGGCCAGCTTTCCCACCCCCGAAATCTGCCGTCTGGTGGCCATGGCGACCAATACCGTGTGCTCGGGAGAAATCCTCCAAACCCAGCAACGGCGCAATTTTCAATTCTCCCAAGATGATTATTTCCGCGTCTTGGAGATGAAAACAGCGGAATTATTTGCCCTTTCCTGTGAATTGGCGGCTTTGTTGAGCGGCGCCACCGGCCAGCAACGCTCGGCCCTGCGGCGGTTCGGATTGGCCTTCGGCACGGCCTATCAGGTTTGGGACGATTGTGTGGATTTGTTCGGAACGGAAGCAGCGGCGGGAAAATCTCTTGGCACCGACCTAGCCAAGGGCAAATTGACCCTGCCGATGCTGCTGCTATGGGAACGGGCCACGGGGCCGGACCGGTCGCGACTGGAAGCGCTGGTCCAAAATGCCCGAAACGGAGCTTTGAGCGAAGTCGGTGCGTTGTTGTCGAAATACCAAACGCTCGCGCCGTCACTCAAAAGCGTTCATAATTACCTGGAAACAGCGCGCCAGGCGCTGTGCGAGTTGCCGGAGTCACGCGGGCGTGAAAGCCTGCTCGCTGTGACAGAATTTCTCGCTGTCCAGACCGACGCGTTGGGGGAGCCATGCGTGAAACTGCCATGATTATGACCGAACCCATTTCCGGCAAAGCCGAAAAGGCTCTGAAACGAGCCCCGGCAGAGGAGCAGGAGCAGCACGCCGAACCCGTTCCCATCGAGGAAGCGGAACTCGTTCGGCGCGCCCGCAAAGGGGATTTGGGCGCTTACGATCAGCTTGTGCAACGCTATCAGGAGCGCATTTACGCCACCATTTACCACATGACCTCCAACCACGAGGACGCCAATGATCTCGCGCAGGAGGCGTTCATTAAGGGATTTCAGGCCTTAAAATCCTTCAAAGGCGGCTCCAGCTTTTATACCTGGGTCTACCGGATTGCCGTCAACAAAACCATCAACTTTCTCAAGCAGCGGAAGAATCGTTCCCAGATGAGTCTGAACGATTTGGACTTCAACGCCGAGCATGATCCCGACCTGGTGGCGCTGATTTCCGACAAAACTCCGAGGAGAGAAGCCAATTTGACCGAATTGCAGGAAAAATTGAACGAGGCCATGCAGAAACTGTCTGAACCTCATAGATTGGTCGTTACGCTGCACGACGTGCAGGGCCTTTCACATGAAGAGATTGCGCAAATCATGGGCTGCAACATCGGGACTGTCCGGTCACGGTTGTTCTACGCCCGGCAGCAACTTCAAGGATTTTTGGCGGATTATTTGAAATAGCTATGAACCCTGAAACCGAGAACTTCGATTCGTTGCGGCAGTTGTTGGCGCTCAAACGCCACGAGGTCCCGCCTCCGGGTTATTTCAATCGCTTTCCACGTGACGTGATGGCGCGCATCAAAGCCGGCGAAACCGGCGGCGTCATGGGCGACGAGACTTCCTGGTGGCGGCGGCTGTTATCGATTTTTGACGTGAAACCGGTCTTTGCTGGCGCGTTCGGCACTGCGGTGTGCGCGTTCGTGTTTTTGGGATTCATTTCCACCGAGCAAACCCCCGCCAGCGCCGCAGCCGGCGTTCAGAACCGGGCCCTGAGCGGAATCCCGGTGAGCGTCTCCGGGCCGGCGGTTGCGGAAGAAGTCTCAGCCACCAGTTCAAATTCCATCGCCTCCGGGTCCTTGTTCGATCAATTCTCGCTCCAGCCAACTCCCGTTTCCGAGCGATATTCTTTCCCCGCAGGTGGAAATTAACGGAGATCGGCAATGTTCGAACATGGTAGGGCTCGCCGCCCCGCGCGAGCCGCTTTTGGAAATCCATCCCCGCTTTCTTAATTTACCATCGGCGCGCACGGAGTGGCGCGCCCCACCTTCCGCGAAAGAAAACTCCGTCCGCCTCAATCTTCCAAAATGAATCCCAGCGTGACTTCCTGGTTCGTCAACGAGAGCCGGTCGCCGTGGATTTGGCCGGTCAATTGCTCCTCTTTGCCATCCACGGTTACGTTCACCTGGTAAGTTCCGCCGGCGGCATGGCCCCATTGCCCTTGCGAATTTTGCAATTCAATCGTGGCTGGTGACGTGCTCGTGTTCAGATGCGGAAAATTCTTTAGCACCGCCACACCTTTCGGCGCTGCCACAAAGCTGGTCTTGCCGAAGTTGTTCGAGTAAGCCTGGCGATATTTCTTGGCCTCCGAGGAGGTCATCTTGGGATGCGCCGTGCGGACCAGGCCCATGGTTTCGTTCACATCGAAATCCCAGCGGCCCAAAATGTCATCCGTGAAAACGTCCGATTTTCCCGTCATCAAGTAGTTCTGCAAATCCGAAAGATTCGGCAGCAGCGAGTTGGTGATGGTCTTCACCAGGTCCGGATTTTGAATGATCGCCTGCACCTTGGGATAATTGATGATTTGCAGGATCGGCGCCTGGCGCATTTGCAACTCGGCAAAATCCTTGTCATTGGCCAAATCCTGAAACTGCGGCAACTCGGCGAGGCCCAGGATGGCGGGATAGCGCGAGAGGCGCGCCTGCAACAGCGGATTGTGATAAATCAGCCCCACGATATCGCCAGCCTGAAAATAAGTCGACGGCATCCGGTGCACCGACACCGCCACGCGATTCATTCCCGTCGCCTGCATATCCCGGCCCATCTGGTTCAATAACCGCACGCCTCTCGGGTCTGAATCCGGCGTCGCCATTTGCACCGTCCAATAGCTCAACGGGAACACCGCCACCGCGACGAGCACCAGATATGCCGCGCCGTTAAAAAGCCCCATGCATAATCCCAGCCGGTGGTTCACTCGTTCCCACATGGCCTGTTCCAATTCGCCGACGTTGTATTTGTAATGAAACTCCACCTTTTTATGCAGCACGTGCCCGGCGATTTTAAAAATGGTGAGGATAATCAAAAACGCAACGCACGCCGGCAGGAACATCTGCCAGACCGGATGCTTGAGGCCGGCCATCGAAAGCAGCGGCTTGATCAAATGCCCCAGCGGCGCCGCCAGGAGCGCGCCAATCACAATGCCGAAGAACGAAAGCAGCACACGCACCACCCCCTGACGAAAACCCAAAGCGCCCAATGCGGCCAGCAGCAGCAGGGCTAAAAGCCAAGTAGTCATGCGGACAATTAAAGGCTTTTTGAAAAAAAAGCACGCAGAAAAAATGTGAAAGGGGACAAATGGGTGTAATTAAGACCGAGTGGGGCGGGCTCACTCGTAGCGCAGAGTTGTCCGACCATGGCGGGACTGTATCGCCGAATTGCATTCGGCTGGGCGTCGCTCACTCAATACGCCGTGGGCGAATTTACACGTTGCCGAGTGCAACTCGGCGATATGGCCGATTGAAAATCGGCGCCACGACGGACTCACCCATTTCCAATCATGTCCGGGAAAATATATGCAGGATTGATTTTGCGGAAACATTCTCCGAATCTCTGCATCGAAGTATTGTGAAGAAGTACCTGAAATGGATTATTGCCGGCCTCGTCGCCGTGTTTTTGTTGATCCAATTGCCGAACCTTGGCCGCACCTCGCCCCACGCGGTGCCCGGCCATGATGTGCTCAGTTCCAATGCGCCACCGCCGGAGATCGTCTCCATCCTGAAGGACGCCTGTTACGATTGTCATTCCTACGACACGCGCCTGCCGTGGTATGGATACGTGGCGCCGGTGTCCTGGTGGCTGGACAGCCACATCAATGATGGCCGCGACCGATTGAACTTTTCCAAATGGCCGAACGACGATCCGGAAAGCGCCGCCAGAAAGTGGAATCATGTCAGCAATGCCGTTCGCGACGGCGACATGCCGTTGCCGAGCTACACGTGGATTCACCGCGCCGCGCGCCTCAGCGACGAGCAGCGGAAAAAATTGGCCGATTGGGCCGAGCAGGAATCCCAGCGCCTGAAAACCGCGTCCAATACGAATCAGTAACAGTGGAGCGCGGAGCATCGCTCCGCCCGATGGGGCGAAACGAGCAGAGCAATGCTCCGCGCTCCAATTCGTGGAGAGGACGCTCTCGAATTCTCCGCGCGGAAAAGATTAGAGCCTCCTCACGTCGGCTGCTACGATTCGGTGCCATGCAATTTCTCGACCGCGAATTCGTTCCCGCGCCGGACGCCAATTCCCGCCGCCTCTGGATCATGCTCCACGGCCTCGGCGACAGCATCGAAGGCTATCGCTGGTTCCCGGAAGCGATGCGGTTGCCATGGATGAACTACCTCCTGGTCAATGCGCCTGATCCTTATTACACCGGCTTTTCCTGGTACGATTTCGTCGGCAACATGATGCCCGGCGTTCAGCGCAGCCGCCAATTGCTCTTCGAATTGCTCGACGCCCGCCGCAAGGAAGGATTCCCCACGGAACAAACCATCCTCGGCGGTTTTTCCCAAGGTTGCCTGATGTCCATCGACGTCGGATTTCGCTATCCGCATCGTTTCGCCGGCATCGTCGGCATCAGCGGGTATGTTTGTGAACCGAAAAAATTGCTCCAGGAACTATCGCCCGTGGCGCTTCAGCAGCGGTTGTTAATGACCCACGGAACGCAGGATCCGATTGTTCGGTTCGCGGAAGCGCGCGAGGACGCCAGCATTCTCAAAGCCGCCGGCCTCCAGGTCGATTTCCGTGAATTCGCCAAGGCGCACACCATCGCCGGCGAGGCGGAACTGGAGGTCATTCGGGAATTCGTGCGCGCCGGTTACGCTGTTGCGGGGCAGTAACCGGCGCGCGCTTGGTTTCCTCCCTGGCACATTGAAGTAGCAGCCGAGGCGCGGCCCCCTTTCCCCGATAGCGTGCACGGGCATACCCAAGCCCGTGAGTCCCTGTTCGCACGGGCAAAATGCCCGTGCCACTATCCCCTTGGGGCGTGCTTCCTCGGCTGCTACAAAATCATTCCGGAAAATAAATCTGTTCCGGGCGCGCGGGCGGGGCGGGCTGCCAATCCACCGCGCGATCCACCACTTCGCGCATTTGCTGAAACCACCAGTTTGCCCGGCTCAACCGCCGTTGCGGCCGGCGCGCGGATGGGCAGCTCTTCGATTTTTCCAGAATCATTTCCATTTGTTCATTGGTCTTCATAACGTTTTCGTTTTTGTTATGCGCCAATCCTGACAAAAGGGGTAGGACACGGGCTGTCCAAGGCAAAGAAATGTGAAAATATTTTTTTTGAGAGAGAGACGGCCGCTTTCGAAGCGCCGGTCTCCAGACCCGGCGCGAAGTGAAAAAATACACGTAAATGCGCCGGATTGGAGACCGGCGCTCCGAGCTGCTACCTTGCCTTGGCAATGCGCTTGCCGGAAGAATCGATAATGGCAGGCGTGATGAAGACCACGAGCTGTTTCTTCTTCGCATCCTTAAAAGGCTGGCGCACTTGGACGCCTTTTGACCCCAGCATTACCGTTTCGTCGCTAAGAATCTCCATCACGACCGTTTGTCCATCAGAAACAGTCACTGTGGCATCCGCCTGCCGAAGGCGATATTTGGGCAAGGGCAGTTGGGCGTGCTGTAAATTTTTATCGGCTCTGACCAGTGCTTTCGGAGGAGTATCATAACCGAGAAATTCGGTTATCGCCGGCATGACTCTCATCGAAACTGTTCTCCCATCCGGCAAAATAGTCGGGACCACATCAACGTCCGTGCCAAACGGCATATTGGTGGTGCTGTAGCCATAGACGGTATTACTGGTGGTAACAGTGGTTTTGAAGTCATCTATCAAAGTGTGTATTTCCATTACTTGAAAATCAGCCTGCCGCCCGCTCAGAGTCGTGACCTCACCTTCATTCAGCAAATCGGCGTGATCGCGTTTTTCAAGCGCGCGCAAAACCGTTTTGAACTGCGGCTCCGTAAGAATGCCCGTCAAAGCCGATGTTTCATTGGTCAAACTGGTCATTTTATTGGTCAAAACATTTTTCAACAGCGCTTCCAATCCGCCGCCCTTGGGATCGAGTTCCACGAAGCGGGCTTTGACGGTGACTTCCGGCGGCAGGATGTTCAGTGTGTCGATGGCTTGCTCGATTAAATCCAAGTCTTGTTCCGAGGCGTGCACTGTGAGAGTACCCACCCGATCGTTGAAGAACACGCTTTTCGGTGGCGCGAGATTGATGCCGATGCGGCTGAAAAAGTTGACGATGGCAATCTGTGCATCAGGCCCTTTTACGAATAGCAAATGGCGCTTTTGATCCGGAGTGGCGACGTTTCCGGTGTTGTCCTTTTGAGGCAAAACACCGGCGTATCCCAGGTTGGCAAAGAACGTTCTCGGGTCCACTCTGAACGTGCGCGTGAACAGTTCATTGGGATTTTGCTCCTTCGAAGAGAAAACGACGCCGTAATCGGCTATTGAATACTGGATCGGGTAATCGGCGCTTTTAACGATGGCGTCCAGCACATCCACCAGCCGCGCGTTTTTCAATTCCGGCAGATTTATTTGGACGGAAGCCACATTATTGGATTGTTGTTTCATTGTGGTCACCCCGCCATCCGGCATGAGGCCGAGAATAATTCCAATAATAATTCCTTTCCGTTCCGGGTCGCGCTCATGGATCCGTTTAGTTAGATCGTTTGCGACTTCTTCGAGAGGGACATTGTGGTAGGAAATCCTGTCGAATCGAATCGTCTTCAGTTTCTCAAAAATTTTTTGGCGTTCCGGGTTGACGCTCACGATGGCATTCGGGAGTTCCATTGCGCCGTTAACCGCCGGCTGAACCCGCGATTTTTTTATCAAGTCCATGTAGTATTGCGCAGCATGATTATTTGGGTCGACGTCGAGTGCTTCCTTAAACGCTTTTTGGGCCTGTTCCAGTTTCCCCATTTGATAAAGTAGTTTGGCGTCCTGCACCCGCATGTTCACGTCCACTTTGTTCGAAATAGCGACGGAGTTTTTGATGGCGGTCTGGCCCTTGCCGCCGTGCGAAAGCAATTGTTCGATCAAGTCCAATTCCGCCTCAGTCGCGTGAACCGTGAGTGTGTCTTTGCGATGGTTATAAAATATGCTCTTCGGCGGCGTGAAACTGACGCCGGCGGCCGTAAAGAAATTGAGGAGCTTTTCCTGCATATTGAGGGCCGTGCCCTGCGCGTTTGTCGAAGCCAGGCCAATCTCCTGCATTTTGCTATAAAGCACATTGGTGTCGACCTTGATGAATGTCCGCGTGTGCAGCGAGGGAATCTCCGGGCCGTGAATGGAGAATTCAATGCCGTAATCCAGGAGGGCGTATTTAATCGGAAAGTCCGCGTTTTTGGTGACGGCTTCCAGCACGTCCTTAAGCCGGGCATTTTTCATTTCGGGCACATTTATTTTCACTGAGCTTGGACCCAGAGTCTTCCATGACACCGCGGAACTGCTATTGATAAGAAAATTAACGCCTTCCTGTTCGGGGTCCGCTGTTTGGGATCGTTCGGCCAGAATTCGAATGGTGTCCGCCAGCGTCACGTTGTCGAAAGAAATCTTGTCAAATTTGATGTCATTCAACTTTTGGTAAATCTTTTCGCGTTCGGCGCTTGAATAAATAAAGTTTGAGCCATGCGAGTCATCGCCGGTCGCCGCGCCTGCCTGAACGTTGTTGGTTTCCATGCTCGCCGCCTGCACTTCGACCTCTTGAGGCGATTGAGGTATCTGCGTAATGGCCTGCTGGTCGATCGTCGTGTCTTTTTCCGGCGCCTCACCCATCGGTACCGCCAGGGCCGTGAAGGCCACAATACCCAGGACCG
Organism: Candidatus Angelobacter sp.; assembly: GCA_035606845.1. Lineage (GTDB taxonomy): Bacteria > Verrucomicrobiota > Verrucomicrobiia > Limisphaerales > DASXHY01 > DASXHY01. The sequence goes on along the minus strand of DATNEA010000029.1, from coordinate 102,630 downwards.
ATACCAACGAAAACCCCGCCCTCCTTGGCGTGGTGAAATTCAAAAGACGTTCGATGCGATGCCGAAGCGCACTCCGCGATTCGAGAATGCCAACCAATCCCAGGCTGGCGAGTGGGCGTCGAAACGCCAGTTTGGCCACTTCGAGCAGCGTAGGCGCGTAAATTTCCGCTTCGTCATTCAAAGCGCACATCACCGCGTCATCCACCGCTTCTTCGCGCACGCGCCGCACGCGCGCGTTGGCAATCCACAGCAACGGATGCCACCAATAGAAAATCTGCAGCATCGTTTGCACGCAATTCATCCAAACGTCCCGCCGCCGCAGGTGGATTAATTCGTGAAGTAACACGGCGCGCAATTGCTCCGCTGGCAAGGTTTCAACTAGAGCCTTCGGCAGAAGAATCACTGGCCGAAAAAGGCCGCAGACCGCGGGCGAGACCGCATCCGAAGTCAGTCGAAGCACCGCTTTTCGGCGCAGACCTGCCTGAAGCCGTGTCTTTTCCAGCAATTCATTCAAAGCGACGTCCGACGCCTCGGTCCTTCGCACGCAGCCCGCGACTTGCCGCCAGCGAATCAATAGCCAGCCAAAAAGCATCAAACTGATTCCCGCTGAAACGAGCAGCATCCATCCTTCGCGCGATAATGTCGGCGGCGGTGGCTGAATAGGCAGTCCGAGTTGGAGCAGGGGAATGGTCGCGGCTGCGGGTTCCTCCTGCGTGACGACGAGCATTTTCGTCTGCGGAACCACTGTGGAAATTTTGTGCGTTCGCAGCCACCACGCGGCTCCCGTGGGCAGCGCCAAAGTCGGTGGCAAAAGCAATTTGACCAATACCGCCGACCAAAGCGTGTAGCGCATGAGCGCGCGAACTTTGCGCCGCAGCAGCAGATCCAACACAAACACAACCGCAATGAGCAGACTGGATTGCCAGAACATCGGCACGGCGAAATCCAGAAACCGGCTGCCGCACGCGTTCATCAATTCAATGAGGGAGTTCATTGGTCCTTTCAGGAGTGAGACGACCTTACTTTTTGGCGTTTTTCTTTTTCGCTTTGATCAACGATTCCAGTTTGTCCAGGTCTTCGGTGTTCAAATCACTGGTCTCGATGAGGCATTGCACCATGGGCGTGAGCGCGCCGCTGAAGGCGGTCTTCAGCGCGTAAAGCAATTCGCCGCGCTGCGCCTGCGCGCGCGTGACCGCGGACGAGTAGAGCGTGACATGCCGATCCTTTTTCGCCTTCAGAATTCCCTTCGCCACCATGCGATCCATGAGCGTGCGCACGGTGCTGTAGGTCCAGGCGGTTTTCGTCTCCAATTTCCCCTGGATGTCCGGCGCAGTGCACGGCTCCTTTTCCCACACGGCGTTGATAACAGTCCACTCAGCTTCAGTCAGTGCGATTTCGGGCTTGGGCATGATGCGGGCGAGCATTCTCTACAAATGTAAAGAAGTCAAGCGCAATCTTTACAATTGTAAATTTAAAGGAGCGCGGAAGGAGCGTCGAGCACCAGCTCGGCGCGTTCCTGTCACCAGGCCGAGCTGGTGCTCGGCGCTCCAGGCAAATATACGGCTCCAATCACCATCCCTCACGGATCCGCTCCGGCGATCTCCCGTTCTCCCGCAATCGCTGCAAACTCACCGCATCATGCCGCTTCGCCAAACGCATCCCGGCTTCATCGGTGACCAACGGGCAATGATAAAACGCGGGAGTCATCAGTCCCAAGGCCCGGTAAACCAAAATCTGCCGCGCCGTGCTCACCAGCAGGTCCGCGCCGCGAACGACTTCCGTGATGCGCATCGCCGCATCGTCCACGACACACGCGAGTTGGTAGGAGGGCACGTCGTCATTGCGCCAAATCACAAAATCGCCGAATTCCTTTCCGGCGACAAGCTGTTGCGGCCCGAAACCTCGATCCGCGAACGAAATCGTTTCGCCATCGGGCACGCGAAACCGCCAGCAGCATTTGCGATCGCCGATTTCCGCTTGTTTCAAATTGCGGCACGTGCCCGGGTAAATCGGTTCGTTGTCATCCTCCGCATGCGGCGCGCGCGCGGCGGCTTGAAGATCCTTTCGCGAACAAACGCATGGATAAATGAATCCGCCCGCCTCCAGTTTCTCGCGAGCCTCGCGATACAGAGAATAGCGCTCGCTCTGATTATAGGGTCCGAACGGCCCGCCGACATCCGGCCCTTCCTGCCATTCGAAGCCGAACCAGCGCAGGTCTTCGAGCATGGCCGAGACGAATCCCGGTTTGCAGCGCGCGCGGTCCAGGTCGTCGTTGCGCAATACCAATGTGCCGCCGGCGGCGCACGCGCGCTGCTGGGCGACCCAGAACGTCCGCGCATGCCCGATATGCAGCAACCCTGTCGGCGAGGGCGCGATGCGTCCGCGATAACCGGAATTCTTCGGCGAATTCACGCAGGGGAATTAACAGCAAAGACTTGGCGCGACAAAGATTTAATTCCGCTGGCCAACAAATGGTAGGCGCCGGCGTGAGGAGGCTCTGATCTTTTCCGTGTAGAAAATTCGAGGGTCTCCTCACGTCGGCGCCTACATTAAAACCTTTGAGCGATTTCCTGTAACAAATTCCCGGTTGCGGTGTCTGATAGTTGGATGAGGCGGGGCTTTACATTGATTGAATTGCTCGTAGTCATTGCGATTATCGCGATATTGGCCGCTTTGCTCCTGCCTGCCATCAGCCGCGCAAAAAACCACGCCGGCAAGGTCACGGATCTCAATAACCTGAAGCAAATCATGATCGCCAACCATCTGTATGCGGCGGACAATCAGGACCATCTGCCGCTGCCGAACTGGGATGGCGGCGCGCCGCTGGCCGATGGCAAAATCTACGCCGGCTGGCTTTACATTCCGGATGCGAATGAACCCATGGGCATCCCGGAGCGGTATAAAATCGATGGCGGTTTGCTGTGGTCGATTTTGCACACGCCGAAAGTTTATCTTTGCCCAATGGACCAGCCGGACAGCGCGGCGTTCGGGGAACGTCCGCAGCAACTTTCCTCCTACGCCATGAACGGCGCCGTCACCGGTTACATGCACGGACAGAATCACCCGGAAGCGCCCTCCGTGAAATTGTCCGCGTTTCAACCCACGGACTGCGCGTATTGGGAAACCGACGAAAGACATCCGGAGTATTTCAACGACGGCGCCAATTATCCCGGTGAAGGCGTGAGCGCGCGGCATCTGCAAGGCGGAATTCAAGGCGCATTTGATTCTTCGGTCAGCTATATTCGGTTCGACACATGGTATGGCGAAGAAGCGCAAACGAACAAAAATCGTCTCTGGTGCTATCCGTTCAGCGCCGATGGCGGCGATCCGGACGCGCCCGGGCATCAAATGCAATGATTGAAAGATCGCGCACAGGCACGGCAATGATTCCGCAACCCCATTCAACAAATCGAAAAACGATCGGCGCGTTCACGCTCATCGAATTGCTCGTGGTCATTGCCATCATCGCCATTTTGGCGGCGCTGTTGTTGCCGGCACTTTCCAAAGCGAAGGGCAAAGCCCAGGGCGCCCTCTGCCTCAATTGCGGCAAACAATTGATGATTGCCATGACGATGTACGTGACTGATAACAACGATTTTTTTCCACCCAATCCCGACGATGGCAACAAAGTTCCCGGACATGATTGGGTGGGCGGCGAGGCGGGGCAGGGGCAGCCGGATGAATTCAACCCGGACATTTTGCGAGACCCGAGCCGCAGTCTGCTGCTGCCGTTTCTCAGCGGAAGCATTGCCCTGTTTCATTGCCCGGCCGACAAACGCCAGGGATACTATGACGGCACAAATTCCGCCATGATCGGGCAGGTCGTTCCGGCCGCGCGCACGTTTTCCATGAGCCAGGCCGTCGGCACAATCTGTCCGGCCTTTGACGCCAATCGCGGCGACCACGGCGGCGCTCCGACATTGTCCGTGAACGGCCCGTGGCTGGACGGCACGTTCCATCATCGGCGCAATTCACCTTATGCCACTTATGGCAAAGCCTCCACCATGCAGACGCCCGGCCCCTCGATGGTTTGGGTGTTGATTGACGAAGATCCCATCAACCTGAACGACGCCGCCTTCGCCTTCAACATGGCCACCCCGGTCTGGCAGGATTGCCCGGGAAGCTTCCACGATGGCGGCTGCGGTTTTGCCTTTGCCGATGGCCATTCGGAAACGCATAAATGGCGCAGCAACCCCCGGCAATATTGGCAAAATGGCGCCATCAACGACCCCGTCGCCCAACAAGATTGGGCCTGGCTGGCCGCTCGCACCTCAGCGAATGTCCGCGGCGCAACAACGCCAAATTAAACGTAGCAGCCGACGTGAGGAGCCTCTGATTTTTTTCCGCGCAGAAATTTCGAGAGCCTCCTAACGTCGGCTGCTACGCCATGGAGTCTACCTTCTTATCCATCCACTCACTGAACCGCGGCAGCGAAAACGACAGCAATTTCTGAATCTTCCCACAATTCAACGACGTGTCCGGCGACCTTGGAAGCCCCCGAAAATCACGGATCGATCCCGGCTCCATTTTCGGCTTCGGCCCCATCCAATGCTTTGCCAAAATCTGCCCAATTTCCCATCGCGACAAACGTTCCGCGCCGGCGAGGTGATACAGCCCGGGCGCATCCTGCGCCGCCAACTCCCACATCGCCCGCGCGGTTTCCACCGCCGGAATCGGACAGCGAAATTCATCCGTAAGCAGTTGCAACGTCTCCCCGCGCTCTAGTGCGCGGCGCATCTGCTCATTGAACGCGCGGTCGCCTGTGGGTGAACGCCCGAAATTCAGTGAAGTCCGCACCACTGTATGTTTCGGATTGGCCAGCACGATCCGCTCGGCTTCGGCTTTGTTTTTGCCATAGACGCTCAGCGGGTTGACCGGCGCGGATTCGTCATAGTTGCCCGCGCCCCCATCAAACACCAGGTCCGTCGAGAAAAAAATCAACGGAATGTCGTGCGCGAGGTCCGCCAGCATGGCGGTGACATTCACGTTGAGCTTGCGCGCCAGTTCCGGATTCTTTTCACACGCCGGCGTGTTCGCCAGGGCCGCGCAATGAATCACCAATTGCGGCGATTCTTTCCGAAATAAATCCCGCACCGCCACGAAGTCCGCCAAATCCAGCTCCACACGCGCCAGCCTGCGAACCCGCCACGACGCCGCAAATTGCGGCGCTGTTTGAACCAGGTAATTGCCGATGAGCCCACCGGCTCCGGTGATCCAGACGAGTGGGGACGATTGATGCGGAATCATAAACGTTGCCTCCAATAGCCTGGCCGCCGTGCCCCGTGTGCAACCGCAATGATGAGCAATCTTTCAGTTTCGTCGCGGCAAACGAGAGAGTAGGGAAAACGGGGAAGATTTAACTTACGAGTGCCGTCACGTCGGACCGGTCGACGCAAAGGATCCTTTTGGAGTTTGGCGGACGCAGCCTTTACCAAGGACAAAAACTCCGCGCCCAAACCCGGAATTCGGCCATTGTAAAAGATAACGCTTTCAGCAAGCTCCCGTTCCGCTTGCGGATGAAACTCAAGAGGCTTCATCCAGCCGGGCTTGAATTCGGGCGAATACTTCTTCAGCAGGCACCGGCTTTACTGCTCCGGAATCGATCTCGGCCAGACGGCGGGAAATTTCTCCATCCCAGGCCTTTTCGATTTCGGCCTCGGACACGTCCTCTGCGGATTCAAGTTCACGCATCAGGTGGCCAATCAGTCTCCAACGATCCTGCGGAGAAAGCTCGCTCGCCTCATGCACGACTTGTTCAAAGGTCGCTTTCATTACTAAAAAGTACCCAATTTCCCGATACGCGTCAACGCGCCGCCCATCCAGGCATTCATCAGAGTTTCATGGCAAAGTGATGCGCGATGATGTCCATCCGGCTCGCCAAATAAAAGCGATGAGCGCCAAAACGTTGAACGCCCGAATCCAAATGAAGCTGATCGCACTTGTGTCCGCGCGCCTGCCCAATCAGCCAGCGAAAAAGCTTCTGACCATGGCCTTGCGATCGTGAGTCCTCCGCCGTCACCAAATCATCCACATACATGAAACGGCCCCAGGAAAGGCTTTCGGAGAAACGATACCCGGCGACGGCTTTGACAATGATTTTCTCCGCGAGAAACGCGAGATGGTATCCAGCTTCCTGCTGTCGTTTCACGCGCTCCACAAATTCCGTTTCCTTGAGGTGCGGTCGCAGTTGCGCCATCACTGGAAAACAGCGCTGGATATCTTTGTGATTGGTCGCGAGGGAAATGGACATAAATTAGTCCACCAACCGCTTCGTCAAATTGCCGTAAGCATCGATTCGCCGATCGCGCAGGAATGGCCAGTGCGTCCGCGTCGTATCCACGTTCTCCAGGTCCAGCGGCACAATCAGCGTCTCCTCCTTGTCCGCGCTCGCCTTGGCGAGGATCTGCCCCGATGTGCCCGCCACAAAACTCTGGCCCCAAAACTCGATGCCCTCGCCGCCGACGCCATCCAGAACCTCGTGCCCGATACGATTCGGAACGCACACGTAACAACCATTCGCGATCGCATGGCTGCGCTGGATCGTTTCCCACGCATTGTGCTGGAGCGCGCCGTATTTCTTTTTTTCGCCCGGATGCCAACCGATGGCGGTCGGGTAAAAAAGGATTTCCGCGCCCTGCATCGCCGTGAGCCGCGCGCCTTCGGGATACCATTGGTCCCAGCAGACCAGCACGCCGATCTTCGCGTATTTCGTTTGCCACGCGCGAAAACCTAGGTCGCCGGGCGTGAAATAAAATTTCTCGTAATACAACGGATCGTCCGGGATGTGCATCTTCCGATAAATCCCGAGCAGTGAACCATCCGCATCGATGATCGCGGCCGTGTTGTGGTAAACGCCCGCCGCGCGCTTTTCAAACAGCGACGCAATGATCACCGCGCGATGCTTTTTGGCGAGCTTCTGAAATGCCTGCGTGCTCGGCCCCGGAATCGGTTCCGCAAGACGGAAATATTTGTGGTCTTCCGATTGGCAAAAATATTGGGAGCGAAACAGCTCCTGCGTGCAGATGATTTTCGCGCCCTGTTTGGCGGCGCGTTCGGCCGCGGCGAGGGTCTTGCTCAGGTTCGCCTTGGGATCCGGCGAACAAGCCGTCTGGATCAGGCCGACGTTGATGGTTGCGGGCATTGAGTTGGTTAAATTGTTAAAACGGTTAAATCAGTTAAATGATCAAATACGTTAAATGAGTTTTTCGGGAATTCCAAGAGGCGCGTCAACCAACCATTTAACTGATTTAACCGATTTAACAATTTAACTCATTTAACAAACTCACCCCGGCCGCGCGACCACCCGCGTGCTTCCCTTATCACCGGACACGGTAGCGGCCGGAACCGCCTGGCCGAACAATTCGCGAATGTATTTTCCGAGCGTCTCGTTGGTCGGCCCGTAACCGGTGTGATAAATGTAATGCTCCAAATCGTAAAGCAACTGGTCCGCATCCTGGTAACGTTTCTTCAAATCGCGCGACAGGCAGCAATGCAAAATCTCATTCAGCCGGTCGTCCACGCGCGGATCCAGCGTGCGGAAATCGGGCACCGCGAGCGTCAGGATGCGCTGGCGCGATTCCTCGGCCGTCGGCCCTTTGAAAATATTCCGGCCGAGCAACAGATGCGCGAGCACCACGCCTGCGGAAAATAAATCCGACCGCTTGTCCGTTATCTGAAAATCCGCCTGCTCCGGGCTCATGAAATCCGCCTTGCCCGCCACGACTTCACCCTCCTGGTCGGTGAGAAATCCCCGCGCTTTGGCGATGCCGAAATCCGTCAGCTTCACATCGCCCTCAAACGCGATCATGATATTCTTGAAGCTTACGTCGCGATGCACGATGCCCAGCGGCTTGCCGTCCTTGTCCGTCTTCGCGTGCGCGTAAGCCAGCCCGCGCGCAATCCGGCTCACAATGAACACCGCCAATTCCTTGGGAAGCTGGCGTTTTTTATCAGTCAATTGCTGCTCGAATTGCTCCAGGTTAACGCCGCGAATCAATTCCATCGCGATGAAATAAACCCCGTTGGCCTCGCCGAGGTGATACGTCTGGACGATGTTCGTATGGATCAAGTCCGCGACGAGCTTGGCTTCGCCGATAAAATTATCGATGAACTGTTGCTGGTTCGTGTAGTTTTGCCGCACCACTTTCATGGCGATGCGCTTGACGAATTCGCGCGCGCCGTGCTGCTCGGCTTCGTACACGACGCCCATGCCGCCTTCAAAAATTTTCCGCACGATGTCGTAGCGAAACTCGTTCTGAATTGTGAAAAGGCCCACGCGCCGAATAGTTATCATTCGCCGATTGATGTCAAGCCTCTCGTTGGTTCTGAAGGTGAAAAATCGCCTTATTTTGTCGGCACTTTTTTTAATTTTTCGCTTGCGCGTGCGACGTGAAGGGCTTTAATACGAGCCGAGTCGAATGACTTTTTGGAATTCGGTTAACAACAACTAAAACACAACACACACTAAAACTATGGCAAAATCGCTCTCGAAATCACAGATCGCCTCGACGCTCGCCGAGAAGGTTGGCATCACGAAGAAGCAATCCGTCCAATATCTCGAATCGCTGGCTGATCTGGCTTACAAGAACGCCAAGAACACTTTCACGCTGCCCGGCCTCGGCAAGCTCAAGCTCAAGAACCGCGCCGCTCGCCAGGGCCGCAATCCTGCGACCGGCGAAACCATCCAGATTCCCGCCAAGCGCGTGGTGAAGTTCCAGGTGGCCAAAGCCGCCAAGGACGCCATTCTCGGCGCGAAGTAAGCCGTTGCTTTCCACCAGGCGCTCTGAACTTTCGGAGCGCCTTTTTCTTTGGTGTAATGGATTAATGGATGTTTGGATGAATGGATGAATGGCCGCGCGTGCGTGAACCGTCTCAATAATCCATTTATCCAATAATCCATTAATCCACGCATGAAAATCGCCGTCATCGGACCTGGAGCTTTGGGCAGTTACTACGGCGCGAAATTCTGCCGCGCCGGGCACGAAGTCCATTTCCTGCTACGCTCGGATTATGATGCCGTCAAACGCCACGGTGTTACCATCCACAGCCCGGAAGGCAATTTCAACGTCCGACCCAAATGCGCGCGCATCCCGGAGGAAATCGGCCCGAGCGACCTCGTAATCGTCGCGCTGAAAACGACCGCGAACGATCAATTTCCCAAACTCCTGCCGCCCGTCGTCGGCCCAAACACGGCCGTGCTCACGCTCCAAAACGGATTGGGCAATGAAGAGGCGCTCGCCAAATTATTTCCCGTTGAACAAATCATGGGCGGCCTTTGTTTCGTCTGCCTCAACCGCACCGCGCCCGGAGTGGTCGAGCACATGGCGCACGGCGTGATTGTCCTGGGCGAATACTTGCGCTGGCCCGAGCCGCGCACGCACGACATCGCCTCCGCCTTCCGCAACGCCGGCGTGAATTGCAAAGTTTCGGACAACCTCATCCAGGCGCACTGGGAGAAATTGATTTGGAACATTCCCTTCAACGGTCTCGGCGTTGCCGGCGCCGCCGGTTACGATGCCTTGATAAATCCTCAATCGCCAATCGCCAATCGCCAATTCCTCGGCCCCATGCTCACGACCGACAAACTCCTGACGCACGACCGGTGGGAGGGCTTGGTCCGTGAACTAATGCTGGAGGTCATCGCCGGCGCGGGCGCTTTGGGCTTCAAGATTCGGAAAGAATTTGCCGACAAACAAATCGAGCGCACTCGCGTCATGGGCGCTTACAAAGCCTCGACCCTCGTCGATTTCGAGCAGGGCAGGGCGCTGGAATTGGAAGCCTTGTTCCTCGAACCCAAACGCCAGGCCCAAAAAGCCGGCGCCAGCGTGCCCCGATTGGAAGCCCTCTGCCGCGTGCTTCAGCAGATCAACTCCATTTAACGTAGCAGCCGACGTCAGGGAGGCTCTCGACTTCTCCGCGCGGATAGGTCAGAGCCTCCTGACGTCGGCTGCTACGCAATTAAATCATCGCCTCTTTCCGCTTCACAAACTGAATCGGCAGATGCCACGGATCGCGCAGCATCATAATTTCATCGCCACTCGGGGTCGTGCTCACATCCTCCACCACGCGCGCGCCCGCTTTCACCAATCGATCCCGATCCGCCGCAAGATTCTCTGAGCTGAACGCCAGATGCAGATGGAGCGGGGGAATGGCGTGATAATCCGGCACCGACGCGCTCGGATTATTATAAATTTCAAAAAGTGTCCCGCCCACCGTCAGGAACCGCCCATGCGCCGGCGCGCCAAACGAGCGCGCGATCTGGCAGCCCAGATGTTTCACATACCAATCCGCCATCGCAACTGGGTCCGGCACTTGCAGCGCAAAATGTTCAAGTCTCATCGCGCGTATGTTGATATTCGCGGAGCCACTGCGCCAGTCTGAATTGGCCGAAATTTTCTTTTTGCTCATCCGTGTGAATCTGTGTTCATCTGTGGTTAATTAAATGGACATGAAAACTCGGGTTCGTTTTGCACCATCACCCACCGGTTACCTTCACATCGGCGGCGCCCGCACCGCTTTGTTCAACTGGCTTTACGCACGGCACACCGGCGGCACGTTCGTGCTGCGCATCGAAGACACTGACGCCGCCCGCAACACGCAGGAAGCCGTGAACGTCATCCTCGATGGCCTGCGCTGGCTCGGGTTGAACTGGGATGAAGGTCCGCTCACGAGCGATGCCACCGGCCCCGGCAAAGGCGATCGCGGCCCGTATTTTCAATCGCAACGCGGCGACATCTATGGCCGTCGCGTCGAAGCCTTGCTCTCGCGCGGCCTCGCCTATGAACACGAAGGCGCCATCAAATTCAAAATGCAACGCGAGACGATCGTCATTCCCGACTTGATCAAAGGCGACGTGCATCGTGACCTCACCGATCGTGAGCAACAAAATCCCGATTTCGTTCTCGTCCGTTCCGACGGCGGCCCGATGTTTCATCTGGTCAACGTGGTGGACGACCTCGAAATGGGCATCACGCACGTGATTCGCGGCGAGGATCATTTGAGCAACACTGCCAAACACATTGCGCTCTTCCGCGCGTTCGGTGTGGAACCGCCGAAGTTCGCGCACATTCCGCTTATCCTGAATTCTGACGGCAGCAAAATGAGCAAACGCGATCGCGGCGCATCGCTCGGCACGTATTCGGACGACGGCTTTGTGCCCGAGGCCGTGAACAATTATCTCTGCCTGCTCGGCTGGTCACCCAAGGAAAATCGCGAAAAAGTCTCGATGGAGGAAGTGATCGAGCGTTTCGATCTGCCGCAAGTCCACAAGAGTAATGCCAAATTCGATTTCGAAAAACTCCTGTGGCTCCAAGGCGAATACTGCCGCGAGATGCCTGACGACCGTTTCTACGAACTTGCCGTCCATGCGCTCGGTAAAGCCGGCATCGACACCAACAAGTTCGACGTGAAATACGTCAAAGCCGCGCTCGACACCTGCAAAGGCAAAATCAAAATTTTCAGCGAATTGCCCAACTACGCCGGATTCTATTTCCGCGATGAAATCATTTACGACCCCGAAGCCGCAAAGAAGAGCCTCGTGCCCGAAAACAAGCCTCGTCTGGAAAAGCTCCGCGACGCCTTCGCCAAAGCCGATCCCTTCAACGCCGCCAACACCGAAGCCGCGCTCAAAGCCATCGCGGGCGAACTGAACGTCAAAGCCGGCGTGCTGGTCCATCCTCTCCGTCTGGCCATCACCGGCAATTCCTCCGGCCCGAGCCTGTATCATTTGCTCGAAGTCATCGGGAAGCAGAAGGCGCTGGCGCGGATCGAACAGGCGATGGCGAAGTTTTAACGACGATGTCCGGAGCGTGGAATTTATTCGGCGTGTCCCATCCGCGATGAAACGCAGAATGAATTCCGCGCTCCGCCTGACCGCTCAATAATGATGATAGTGCTTGCCCCGGCTTACGGAGCGAAAAGTTCCCCAAGTGTCGAGCACCGCTTCCGCTGTTGGGTTGTCCAATTTGCCCAGCTTTTTCACCAGCCGTGATTTATCCACAGTACGAAGTTGATCCAAAGCGACCTCACCCATCTTGCCTTGAAACTTGATTTCGACCCGAGTTGGCCACCACCGGCGGACGGTCGTCATTGGAGCAATGATAACCGTGGCGAGTGCGCGCTTGAGTTCGTCGGGAGACACTATGACGCAGGGCCTTGTCTTTGCCGTTTCAGCGCCTGCCACGGGATCGAGCCGTACAAGAAAGACGTTGAACCGCTCAATCACCATTCCCATTCCTTCGCGTCAAATTCGTTAGGCAATTGACGGACGGAATAGAGATCATCGGATGGTTGGCGCGGCCGCCGAAACCTCTTGCCCCAGCCCGCGCGGGCTTTTCGTCGGGGACGAAGCAACAAGCCGTTAGTAGAGGGATGCACTTCGAGTCCGTAGGGCCATCGCTTCAGAGGCAATTCTACTACTGTTTTCATGAGTACATTCTCTAATGCGAAGCAAACGCCGTCAATGCTGGAGGTAGAGTCCTAAAATTGGAAAACTACCGCTGGAGAGCCGATTACTTCGCCAGCGTCGCGTTCTTCGCGCGCGATTCCTCGGTGAGCTTCACCTTGAAATCCGCCAGCGCTTTCTGAAGCTTCGCATCGCCCGTCGCCAAAATTTGCACCGCGAGAATGCCCGCGTTTTTCGCCGCGTTCACTCCCACCGTCGCCACCGGCACGCCGGGCGGCATTTGCACGATGGACAGCAGCGAGTCCATGCCGTCGAGCACCTTCGCCTGGATCGGCACGCCGATCACCGGCAACGTCGTAAACGCCGCGCTCACGCCTGGCAAATGCGCCGCGCCGCCCGCGCCCGCGATGATCACACGCAGCCCGCGCTCTTGCGCGCCACTGATGTATTCTTCCAATCCATGCGGATCACGATGGGCCGAAATGACCTTCGCCTCGCTCGCAACGCCAAATTGTTTGCAGACCTCTGCCGCGGCTTTCATGATCGGCCAATCCGAATCGCTGCCCATCAGAATGCCGACTTGTGCTTTTGTTTCAGGATTCATGTGGGCGAATATTTAATCGAACCCTCGCCAAAGTTCAATGGAGAACCTGCGCGTTCTGATAGTGGCACGGGCGTCTCGCCCGTGCGAACATGCGCTCACGGGCGGGACACCCGCGCCGCTAGCGCATTCAAATGTCGCTTTTTGCTTGTCACTCGCTACCGCTGGTCGTTCTCTGGAGTTGCCATGCCGATTCGGAACATGACCACGGCCAACAAGGTCACCATCCTGCGAATGCTCCTCATCCCGTTCTTCGTGGTCGAGGCGCTGTATTATGTCAAAACCGGCAGGGAAGAATTCCGTCTCATGGCCATCCTCGCGTTCGCCATCGCCGCAATTTGCGATGGCGTCGATGGCTACATCGCCCGGCGTTACAATCAACGCAGCGAACTCGGCGCCGTGCTCGATCCGCTCGCCGACAAATTACTGCTCGTTTCGGGCATCATCCTGTTTAGCTTCGACCATCATCCCTATTTTGGCAGCATCCCGCTCTGGCTCACCGGCACAATCATTGGGCGCGACTTTTTCCTGCTCATCGGCCTCGTGGTCATCCAAATGATGGTGGGAAAAGTGAAAGTGCGCCCGCGCATCATCGGAAAGGTGGCGACCGTTTTGCAAATGATCTGCATCATCTGGATTCTCATGCAATGGGACGCGCAACTGCCTCCGATCTGGTTCGATATCTGGACCGTCGGCGCGGCTATTTGCACCGGCATCTCGGGCCTGTTGTATGTCTGGGACGGCACCAAGCAATTGTCCTCACACCCCACCAGCTCGGCCACACCGGATAATCCCAGCGGCAGCATTGATGTCTTTTGAGCCTTGTAAAATCCGCCACGACGCGGAATTCGGCATGGTAGCGCACAGTGGCACTGTGCTGTGTCGCCGAATGACATTCGGCAGGGCTCTCGGAAACCTCGCGCGCGCCAAATTTTCGCTTTTTCATCTCATCGAGAGCGGATTAACCTCTGCTCGCAAATTTATGCCCAAACTCGAATTGAAATTAAAAGAAGGCGATGTCGCCCCGGCGTTTACCGCCGCGACCAATGGCGGAGGCACTGTCTCGTTGTCCGACTTCAAAGGCAAAAACGTCATCCTTTATTTCTATCCCAAGGACGACACCTCCGGCTGCACCAAGGAAGCTTGCGGATTCCGCGACCGCATCGCCGAATTCAAAAAACGCGGCGTCGTGGTGCTCGGTGTCAGTCCTGATTCCGTGAAATCGCACGATAAATTTGTAAAAAAATACTCGCTGCCGTTCACCTTGCTTTCGGATGAAGACAAAAAAATTGTCGAGTCTTACGGCGTTTGGGGCCAGAAAACGTTTTGGGGCCGCAAATACATGGGCACCTATCGCGTGACCTTTCTCATCGGCCCCGACGGCCACATCAAAAAAATCTGGCCCGACGTCGACCCCGCCGAGCACGTCAAAGAAGTGCTTGAGACGCTGACGTAATCGCCGTTTGACACACGTCGCCTCCGTCTCTATAAAACTAAGGTTCATTGCAACAAAAACCTTAACGCATCAGAACTATGGCTATATCAGTTGGCAGCAAAGCTCCCGATTTCACTCTCAAATCCAAACAAGCTTCGGGCCTTGTGGACGTCAAGCTCAGCAACAACTTCGGCAAGAAAAACACCGTCCTGCTGTTTTTCCCGCTCGCGTTCACCAGCGTTTGCACCAAGGAAATGTGCGATATCACCGCCGGCCTGAACGGCTATTCCGGCCTCAATGCCGACGTCATCGGCGTCAGCGTGGACAGCCCGTTTGCGCAGGAAGCCTGGGCGCAAAAGGAAAAAATCGGCATCACCCTCGCCAGCGACCTGAACAAGGAAGTCGTCAAGAACTACGACGTGGTTTTCCCGATGCTCGCCGGCGTCGGCGACACCGCGGCGCGCGCGGCGTTCGTGATTGATAAAAACGGCGTTGTGCAATACAGTGAAAAAACCGCCACGCCGAAAGACTTGCCGAATTTCGAAGCCGTCAAAGCCACGCTGAACAAGCTGAAGTAATTTCGGAACAATTTCGAAAGGAAGGACGCGAGCTGATCGCGTCCTTTTTTATTTGCGAGGGTAGGGCGCGTCGCTCCGCGCGCGCCGAAGTTGATTAATGCAGAGGTGTAATACCGCCAAACGGCGCGCACGGAGTGACGCGCCCCGCCACAGTTGGTGAAATTGAAAAGTGTAGCGGAACCTACGCCTGCGGCGGAGCCGGCGAAAAAGCCCGCCACTCCGGCATTGGCCGACGGCTGTAGCAAAACGGACACGCCGTCACGCTGTATTCCGTCTGGCAATGAGGACAAAAGCCCTGCGTTTGAAATGTGTCAAACGTCCTCCGGCAACGATTACACCCCCAGAACTGGCCGATCGGCGGCGATTCATGACACGAGGGGCACCGGAATTCCTGCCGCCTCGGCGCGCCTTCCAATCGCGCCAACGCCCGCGCCTGTTGAAAACCGCCCCAGCAGGTCAGCCCGATGAAAATCACGAATACGCCAAGCACCGTTGCGGATGCGGCGTCGCCGAAGACGAATGAGTAAATAGCCCAGATAGCGCCAAGGCCGACACCAACAAATCCGATGATGCTCGCCACCATCAGGCTTTTGGCTCGACCGAGAAAAAACCACAGCACCGAGCGAAGGATCTGGCCGCCATCCAGAGGATAAACCGGCAGCATATTAAAAATCAGGAGAACCAGGTTAATGAACCAAAGCACCTGCAAAAACTGGTAAAGGTCCGGATGTATCGCCGGCCAGCCAAACGCATAGCCGCAATACCAAAAAACCGAGAACACCGGAAGCAGCGCCACGTTCACGAGCGGCCCCGCCGCGATGCTCCACAGCATGGCGCCGGGCCGTTGCGGCGGCGAAACATACGCCACACCTCCCAGCGGCCAAAGGATGATGAAATTCGCCACGCCCCCCACTGATCTGCAAGCCAGCGCGTGTCCAAATTCGTGAATCAACACGATCCCAAACAACGCCAGGCACTCAGCTACATACCAGATTGAAGAATGATAATTGCCGTAGTGGAGGTAATCGATCCGGATGAAGGCGATGATGATCCACGACCAATGCAGGAAAACATCAATCCCAAAAAGTCGAAATATGCGAATGGCGCCTCTGCGGGTCGGCATTCGGGACTTTCACACGGGGCTGATGCCAAAACAAGTTTTTTGAGACTTCCGCTTTAAGCTTGTCGCGGCAGACAACTGACCATAGCCCACCATTTCAAGGCACGTTGCACAATCGAAAGGAGCGCGGGTCTGCGACCCACAGCAAGTGTGAGAGGCAATATGTGTGAACAAATTCCGGTGCTTGTCAAAATGGAATGTTGCTGCGGCTCATAGAGCCGCGCTCCGCGCCTTTTGCCGAGGGTGGCGCGCCACTCCGTGCGCGCCGCTTGGATCCCTACCGGCGCACGCCCGCACCTTGGATAAAAATTGTTCAAAATCGGGACAAAACTGGCCCGCAGGTTGCTCCAAACGGCGCCATGGATGCGAATACGTTTATGTCTTTGTTGGAAGAAATGGTGGATATCAAAATTCAGCAGCACACCGAGGCGCAAATGCGGCCGACGCCGGAAATCGCCGGCGTTCTGTTTCAAAAACGCGAGACCGACCGCCGTCGCCTCGAGCAAATCCGCGTGCACCTGATCCGCGCGCTCGCCGGCTAGTCGAACCCACTGTCGGTAGGGACGCCGCGCCGCTGCGTCCCCGCCCGCGTAACAGCGGGCGGAACAAATCCCCACAAACTTCGGTTCTTTCCACAAAGGTGCCACTGAATGCGGCGCGAACGGCGCAAGCGCGGCATCCCCGCCAAAAGTTGCGCACTTGACGTCAATTCGCCGCGCGTCCACTGTTTTCTGCCGCAGCCGGGTGTATCTTCGGCTGGAAGATTTATGAACCAATCACAGAATTCGTTTAAGGCGTTGCAATCATTCGATCTTGGCAATGGCAAACAAGGGTCGCTCCATTCGTTGCCGCAACTGGAAAAATCCGGTGTCGGCCCGGTCTCCAAACTACCGGTCTCCATTCGAATCGTGCTCGAATCCATCCTGCGCAATTGCGACGGCAAAAAAGTCTCCGAAGCCAGCGTCCGCCAACTCGCCAACTGGAAGCCCAACGGCGCACGCACCGAGGAAATTCCCTTCGTCGTCGCGCGCATCGTCCTCCAGGACTTCACCGGCGTGCCGTTGCTGGTGGACCTCGCCGCCATGCGTTCCGCCGTCGCGCGCCTCAACAAAAACCCTAAAATCGTCGAGCCGCTCGTGCCCGTCGATCTGGTCGTGGACCATTCCGTCCAGGTGGATTTCGCCGGGACCGCCGACGCCTTGCGCAAAAATCTCGAAATTGAATTTCAACGGAATCGCGAGCGCTACCAATTTCTGAAATGGGGCATGCAGGCGTTCGACACTTTCAAAGTCGTTCCACCCGGCATCGGCATCGTCCACCAGGTGAACCTCGAATATCTCGCCAAGGGCGTGCTTCATGGTGCTGCCGACGTCTCGTCGGCAGGCTCTTCCGGCAAGATGCCGGAAGCACTCTATTATCCGGACACACTCGTCGGCACGGACTCGCACACCACCATGATCAACGGCCTCGGCGTCGTTGGCTGGGGCGTGGGCGGCATCGAAGCCGAAGCCGGCATGCTCGGCCAGCCGGTTTATTTCCTGACGCCGGACGTTGTCGGCGTGCACATCACCGGCGCGTTGCGCGAAGGTGTCACCGCCACGGACCTGGCCTTGACCGTCACGCAAATTCTTCGCAAGGCGAAAGTGGTCGGCAAATTCGTCGAGTTTTTCGGTCCCGGCGCCAAGGCGCTGCCGGTCGTCGACCGCGCCACGATCGCGAACATGGCGCCCGAATACGGCGCGACGATGGGTTTTTTCCCGGTCGATGAGGAATGCCTCAATTACCTGCGCGCCACTGGCCGCAGCGAGGAACATTGCAAGCTGTATGAAAATTATTACCGCGCGCAAGGCCTCTGGGGCATCCCGCAAAAAGGCCAGGTGGAATATTCCCAGACCATCGAGCTTGATCTCGCAACCGTCGTTCCCAGCGTGGCCGGCCCGAAGCGTCCGCAGGACCGAATCGAATTGCCCAAGTTGAAACAGGAATTCGTCACCGTATTTTCCAGGCCCGTCACGGAAAGCGGCTTCGGAAAACCGAACGATGAGTTGAACAAATCCTTTCACGTTGCCGGCCGATGCGGTGTGGGCTTGGGCGGCGGCAGCCAGGAACCCGTTTCCAACCGCCGCGCCCTTTCCGCGGAAACCAATCCCAAAACCGAACTCGAAATGGCGAACAATCGCCCAACTCCGGACGCCATCACTGCGCCGGTATCGGCGTCCGTTTGCGACGCAGATGTCCGCCATGGCTCGGTGCTGATTGCTGCTATCACAAGCTGCACTAACACCAGCAATCCATCCGTGATGCTCGCCGCCGGATTGCTCGCGAAAAAAGCCGTCGAACGCGGTTTGCACGTCAATCCCCTCGTTAAAACTTCGCTCGCTCCCGGTTCACGCGTCGTCAGCGATTACCTCGAAAAAGCCGGCCTGCAAAAATATCTCGATCAGCTCGGCTTCAACCTCGTTGGCTACGGCTGCACGACTTGCATCGGCAACTCCGGCCCGCTCGCCGGGCCCATCGATGAAGCCATCACGAAGCACGACGTCGTCGCCGCATCGGTTCTTTCCGGCAACCGCAATTTCGAAGCCCGCGTGCATCAGAGCATCAAGGCCAATTTCCTCATGTCGCCGCCGCTCGTTGTGGCCTTCGCGCTCGCCGGCCGCGTGAACAT
Organism: Candidatus Angelobacter sp.; assembly: GCA_035606845.1. Taxonomy (GTDB): domain Bacteria; phylum Verrucomicrobiota; class Verrucomicrobiia; order Limisphaerales; family DASXHY01; genus DASXHY01. Next base: position 83,825 of record DATNEA010000029.1, on the reverse strand, counting down.
CGACATGACCCAGGAACCGCTCGGCAAAGACAAGAACGGCGGCGCTGTGTATCTCAAAGACATCTGGCCAACCTTGCAGGAAGTGCGCGACCAGATGCAAAGCGCGCTGAAACCGGATGTGTTCCGCAAATTGTATCGCGATTTTGCCGGGCAAAATCCCAAGTGGAACGAAATCCCCTCCACCGCGGGCGACGTTTACAAGTGGGATGAAAAGAGCACCTACATCCAGGAACCGCCGTTCTTCACCAACTTCGGTTTGAAGCCCGGTCAAATCACCGAAATCACCGGCGCGCGGCCGCTGGCCATTTTCGGCGACAGCGTCACCACCGACCACATTTCGCCCGCTGGCAGCATCAAAAAGACCTCGCCCGCCGGCAAATATCTCGTCGAACACGGCGTGACTTATGAGGATTTCAACAGCTACGGCTCGCGCCGCGGCAATGACCGCGTCATGACCCGCGGCACATTCGCCAACGTCCGCATCAAAAACCTGATGGCTCCCGGCACGGAAGGCGGCGTGACGAAATTTCAGCCCACCGGCGAGCCGATGAGCATCTACGATGCCGCCGTCAAATACGCCGAACACCAGACACCGCTGATCGTCCTTGCGGGCCAGGAATACGGCACCGGCAGCTCGCGTGATTGGGCGGCGAAAGGCACCGCGTTGCTCGGCGTCAAAGCCGTCGTCGCGCAAAGCTTCGAACGCATCCATCGCTCGAATCTCGTCGGCATGGGCGTGTTGCCGCTGCAATTCAAGGAAGGCACCACCGCCCAAACCTTGAAACTCGACGGCACGGAAACCTTTGACGTGCTCGGCCTCAACGCTAATCTGAAGCCTCAACAAGACCTCACTCTCCGCATCAAGCGCGCGAACGGAAAAACCGACGACGTTCCTGTCCGCTGCCGCATCGACACGCCGATCGAAATCGACTACTACCAGCACGGCGGCATTTTGTCGTATGTGTTGCGGCAATTGGTTGCTTGATTGGAGCGCCGATCTCCTGATCGGCGCGATTCAAAAATGCCGAACGCACTGATACTCATGGCGTCGACCACCAAACGAGAGTATCTGCGACAGCTTGTCTCCGACAAGAATCGATGGTCCCGCGCTCTGACAGCCGAAGAGAAGGCGCTCGGTTTTCTGGGTTGGCACGAGCGAGGCTACCTGCCGCATTGTGATTTCCCGGGACTAGTCCAGTTCGTTACATATCGCCTCGATGATTCAATGCCTGCATCGCGTCGTGGAGAGTGGGAACATTTATTGAAGATCGAAGATGTTCGGCAGAGGCGCGCACAATTGAAGAAGTATTTAGACCGGGGAATTGGCAAATGTTTTTTGAGGCAAGCGAAAATTGCGGAGATTGTCGAATCCTCATTGCTGCATTTTCATGGTGAGCTCTATGATCTGCTCGCATGGTGCGTGATGCCTAACCATGTCCATGTGTTGGTCCACATTTGGGAGACACCGCTGTGGAAAATAATCGCAGCTTGGAAAAGGCCTCGTCTGCAAGAGCGCTCAAACTTCTGCGCGCTGAGCACCGATTTCCGGATCGGCGAGATTCGAAAACTTCCAACGCGCCGATCAGGAGAGCGGCGCTCCAATGGCAGCGCGAATACTGGGACACATTCATGCGAAACGAAGACCAACAGCGCAAAGCCATTCACTATATTGAAACCAATCCAATGAAAGCGTTGCTTTGCCGCGCTCCTGAAGATTGGCCTTTCTCGAGCGCGAAACTACGCGACGAGTTTTGCCAACTCGAAATTCCTGAGGAGGCAGTCCATGCCTGACCGGGAAACGAAAATCGAACCATCCCTTCGGCGAATCGCCGCCGAGGTCATCCAAAAATCAGATCGCGACCACCCTGCCGACGCCATCCTCCGCGAAACGTTCAAGCGTCTGCGCGTGCTTAGCCCGGCGGAGACCCGCCGGATCACTGAAGCCGTCTTCACGTATTTCCGCTGGCGCGGTTTTCTAAATCTCAACGACCAAATCTCCGCGCAAATTGAACAAGCCTTGGAATCGGACGCACAATTTCAAAAAGACTCAGCTTCGTTGTCGGACGAATTGCTTCGCGCCAAAACCGTTCCCAAGTGGACCATGGAAGAAGTGAATGCCGGCCCGGAATGGTTCCGGATTCTGCAAACGGCGCCAAACCTTTGGCTGCGCGCCAAGCGAGGGCAGGGGAGCGTGCTCGCCGAAAAGTTAGTTCCCACCACGCCCGGCCCCCTGCCCGACGCGGTGCTTTATCAAGGTGAAGAAGACCTCTTCCGGACGCCGGAATTTCACGCCGGCGAATTCGAATTGCAGGACATCAGTTCGCAGGCGGTGAGCCTCATCTGCGATCCGCAGCCGGGCGAAACCTGGTGGGACGCCTGCGCCGGTCAGGGCGGCAAGCTGCTGCACTTGTCCGATTTGATGGAAAACAAGGGCCTGATTTGGGCGAGCGACCGCGCCGAATGGCGATTGAAGCAATTGAAACGCCGCGCCGGCCGCGCGAAGGCCTTTAATTATCGCGCCGCGCTGTGGAACGGCGGCCCAAAATTGCCGACCAAAACTAAATTCGATGGCGTTCTCGTCGACGCCCCGTGCAGCGGCATCGGCACTTGGCAACGCAACCCGCACGCCCGCTGGACCACCACACGCGAAGACGTAAAGGAGTTGGGCGCCGTCCAAAAACGATTGCTCGCCAACGTCGCGGCGTCGATCAAGCCAGGCGGGAAATTGATCTATGCCGTCTGCACGCTGGCGAAATCCGAAACAGTCGAAGTCGTGGAGTCGTTCGAAAAACAATTTCCGGATTTCCAGCCGCTAGCCGTAAAGAACCCATTAAATCCAAAAAATCCAAACGCCGCCACATCGCCGCAAATCTGGATTTGGCCGCACGAAAGCGGCGGCAACGGAATGTTCGTGGCGGTTTGGAAACGAACCTCGTAGCCGCCGACACCGGAGCGCGGAGCATTGCTCCGCGAGTTGCGCCGAAGCAGAGGCCGCGGAGCGATGCTCCGCGCTCCGTTCACGCCGCCACCTTCTTCTGCACCGCATCCGCAATCGTATTCACGTTCTGCAGGATTTCCTTCGCCGCAGCCGGATCGGGAACCTTCAAGCCGAAGTTTTTATCGAGCCCGACCACGAGCTGCAGCGCGTCCACTGAATCGAGCCCGAGCCCGCCCGGACCGAAGAGCGGCATGTCGTCCGCGATTTCCGCCGCCGTGACCTGCAGCATCAGGTTTTCCACCATCATTGCCTTGATGCGTTCTTTGAGTGCTGTTACGTCTTCCATTTTAGTTAGAGGATTCCACCGTCGATTTTCAGAGTTGAACCCGTGATATACGCCGCTTCCGGAGACGCCAGGAACCGCACTGCCGCCGCGACTTCTTCGGGCTTTCCGAACCGCCGCATTGGTATCCGGCTCTGGGCCTGTTTGCGTTCTTCAGGGTTCATGCCGGAAATTGTATCCGTTTCAATGAAACCGGGACATAAGGCATTCACCGTAATGTTCAGTCGGGCCATTTCCTTGGCCAGCGACTGCGTCAAAGCCACGACTCCCGCCTTCGCCGCCGCGTAATTCGTCTGCCCCGCCGGCGCCAAAATCGCGCTCAACGACGCGATATTGATGATCCGCCCGCTCCGCTGCGAAACCATCGAATTCATCACCGCCTGGCAGCCATGAAATGTCGAATCCAGGTTTATCTTCAATATAGAATCCCACGAATCCACCGGCATCGTGGCCAGCAAACTGTCGTGATGCTTGCCCGCGTTATTCACCAGCACATCAATGCGCTGATGCTCCGCCAAAATCGTTTCGACAACCTTTTTCCACGAAGCCGGTTGCGTGACATCCAATTCAACCGATCGGCAGCGTTCCGGAAACTCAGCGGAAAGTTTGTCCACATTTTCGCGCCGCACGAAAACACCCAGCCAGACAACATTCTCCGGTGACTCCGATAAAAACGCGCGCGCGATGGCCTGGCCCAGGCCACCGTTGGCGCCGGTGATCAAAATGGCTCTCATGTAATGTGTTCCAACGGCTCCTCAAATACCGTTGCGGACAAAACGCGCCGCAATCGCCTGTTGATTGGTTCCGGCCACGCTGACGTCGGCGACATCGTATGCGCTCTGAGCCAGCGCGTCCACTGCCGCCACGCATTGCCACGCCGTGGAAGCCATGAGCGCTTCGCCCAATATTTTTTTCACGGACAATCGTGTCCCTCTCCAATTTTCCCACGCCTCCTGTTCGTGGCGATCTGGCCGCGGCAAACCGAGCAGGCCATCGCAGAGCAGGGCGCGGCCGGCCGAACCGTTCACTTCCGCTCGCGCCCGGCGGATGCCTTCCACCCGCCCGCGATTGTTCGAAAAAAGATGGGAATCCGTCACCGCGTCGAGCCGCACGGCGAAATGTTTCCCCGGCTCACGCTTCAAATAAATCGCGCCCGCGCCGTCGGCATAAATGATCTTTCGTTCGAAGAGTCGATACGCACCCGCCGTCAGCCAATCCATTTCCTCCGCGCCAATCACCAGGCAGGCATCCACGCGCTTGTCCGTCAACCAATCCGCCGCGAGAACCAATCCCTGCACAAATGTCCCCGGATCGCCGACCAGCGTGTAATTGATTCCGATCGTTCCCACCAGCGCCGCTAGATGGCTTGCGGGTGAATTGTAAACCGTCTCCGGAAAAACCAGCGGGCTCGCCGTGGCCGGATCTTTCAAAACTTCATCATAAAATCGCCGCGAATAATTCACGCAACCGCTTAGCGCGCAATACACAACCCCCAACCGCACCGCGCCACTGCTCACCTGGCTCGCGTCTTCGCCCAAAGCCTCCAACGCCGCGCTGACCGCGTAATGGGCAATGGGACTCGTCCGGCGCAACCGCGCGTGCGTGAGAAAAGGAGGCCTCGGATTGGGCGGAGGAACCTGCCGCACGCGGAGCGGCGCGTTGCCCGGCCGCGCCAGTTCCTTCGCTGGAATTTCGATAGTGGCACGGGCGTCTTGCCCGTATGTTTCGATTCGCACGGGCGAGACGCCCGTGCCACTGTTTTCGACGTGCGGACTGCTTTGCAAAGCCTCCCGAAACACATTCATTCCCCAACCCGCCGGCGAAACCGCTCCGGTGCCGCAAACAAAAATATCGCTCACGACCACCTCCGCAGAATGAGCGACGCATTCGCGCCGCCAAAACCAAACGAATTGGTCAGCGCATATTCAACTTTCGCGTCGGTCGGCTGGCGTACGGAAGGAAACGTGCACGCCGGTTCCAGCGTTTGCAGCGTCGCCGTCGGCGGCAGCCATTGCTCGCGCAGCGCCATCAGGCAAATCACCGCTTCGACCGATCCCGCCGCGCCCAGCAGATGGCCGATGCTGGCTTTGGTCGAGCTCACCGGAATATTCTTCGCGTGAGCGCCGGCCCAGCGATTGATCGCGTTCGCCTCCGCGATGTCATTCAGCGGCGTGCCCGTGCCGTGGGCATTGATATAATGGATCGCTTCGGGACTCACACCCGCCGACGCGCACGCTGCGGTCATTGAGGCGACCGCGGCATCGCCCTTCGGATGTGGTTGGGTAAGGTGATGCCCGTCCGTCGACGCGCCGTATCCGACAATTTCCCCGAGAATTTCCGCGTTCCGCTTTTTCGCCGAATCAAGTGTTTCCAACGCCAGCATGGCCGCGCCTTCGCCCAGCGCCAAGCCATCACGATGCGCATCAAAAGGGCGGCATTGCGTCGGCGAAAGCGCCTGCAGCGAATCGAATCCGGCAAAAACCATGTGGCTAAGGGCGTCATAACCGCCGGTGAACACGCGCTTCGCATGGCCGCGCCGCAACAAATCCCACGCGTGCCCGACGGAATTCGCGCCCGACGCGCACGCGTTCGCAATGATCGTCACCGGTCCATGAAAACCAAAGGCATCCACGAGATCCATCGCCTGCCGTTGCGACTGGTATTGCTGCACGCGCGTGACTTGCTTCCGATTATCTCGCGGAGCGTTGATGGCCTGGCGATAATACGTTTCCCCCTGGCTCATGCCGCCGCTCGTCGTGCCGAGAACCAGCGGCAAATCTTCGGACGGTTCCCATCCCGATTGCTGCCACGCCTCGTGAGCCGCGAGCAGCAACAGCTTCGAAGCGCGGTCCATGCGCCGCATGTGTTGGGAAGAAAGATGTGTGGCAGGCAACGAAGCCGGCAAATCCACCTGCGCCGCCGTTTTCACCCGCTGCCGTGAAACATCGAACAGCGTCACGGGCCGAATCGCGATTTTTCCCGCGCGAAAACCGTCCGCATTGTTTCGCCATCCGAATCCCAAAGCGGTGACAATGCCCGCGCCGGTAATCACGATGCGAGGCCGAGTGGTTGATGCAACGAACGGGAACAGCACAGCTCTTTATTGTTTCGCGTAATTGTATTGTCGAACCCGCCGCGAAGTCAACGCGCCGAAACTCAGGTAATGTCCTAATTCGGACGGAGCGCGGCTCTGTGAGCCGCGGCATTTCTTTAAGTGCGGGACGCCATGCCAGATTTGAGTCTTTCGGTTTGCGCGGTTGCTGCGGGTCGCAGATCGGCGCTCCGTAATATCAAATGCAGCGCCGCCGAAATCGCCATCTTTCCTCCATGGGTAAAAACCCCCAAACGTTCCGGGTTGTCACGTTGCACCGCCACTTCTATACTCCGCGGATGAAATTCACGACTCCATTCATGAAGACGAAATGTGTGTTGCTGGCCCTGGCGCTTTCTGGCTTGTGCCAGATGGTTTCCGCCGCCGAACAACCCACCGCGCTGCAATTGATCAAGAGCGCGAATGATTACGTCGGCAAAGATGTCAAAGACCAGGTGGTCCAAATCCGTTCCGAAAAATCCGTCGGCGCCCTCACCCCGAACATTTGGTATGTGGTTTTCTACGACCGGGACGCGACCTTCAAAACCGCCGAGGTGAAATTCGGCGCCGGCCAGAAGATGGATGTGAGGCACCCCATGCGCCCGCCGTTCTCGTACATCAATTATAAAAATGTTCTCGACCAGAAATCCATCACGGTCGATTCCGACAAAGCGATCAAAATCGCCACCGCGGAACCGCTGCTTTCCAATTTGAAAATCCGCGCCACTCAATTGTGGCTAGAGCGCAAGGATGGCGTGGACACCTGGAAGGTACGCCTATGGGCGCAAAAGCTGCGCCACCCGGATTCGGATGCGGACATCGGAGACGTTTACATTTCAGCCGATGATGGCAAGGTTTTGAGAGACGACTTGCACATTGACCGTGTGGATTAACCTGTTTCGCCCATGAACTCCGCGCCGCCAGAGCGACCAGACTACGATGTAGTCATCGCGGGCGGCGCGCTGGCGGGCGCGGCTACCGCCATCCTGCTGTTGCGCGAACAACCGCAACTGCGGGTTCTGATTGTTGAGAAATCTTCCGTGTTCGGCCGTCGCGTGGGCGAGGCGACGGTCGAAATCAGCGGCTATTTTCTCTGCCGCGTCCTCGGCCTCACGCAATACCTGAACGAATCGCATCTCGTGAAACAAGGGATGCGGTTCTGGTTCGCGAATTCCCATACTCAAACACTGGAGGATTGCAGCGAGATTGGCGGCAAATACCTCTCGCGCGTGGCGTCGTTTCAATTGGATCGCGCCGCGTTGGACGAGGAAGTTCTCAAACGCGCCACGGCTCTCGGCGCAAAAGTGTGGCGGCCGGCCACGATTGGAAAAATTCGTCTGAATCCCGGCGGCATCCAGACCATCGAAGTCAAAATTCCCGAACCGAACGGCGAATCCCGCAACCCCAGTCCGGATTCTCCCGCGCCCGGCATGAGGACCATTTCCGCGCGCTGGTTCGTGGATGCTTCCGGCGTGGCCGCGCTGCTCGCAAGGCAGGAAGGCTGGCTCAAACCCAACACCGAACATCCCACCACCGCCGTCTGGGCGCGCTGGACCGGCGTGAAGGATTGGGACGGCTGGGAACTCGCGCAGAAATTTCCCAAATGGTCCAAAATGTGTTTCGGAATTCGTTCCACCGCCACCAATCATCTCGTTGGATCCGGTTGGTGGGCGTGGGTGATTCCGCTCAAAGGCGGCGATGTCAGCATCGGCGTGGTGTTCGATCAGCGCCTCGTCAACTGGCCGGAAGGCGGTTCGCTCGGCCAGCGCCTGAAGGATTTTCTGATGGCGCACCCGGTTGGCCGCGAAATGCTCGCCGATGCACAATGGCGCGAAAGCGATGTGCATTGGCGCAAGAACCTGCCGTATTGCAGCACCACGTTCGCCGGCGACGGCTTTGCCATTGTGGGCGACGCCGGCGCGTTCATCGATCCGTTTTACAGTCCCGGAATGGATTGGGTGTCCTACACGAGCTGCGCCTCGGCAAAATTAATCCTCGCGCAACAACGCGGCGAACAAATCGCTCCGCTCGTCGCGCGCCATAACAAGGATTTTTCCCGCAGCTACGCTCGGTGGTTCGGCGCTCTTTACAAGGACAAATACGAATACCTGGGCGATTTCGACTTCATGCGAATCGCGTTCCAGATGGATATCGGACTGTATATTCTTTTCGTCGCGTCGCAGCCGTTTAAATGGGGCATGAAAGCGCTCGCTCAACCGGTCTTTTCAGTTCCGCTCTCGATTCCATTTTATCACTTCATGCGTTTTTACAATCGCCGCCTCGCGCAAATGGCCCGCGCGCGAAGGCGCCGCGGCGTTTGGGGCAGAACGAATGATTGCCGTCGCTACCTGGTGCCTGGATTTGGCTTTTCCCCAAAAACCGCCGGACTGGTCGCCCGCGGCCTGTTCAACTGGGCCTGGTTGGAACTGTCCGAAGGCTGGCGCTCCTGGTTCGAACCGCCGTTAAAAGCAGAGCAGGGGATGCAACCTGCTTCTCCCGCAGTCCAAACCGCTCCCTGAACCGTGATAGACCAATGGTTGTATTCGAAGAGAGACGCTGGAGCAACTTCTCCCTCTCCCATCGGATGGGAGAGGGCAGGGGTGAGGGTTCGGGTTCATTGAAAGTCGGCTCTTAGGGTTCGGGGGGCATCTAACTTACTGCGGCCTTGCATTCACCACCCCCGTATGCCGCACATTCGCCCGGAACATCGGCCACGCGCTGTTCATCAGCGTGGCATTTCCAATCACAGCATGGAGTTTCCCGAGCCAACTCATGGCATACACTCGCGTGTCCGGCGCGATCAAAGGACAAGCAACGAATGCCGAGTCAAACCTCGTTTGACGGCGAATGTCGGAATTGGACGCGATCGCCGACAGCGTGCCATCCCAATTCGCGTAAAAAATCCGATCATCAGCCGCAACCGTCGGCGTCGAATCCAGCAGCAGTTCGGGAACGATCTGTTTCCACTTCACCTTTCCCTCCGGCGAAATCGCCGAGCGATATTCGTTGATGCAGATATAAATCGTGCCATCCGCCGCGATCACCGGCGAAGATTCCGTGATGCCTCCCGTCACCACGCTCCAGCGCAAGGAACCGCCCGGACTTACCACGTAGAATTTTCCATCGACGGATGAGAAATAAATGTTTCCGGCGAAATCAATCGCCGGCGACGAAATCACCGGCCCGCCGGTTGCAAATTCCCATTTCTTGCCGCCGTCAGGCTTGAGAGCGTAAAGCCTCTTGTCGTGCGAGCCGAAGTAAATCGTCCCATCCGCGCCGATGGCCGGCGACGACGTGATTTCTCCGCCCGTCAAAAAAGTCCATTTGAGTTTGCCGTGCGGATTCAACGCGTAAAATTTGCGATCCCACGAGCCGAAATAAATCGTCCCATCGTTCGCGATGGCCGGTGACGAGTCCACCCAACCCTCCGTTGCAAACGACCACTTCAGTTTGCCCTCAGGCGTGACCGCGTAAAAATTCCGGTCACGCGACCCCACATAAATCGTCCCATCATCGCCTATCGCCGGCGACGATTTGATGTCCAGACCGGTTTTAAAAGCCCACTTGATGTAGCGATTGGTGCTGACCGCATAAAGATTGTGGTCGCCGGAACCAAAATAAAGCGTGCCATCCGGCGAAAGAGCAGGGGTTGAAGCGTTGTGCGTGCCGGCGCGCAACGTCCACGCATTCGTGAATTGCGGCATCCCATCCGCACGAACCTGGTTTCGAAAAAGAGGCAGAATGCCCGCAAATGCCAGAATGAGAATATGACGGCGCTTAATCATCGAGCGCCCAAGTCTGCGGTATGCCGAACCAAAACGCCAGCCCGAGCATCAAGCTCGGAGCGACGGAAATTGACGGTAAACCTCCAGAGGGCGCGAATTTTTCTCCCTCTCCGCCGCGAAGCGGGGCAGAGGGCCAGGGTGAGGTGGGGTTAGAAAAAGTATCCTCTCGTTTCGCTCCGCGAATTCCAAAGCCAGGTGCCGCGCGCCAGCATCCCGGAGTGCGGCGGCCCTCCGCCGCTTTCAACAAAGGAAAAAATTGCCAGCGCAGGAATCCGTCACAAATCAGGAGAGCGCCTTCAAACCCGCGCCGCCGTCTCCCGCGCGCTTTCCACATCCGCCTTCCGAAAACCATTCACCGTGCGCGTCGCATAGAAATCCGCCAGGCTTTGTGTCGACGGTTCCAATCCCTCCGCCGCCACCGCATTGAGAATTCGCTCCTCAGTCATGATAAAACGATCGCGTTTATAGAGCAGGTAATTCTCCCGCAGATCCGCCGGCGTCAAATTGATCGTCACCAGATTCGCCCCCGTGCGCAATCCGCGGCGGTAGCCCGTGCCGGCCCCCGCTAGGTTCAGCGCGCTCACGGACGGGATCACCCAATCGGGCCGCATCAAGCGCAACGCCGCCATGCAATTCAACGTCACGTCAATGTTCCCCATCGGCTTGCCCGCCAGCGGTGTTTCCTCCCCCGGAATGAACGGGCTCACGCTGCAACCAGCCAGCGGCAACTGCGCCGCCAGCGAAAAATTAGCCAGCAAATTCTCCCGCGATTGCCCCGGCAAACCCGCAATGAACCCCGAACTCACGCGCCACCCGCTGTTCGCCATATACCGAATGTTCTCCAGCCGCTGCTCGATTTTGCCCGGTGATTCCATCGCCGCGTACAGCTTCGGATCCGCAATTTCAAATTTGATGATGTAAATCGTCGCGCCCGCCTGCTTCAATTCGTCATACAATGTGTGGCTGAGCGACCCGAGGCAGACGCTCACGCCCAAATCCGTTTCGCGGCGCAAGGTCCGGATCAGCGGCAGCACCACCTCGCGCACCGCCACTGGGTCTTCGCCCGCCTGGATGTTCACATCCGTCATGCTGGCGGGGCGATGGTGAATCAGCAGCTCGGCAATTCTTTCGTGTTCAACCCGAAACCGTTCCAACGCGCGGTTGCTGCGGCGCATGCCGCAATAAGCGCAGTTTTCGCGGCAATAATTGGAAACCTCCACGACTCCGCGGACAAAAACATTGCGCCCAAAATGGGATCGCGCCGCCAGCGCCGCCTTTCCATGAAGTTCCTCTTGAGCCTCGCCGTGCAGATACAACTCCTCGGCGCCAGGCATTCGCGGTTGAGTCATCGCCGAAAAATAGAACCGTCCCGCTCCGAGTGCAAATGAATTCCTGTCCTCGATGATGGGGAAATACCCTAAAGGAAAAAACTTGGAGCGCCGCTCTTCCTTGCCGTAATTTTCCTTGGATGAATTGGATGACTCAATGCGCGGCCGTGATCCCCTGTCTCAACGAGTCTCGCACGCTCGCTAACGTCGTCGAATCCGTGCGGGAATTCGTGCCCACCGTGATTGTGGTGGATGACGGCTCACGCGATGGCACCGCCGATGTGGCAAAATCTGCCGGAGCGGAAGTCATTCGCCACGATCATCCGCGCGGAAAAGGAGTGGCTCTCCAGGCCGGTTGGCAACGCGCCCGCGAATTCGGCTTCACCTGGGCGCTCGCCCTGGATGGCGACGGTCAACACGCCGCCAGTGATATCCCTCGCTTTTTCGAATCAACCGAACGCACCCACGCCGAACTGGTTGTTGGCAATCGCATGGACAATCCGGCTGCCATGCCCCGGCTGCGTCGATTTGTGAATCGTTGGATGAGCGCGCGCATTTCCGCGCTGGTGGGAGTTTCATTGCCCGATTCCCAATGCGGCTTTCGTTTGATGAATCTCAAAACGTGGGAAAAACTGCCGGTCAACGCCACGCATTTTGAAATCGAATCCGAAGTCCTGCTCGCGTTCGCCGGCCACCGTCGCGGCATCGAATTTGTGCCCATTGAAGTGATTTATAAAAATGAGCGCAGCAAGATCCATCCGCTCCGCGATACCATCCGCTGGTTCCGCTGGTGGCTCCACGCCCGGCAATATATAATGGAATTAAGAAAATCGCAGTCGATTTCAGGAACGGCCAGCATGTCATTAACACCCAGCTTTAGCTGGGTGACGAGTCCAGCCAGACACTCGACCAACCGCTTTAGCGGTTTAAAATCTTTACAACTACAGAAACCACGAATGGACACGAATGGACGCGAATGATTACTGTTCATTAGTCCCGCCATGGCGGGATTCGTGGTTGTCATAAAAACATTCCGCCTGCGCTTCAAAGAAAAAACATGAATCCGGTGTACGAACAAATGACCGAAACACAAAGCAGCGCGCCAGCGCCCGTCTCGAAACGCCGCAGACTCCTGAAGCGAATTCTCAACTTCCTTATCGCCGCGATGTGCGTGGGCTTCATGATCCACGAAATCTCGAACCTGCTTTCCCGCAGCGCGAAACCCGCCGGTTTTGCGCAGGGCATGTTGCAAGGCGCGCTCATGCCCGGCGCGCTGCCGAATCTCGCCTTGGGAAACGACGTCATTATTTACGCGCCCAATAACACCGGCCGCACCTACAAACTCGGCTACACCCTTGGCGTCAACGCCTGCGGCGCCATCTTCTTCGGCTGGTTCTTCTGGCGTGTCAGCAAGTGGAAGAAGGATTGAACGGAGCGCCGAGCACCAGCTCGGCCCGGTTGAAAGCTCCCAGCGTCTAGGGAAACATTACGCACCAACATCCGAGAGCTCAGGCTGCTGAGTTTTTGGAACTTGGAGTTTGGAATTTGGAACTTTTCTGGACGCTTGGAGCTTTTGATCTCTTGCGCTTGATTCTCTTGTCACCCACGCCTTCCACCGTTAAGTTGCGCGCGCTTATGGAAAAAGTCGTCATCATCGGCACGGGTTGCGCGGGGCTCACCGCCGCGCTGTACACCGCCCGCGCCAACCTCAAGCCCCTCGTCCTCACCGGCAAACAACCCGGCGGACTCCTCACCACCACCAGCATCGTGGAAAATTTTCCCGGCTTTCCGGAAGGCGTTGATGGCTTCGAACTGATGACCCGCATGCAAAAACAAGCCGAACGCTTCGGCGCGCGAGTCCAATTCGGCACCGTCGAATGCGCGGATTTGAGCGGCCGCCCCATCCTGCTCACCATCGATGGCGAAAGCGTCCGCACCGAAACGTTGATCATCGCCACCGGCGCCGGCCACCGCCATCTGGGCCTGGAAAGCGAACATCTCCTGGAAAATAAAGGCGTGACCTACTGCGCCACCTGCGATGGCGCACTGCCGATTTTCCGCAACCAACCGCTCGTGGTCGTCGGCGGCGGCGATTCGGCGTGTGAAGAAGCGCTTTATCTCACCCGATTCGGTTCGCAAGTTCATTTGATCCATCGCCGCGGCTCCTTGCGCGCCTCCCGCATCATGGCCGAACGCGTCCTCGCCCATCCGAAAATCAATCCCATCTGGGATTCCGTCGTCACCGAAGTGCTCGACGTGAAACAGGACAAGGTCACCGGCGTCCGCGTCCAACACGTGAACACTCAGGCGGAATCCACGGTGGATTGCGCCGGCGTTTTCGTGGCCATCGGCCACATCCCGAACACCCAGATTTTCAAAGGCTCCATCGACATGGATGACGCCGGCTACATCGTCCCGAAAAAAGGCGTGCACACCAACGTCTCCGGCGTTTTCGTGGCCGGCGACTGCGCCGACCGCGTCTATCGCCAGGCCATCACCGCCGCCGGCATGGGCTGCGCCGCTGCCATCGAAGCCGAACGCTATCTCGAAGCGCTGAACCAATAAATCGTAGCGCAGGCTGGCAGCCTGCTATGTCGCAGGTTGCCAACCTGCCTCGCGTGGATCGGTCCGAGCAGATTGAAAAACCCACCAGGCCTATGCGTGAACAAATGCCAGTTGAAATCGCCAACGGCCAAACCTACCTGATCATCGTCCAGGCGGACCGCGTAATTGACTACACGTGGGCCATGATGCCGCACGTGGAGTTCGTGAAGCGCAGCGTCGGCAAACTTCCCGCCGACGCCCGGGTCGGAACCGTCTCGAAGATTGATGGTGAAATCGCCGTCATCACCTCCAAGACCTTTTACGACGTCCAAATGCCCGCCCCCGACTGGGTCACGAAGACCGTCAAATCAGTATTCAAATAAATCCGGCAACCGGTATCTTAAAATCTTTGAGATTCGGATTTGCTGACAGACAGTGTTCATGGCGCAGTTGCCAGCTTGCTGTATGGCAGATTGCCAATTGCTTTGCGGAAAAGATATCCGTCTCTATTCTAAAGCTCCGTGGGAGCGACAGATGGTAGCCTAGGGCAAGGTTGCGCAGCAGCCGCAGCCCTGGGTAAAGTCCCAACAAACCTGCTTTTTCGTCATTCGCCCCACCTGAAGGCGAATGACGAAAAAGGGCAAAATGCAACCGAAAACATGACAGCAAGCCCCTGCCTTATCGCAGATTGGAAATCCTGTGATACGCACGACCGTTAATCTCCTTGACAAACAAACCACAACTGCCGATTAAAAAATCATGTTCACAGCGAAGGACATCAGGGAAATGATGAAAACAAAACCGTTTCGGCCATTCAAAATCTACTTGTCGGACGGCTCAAGCTACGAAATCACGAATCACGACATGGCCATGATAAGCAAGAATTACATCGAGGTCGGCGTGCATCCTGATCCTGACGGGATCGTTGATCGCATCGTGAGTTGTGCCATCCTTCACATCAGCAGAATCGACAAGTTGCAGCCGGCCTAAATGCCAATTTAGACCACCGGCCATCGTGACCGAACGGTCAACACCGGAGCGCCGGTCTCCGACCCGGCACGTCCGACCAATCCGCTCCCAACGCGCCGGATCAGAGATCGGCGCTCCAAAGACCCCGAAAAATTTCCCAGTATCCCTCACCGCCAAAACCTGTTAACCTTTGTGGGAAGAGACCATTATGCCCGACACCACAAAAAAACCCCATCCCGCGCGCGTGATATTTCTCGAAGGCCGCGGCGACCTGCCCATGGTGGAAATCACCACCGCCTGGAGCACCGCTGAGATTTATCTGCACGGCGCCCACGTCACCAATTTCAAGCGGCACAACGAGCTGCCGTTGCTCTTCCTCAGCCAATGCAGCCGCTTCCAGGAAGGCCAGCCCATTCGCGGCGGCGTGCCTGTGATCTTTCCGTGGTTCGGCCCGCGCGAAGGCCTGCCCATGCACGGCTTCGCCCGCATCAAATCCTGGGAATTGAAGGAAATGGTGCCCTCCCTGGACGGCACCGTCTGCCTGCGTTTTCAATTGCCGGACGTCCCCGAAGCCGCCACCTATCCGGAATTCTGCGCCGAATACGTCGTGACCATCAACGACAGCCTCACGCTCGAACTGATCGTCACCAACAAATCCGCCGACGCGAAACTCGAATTTGAAGCCTGCCTGCACACCTACTTCGCCGTGGAAGACATCGCGTCCACCAGCGTCGCTGGTTTAAAAGGCGTTTCCTACCTCGACAAAGTCGCCAACTTCGCCCGAAAAACCGAGACCGATGACGCCATCCGCATCAACTCCGAAGTCGACCGCGTTTACCTGGACACCCCCGGGACCGTGGAAATTCGCGATGCGCAACTGCATCGAACCATTCGCGTGGAAAAACAAAACTCCGCCTCCACTGTCGTCTGGAATCCCTGGATCGCCAAAGCCCAGCAGATGCCCGATTTCGGCAATGAGGAATATCAAAACATGGTCTGCGTGGAATCTGGCAACGTGAACGCGAACCGGATCGTTCTGTTGCCCGGAGAGACTTCCGCCCTCAAAGTCAAATTAAGCAGCGGCCCGTTGAAATAGCCCAAGATAGCGGACGCTATTTTGCTTCAGAAAAAAGGAAACGCATCTCTTTTTCGAAGCTCGGGCGGAGCGCCAGAGGGTAGCCAGGGGGCCGCTGAACGCGTTCATTTCCAGAAAAGCCGCCTAGAACAAAGGTTGGATTGTTCGCGCAAGGAATTTTTGATATTAAGACAACCATCCATGATGCATTGGCAACGTTGTCTTTGGGCCCTCGCAAGCCTGAACCGCACCGCACTCGAAGCCACGCGCTACGCATGAAATACGCGCTGCAGAAACTGGGACGTAATCCGCGATTTGCATGACCCCCACGACACGGCCGCCGGGCCCATCCCGGCGGCCTTTTGTCGGTACCGCAGCCCTGGATAAGATCAAGCAAACCTGCTTTTTTCGTCATCCGCCCCAGTGAAAGGCGAAGAACAAAAAAGGCCAAAATGCAAGCACGGTTCGAAGCCGCTCTTCGGATATTCTCTACAGACCAACGTCCCCTCGGCATTCTTCTGCCTTTATCCGAGCCCCTCGTCAGGGCTTGGAACAAAAAACTTCTTCTCCCTCCGTGGACTTTATCCCACAATGCCGCGCTTATGAATCTATTTGATTTGTCAGGAGAAGTAGCGGTGGTAATCGGCGCCACGGGCGCACTCGGCGGCGCATTGGCCGAAGGATTGGCCGAAGCCGGCGCGAAGGTGGCCGTGCTGGGCCGCAATCAGGAGCGCGGCCAGGCTCGCGTCAAAGCCATCGAAGGAAAAGGCGGCAAGGCATCATTTTTCAATTGCGATGCCGTCAACAAGGAAAGCCTCCAAACCGCGCAGCAAGCCGTGGAAAAAGCTCTCGGCCCCGTGACCATCCTCGTCAACGCCGCCGGCGGCAACGACCCCAAAGTCACCGCCACCGCCGACAATCCCTTTGAAAAAATTCCGCTCGACGCCTGGCACGCGAATTTCGATTTGAACCTTGTCGGCGGCGTGTTTTTGCCCTGCCAGGTCTTCGGTCCGGCCATGGTCGCGCGCGGCAAAGGCAGCATCATCAACATCGCCAGCGTCTCCGCCCACCTGCCGCTCTCGCGCGTGGTCACCTATTCCTCGGCGAAAGCGGCCGTCCTGAACCTGACCGCATTTCTCGCCCGCGAATGGGCCACCAAAGGCGTTCGCGTGAACACCATCACGCCCGGATTTTTCCCCGCGGAACAAAACCGCAAACTCCTGTTCAAGGACGACGGTTCACCGACTGACCGCACGAAATCGATTTTGGGCCACACGCCCATGAATCGTTTCGGCGACGCCCGCGAACTGATCGGCGCCGCCGTTTTCCTCGCCAGTTCGAAAGCCAGCGGTTTCGTAACCGGCTCCGACATCCGCGTCGACGGTGGATTTTTGTGTCAAACGATTTAACTTAAATGGATCAACCACGGATTAACACAGATGGACACGGATGCCCTTCCAGGGATAATCGCGGAGCTTTAAAATCCGTGTTTATCCGTGGTTAGCCGTGGTTTACAATCCAATTGTTTCTATGAACGTAGTGTCAGCGCAGCAAGTCTCCGAGATCATCGCGAAAACATGTCCCGCCGATAAATATCGCGGCAAAAAAGTCGTCGTCATCATTCCCGACGGCACGCGCACCGCGCCGGTCGGGCTAATGTTCAAGACCCTCCACCAGCAGATCGGCTCCGTCACCAAGGCGTTCGATATTCTCATCGCGCTCGGCACGCATCCGCCCATGAGCGAAGAAGCGATTTGCGGCCGCCTGGAAATTTCGCTGGAAGAACGTCGCGGCCAATACCGCAACGTCCAATTTTTCAATCACGAATGGGACAACGATGCCGCGTTGAAAGACATCGGCACCATTCCCGCCAGCGACATCAGCGAATTGACCGGCGGATTGTTTTCGATGGACGTGCCCGTCGAGATCAACAAGCTCGTTTACAACTACGACCAAATCATCATCTGCGGCCCGGTATTTCCGCACGAAGTCGTCGGCTTCTCCGGCGGCAATAAATATCTGTTTCCCGGCGTCGGCGGCCCGAAGATTTTGAACTTCTTCCATTGGCTCGGCGCCGTTTGCACCAACCCGATGATCATCGGCAACAAATGGACGCCGGTGCGCAAAGTCGTCGATCGCGCGGGCGCGATGGTGAAAGTGGACAAACTCTGCTTAGCCATGGTCGTCGCGCCCGACAAATCACTCGCCGGCCTGTTCACCGGCACGCCCGAAGCGGCCTGGGACGAAGCCAGCGAACTTTCCCGGCAGATTCATATCACGCGCCGGCCGAAACCGTTCAAAACCGTGCTCTCCTGCGCCCCGGCCATGTACGACGAAATCTGGGTGGCCGGCAAATGCATGTACAAGCTCGAACCCGTCGTCGCCGATGGCGGCGAACTCATCATTTACGCGCCGCACGTGCACGAAATTTCCGTCGTGCACGGGAAAATCATCAGCGAACTCGGCTATCATTGCCGCGATTACTTTTTGAAACAGTGGGACAAATTCAAGAATTACCCCTGGGGCGTGGTGGCGCATTCCACGCACGTCCGCGGCATTGGCACTTATGAAAACGGCGTGGAAAACTGCCGCGTGCAAGTGACGCTCGCGACGGCCATCCCGGAATCCGTCTGCCGCAAAATCAATCTCGGCTACCGCGACCCCAAAACCATTCGCACCGAAGACTTCGCCAACCGCGAAAACGAAGGCGTTCTCCTCGTCCCCAAAGCCGGCGAAATGCTCTTCCAACTCGAACACCCGCCCACCTGGGCCGGCGGAAACGGCAAATAACCGTAGCATTGAACCCGTGAACCACGACATATCATTGGGCCGAATCGAGGAGAGATGCTCGATCAATTTCCCCCTCTCCATCGGATGGGAGAGGGCCGAGTGAGGGTTAGCGTTTGTGGGAAGAAGGCTCTGACTTTCCTCTGAAATAATTTTGTTCGAGTCAATTGGCATTCCCGAGCTTAAATCTTCGTGAGCGCCTGATGAAAAGATGCACCTACTGCGGAAAGGAACATCCAAACGAAGCCGTAATCTATTCGATAGACGGAATGATTCTAGCCGGGGATGGCATGGCAATTCCTCCGCTAGTGGGGGAGCCTTCCGCAACTGTGCCCGCCTCTTCCACTCGAACACGGCCAACGCGAGACCACAGCGACCGCCGCCTTCGTATCATTGAATTATCGCTGGTATGCACCATCGCGTTCGGAAGCAGCATCTTTATTTCCATTAACTCTCTGTTTGGCGGGAGTCTTCCCAGTAGGAGTTCCCTCTCTTGGCCCATTGGCGTCGTGCGTGAACTCTCAGTTCTCGTTTTGCTTTGGTATGTATTGTTTCGCCGATCAAAGTCGTTATTTGACCTCGGCTTCGGATGGAAGTGGGCAGACATCGGTTGATCCATTGTTCTCTGGCTTGCGGGATATGTTGCCTATTTCGGGATAATCGGTGTGATTTCTTGGGCTATTTATGCTTTTGGCCTGACAATTTTTAGCCATCCTCCGGGCTATAGTAGCGTGTCTCAGTATCTGTTTGGTGGCGGAGTCTTTGTCACCACAATAATCTATCAGTGTATCAATCCGTTTTTTGAAGAGTTGATCGTTCGAGCTTACGTAATGACTCAAGTGCGGCAGTTGACGAACAGTGCCGTCATAGCTGTGATTGCAAGCACTCTGCTGCAGACGAGCTACCACTTTTATCAGGGAGTTCCATTAGCGCTTGCAGAGGGGGGGGCATTCTTCGTCTTTTGTCTCTATTACGCCAAAACGAAGCGAATCACCCCGATCATCCTCGCACATCTATATTCCGATGTGGTACCAAGCATGTTGTATGTGGTGCGCCATTGGCAAAGATAGTGAGCTTACCCCGCCACCTCGTGCGGCACCTCATGAACCGGCGGCAATTCATTCAGCAATACCCAATACATCCCGAGGCTGCCGACCGCTTCCGTGAATTTTTCGAAATCCACCGGTTTGCAGATGTAGCTGTTCGCGCCCAGGTCGTAGACTTCATCCCGATCACGCTCCTGGCGGGAACTGGTCAGGACGACCACGGGCAACCGGCGGGTCCGAACGTCGGAACGGATGCGCCGAAGCACTTCGATGCCGCTGATCTTCGGCAATTTCAAATCGAGCAGAACGACCGCCGGAAGCATATCAATTTCACCCCCCACAAGTTTGTCGCTGCCAAAAAGCATTTCGATCGCTTCAGCGCCGTCGTGGGCCACGATGACCTCGTTTTTGATATTGCTCCGGCGCAGCGCACGTAACGTCAGTTCTTCATCATTCTGGTCATCCTCGACCAGCAGGATGGTCTTGCGCGTCAACGTCCGATCATCGATGGGAACATTTATTTTTGAGGTCATAGATATTTGAGCCAGCATACCCTTGAAAACTGAACTCCTACAACCCCGCGTTCACCCCATACGCACCGAGGGAACAAACACCCCCGTAGCGGCGCCCTCGGAAGAGCGCCGCAAATTTATTTTGCACCTCCACAACGGCTTTGAACCCGCAACGGAATGTCGTTAGAAAACCGCAATGGAAAGGAGATGGCCGGCATCCAGCAGACAAAGGGAAACTCTATTTGGCTCTCGGGAAAGCGCCTTGCGGGCAATTTTGGTTTACCTCCTCGCGAGCATCTCGGGAACCGCAACATTAGAAAACCATGACACCGGGCGACACGGTTGGTTCTCCGAATTCTTGCGCTACAGCGTCAAGCCGGAGGAGAAAAACCAACGCCGCAAGCCCTTGTTTGGCGCTACTATGAGTGCAGAGCGCAGCGTCGACACCGCTTTTTCGCGCAGCAAAGCGCGGTCACCGCTGCGTTTTGCCGGCGCAGTCCGAAAGTGCTTCGCACCGACTCGTGCGAAAGTGCGCTGAAATTTCGTGCTCCGGGGCAGAAAAAAGTTGCAAAATCCCCATTAAATACTATAAGGAATACTGTAGTTAGCAGAAAGAATTTAGTTTAGGTTCGCGCACAATTTCGAATCTCGGTTCCTCACCAATTAGTTGTGCTCCGACGGCGGATAACCCTGCATATTGTGGTTTTTCGCTTTACTATTTTAACGCAGTTTGCTTTTGTAAAGCCAATGTATCTCAAAAACTTAACGGTTTTAGGATTTAAGTCCTTCGCGGACAAGACCTCCCTCAATTTTCAGCCCGGCGTGACGGCCATCGTAGGCCCCAATGGGTGTGGTAAGTCGAACGTGTCAGACTCAATCCGTTGGGTACTGGGTGAGCAATCGGCGAAGGCGCTGCGTGGCGGCGAAATGGCGGACGTCATCTTTAACGGAACTGATGGCCGCAAGCCGATTGGCATGGCCGAGGTTTCGCTGACTTTAGGTGACGTGGACGAGGAGCATCTACGCGCGGCGGGCGTGGAGGTGAGCTACAACGAAGTGACGGTGACGCGGCGGATTTTCCGCGATGGAGGCAGTGAATATTTCATCAACAAAGTTCCGTGCCGGTTGAAGGACATTCAGCAGTTGGTGATGGGCACGGGCATGGGCAAGACGAGCTACAGCATCCTCGCGCAGGGGCACATCACGCAGATTCTTTCCAGCAAGCCAGAAGATCGCCGGATGATTTTTGAAGAGGCGGCGGGCATCACGAAATTCAAGGCGCAGAAAAAAGAATCGCTGCGCAAACTGGAATACACGGAACAGAATTTGGTGCGCGTGGCGGATTTGATTCGCGAAGTGAAGCGGCAGATCGGCTCGCTGCAACGGCAGGCGGGCAAGGCGCGGCGCTATAAGCAGCTTTCACAGGAGATGCAGCATCTCGACACGCAACTCGCGCGGCATCAGTTCGACGTGTTGCAATCGGAAATCAACGAGCGCCAAACGATGGCGGAAAAGTTGCGCGAGGAAATTGAGACGGGCTCGGCGAGCGTGCTGCGTTGCGAAGATGAGATCGGGCAATTGCGCGAGCGGCTTTCGGAACTGGAACATTCGATTGCGACGATGCAACAGCGCGGTTTGGAATTGAAGGGCGAAGCGGACCGGCACGAGAGCCGGATTCAATTTAACGAAGAGCGCTTGAACGAGATCGCGTCACAGAACGCGAAGGCGTTGGAGGAAATCGCGCAGGTAGAGGAGCGTCGCAATGCGGCGTCGGATGAACAGACGGTCGTCGCGGAGCGGTTGCAGGCGTCGGAAACGGCGCTGGCGCAGCAGCGAGAGACGCTGGAAGCGAAGCGGGAGGCGTTGCGGCAGGTGGAGCGCGATTTGCAGGAGCGGCAGGAGACATTGCGCAAGGCCCAGGCGGATGCGTTTGCGGCGGCGCAGGATTTGTCGCGCGCGCGGAATGAAATCACGGCGCTCGATTTGCAGAAGCAGGGAAATGTGGTTCGGTTGGAAAAACTTTCGGCGGAAAAAATTCAATTGGAAGAAGAACGTTCGCTGCTCGAAGCGCGGTTGCAGGAATTTACCGCGAATGTGGAAGCGGAAAAGTTGAGCGTGCAGACCAAGCGCGGCTCGGTCGAAGAACGGCAGAAGCGGTTGCGCGTGATCCAGGAGGAATTGAACCAGGCGTCCCAGGAGCAGGATAAATATCTGCATGCACAATCGGAGAAACGTTCGCGGCTCAACGTGCTGGAGCAATTGGAAGGCTCGCACGAGGGGTTCAGCGCGGGCGCCGTGGCGGCGTTGCGGCGGTCGCAGGCGGTGATTGGTTCGCTGGCCGAGCGGATTCGCGTGCCGGACGATTACGTGGTGGCGATTGAAAACGCGCTGGGGCATCACTTGCAGTTGGTTTTGACCGAGCAACCGCAGCAGGCGCAGGAAATTTTGGCGGATCTGACGGCGAGCAAGGCGGGCCGCGCGAGCATTGCGGCACTGGCAGTCGAGATGCCGGTGCATCAATTGGTTTTTTCGGGCGACATGGCCCCTGCGGCGGATGAGCAGGTGGTGAAGAGCCAGTTGGAAAAGGGCGAGGTCGTTCCCGCGCTCAATGTGGTGAAGATCGATCCGGCGGTGGAAAAATTGGTGAAGAGTTTGTTGGGTCGAACGTTCATCGCGCCGAGTTTGAATTCCGCGACGGCCCAGTTGCAAAACGGCCATGCGGGATGTGATTTCGTGACGTTGTCGGGCGATTTGCTGAATCGCCACGGCATTTACACGGGTGGTTACTTGAACGGGCATGGCAATGGCCGCGCGCCGTCGTCGATTCTCGGGCGCAAAAACCAGATTGCTGAATTGGAGATCGCGCTGGCGGAGTTGCAGGAAAAAATTGCGGAATTGAGCCGGCGCAAGGGCGCGCTGCAAAGCGAGCAAACGGAATTGCAGGCGAGCTTGCAACAGGCGCAGACGGAATTGCGGCAGCAGGAAGTGGCGATTGCCACGCGCGAGGGTGAATTCACGGCGCTGGAAAATTCGCGGCGGCTGTTGCACCAAAAAATCGACACGGTGGTTTACGAAATCCAAAGCCTAGCGGCGCAGGAACAGGAAGGATTGCAGAAACGCACGGCATTGACGGACCGCGCGACGGAACTGGAGACGCGCGAGCGGATGCAGCAGGAGCAGGTGGCGTCGTTCACGGCGGACCTGGAAAATTTGCGGCAGAAGCGCGACACGGCAAACACGGAATTAACGGAGAGCAAAGTGGCGCTGGCGTCGGAGGAGCAGCTTTGCGTTTCGTGCCGGCAGCAGAAACAGAATTTGGAGCAGCGCATTCGCGAGTTGGCGCAGGTGGTGGAGCAGCGCCGCGCGGAATGTTCGTCGTTTATCGGCCGCAAGGAGCAGGCGGAGTCGGAGATCCAGGAATCGCGTTCGCAGATTGAGCGATTGCAGCATGAGCGCGAGCAGGTGAATGTGCAGACCGCGGAATTGTTTTCACAGAAGCAGGCGCAGGAAGCGGATGTGACCGGGCGCGAGGAGGGGTTGCGCGAGCAGCGTCGCCGGCTCGCGGAAGTGCAGCAGCAGCGCGGGACGATTGAAGTGGAATTGGCTCAGAAAAACATGGCGGTGCAAAACCTGCGCGAGCGCGTGCAGCAGAAATATCATTTGAATCTGGACGACATCCGCAGCGAGTGCATCACGATCACGTTCGCGGATGAAGGCGCGGCGAAGGTGCATGTAATGACGCCCGAGGAAATGGCGGCGGCGGGTGGCGCGACGGATTGGGCGGCGGTGGCCGGGCAGGTGGATGCGTTGCAGAAGCGCATCGATGAAATGGGGCCGGTGAACCTGGTGGCGATTGAGGAATATGAGGAAACCGAGCAGCGCTATCAATTTTTGACGAAGCAAAGCGATGATTTGGTGGAGGCCAAGGCGCAATTGCTGGAGGTCATCAACCGGATCAACACGCAGACGAAGGAAATGTTCAAGACGACCTTCGAGCAGATTCGGAACAATTTCCGGACGATGTTCACGGAGGTGTTCGGCGGCGGCAAGGCGGACTTGATTTTGGTGGATGAAAACGACGTGCTGGAAAGCGGCATTGATATCGTGGCGCGGCCGCCGGGCAAACAGTTGCAGACGATTTCGCTGCTTTCGGGCGGCGAGCAGACGATGACGGCGGTGTCGCTGTTGTTCTCGATTTACCAGGTGAAGCCGAGTCCGTTCTGCGTGCTGGACGAGTTGGACGCGCCGCTGGATGAATCGAACATCAACCGGTTTATCAAGGTGCTGCAGCGGTTCATCGATTCTTCGCAGTTCATCATCATCACGCACAACAAGCGCACGATCGGGATGGCGGATGTGTTGTATGGCGTGACGATGGAGGAACATGGCGTGAGCAAGATCGTGAGTGTGAAGTTCCACAAGTCGCAGGAGCAGGAGGCGATGGAGCGGCGCGGCACGCCGTTGGTGCCACCGCCGGTGCCTTCGAAGGACGAACAACAAATCACGATGTCGCAGTAGCGGGCGCGCGGCGCGCTTGAGCTCCAAACCCCAAGCGTCCAAGATCCAGAGAAACTCCAACCTCCAATGGGATACCGGCGGTTTTTAGCGCCTCGAAGCGAAGTTCTCTCGATGGTTTGAAAAAATTTTCATCCTGACGTTCTCCGCCACTTCGTGGAAGACAGGGGGCGAAATCGTACGGTGCAATTATCCTGAGGCGGCGCTGCGACAAGACACGACCAAATTCTTTGCGGAAAGTTATCTTGGCAATCATTATACTAACGGAATGACACAACTTCGCCCATGGTGGCCCTGGTGGCGATGCGCCTTGATAGGTTTGAGCGCGCTGGCTTTGGGGTTGAGCGCTTACCTGGGGTGGCATTATCTGCGGAGTGGATTGGTGATCGGCTGCGGAAGTGGAAGCGCCTGCGAAGAGGTGTTGAATAGCCGATGGTCGGCGATCGGCGGGGTTGTGCCCGTCAGCGGCCTGGCCGCCGGGTTGTATCTGGCGATGTTGCTGGCCAGTTTTTCCATTGGTCCAGGCACGGAATTTCCGGTGCGTCGGCTGGCTTGGCGCGCGATGCTGGTTCTGGTCGGGGCTGCGGTGGGAAGCGCAGTGTGGTTCTTCATCGTGCAGAAATGGATCGTAAAATCTTTTTGCCCCTATTGCATGGCCACCCACATCACCGGCGTGATCTTGGCGGCGCTGGTCATCTGGCGGGCGCCGAGGGAATCTGATCAGAATTCAACCACAGCCGCCAAAAGCGCTTCCGCATCTGCTCCGCGACGGGTCGCCGGCTGGATTCCCGCGATTGGTTTTGCTTCGATCGGATTGGCATTTGCCGCAATTTTGGTGGTGTGCCAGGTCCGATTTGCACCGCCGGCTGTCTATCGCGGTGGCGAGTCGTCGAATAGTGTTCCTGTGATCGATGCCCACGCCGCTCCGCTCGTCGGTTCGCCGGACGCTCCTTACATTATCGATCTGCTCTTTGATTATAAATGCCCTCACTGTCAGCAACTGCATTTTATGCTCGATGAAGTGGTCCGCCGTTACGGCGGCAAGCTCGCCTTTGCGCTGTGTCCGGCGCCGTTGAACACCGAGTGCAATCCTTATATTTCGCGGGACGTGGACAGATTCAAGGACTCGTGCGAACTGGCTAAAATTGGCCTGACAGTCTGGCTCGCCAGGCGCGAGGCGTTTCCGGCTTTTGATGGCTGGATGTTTTCACTGGAATCCGGCGACCGCTGGCAGCCGCGAAGCCTGGATGCTGCCAGGGCCAAGGCGATGGAACTGGTCAGCGAGGCGAAGTTCAATGCCGCCCGAACCAATGCCTGGATCGACGAGTATTTGCAAAGTTCGGTTCGGCTTTACGGCAATGCCGGCAGCAATGCCATTCCCAAATTGGTTTTTGGCTCGCGCTGGGTCACGCCGCAGGTGAATGACGCGGACGATCTCGTTTTGATCTTGCATGACAGCCTGGGCGTGCCGATGCCCTGAGCGCTCGATATCCGTCAAATGTCGGATTGATATGGCGGGGGCGTGTACCTACACTCCCCCGATATTTATATGCGACGTGAACAATGGGAAATTTTTAAGAAAGCCGCTCGTCTCGAAAGGTTGGACAAAACTCCCATGGCGCTCATCATCGACAGCCCATGGATACCGGGCTATTTGGGCGTGAAGCACATGGACTTCTACCTCGACCGCGAGGTTTGGTTTCAATCGCATCTCAAGATTCACCGCGAGTTTCCGGATGTCATTTTCGTTCCGAGTTGGTGGATGGAATACGGCATGGCGGCCGAGCCGTCCGCGCTGGGCGCAAAAATCAAATTCTGGCAGGACAATACGCCGAGCGAATATCACACGCTGTTTCACATTGAGGACATCGATGAATTTCCCGAGTACGAAGTGGAGAATGACGCGTTCATGGCGTTGACGCTGCACCGGATTCGGATGGAGCGGCAGCGAATCCTCGATACGGGCGAAATCCTGCCGATGGTCACCTCGCGCGGGCCGATGTGCACGGCGGGCTTCGTGCGGGGCACGACTCATCTCATGATTGATCTGGTGGAGAAACCCGAGTGGGCGCATAAGCTGCTGGATCTTTGCACGCGATTGGTGATTGATTGGCTGAAGGCGCAGCACAAGGCGATGGGCGACACGGTCGAAGGCATTTTCATTTTGGACGACATTGTTGGTTTCGTGAATGAGGAGCATTACCTGGAATTTTGCCATCCTTATCTCAAGCGCATCTGCGACGCTTTCCCGAAGGATTGGGTGAAGCTCTATCACAACGACGCCGAGGTGCAGGCGTGCCTCGATCATTTGCCCGACTGCGGCTTCAACGTGCTCAATTGGGGCAAGCAAACCGACATTGCGGAAGTCAAAGAGCGCGTCGGCAACCGCATGTGCCTAATGGGAAATGTGAATCCGCTGGAAGTGGGCGTGCGCGGCACGCCGGAGGAGGTGCGCGAAGCGACGCTGGAAGTTTTGGAAAAAGGCGGGGACCGCGGCATGATTTTGTCCGTCGGTGGTGGCACGAGTCCCGGAATGCCGAGGCAGAATATTGTGGCGATGCTGGATGCGCTGAATGAGTTCAATGGCAGGAAGTAATTTTCTGGCGCGTCATGAGGATTGAAACGGTCAAACTTTCACCAATCTCAAGGGGATTGCGTCCTTCAGCCCAGGGTTGGCCGCGGCAGCGGACTACCCTGGGTGACCGTTTAAAAAAATCGTTCAACCCCAACGGGGTTGTGTCGTCGTTGTGCCTTCAGTTGGCGCAACCCTTTCAGGGTTGCCTGCGTGGCGCGCCCAGACCCAGGGTAGCTCGTTCCTCGCAACCCTGGGCTGGGGGGCTGAATCCCTTCGGGATTCAAAGTGCGCACCGGGTTAAGCGACTGAATCGCTTCAGGATTCAAGGCGCTTTTTGCAAAAGCCAAGATGCAATGCAGGCGAGCACGAACAATTCTATTTCCGAATTTTTCCTTTGCGTCTCCGCATCTTTGCGCCTTTGCGTTAAATAATTTGTATGCCTGATTACGCTTTTATGAATCAATGCCTTTACGAAGGCAAAGCCAAGGAGGTCGAGCAGATGACCAAAGACGCGCTGGCCGAAGGCCGGCCAGTCGCGGAGATTTTGGCGGATGGCCTCATCGCCGGGATGAGCGTCGTTGGTGAGGATTTCAAATACAACATCCTTTATGTGCCGGAAGTGCTGATTGCGGCCCGCGCGATGAAGGCGGGCATGGCGGTGCTCAAGCCGTTGTTGTCCGCGCACGATTCGGTTGTGAAACCGGCGGGCACGTTGCTGATGGGAACGGTGCGCGGTGATTTGCACGACATTGGCAAGAACCTTGTGTGCATGATGGCGGAGGGCGCAGGGTTCAAGGTTGTGGACATCGGCGTGGACCAAAGCATCGAGAAATTTCTCGCGGCGACTGAGCAGCACAAGCCGGATATCATCGGCATGAGCGCGTTGCTGACCACCACGATGACCTACATGAAAACGGTGGTGGACGGTTATCGCGAACGGGGCATGCCGCAGAAATTCGCCGTCGGCGGAGCGCCCATCAGCCAATCGTTCGCGGATGAAATCAAGGCGGACGGTTACGGCGCCGATGCTTCGAGCGCGGTGGATTTGTTTTTGTATTTCATGGGCAAAGGCCCGCCGCCCAAGGCCAAAACCAAGCTCGACACGATTGAAGAAGTGAAGGCGGAGCGCGAGGAAGCGCGTTCTCCGGATGCGAAATCAAAATACCAGATTTTGTATTGGCAGGACATTCCGTCGGAACTGAAGGCGTGGGATGATTTTGACGAGGTGAAACTGAGCCTGCCGGAAAAATTCGTCATCAAGATTGATGCCTCCGCGCAAAAGCAGGGATTGATTTCGCACGACGCCTACGCGGCGCACCTGCATTGGGGTGAGATCGTCGAACGCGCGGGTTCGCCGCGCGAGGTGGCTGAAGCGGTTCGCAAGGAACTCGTGGCTAAACTTTAAAAATGACCTTGAAACAATTCGCCACCATCACGGTCATCGGGCGCGACAAGACGGGAGTCATCGCGCGCGTCACGAATTTTTTATTTGAGCAGCATGCGAACATCGAGGCGCTGGAGGAGCAGGTCACGCGCGGGCAGTTCAGCATGACGTTGCAGGCATCCTGGCCCCAAAAGAATTTTGACGATTCACAGGTCCGCGGCGGCCTGGCGAAGCTGGCGGCGTCGCTCGGCATGGAAATCAAGGTGCGGTTCACCGACCCGGTCCGGCGCCAGCGTTTCGCGATATTCGTGACGAAGGAACCGCGTTGTTTTGAGGCAATCGCCAAAGCCGCGGCCAGCCGCACCTTCAAGGCCGATCCGGTGATCGTTTTGGGCAATCACCACAGCTTCGAACCGCTCGCAAAAAAATACAAATTGCCGTTCATTTGCGTGCCGTGGGAGGACCGGGCGAATGCGGAGTTGAAGGCGCTGAAGATTTTGGAGGAGCATGAGATTGATTTTGTTGTGCTGGCGCGGTTCATGAAAATTTTGTCGCCGAATTTTGTGTGGAGATACAAGAACAAGATCATCAACGTGCATCCGTCGTTGCTGCCGAGTTTTCCGGGGCCGCAGGCGTATCGGCAGGCTTATGAACACGGCGTGAAGATCGCCGGTTGCACGGCGCACTTCGTCAACATGCACCTGGATGAAGGCCCGATCATCGCGCAGGGCAGCTTTCCGATTCGGCCGGGGATGACGTTGCGCGAGATTGTGGAAACCGGCCAAAAGCTGGAGGCGAAAATTTTATTGAAAGCGGTGAAACGTTATCTCTCCAAGCACCTTGATGTGTATTGGGGAACGGTGAACGAAGTTTAAATGGCGGCAAGCGATATGACCAAATTGTGCGACATCAATCTGGCGGCAAAGGATAAATTGCCGCCGACATTCGCGGAAAAATCGGGCATCGGTTCGCATTACGTGGATGCGTTTGTGAAGCCGATGAATACGAAGCTGTCCGATGGCACGCGCGTGGGCTGCAAGCGCAAGGGGCTTAAAATCACGCTGACGGTGGGCACGAAAAAGGGCGAGGGGTTGATGCGCCGGCTCACGGTGAGCAAGGATCCGGTGGTGATGTTGCAAGCGGCGTTGCAAGAGGCGGCCAAGGCGGCGGGCGTGGAGTTGAAAATCACTGATACAGAAATTCTGGTCGCGGCCTAACAACCTGTTAATATGAAAAAGTCTCTCCTGGAAACGTTGCGAGAACGCAGGCTCGTTTGTGACGGCGCGATGGGCACGCAGTTGATGCTGGCCGGGTTGGCGAATGGCGATTGCGGCGAGGCGTGGAATCTTTCGCATCCGGAACGCGTGCTGAAAATCCAGCGCAACTACGTGGACGCGGGCGCGGATTGTTTGATTTCGAATACGTTTGGCGGCAGCCGGTTGATGCTGAAGCGGCATGGGCACGTCGAGCAATTACGCGAAATCAACCAGGCGGGCGCGCGCATCGCGCGGGAGGCTTTTGGCGGGCGCGAAGGTTTTGTGCTGGGCGATCTCGGGCCGCTCGGCGCGATTCTCCAGCCCTACGGCGATTTGCCTGAGGAGGAAGCGCGGGCTGCATATGAGGAGCAGGCGCGGGCGCTGGTGGAGGCGGGCGCGGATGCCATCATCATTGAGACGCAGACTTCGCTGGAGGAAATCGGTGTGGCGATTGACGCGGCAAAAGCGGCCGGCGCGCCGTGCATCATTGCGTCGCTGGCGTATGATTTGTCGGCGGATAAAACATTTTATGTCACCATGATGGGTGTGACGCCGGAACGCGCGGGGGAGTTTGCGCAAGAACGAGGCGCGGATATTATCGCATTAAACTGCGGCACGGGCATGGACATGAATGGCGCGGCGATGGTCGCAAAGCAATATCGCGAAGCGTGCAACCTGCCAGTGATGGTGCAGCCCAATGCCGGGTTGCCGGTGTTGGAAAATATGAAGGCGGTTTACAAACAGCTTCCCGCCGACATGGCGAAACACGTCCCCGACGCGCTGGCGGCGGGCGCGAACATCATCGGTTCATGCTGCGGCAGCACGCCGGAACACACTCGGGCCATTCACGGAGTGGTGGAGAAGTTTAATCGCAGATAAAAAGCTCCAAGGACCAAGCGTCCAAGCTCCAGAGAAACTCCAAACTCCAACTTCCAATCGATTCTGCAGTTTACTTACGGCTGACGCTTTCCATTTGCGGTCGCGAGCGCTTATGCGGGGCGCGGCGGTAACGGCAGTTTGGCAGTGAACAGGTTTCGCAGGGAATCAACTTTCGAAATTGGTTCGCTTTTTCCAGATCATGCGTGAGGCCGATCACGGCGAGCAGGGATTTTTTTGGCCGCAACATTCCAGATTCTAAAACGTCAAGCTCACCGGGAAAATTGCCGTCGAAATTTTTTCGAAACAGATTCCAGAGCGGGACTTGTTCGGCAAAGTCCCAGCCGGAATAGCCGGGGCTGAAGTGCGGCAGCGCGGCCATTTTGTTTTCGTCCGCCCAGGCGCAGATGCGGCTGCTGGCGAACGTAATGAGCTCTTCGACGACGGCCGAACCGTAGGTTTCCAGGAAAAAATATTCATCAGGTTTGCCTTCGTTCCAGAGTTCGCGCGCGTGCTCCTCGCATTCCTTGCCGGCGCTGATGGCGACGAGCAAGGCGCTGTGAGCCCGCGCTTCAAACAAAATGTCCCGCAATTTTTTTGAAGAGAATTCAGTTCCGCCAATCGATGTGGTGCGAATTTTTAGCTCGATGGATTGAAGTTCCCGCGCAGAGATCCAGGGCCGGCCGTTTTGGGAATACCACGCTTGCGCTTCGTCTGCCAGTTCGCGCGCGCGGCCTTCAAGGGGATGATTTTTGGGATAACCGAGCAGGCGCTGATATTCAGATTCCTGAATTTCCAACTGCGGATGGGTTTCAACCAACGAAAACATGGGTCAGATATTCTGCGCCGCGAGTGAGGCGTCCACCGGCTTGAACTGGCAGCCTTCGACAAAGAAATCAAAGAATCTCTCATGAGCCTCGAGCCGGCAGTGCCTCACTTGCCTGGCGATAGTTTCCAGTTCGGTTCGTTTGGCCCGCGAAAGCAAGGCGATGCAGGCGCCTTCAATGGCGGCGTTGCCCACTTGAATGATTTTTTCGTCGGGAATGTTGGGAATCATTCCGATGCGTTTGGAGGATTCAATGTTCAAATGCCGGCCAAATCCGCCGGCGAGATAAAACAGATCCACGTCGTCGAAGGAAATGTTGTAGTCGTGAAAAATCACGCGGAGGCCCGCGACATTGGCGCCCTTGGCTTGGGCAAGTTCGTTGATGTCGCTTTCGGTGAAATAAATTGGCGAATCGCTTTTCACATCCAGCACAAATCTGTGTTCGCCGTTTTCGAATCGGCCAAGAGTGTCCATGCGATTCGTGCGCAGCAGTTCGCTTAACAAATCGACAAGGCCGGAGCCGCAGATGCCTTCGGCAGGAGTGTCGCCGATGACGGTGATTTGCAATGAGTCATCGCCGAGGATCTTGATTTTTTCAATCGCACCCGGCAGGCCGGGCATTCCACAGGCGATGGCTCCGCCTTCAAAAGCGGGGCCGGCGGGGCACGAGGCGGCGAAGATTTTATTTTTATTGCCGAGAATCAGTTCGGTGTTCGTGCCGATGTCCATGATGGCGACCGTGCGTTCCTCGTTCGCCAAATCAATTGCGAGCATGCAAGCGGCGGCATCCGCACCGACATGGCCGCTGATAATCGGGAGGCCGTAAACGCGCGCTTTCGGGTGAATGGGAAGACCGAGTTTTCCAGCGGATTCGCTCAAGCTGGTCGTCGCGCGTTTGCCCGCTTCCATTTCGAGTTCCGTGATGGAACGATACGGACTTTGGCCGATGGAATGGACGTTGAGGCGGAAAAAAAGGTCCCGCATCGTGGAATTGCCGGCGATGACGAGTTCGTAAATGGTCTGCGGATCGACGGGAAATTCCTCGATGGCGTGCGAGAGATAACCGACAAGCGTGCGCTGGAGCAATTTGCTTTTGTCGTGCGTGTCGAAATGAATTCGCGCCATCACATCTGAGCCGCCGAAACGCTGCGGGTTTTCAAAAGAGGCGTCGGCCACGACTTCGCCGGTTTCCAGATGCAAGAGGCGGATGACCACCGTGGTGGTGCCGAGGTCCATGGCCAGGCCGTGGATGGGGGCGGTCGAACGGTCAATTTCGGCGCCGTCGAGGAGTATCCGGCCGCCGTCGCGCGTGACGCAGGGATCGAGGCGCCATTTTTTGTTTCGCGTGGGCAATTCGAAGGCGTGTCGTTCGATGCGCATTTCGCCGCGGCGCATCGTGTGGCAGCGGACGAGGCCGGTTTCGGAAGCGATTTTGCAGCGGCAGGACAGGCGAAAATTCTGGCTGAGATGCGCTTCTTCCGGCGTGCGTGGAGAAAGAAGTTCCATTCCTTCGGTGACTTCCACGAGGCATTCCTTGCACTTGCCCTGTTTGCGGCAGGAGGTGGGGACTTTGATTCCCATTAATTCGGCGCAATCGAAAAGCGAAAGTCCGGTTGCGAAGTCCTGTTGGCGGAGGTTGAAGTGTAATTGCACGTTCGAATGGCAGCTTGCAGCTACAAAATGAGAGGTTCTGCTTGCGTGGTCAAGGGAGTTTCGGGCCGGTGACAGCGCTGACCACCTCAAAAGTACAGATTTAATTCGCGCTGGAGATCAAAGAACCCACGGTTTGGCCGGGATTCTTGAATCCCAAAAAGAAGTACGTCGTACGTCGTATTGTGCCGAAACCGCTGTTCGGAAAACAATTGCGCCGTTGTGTTGTGAGATGACTCGAATGCCAGGCTCCAAACAACGCAAATTGAATCATGAGCGCTAAATTGTTCCGTCTCTGCTGTTGGGGATTGGCTGGCTTGGGGATTTTGTTGAGTAGTTGTGCGACCCGCGAGGCCAGCGCGCCCCTCACGCTGGATCGGGCGTTCAAGAGAGATTTTCGCGTTGGTGTGGCCGTCAATGAACGGCAAGTCAGCGGCGAGGATCCCAAGGGTGCGGCGATCATCGCTTCGCAGTTCAATTCAATTTCCCCCGAGAACGCTTTGAAGTGGGCGAGCATCCATCCGCGGCCCGGAACGAACGGCTACGATTTCGCGGCAGCCGATGCGTATGTGGCATTCGGCGAAAAACATCACATGCTCATCGTGGGCCACACGCTCGTATGGCATAACCAGACGCCCTCGTGGGTTTTTCGAGACGCAAACGGACGGTCGCTACAGGCGACCAACGCCGCTGACCGCGCGTTGTTGCTGCAACGGATGCATGATCACATCACGACCGTGGTCGGGCGTTACAAAGGCCGCATCAAAATCTGGGACGTGGTGAACGAGGCATTGAATGACAGCAGCAAGCTGTCGGACACGAACCTGCTCCGGCAACGCTCGCCGTGGGTCCGGATCCTGGGGCCGGAGTTTATTGTGAAGGCGTTTGAATGGGCGCATGAGGCGGATCCCAAGGCGATTTTGCGTTACAACGATTATTCCATTGAGAATCTTCCCAAGCGCGAGCGGTTGCTCACGCTCATCAAATCCTTGAAGGCGCAGCATGTGCCGGTGATGGCGATCGGTTCGCAGACGCATGCCAACCTGACCTGGCCCAGCGCGGATTTGGAAGATGACGCGCTGACGGATATCGCGAAACTGGGACTGCCGATCCACATCACTGAACTGGATGTGGACGCCGCGCAACGCGGTCAGCGCCGCCAGAGCGCGGATATATCGGAGAATGATGATGCCGGGGGCGGAGGCGTGGTGGAAGATGCAAATCAAAGGCTGGCCGATCAGTACGCCAGCTTGTTCCGTGTGTTTCTCAAGCATCGCAAGAGCATCAAGTTGGTGACGTTCTGGGGCGTTACGGACCGGGATTCCTGGCGAAGCTACGGGAACCCGCTGTTGTTCGATCGGCAGGGAAAACCGAAGGAATGTTTTCAGACGGTGATTCAGACGGCTTTGGACAGCTCGGAGAAGATTGATTGATTGCGGGCGGTTTTGGCGCTATCACTTTGCGGACCACGCGAGGTGCAGGCCGTTACATTTAATTTTGATTCAAAGACTGAACCAAAACCAAAGCTCAGTGCTTAACCAAATAATCCCATGAAAACTCCCACCTTGCTCCTGGCAATCGCAGCGCTGCCGTTGTGTTTAGTGGCCGGGGACGTGACCGGTACCTGGAAATCGGAATTTGATTCCCAGATTGGCCAGCAGAAGTACACATTCACGTTCAAGCAGGACGGCACGAATTTGACCGGCAGGGCCAACTCGGAAGTGAACGACCAAAAACGCGAATCCGAACTCAAGGACGGCAAGGTCGATGGTGACAAGATTTCGTTTGTTGAAACGTTAAGTTTCGACGATAACGACATCCGCATTACTTACCGGGGCACGGTCCGGACGAACGAAATGAAATTGACGCGCCAGGTTGGCGATATCGCGACCGAGGAAATTGTGGCCAAGAAGGCGTCGGACAAGCCGGCAGCGGCGGTTCCGAAAACGACGAAATAATTCGTGGCCAACGCAATTTGAGCTGGCGGTCACTAGATCAAAAAAAAGATCCAACATGTGCCAAAGATTACTAGAGCTTCGAAGGGCTTTCGTGACCCTGGCGGTGTTTTCTTTGATGTTCGTGACGAGTCTTCCATTGTGCGCGTCGGCTGCTGAAGAAAGTTGCGCTTCATGCGGACAACAGGTGAGCCTCAGTGGGGATTTCACGCATCGAAAGGATGATCCCGCAATTACCGTTCAAGGTGCGACGAACAATGCGGCGGCGTTTCGTGAGGAAATTGACGGGAAAAATTTCACCGTCACGATTTCGCATCTGCCGGCGGGCAAATACACGATCGTGATTGGTGAAGTGGAAACGCTCGCGAATGCGCCTGAGGAAAGGCTGTTCGATGTGACGTCGGGATCGATGGCTTTGGTGACGAATTTCGATATTGTGGCCAAGGCCGGCGGGACGCGAAAGGTTTGTTACATCACCGGGACCGTCGAGCACGAGGATGATTCGCTGAATGGCCCGCTGGCGGTTTCTTTTTTGGCGCGGAAAGGCGCGGCAAAGTTCAATACGTTCGAAGTGAAAAATGCTTCGGATGTGTCAGTTATTGCTTTCAATGCTTCCGAACTAGCGGAGCCGTTTTCAGCGGCGGCGGTTCGCGTGCCGGAAATCAGCGAACCGGCCATTTGGAGGGATGCGTCGCAGCCATTGGAGGCGCGCGAGAAGGATTTGGTGCGGCGGATGTCGCTGGCGGAAAAGGTGGCGCAATTGCAAAACGGCGCGCCGGGAATTCCGCGGCTTGGCCTGCCGGCGTACAATTATTGGAGCGAAGCTTTGCATGGAGTGGCTGCGAATGGAGTCGCGACGGTTTTTCCACAAGCCATCGGCATGGCCGCGACATGGGACGCGCCGTTGATTCACCAGGAAGCGTCGGTCATTGGCATTGAAGGGCGCGCCAAGTTCAATGATTACGCGTCCAAACATAATGGAGACGCGAAGTGGTTTGGCGGTCTGACGTTCTGGTCGCCGAATGTGAACATCTTCCGCGACCCGCGCTGGGGTCGAGGGCAGGAGACGTATGGTGAAGATCCGTTTTTGACGGGATCGCTGGCAGTGGCGTTTGTTCACGGATTGCAAGGCGACGACCCGCGCTATGTTCTGGCGATGGCTTGCGCGAAGCATTTTGTGGTGCACAGCGGGCCGGAGCCGGAGCGCCATCGGTTTAACGCGACGCCGCCGGAGCGGGATTTGTACGAGACGTATTTGCCGCAATTCGAAATGGCCGTGCGGGAAGGGCACGTGGGCGGAGTGATGGGCGCTTACAATTCGATCGACGGCATTCCTGCCTGCGCCAATTCATTTCTGCTCACGGACATTCTGCGCAAGCAATGGGGATTCGATGGCTACGTGGTTTCAGACTGCGATGCCATTCACAACATTTGGAGCCCGCAAGACCATCATTATGTGAACACGCCGGAGGAAGCGGCGGCCGATGCCGTCAAGGCCGGGTGCAATCTTTGTTGCGGGAGGGATTACAACGCGCTGGTAAAAGCGGTCCAAAAGGGATTGATCACCGGGAAGGAAATTGACGAAGCGTTGTATTATACGCTGGGAACGCGATTCAAACTGGGCTTGTTCGATCCGCCGGGGCAATGCCCGTTTTCAAAAATAGGCATTGATCAGAACGACACGCCCGAGCATGAGGCGCTGGCGCTCAAGGTTGCGGAGGAAGCCATCGTGTTATTGAAGAACGATGGTGTGTTGCCGCTGAATCGCGCGAAAATCAAACGCATCGCGGTCATCGGCACGAATGCGATTTCAGCGGGCATGCTGGAGGGAAATTATAATGGGAGAGCGGCTCGACCGGTGACGATTTTGGACGGGATCAAAAAGGCCGCGGGGCCGGGGATTGAAGTGACCTTTGCGGAGGGCGGGCCATTGGCGTTGCTCAAAGATGGCTCGAATAGACCGAGCGAGGAACAGATCGCGGAAGCGGTGGCGGCGGCGAAAGCGGCGGACCTCGTCATTTACGTGGGCGGCATCAGCGCGCGGTTTGAAGGCGAAGAATCGCGCCGCGCGAATGATTTTGACGGTTTCGCGGGCGGCGACCGAACCAAAATCGAGTTGCCGTCGGTGCAGACGGAAATGCTCAAAGCTTTGGCGGCGACGCGTAAGCCGGTGATCCTGGTGGATTGCAGCGGCAGCGCGATGGCGATGCCGTGGGAAACCAGGAATTTGCCAGCGATTATTCAAGCGTGGTATCCGGGCGAGCAAGGCGGACGGGCGGTGGGAGAAATTTTATTTGGCGACGTGAATCCCAGCGGTCATTTGCCGGTCACGTTTTATGCGTCCACGGCGGATTTGCCCGACTTCAGAGATTACTCGATGGCCGATCGGACGTATCGCTATTTTGGAGGCAAACCGGAGTTCGCGTTTGGCCATGGGTTGAGTTACACGCATTTCAAATTTCAAAAGGGAGCGTTGGACACGAAGAAAATGTCTCCCGATGGCACGGTGAACGTGTCGTTTACGGTGAAGAACGCGGGCGACCGCGACGGAGATGAAGTGGCGCAGGTTTATGTTCGCCATGTTCATTCCAGCGTTCCGCAACCGAAGCTCGCGCTGTGCGGTTTCATCCGAGTGCATTTGAATCGCGGCGAGTCGCGTCGCGTGGCGGTTGAGGTTCCGGCGACACGGTTGCGCTATTGGGACACAGGAAAAAAGCAGTATGTCGTGGAAGCGGGGGACTATCAATTTCTGATCGGCTCCGCTTCGGACGATATCCACTTGAAGCTGCCGCTAAAAGTCGCAAAGAGCGTTCTGAATTGATCAATCGTCTTGCCCCACGGTGTGCGGACGACCCATCCAGACGCCGAATGCTCCGGGTGAATAGTTGCCGCATGCCGGAGTCGCGTTTTTGAACCACGGCCAGACCGTTTCGAGCAAACGGCCGTCCAGAATGGAAACGCGGAGCGCTTGTTGTTTCCAAGGTTGATGCCAGATGCGAAAAAGGCGGCGCTTCGTTTCGTGCGCGGTAAAAGCTGTGTAACGTTCCAGGAGGAATTCGTCAAGCGAGCCACCGGGGCAGGGGAGGAAATGTGTATCGTCCAATTTGGCCTCATAGGCAAGGGCTGGGCCGCGTCTATTTTCAGAAACGGCGCCGCGCAGGATTTTCGATTCGTGCCGGTGCTCGTAATTGAATTCGCCAAAGCGATAGGGCAAACCGAATGTCCACGGGCCGAGATGGATGCTGAAGCGGTTGTTCATCCATTCGGTTAAGAAATAAATCCCAGCCTCGCCGCGATGGCGCACGTAGGTGCGAACATTCAGATAATCATTCGTCGCAATGGGTTTGAAAAGCCACGCCGCGAGCCGGCCGCCGCGGAATGGACGCATGCCGCGCATGGTAAACGCCACCAGCGAGACGTAGGCATTGCCGTCGTATAGATCGAGTTCAAAAGGGACGGCGCTTTGGAGCGCATTCACCGGGACCTCGAAATGGATGAACACGGGGCGCAACCAGTCGGCGAGGAACAGCGGTTCCCCTTTGACCGACAGCAAGCGATCCCGTGCAGCCTGATTGGAGATGTTCGAGACCTCAACCGTCTTTTCGTTGTTGAAGGTTTCGCAAGGCATTTTCAAGTGTTGGAAAATGAAATTCAAAACCCGACACCAACAATTTGCCGGGCACGACGCGCCGGCTTTTCAAAATCAATTCAGTTTCGGTGCGAAGAAAAAACGCGCCGATCTCAAGCATCCATTCCGTTGCAGGTAGTCCAAAAGGCGCGTTGAAGACTTTTCTCATCATTTGCATCATCTCGGCATTGGTCAGGGGATTGGGCGCGGCGAGATTGATTGGGCCGGCCAGATCGTCGCGCTGCATGAGCCATTCGATGGCGCGGCAAAAATCTTCTTCATGGATCCAGGAGACCAATTGCCTGCCGTTGCCCATGCGCCCGCCGAGTCCGAAGCGCGTGAGACGCCGCAGCACCGGAAAAACGCCGCCATTTGGGCCAAAAACCATGGTGATGCGTAAAGCGATCTTGCGAGTATTTGGAGTGTGCGCTTCCTCCAATGCGCGTTCCCATTGGCGGATGACTTCGATGGAGAATTGGTCTTTGGCATCGGGCGTGGCGCCAGTTTCGCCGTTTTCGTCCATGGCGCGGTCAAAGACATGTTTGTAAAGCGTCGCCGAGCTGGCGTTCAGCCAGACGCGCGGCGGTTTGGCGCAGCGAGCGATGGCTTCACCGATGGCGCGGGTTGAACTGACGCGCGACTCGATGATGGCGCGGCGATTTTTCTGGGTGTAACGGCAATCGACGGATTTTCCGGTGAGATTAATCGCAACGTCTGCTCCATCCAGGAGTGAGGCCCATTCGCCGAGGTTTTTCGCGTCCCAGCGGATTTCCTTGACGCCGTCGCTGCGCGGTTTTGGTGAACGAGTGAGAACGACAACTTCGTGGTCGCGCGCGGTGAATGTTCGAGCCAATGCGCTACCGAGAAAACCGCTGCCTCCGGCGATGATAATTTTTTGTTTCATGCGATCGCGTTTCGAACCTTGAGCTGCCCGCGCCCGTGCCATTCGTGAGCAATGTTCCGCATCAAAAATGCGCCATCGAATATCGCGGAACCCGGAGGGAAGAATTGAGGATTTTGGAAAAAGCTCGATTCGACGCGCTCGACCATCAACGGTTTCATGCGCCATTCGCGGCAACGCAATTCCAGCCCGTCGAAAACTTTTTCCTGATGGCGCGCAGACCAACCGAGCGAGCCTCCGAGAAAAAATGCCGATGCCTCCTCAACTGAATGAAACACGGAGTTGGCCGGCAGGCGTTCGCTCAATCTGCCTTGCACCAGAACATGCGTAACGCCATCAACACTCCGCATTTCCACTTCGAATTCATCGAACGATTCGACAACACGGAATCTCGCGGCCTGGTGGACGCCGAGAAAAAGAGTTCCACCGACGAGGCGGTTCAGCCTGGCATTAGTGTCGCGGCGCGGGATGAAGACGCCTTCGCGGGTCGTGCCGTTTTCGTCCCATTCCACGGCGATGCGATGGGCCGCGTTTTCGGAGTTCAACCCGACGAAGGATGGGAGAAATGCCGGACGGATTCCGCCCAATCGGATCAGGCAAATGCCGGCGATGGCCGAGCCGTGGACCAGCTGGGGCCGGAATGGCGCCGGAAGAAGTTTTTTAATGACAGCCGGTTCACAACGAAAATTGAGCAGCATCCGTCGTTCAATGATTCCCGCGACGACCGGAAGCTGAAAGCGAGGTTTTTGGACTGCGATTGCGGGCGCGGTGTTCATGGCATGTCAAAAAATGTTGTCGGTCCGTGATGGCGGCGGCGCTTGGGGTAATGTTGGCTGGGGATCTTCTCCGGTTTCAAACCGCGCCGCAACTTTCGACTGAAGCAAAAATGACCAAGCCAAATTCTGAATAATTTTGCATTCATCGTATGCCTCCTTTGCAGGCTGCCCAGAGGTAAACGATGGGCAAATACATGAAGACAAGGTTGGTCGCGTGATAACCGAGACGCAGGGACTTGTTTCTCAAATACGGGCGGACGTCGAAGACGAAGGTTGCCACGATCAAGCGAAGCGTCCAAAAGGCGGCGAGGAAAACGCAAAGAGCCCGTGCGAGGCTGCTGCCGGCTGCGAGCGTTGGTGCCAGCACGAGGGTTATGGTGCCGAAACTCACGAGGCAAAGTCCGATGAACGTATAGTAAACCCAGAATAGTTGCCGCAGGAACGGCGGCAGCCCGACCACATGTGCGCGTGTGCCGACAACGCGAGGCATCATCGCGCCGGCACAAATCAGGCCGAGGTGCAATATGCCGGCGATTTGGAGAGCGAGCGTCAGATTCAGAGTTTTCATATGTCATTTCAGATTGCGCCCAGGCGTCTAAGAAACGGCAGCATGGCGTTTTGGATGAAAACGGGATGGAACAGCCAGAAAGCCGGGCCGGCGACGACACCGATGGTGAATAGCCGTCCGCGAAAGCCGCGGTTGAGCTGAAGTTTCCGGGCAAAAGCCGTCCGCTCGAAAAGCACGACTGCGCCTTGCAGCAGGAAATAGAGCGTAGGCAAACCGTAACCGCCGCGCGCGGGGACCGAAAGTATGAGGTCGTGCACGAGTCCCGAGACGAGAAACACGAGCATCGTCACCAGCGGAATTCCGATGCGGCGGCGCAGCGGATGAAACAGGAATCTGGCTGCGAGAGCGTTGAACGCGGTGTTCCACCGGTTGCCCCAGAATTCGCCGACCGAGCGCGAAAGCAGGGGGGCGCGCATGAGCGGTTCGGGATTGAAACCCGCCGCGCGCCAGCCAAGCCAGAGCATCTGGAAGAGCCCGAAATGCAGCAGCAAAACCACGCCCGTCATCCCGTTCCATCCAGCCAGCAATGGATTAATGGCTATTGCGCGCGGCGTAAAAACCCAGAGTAAGATTGCGCCTAACGCGATTTTGAGCGCGGCAAAAATCCATTCGATCGTTCGCGGTGCTTCAGTGCGCTTGGGCTTGAGGAAACCGGCATTCATGCCGACCCAGCCGAACAAAAAGGCGAGTTTTTTGCCCAGGCTGATGGTTTGCACTTTCGCCAGGTCTCGCCGAAAACAAAACCATTTGCATCCTGCGAACAGCGTGAACGCCAATGTCCACATGTACAGCCACGGAGGAAATTGCCGGCCGACGGCCACCGCTGCCACGACGAGAATCGGGATCGGCAGCCAATCGGCAGGGTTCTCCACGTGGAAAGACTTTCGTGGCGTCGTGCGACAAGCGCCTGTCGCGCACGAGCGATGATGCGCGATGAATCGATAAGCCGATCGGAGGAGAGGCTTGGTGCCAGGAAGGCAGCTTAGCCAAAACAGCGGTTTGCAAAGGCGATTGCTGAGATAAACCAGTGCGTCGGCGCCCCCGAAAACCTGGCCGCCATTCGTAATGACGCGCATCTCGGCGAGGAGAACGCCATCGGGAACTTGCAAGACTTCACGGATTTCGGGCGATTGCAGCGGGAGCACGGCGAAGCCGCGGGTTTGGAGAAGGGCGCGGCATCGTTCAGCCCAACGAACGCAAACGGGGCAGTCAGCATCGTAGCAAACGCAGCTTTTTTGACTCTCGTTCATATTGTCTGTAATGTCAGTATTCACAGAAATAAAACGATAAATAAAAATCAACCGCCGCCGATCAGTTTGCGGATTTTGCCGCCGAGTTTGACAAACTTCGTCAGCGCGCTAGTGGGCCATTGGCGGACTTGGCCGTAAAAGGCGGTGGTAGTTTCAAAAAATTCGGCCAAATCGGCCAAGCGCGATTGAGTATATTCGTCGGTTTGCTTATCCTGGCGGGCTTCCGCGATACATTCGCGGAGAATCGCGAGGGTGGGATCGATTTCGCGCTTTTTGCGCTCGTCCAGGACAACTCGGAACAATTCCCAGACATCTTTCATCGATTCGAAATGGTCGCGCTGATCACCGAGGACATGGACGCGCTTCACGATACCCCAGCCTTGCAATTCCTTCAGGCTGGTGCTGACGTTCGAACGGGCGACGCTCAGAGTCGAGGCGATTTCCTCGGCGTGCAGCGGGCGGGGCGAAAGGTAGAGGAGGGCGTGTATTTGGGCCACGGTCCGATTGATGCCCCAGCGCGTGCCCATTTCTCCCCAATGAAGGATGAACTTTTGTTCGACTGGCGAGAGGGTCTTCATTATTTCTTTAATTTCTGTCTATTCAGAAATTAGAAGAATGACCGAATTTCGTCAAGTGAAACTTTTGCCATTTTTCACGCGTGATCGGCGGAGGGCTCCAATGCCAGAGCCGGGACGTTATGGGGAGTCAACGGATTTTGCTCGAAATTTGCCGCTTCCAGGTTCCCAACCCATTGGCGAATGAGCTGACGAACGTATCCCAGATCCAAGTGTTCGTGAAGGGGCGGATACTTTCCGAGGTTCGCATCGGCGAGTTTAAACAGAGCAGCCGCCGGGCGGAGGCGGTTTTTCTTGAGGTGAACAAAGGCGCCGGCGAGCTGGATGAGGCCTTTGTAAAAGGCGTAGTTGGACCCGCTGCGCTGGGCGAGCCACAATTCCTCGAGCACATCGTGCGCCTCAAAATAGAGCTGGCGGTTGAAGCATTCGAAATAGCCGAGGTAGTGCGCGTCCAATTCCCGCCCCTGGAACTGCCCGATCAATCCGGCAATGGCGCTGCTTTTTTTGCTCATGAAGTTGCCTGTGAACCAAATAAACGCGGGAAATTCATGCGGCAAGATAAATCGACCCGAGGAAAACCCGAAATCCCATTCCGTAACGTTGCCTTTTCGTTTGGTTTGCGTTATAAACGGAACGTCAGACAAACTGTAGCGCGAAAATTATGTGTGGCATCATTGGTTATATCGGCAAAAAGTCTGCCTCGCCCATTCTTTTGGAAGGGTTGCGGCGGCTCGAATATCGCGGCTACGACAGCGCCGGTGTTGCCATTATTGACAGCTCCGACCTGC
Source organism: Candidatus Angelobacter sp. (assembly GCA_035606845.1). GTDB lineage: Bacteria > Verrucomicrobiota > Verrucomicrobiia > Limisphaerales > DASXHY01 > DASXHY01. The sequence goes on along the minus strand of DATNEA010000029.1, from coordinate 39,884 downwards.
TGATTCGGAAGAAAAAGGGGAAAATCAACGAGGGCCTCGCTCGCGCGTTGCAAGACGAGCCGGCTGACGGGTCCCTCGGCATTGGCCACACCCGCTGGGCGACGCATGGCCCGCCGGCGGACGAAAATTCCCATCCGCATCTTGACGGGTCTGGCCGAATTGCCGTGGTGCACAACGGGGTCATTGAGAATTACGACCGCCTCAAGAACAAGCTCACGCAGCTTGGACACACTTTTCGCTCCGGCACGGACACGGAAGTCCTGGCGCATTTGATCGGGGAGTATTACCAGAAGCATAAGGGAAAAAATGGCAACTCCAATCCGCTCGCGCTGGCGGTTTGCGACGCGTTGCGGGAGGTCATCGGCACTTACGGCCTGGCGGTCATTTCAGCCGACCAGCCGAATACCATCGTTGGCGCCCGGCGCGGTTCGCCGTTGATTATCGGGATTGGGAAAGGAGAAAATTTTGTCGCCAGCGACGCCAATGCCATCGTGTCGCACACGCGCGAAGTTGTTTATCTCAATGATTACGACGTGGCCACCATCACGCCGGAACGTTTCGATGTGCAGAATCTTGGCACGGACGCGGCGAATGTTCAAATCAGCAAGCTGGAATTCAATTCGCAGGACGCCGAGCGCGGCGAGTTCGCGCACTTCATGCTCAAGGAAATTTACGAGCAACCGCGCACGGTGGAAAATGCGTTGCGCGGCCGCATGGATTTCGAGGGCGCGACGGCGAAGTTCGGCGGCTTGAACATGACGCCGGCGGAGTTGCGCGCGATTGACCGCATTGTCATTGCGGCCAGCGGAACGAGCTGGCACGCGGCGCTCGTGGGCGAATATCTGATTGAAGAGCTCGCGCATTTGCCGGTCGAGGTGGAATTCGCGCACGAATTTTGTTACCGCAACGCGCCGTTGGAGCGGGACACCGTGCTGACGGTCATTTCCCAATCGGGTGAAACGGCGGACACGCTGGCTGCCTTGCGCGAAGCCAAACGGCGCGGCCATCCCGCGCTGGCTATCGTGAATGTTGTCGGCAGCACCATCGCGCGCGAAGCCACCGGCGGCATTTACATGCACGCCGGACCGGAAATCGGAGTGGCGTCCACCAAGGCGTTTGTTTCCACGATCACCATTCTTTCGCTCCTGGCAATTCATCTTGGCAGGATGCGGATGCTCTCTGCCAATCGCGCATTGGAGGTTCTGCGTGCGTTGGAAGCGGCGCCCAAACAAATTGAAACTATTTTGGCGCAGAGCGAGACGTTGAAAAAGCTGGCGTTGAAATATGCGAAGGCCGATGACTTTTTCTTCCTCGGCCGCGGTTACACGTTCCCGATCGCGCTGGAAGGCGCTTTGAAGCTCAAGGAAATTTCCTACATCCACGCCGAAGGTTATTCCGCCGCGGAGATGAAACACGGGCCGATCGCGTTGATTGACGCCAGCACACCCACGGTATTCCTGGTGCCGCAGGATTCGATGTACGACAAAACAATGGCCAACCTGGCCATGATTCGCGCGCGGAAGGGGCCGATCATCGCGGTGGCCACCGAAGGCGATGAACAAATCAAAACGGTCGCGGACGATGTGATTTTCCTGCCGAAAACGACGGAGCCGGTTTACCCGTTGCTGGCGAGCATCCCGTTGCAGCTTTTTGCGTATTACATCGCCGTGGCGCGCGGCTGCGATGTGGACAAGCCGAGGAATCTCGCCAAGAGCGTGACGGTCGAATGAGTTTTTGAGGTCGGCTTCGGACTGCTGTGGTTGAAAAATAAAATCTGTAACCGCAAAATAAAGTTTGTAACCAACAAATAAAGTTTGTAACCGCTTTTAAATTGTCGTCGCTCAACCTAGGCGAACGAAGAACGTCAAAAACTTGCGAGGTGCTGGTCCGGTTTGTCCGGCCTCTCCAATTCCATCTTTCAGTGCTGCTGGAATCCGATGATCGGCGCTTGGATGCTGTCCATTGCTCCGATTTTATTTAGTTCGGGAGATTCTACATGCACATCAAGTGAAAGAAGAAGTCCGTCCCTACCGGTTGCGTCAAATGCGTTGCGATGGCGTACAAGCCGCACGGATTTTATTTATAAACATATCTTCCCGTTTTTTCAGATCATGCTCCCAAATCCGTATCACGCGCCAACCAGCTCTGCGCAGGGCTGCCGATACTTTTTTGTCGCGCTCGCGGTTTCGGGCAACCTTGGAATCCCAGAACTTCCGGTTGGATTTGGGGGGCGTGTAACAACGCGGGCAACCGTGCCAGAAACAGCCGTCAACAAACACTGCGAATTTCGAACTTGGAAAAACGAAGTCGGGTTTGCCGAAAATTTTTTGGTTACGCCGCCAACCAGAAATTTTGTTTCTTCGAAATAATCTTACAAGCTCGAGTTCTGTATTTTTGTTTCCGCGACCGCGAATCCGCGACATGACTTCCGAACGTTTGGCTTTGGTGAAAACATCCGCCATTGTCTAATTTTTAACCGTTAGCAAATATTTGAAAATTTCACTGGCGTGTCTTCGGATAAATTCTGGGGGCAGTGCGTTGCCAATCATCTGCGCAACCGAGGTTTTACCCCTTTTGACCGGAAAAAAATAACTTCTCGGGAATGATTGGAGCAAGGCGGCTTCACGCATCGAGATATTTCGGTTTTTTGTTGGGTGAAGGAACCGCCCTTTGGATGGATTAAAACAACCACCAGTAATTGTCGGGGAAACCTCGTCCCAAGCCATGCGGCCATAAACATCTTTAAAACCATTGCATTTACGGTGGCAATTAAGCTGAAATTGAAGGCCCAAATCCAGCCGACTGCCGCCATCTTTGGGAGTGGCGCGGATTCTTTCCCTAACTGCGGCACTGCGATTTTCTGGCAATTTGTGTAACGGGTCGGTCTTGGACTCTTTTCCCAACTTGGCAAACGCCTTGCGCACGGTGCACTTAACTGCTGTAGATCTTCCGAACGGAATAATTTTGCCACGGCCACCGACAAGAATGAAGCGTCGCCGACGTTGTGGCACCCCGTAATCCGCTGCGTCAAGAATTCCGTGTTGGGTTTTATAACCCAGTTTTTTGAGTTCGGCCAAAAGCCTTTTGGAACGCCAATTTTTTGCGAGCTTTGGAACATTTTCCAACATCACGGCCTTTGGCCGCATAGCACGCACAAAACGAAGATATTGGAAAACCAAATCATTCCGCTGATCCTGGCCGATGCGACCGTTGAGGGTGGTCATCGTGGAAAATCCTTGGCATGGCGGGCACCCGGCCAGGAGGTCAAGTTGGCCGGGCTTGAGTTTCAACCGACGCATGACTTCGACGGCCGGAATCTTAGTGATGTCCCGTTCCCAAACAATGACGCGTTTGTGATTTGTCCGATAGGTTTCAACGGCGAGCGGGTCGATTTCCACCGCGCCAATAACTCGAAATCCGGCTTGCTTTAGTCCCAATGTGAGACCGCCGCAGCCCGAAAATAGATCTATGGCTTTGGGTTTCATGAAAAAAAACATTCTTAACGCGATTCTTCACGGCGTCGAGTCGTTTATTTATCCGCCTTGTCCAGCAAAATGTGAAGCAGCTCTCCGCCCTGGCTAAATCGGCAGCAGGGAACTTCGAATCAGCAAGTATTTGAACTCGAGCAGTTTTGAATTTCCTTCCTTTATGGTAACAAAACGGAATAGTCTTTTGCCAACTTGTCACCTGACTATATTCTTGTGCCATGGCGATGGAAGTAGGTGCACCGCAGAGGCTCGGGCCGGTCAATCGCAGTAGATATCGGTGGCTTTATGCGGAAACAGCAACGACGAAACGTCCAACGTTTACGGAGGGCGGCAATAGGGGGATCATGAATAATCCAAACCAGACACTAATATTCAAAGAAGAGGATTTTCGAGAGTGGCTAGGCAAGAACACATTTGCAAAAAGCGGGGACTCTTACGAACAAAAGTATCACGGGTTGGTTTTGGCTGGTTTTCGGGGGAACGAGACATTCTGGAGATGTTTTGTCGTGCCCTTGACAAACCGGATCAATGCTGACAATACGGATTCGATTATTCATTTTCGGGAGGGCGTGGACGATCGTCTCCAGTTTATTTGCGGTGCCAATTATTCTCTTTTCGTTCACTTGGCCATGGCTGAGGAGCTTATCAACAATTGGACCGATGGTTCGTTGGACGGTATATATGCAAGGTTGGCTTCATCCCTGGATGTTTTTGAGGCCTTGGTGATCCAATTCTATCTCCTGATGAACGAATGCCAAGGCATGAAGTCAAAAGCCATCGAGGAGCTTCAACGGGAGGAATTTCTTAAATTGGCGGCACAATATTATGATGAGAAATATCCGGAACTTCACAAATATTATATTGCCATCGGAAAAAAGGTTCCCCCGATCCTGGTTCCCACAAAAGTTTCCATTCTTGAAGAGTGCTTTGTTGGGCACCCGAAACGAGCCGAATATTTCACCGTTTCAGGACAAATACGAACCTTGCGGAATGCAATAGTTCATGATGTTCGGGTCGGAATGTTGCGTGACGGGGCTGAGAAAATTCTAATTCCGAAGCCTTCAGCGGTTCCCTACTATCGGCAATGGTCCAAAGTGTTGGCAGTCGCCAGTAATCACGCCAAAATAGGGAAAGATTTTTGCGAGGTGAAGACGCAATGCTGGAGCGATCTTCAAAACTTGAAGCGAGTGATAAATGAACTTTACGGTACGATGCTGGAAAGATTCGAAAATGAATTTTACTCGAAAGACAGATCGGCGTTAAGAAATGCTTTTGGCATCAAGTTCCAAATCAATGGCGGCGGCGAATTTCCGGTCACTTTGCCAGAGCCGCAATCGCACAAGTCTGCGTCTTATGGGACCAATTTTCCGGGGTGGAGTGGCCAATCCCTCGTCAGTGGAACGAATAACACATCAAGACAATGACTTTAAATAATGTCTTGCTGGGAGAAGGCCGATGAAAAAGGCGCAGCTCGGCCAATCTCAACCATAAATGAACGATCGGTTTCAAATATGCACACTTTGGATTGGGCCTGAATAAAGTGAACCACATCAACCTGATTAAAAATTTTTGCACCGCACCCTCGGCCCAATCAGCGGCAGATCTGATTTGCTTTTTTAAAACAAATGGGAATTCAAATGCTGTTGCCGATCTTGCTGGCTCATTGGCAGATTCCGGAGCTAAATTGAGTGTTTCAGGTCGAGCTGCCGACATTGCCTCGACGGGCGGACCTTCTTCTCTTTCAACACTCCTGTGCCCTTTGTTCCTGGCACACGCCGGATTTATCGTCCCAAAGCTCGGCGTGCAGGGCCGGCCAGCCGGTGGCATTGATGTTATGGCGCAACTTCCGGGGTATGACATAAGCCCCAATCCGGAAAAGATCCGTACCATTTTAGCATTTAGCAATTTTGCGCATTTCCTTGCGGATAAAACTTATGCTCCCCTTGATCAAATCCTTTTTAGCTTTCGCCAGCAATTGGGCGCGCAGCCTGTACGAAACCTTGTGGTCGCCAGCATCCTAGCAAAAAAACTTGCCGTCGGGGTAACAGACGCGGCGCTAGAAATCAGGGTCTTTCCAGGTGGAAACTTTGGAGAGGACGTGCAAACCGCCGTAGAAAATGCAAATTTTTTTAACGAAACGGCTTCACGATTGAAAATTAAATCAACTTGTTTTGCCACTGATTGCACTGTGCCGTATCAACCGTGGATTGGGAGAGGCGAGGCAATCCAGGCGTTGTACTCACTCTTCTACGGAGAGCCTTCCGCCTGGTTGATGTCACACGCCGAGCAGTGTTGGAGTTTTGTGAAACAAATTAATGATTTTGGACCTAGCCAAGCAGATATGCGTAAAGTTCTACGTGAAACATGCGAGGTTTTTGAAAGACATTTGCGGTCCCATGGAACTGTTCCCACTGACATCTCGGGAGTGATATCAAAATTGGCCCGGCATCACTATCACGCCGTCAAGGCGCCATCAAATGGCTTTGTGGTTTACCACCAGGCTGTGATTCGCGACTTCATCGTACGCCGGCAACGTGCGGCTTCGGATGCACGATTTCCCGATTCGGCTGGAATAGAGTTGTTGAAACGACCCGAGGAGCGAGTGGTACGCGGTGAGCCGGTATTAAAGGTGCGCACGTCTAAATTTTTGGACTGCCAAGTCGAATTAAATGAGCTCTGCTCAATCGCGCCGAATGCGAAGATTCAGTTTACGGATCTAGTGATTAAACAATAATATTATGGCCGATAAATACTGCTGTTTTTTGCACCCAAAGAAGGACTACGGTTTAAAAGAGTTGGACGACGCGTGCTCGGATTGCGGCAGACCTTATGGCTTTCCTCTTCGCGAACACCCCAGCCTCATAGGAGAGTATAGAATTGAGAAGCCAGCCGGTCGCGGTTTTTACGGAGTGACTTACCGTGCTCTCGCGGGTCGGTTTGGGGAACCAAAAGCTGTCAAAGTAATCCCTAAGGCGATCTATCAGTTTTTTGGGAAAGATTTTAACAAGGAGTGTGAAGCCCATCATGCCCTAGCACAAAACACCGAACACTTAGCCGGCATAGAAAACGCCTTCGATGCGGATGTTAAATTCGGTGAAATTATTCTGCCTTGCCATATCGCTGTTCTGAGATGGATTGAAGGGAACACACTTTATGACGTTCTGGTTGAGGAAAGAAAACTGGAAGCAACCGAAGTGGCGCAGATCGCCCTAGACCTCTTGAGTCTGCTGGATGAACTGCAACGTGGCGGCAAGAGACATAATGATCTTCACAAAAAAAACATAGTCATAGAGAACAACAAAAACGCACCTCCCCGGACCGACAGAATACATGCCGATCTTCGTGCCGTCGCGGTAGATTTTGGATCGATTGACGACGCCAGTCTGAGCGGGGAGTCACGAATCGGCGACCTCAACAACGTCGGCCATCACATTCGCGACCTCACCAAACAAATTCGGGAAAACCCTGCTTCCGAAACAGACTTGAACTGGCGTTTAGCCTTCGCACTTGATCAGACCGCCCGCAGCCTTTTACGCGAACCGACCTCACAACGCCTGAGTTTTGCTGATTTGCGAAGCGAAATATCAACTTTGGCCATCCATCGGGCACGGACTCCAGTGTGGCGGTCTTCGTTGGAATTAAAGTCGTTCTCCGAGCATTACAATGCTCAAACCATTGAGTCTGCTTATGTTCCAAATCTTTTTGTGTTACCAGCCCACGCAACATGGTTAAGCGAGGTAAGAACTCTCGGACCCCAAGTGATCTCCGGGATGCGCGGGTGTGGTAAGACTATGCTGCTCAAGTCACTGGATTTTCATGCGCGTGCCTTTCGCGAACAGGCAGAGGAAGCCGATGCGGTGATATCAAAATTAAAAAAAGACCGCTTTGTCGGGCTTTTTCTAGCGTGCGCCAAGCTGTTGGATCAGGCGAACAAGAGTCCGGGGAATTTGCACGTCAGGCTATTGGTGGGGTACGCTCTCGCAGCTTTGCGGATTGCGCAGCACCTCCGTGATCTTAAACCTACGGCGGTAGATGCCAGATTTGCCGCCTACATAGCCCAAGCGCTTGCTGAGTGTCTTTCTCGGCTTGACGGCCTTTCCGACATCGCATCGGAATTCAAACTCGAGGAGTTTCTTGTACGTACCCAACTCCGCTTGGGGCAGGAGGATTTTCTCACTCTGAAATCAAGTCCTGTCAACGTGTTTCCGGTTTTTGCTGGAGTTTTCGAGAAGATTTCACCTGAGGTATTCGGCGAATCCCACATTCTCTTCCTGCTGGATGATGTCTCAACAAGATTCATCTCCGAAGAAACGATATCGGAACTGATTTCCGAACTGCTCTTTTCGAATGAGAAGTGCTCATTCAAATTCACTACGGAGGCGCAAACTTTGGAGCTCGTGCTAAAGTCTCCAGGACGAATGTCGCATCGCAAAAAAGCCACATTTCTCAATCGATTAAAGACGAGTTGCTTGCGACTAAAACAGAAGGGCAACGGGGGTTGTTTGACCCTGCAACGATGCTTGTACATGCGTTGGAAATTTTAACTCGTGTTGTGAGGCGCCTTTTACAAAAACGTGATCACGGGCTTTATACGACGGTGGTTGAGGAGATTTTGCGAGAATTGTATCTTGATGCGGTAGGCACTTGGGTGTGGGGAAGGATGAAAAAGGACACACAGGATACATTTGCGTTGCTTGATTCACCTGCGCCCCCTCGAGGGGGAAGACTCTTCGTGGAGGAACTTGGCAAAGCGTTGCGTGCGAGAACCGATAGACCGAAGATCTCTATTGTAGGTCATAGTGCTGGTTCAATCTTCGCTTGTCATCTCCTCGCACACGTTGATGAAATGCGTAGGGAAGGGGGGATGCCATTGGATTTTCAGTTTCATAGAGTCGCATTTCTGGCGCCCGCCTGCCGATGCGCTTTGTGGGCTGCAATTCTCGCGTTGCACGAAGCCAGACCCCTTTGGGGAAATTTTCGAATGTATTCGCTCTCAGATACTTTGGAATCAGGTTATTGGGAAGCTCCTTTTCTTTATCCTCGCTCCCTTCTTTATATTATCTCTGGATTGCTCGAAACGCCAGAGATTGACGTGCCTATCCTCGGCATGCAGCGGTACATGAATCAATCAGACGTTTATTCGATGCCGGAGATGGAGGTAATTCGCACATTTCTTGCGGTTGGCGATCGGCAGGTTTGGTCGAAGCAAAACGGGGGCGCGGGTTTGTCGTCAGATGCTCTCAAACACGGTGAATTCGACGACACGACTGGCGAACATGTCGAAACGATGAGGTCAGTAATTTATTTTCTTAACCATTAATCGGAATCTCGGGAGTGAACGCACTACATTATGCTGTTGTGATTGGGATTAATCGATATCCGGGAATGAGCGATTTGCAAAGTGCTCAATCGGATGCGCGGGATTTTCATGAATGGGTCACTAGCTCCACCGGCGGAGCGGTTCCACGGGACCAAGCACAATTAATCTCCGTCGACTTGCCCGCCAAGGTAAATCGTCGGACCGCCGAACCGACTCGGCAACGGATTATAGAGGCTTTGGAGGACTGCAAGGAAGCCGTTCGCACGCAACTTGCTACACATCCAGAAAATTGGCCTCATACTCGATTGTATTTTTTCGGCGCGGGACACGGTATTGCGCCTGCGCCCCGAGATGCCGCGCTATTAACTGCAAATGCGAGTCCGACCCACCTCCATGAGCATATTTCGTGTGGTAGCCTTTTGGACTATTTTTCGAGGGTTCAGCATTTCAAACAGCTTATCATTTTTGCGGATTGTTGCCGGACCGAGGAGCGTTTTGTCGTGCCAATTCCGCCCCCCTGGACGGAAGACAGCATCAACCGCGGAAACGTGCGAAAGTTTTTTGCCGCGGGCGCGCGTTTTTTTCAACGGAGTTTTGAGCGAATAGATGGAACCCCGGACGAGCAACGCGGTTATTTCACTCGCGCTCTTCTTGACGGCTTGAGAGGGGGGGCTATTGATCCTGATGAACCGTCCGCTCCTGTCAAGGCTAGCATGTTGAAAGACTTCATAACTGAGCATATGCGCCGAAATAGTAAAGAGCGATTTCCGCTCGTTCCTCTCGAGCCCGATTTTGTTGATGAAGGGGTTGGAGATGTGCACTTTGGACCGATACAGCCGCAGCCGCTTCTAACGCAATATCCCGTACGAATTACCGTAGCGGACATAGAAGTTACCAATTTGGCAATAAGCGACGCTCAACCCGGAACCTCTCCAGTTTCGGCTCGTGCTGTTAATGGTGATAGAGTTTTTGAATGCGATCTATCACCGGGAGTTTGGGAGGCGGTGCCGTTGATTGGGAGCCCTCCCGTCGCCTCGCCGCGGAATTGGTTTTTCAAAGTAAAAGAAGGAGCAAATGAATATGCCTTCTGAATCGGGAATCACGATCTCTGTCCAAGGTCAAGATCGAGTTGTTCCAGTTGAAATTCTGGATCAGACTTATCGACGCAACGGTCGCGGTTATGGACGACTCAATATGAATCTGCCACCAGGTTTGTACATCGCGCGATGTAACATGGCGGGCTCTCTTGCAGAACGAATCGTAAAGGTTCAAGAAGGGCGGATTACCGACGTCATATTCAACGAGAATGAAATACCAAGTTTGCTATCTGCTGCCCCAGTACGAGGCAGTATTTCTTTGCACGAGTACTACGCTAGTGCAGCGACCGAAGCGAGTCGCACTCCGAAGGAAAAGATTGGCGCGGGTGCAAATTTGATGTTTTTCGCCTCAGTCTACCGAGGTACTACAACAGGACAAACGACGCTTAAGACTCCCGTGCATTTGCGCGGACTGAAGGTTCTGAGTGAAAACCGAAAAAAAGAAATTGTCGTCCTTCCCGGAAGAGATGTTCTTCAGGAAGATGATATACGATACGGACGAGCGGCTTGGTCAGTAGAGCTAAATCCGGGTGGCTACATTCTTGAGTGGCCTGCAGAGGATCTGGGGTTGGGATATCGCTCTTATTTGCCTTTATGGCTTTCCCAAGGGTGGACAACAGCCATTTTTGCCAATTCACCACCTGCCGGGGGGGTGCCCGACCGTCGGACCCTTTCAATTCAAATGTGCCGGAAGGAGTTCCAGCCATACGATGATCCGACAATGACAGCTGCGGAATTGGCGCTTGCATCGCTCCGTTCAGGTCGGCGTCAGCTTGCTGACGATGATCTTCGCCGTCTTCTTCACGAGAAGTTCAAAAATCCAATGCTCGGGATTTTGGGAGCGCATATGCTCTTGCAGCAGCAGCAACCTCAAGTGGCACTTTTGGCGGAGGTAATTCTCAATCTGGAACATTTGCTCGGCGATCATCCGGACGTCTCTGCGTTGAGATTGATGGCGCGCCACCGTTTTAGAACCGAGTCTCAATTTCAAGCCGCATCAAATTCTCCACCGGAATTTCCGCCCATATTACGTGCTGGGATAGATGCAATGCTGGATGCAGAATGGGATTCCGGAGAATCGGCTAAATTTGGAGATCTCGATTCTGCTGCACGGTATCAGTTGTTGCCCGAAGAACCTTGGACCTTCTTCTGGAAGAAAATAATTCCGTTGCGACATAGTGATATGGCTGACAATGAGTTGATTTCCATGACAGAATCCAAACTCAGGCGTGCCTCGAGGTACATAGCCAAACCCTCGGCGTCAATTGAATCAACGTTTCGTCTTAAGATGAGCGAGAAAACATTGCGGCCTCGGCTAAAGGCTTTCATTGGGCAAATACAAGAGAAAGAAGGCCCGGCTGGCGTCCAAAAGCTTAAACCCGAACATTTACGATGGACAGGTTTGAAGCCTGATCGAGTAGCTCAAATTCTCGAAGAACTCGCGAGAGCAGCAACCTAAGAAATCACAAGCGAAGCCGAAGGGGGCGGAAAAGCGTTTGCCGGCTTGCAAATCTCGCATGATTTGTCCGTGTCATAATTGAATCGCTAATAAGAATAAATTAAATGCCTATGGGTTTCACATGGATCCCGATATATGAGGAGCTAGCGCTGAAGATTTTGGAATTCGAAAATCGGCAGGGCCAAGTTTTGACGTTGCTTCGTGAACTCCGGGCTGAGGGCTTGAAGGTAATCCAACTGAATGATCGCGACAGCAAAGAAAACGAAATCCCTCTGGCCGAAATTGATCCCTTAACTTTCTTTGCCAGTTTCAATCGCACAAGTTCCACGCCCGGCCGCCAGGCAATTCTCAAAAGAATAAAAGACGCTTGGGGCATAACTGCGCCCGTGCCGGATGACTTTGACGGTGTGCCTTTGGCGAACGCTCAAAATAGCTGGGCATTTGCCTATCTTGCGGATCGTGAGCCAAACGATGTTCCAATTCTCTGGCGGTCCGCCAGGGAGGGGGTCGCAAAGACGTGGCAAACATTTGATCAGAAGCTTTTCGACGAAACCTTGAGTATTAGTCAGATGGGGCTCGCGCGATTGAGCATGAGTCTCTTTTGGCTCAAGCCTAAAGCGTATCTTTCCTACGACAAAAATACCCGCGCATATTTTGAGCGTCGCGGCATCTTTTGCGAAAGTAAGACGGCTGCTGGTTATTATGCTTGGATAAAGAAAGTCGTCGCGAAAATTGGGGATAATTTCCCAAAGATTTCTGTCGATGCTTATCAGGAATTTGGCTTCGAAGACGCGGCCGATGCTGCGCCGCTAGTGAGCATATCAGAAACGTTACCTCGTTCGCCTCGTTTGTGGCTTTTTTCACCTGGTCGAGATGCGGAGTTTTGGGATCAAATGCACGGCGAGGGCGTCATGGCGATTGGCTGGAACGAACTTGGTGATCTCGGAAAATACAAAGACCAAGAACAAATCGCGAAAAAGATTATGGAGCTCGAACCCGGACGAGGGCAACCGGTGAATGACTCATTGGCTTGTTGGGAATTTGCTCATGTAATTAAATCTGGCGATGTTGTTGTGGCCAAGGGAGGAATGCAGAGGGTGGTCGGCTATGGCGTCGTGGCGAATGACGACTACAAATTTGATAAGTCTCGAAATGGATATCAGAACATCCGCGCCATCAAATGGCTCGGCAAAGGCACATGGGACATTTCTGCTGAACGTCAACTGCCTCTTAAAACATTAACGGAGGTCAGAAATGACCCGGAATTGGTTCAGATTCTCGAAAATGCCGTTGGCCTTTCCCTGTCACAGTTGCGGGCAAACGGCTCGACGAATTTTTCGCCCTCGACCCCTTATAGCCGGACGGATGCACTTTCGGAATTGTTTGTGTCGTCTGAAGAGCTTGAAATCATCTTGGCGCGCCTAAAACGAAAAAAAGCTTTAATCCTTCAAGGGCCACCTGGTGTTGGGAAGACCTTTATGGCTCGCCGTTTGGCATATAGTGTGATGGAGCGAAAGGATTCCAGCAGAGTTACGGTAGTGCAATTCCATCCCAGTTACGGCTATGAGGATTTTATTCAGGGCTTTCGTCCACAGCACTCCGGTTTGCAGCGGCAAAATGGCGTTTTGTATCAATTTGCCCGCCTTGCACAGGCTGACCCCGGCCATGAATGGTTCTTCATTATTGATGAGATCAATCGTGGCAATCTCGCTAAAATTTTTGGTGAACTCTTGATGCTCATTGAATCCGATAAACGGGGGGCCGATTACGCGATACCCCTCACCTATTCTGAGAGTGCGGGCGAAACATTTTATTTGCCAAAAAATCTTTATTTCATTGGCACTATGAATACCGCGGACAGATCGCTGGCGATGGTGGACTACGCTCTGCGGCGTCGGTTTGCTTTCGCCGCTTTGGAACCAGCACTGAATGCTCCTGCTTTCGCAAAATGGCTGCGAGAACACAGTGCGCCAGAGTCCTTGATCGAGCGGATTCGTCTCAAGGTTGGCAAGTTAAATGACATAATTAAAGGCGAGCGAGACCTTGGCGCTGGGTTCCGTATTGGCCACAGTTATTTCTGTCCGACCGAAGGATGTAATCCTGACGAAACATGGTATCGCGAAGTGGTCGAAGGGGAAATCCGGCCCTTGCTGGAAGAATACTTTGATTCTCGTGAAAAAGTGGACGGGCTAGTCGCTGATTTATTGGCGTGAAACGAAAGCAATATGGCTTCTGACGCTGCCATGACAGAATCAGCCAAAATGGCGCCCGCTTCACCACGACCGAAAGAAATTCCGATCGCCAATATTTATTATCTTCTTTGCTATGCGTGGGATGCGCTGGAGGAAAAGGGCGCGCTGGCGAATGTCGGGAACGTAAATTCAAACGACCTGCTTGATCTATTTGCCCGCGTGCTGGTGACTGGATCCCGCCGTCTGCTCCGGCGCGGATTGGACCGCGGCTATGTTTCCCGTGAGGATGAGATTCTTGGGGTGCGAGGAAAGCTGCTTGTTACGCCGACATTGCGGCGCAGTTTGCTTCGCTATGGACGTGCTGCTTGTTCCTGGGACGAACTCGAATACGATACCATGCCGAATCGCATTCTCAAAACCACGCTTCTGCGATTGTATGGCGCCGAAAAAATTGATGTTAATATCCGTGCCGACTTGCATGATGTGCTCAGATGGCTTACTCCAGTTACTGAAATAAAACTTTACACTGAGAGTTTCCGGCGGGTCCAACTTCATCGCAACAACCGGATCTATTCATTTTTATTGAATATTTGTCAATTTGTTCACCAGAATTGGCTCCCGACCGAGCATGGAAACTCACACCGGTTTCAAGATTTTTTCCGAAACGGTTTGTCGTCACTTTTTGAAAAGTTCATATTCAATTTTTATAGGCACGAGTTGCCGGCTGACTGGCACGTTAGGGCTCCATTCATTCAATGGCAAAAAGAGGACTGGAATCATGACGCCGTACAGTTTCTGCCACGCATGGAAACGGACGTGTGCATTAAAGGCCCAAATCGCGCGATTATTTTGGATGCGAAGTTTTATGCTCAGGCATTAAGGTTAAACGAGCATGGCTCGCTCAAACTTTCTTCTGCAAATTTGTATCAACTATTTACGTATCTTAGGCAAAAGTCGGGAGAAAATGGTTGGGAAAATGCCGAGGGTATTTTGCTTTATCCTCGCACCGACAGGGATTTCTGTGCTGACTTCAAAACACACGGTCACCGCATTCGCGCACTGACCGTCGATTTATTCCAACCTTGGGACACGATTCATCGCAGACTTCTTAATGTTATAGCAACACGATGCGCGCACTAATTTAGATATTGGCGAGCTCAAAACGTGCTCATTGGTGACGCAATATTCCTACCCAACTCGCGCGCATGCCCATGAACTTCGGTCTCCGCTAACGTTTGGTGCACGGTCATTTTTTGTTCCCTTAGTCGAATGAAACTGTTTTGCTGATTTCTCTATGAAGCTCCAGCCATACGGTCGCGACTTGGGCGATCTGTCCAGTGCCAATACGCTTCTGCATCAGATAGGCGCGCTAAGCCGGGAGGCTGTTTCCAATTTGTATACGTTGCTGCGAAATCCGGAGTTGTTGCGCCTCGCCCGACAATACACTGCAAACCTAAAGAAACGAAATGTTGATTTGGGATTCAACCTTTTCGCGATCATTTCAGACTTCTATTACCGAGAGAACTTTCACAGTGATATTCTTCGGGCGCTCTTGGATCCAGATGGTCACCATAAGGAAAAAGCTTTGTTTTTTGATATCTTTATTGATTTTTTGAAGTCTCATGGCGCCCATTTAAATCCAAAGAATTATTTGAAGGTTTCCGTCGTTAGGGAGGAGGGGCGAGTCGACCTTCTCATTAAAGATGCAGTATCAAAACGAGCGATAATTCTAGAAAGCAAAATAAATGGGGCTGGGGACATGCCCAGACAAATTCCTCGATATTTAGAGTACGTGAGGGCAACTGGATATGAGTGCGATGCGATTGTCTATCTTCGCCTCAACGGTTATTCTGGTCCCGATAAATCTGATTGGACGATTGATGACTGTCGCCGAATAGACCCCATTCTGCGGGTTGTCTGCGCTTACGACGAATCAAAGAATGATCTGTTCAACGGTTGGATTGCGAAATGCAAACGTGCGGCAGCCAATTCGGATTCAGAGCACGTTCTTCGGCAGTACGGAGATTTGATAAAGAAATTAGGAGGAAATGTGATGAATAAACCGATTATGGAAAAGTTCTACCAGATCGTAATGACGGGAGAAAACCTCAAGACAGCTCTTTCTTTGAAGGCGATGCTTGACGATCTCATTTTGTTTCGCGTTGAACGACTGATTGACGAGTTCAAAAGCGACCTCGGCCCCTTTCGTAAAATCAGCAACTGGAATAATGATGATGCATATTTTACGGGGCTTCTTTGGAAAGGAGCGCATCTTGGATTGGATATCGTCGTAAAACCCGAGGCGTACGTATGTCAGTTCTGGGACAGGGAAGACCGGGAATGTGCGAAACGCCGCGCTCAAATGATACTTGAGCGAATGGGTTGCCTCGGAGATTTCGTCCGACATGGCGAAGGTTTCATTAGAGAATTTTCCTTTCCCTCTCAGGAAGATGAATTGGTGCACTATGTCCGCGCCTTCAAAAATAAGCTGACTCAGGCAGTCGCAGACGAACAAAAGAAAAAACAATGATAACTCTCGGAGCAATTGTTTTGTGCACAATAGCGTTTACGAGTTTTGCCGGTTCTTTATATGGCCAAATTCTGTCTTGCCTGATGGACTCAAACAGTTTGTAATTATCTGAACCCCCGGAGATAGAAAGCTGTTGGCGCTGACGTGAAACCACGACATTGTATCGGAGTCATCTTCTTGGTCGCGCTCGTCGCATGTGTTTTCTGGTTTAAATGGAAACGCGATGAGCCGCGTCGTGACTCTCTCGCGTCACTTGAGAATCTTTATGTTTCGCTCGAAAGCAACTCTTCGTCTTTGTTGAACCAAGTTGTACTTCCGTCGGTGGTCAATGGGCGCACCCAGGCTGAAAGAATTGAATTCCTTACAAAAGTGCTGCGAGACGAGGTTTCCGGGCGGGGAATTTCTGCCTTGCGACACGGCGCAGCATTTGGAGAGTTGAACAGGATCTTTCCGGAAGAGGCATCGCGCTGGGCCGATCAGGCAAGCGTAAACGCGACCAATTGTTTCGCTTTTCGCATGGAAAAGAACGGGGTTCGAGCGGAAGTCGTCGTATACCGTGACGGCGATCATTACCTTGTGTTGCGTTGCAACAACGTGAAGCAAATGGCTGAAAGCAACTGAATATGGAAAAGTTCTTCAAAAGAGCAAACTCACTCATCTGTCGGCCTGTCGCCTGCTTGCTTTGGATATTCTTGGGAATGGCTTTTGCATTGCGGTGCTCTGGTGCGACGTTCACAAACAATGCAAGCATCCAAATAAGTGACTCGAACAACGGATTGACGTCTACAGGTTCAGCATTTACGGCTTCGTGTTGGTTCCGCATCGCCGTTCCAAGTTCGCTGCAGATTAATGATAATATGACGATTCTTATGGATCGTTTAGATGGAGATGAGTCACAAAAGTTCAGCTACCTAATCCGCTACAATTACGCGAGCAACATCGTGGAATTCGTTACCCATGGTGACTCTGGAACGTATTCCCAGACACTTATTCAAGGTCCATTTCTTAACCGCTGGTACCATGTTGCTGTTTCCCGGTCAGGTAGTACGTTTAACACATATGTAGATGGACGTGCGCTTCCTGCGGGCAGTGCGTCAATCGGCACAGCAACTGGAAGCGGCGTTTCGATTGGTGGAATAAATGGAAGTTCAAAGCAGTTTTATGGCGATATCGTTGAGGTTGCGATCTATCAGACTTCACTAACGCTCAGCGTTATTCAGAGCGGAATGTTCAAGGACCAGCGCAATTTTCCGAACATAAAAGGGTATTACAAGTTGGGAGCCTCAACTAATCAGTCTGACTTTTACCACAATTTTGCCCCAACGCCTCCAAGTGGAACCGACCCGGCCGGTCCGGTCGGGTCTGGTAAAATTACATTCAACCCGGTTGATGAGGCAGGAGAGCAATCTCTTTTTGATGCAAACCTCAATCATGGCGAGAACGCGGCGACTCCTCTTTCGGGAGCATTCTCATGGAATCAGACTGCATTTTCGCGCCCGGTACCTGGAATCGCTTTTGATTTCGAATTCGGTTATAGCAGTGCCCTTCCTACTTTGGGGCAAAATCTGGGGCAACAGGACCCGTACGACGTGCGCGTTTTGAGCCCTAAATGGAGGAATACTTTCGATGTTCGAGTAGCGTTAGGGGCCACCGCAAACGAAATCGATCTGGTCAATTGGGACGGCTCGATTGACGCTTGGACTCGGACGAACACATTTGCCCCATTAACCACAAAACACCATGAGTATCATGGTGAAATGCAGCAATTGCAGCCGACCGCAGAGATACAGTGGACAACCCCAACACGGCTCAAATATCTCTTCCGGGATCCGACAGACACTACAGATCCCATGGCGGGTCGATTGGAGCAGATCCAAGATCTCAATGGAAACACCGTTTCTCTTCAGTGGGACCCGAATTCTTACGTAGTGACAAATGTCGTTGATACAGTTGGGCAGAATTACCAATTGTTTTACAACCAAAGCAGTCAATTTTTATTAACTAACATTACTTTCGGAGCGTGGCAGATAAATTTTGGCTATGATTCTTCCAACAGATTGGCTTCCAAAACATTGACAAATACATCGGGACTCTACGGTGCGGTGAATGCGACGTGGCAGTTCCATTACGGAACGAACGGTTTGCTGTCTCAAATAGTCGACCCACGAGGCAATACGAATGTCTTTGTACAATATGATCAATATGGGCGGGCGACCAACGAGGTGGACGGGCTAAGCCGGGCAACGCGTACCGAGTACGGTGTTCCCAGCACATGGCAAATCCGGCACACCGATCCTGCCCTAAATCAATGGGTCGAAACCTATGACACCAAGGGGCATTTGCTCACTCAACAAGATCCGCTATTCAACACGACGACCTACACATATGACACGAATGGCAATCGAACCAGTATGACCGAGCCGTTAGGATGGACTACATATTTCGGCTACGACACCAACGCGAACGTGATCGCGAAGACCAACGCTCTTGGTGAGGTCACGCGTTGGGTGTTCAATAATGTTTTTAACAAACCCGTCCAGCAAATTACCCCGCAACCGCCGGATACCAACGGTTGGACAACTTGGACAAATTTTTATGCGTATGATTCTGCTGGAAATCTGACCAATCAGTCGGATGGCATTGGCACGTTGGTCAGCTACACGTATCTCACCAATGGGCTCGTTTTCACGTCCAAAGATGCCAACAGCAATATCACGCAATTCGGTTATGACGGAAACGGTTTCCTGAAAGCACGCACTGATCCAGCGACGAATACGACATCGTATACGCTTAATGATGTGGGTTGGAAAATGCACTTGGTCGATGCGCTTGGAAATCCGACAACGTATGCCTATGACTTAAATGGCAATGCGACTCAGGTTGAAGACCCGTTAGCGCGTACATTTTACAAAACATTCGACGGCGATGGAAATCTCCTGTCCGCCACTGATGGCAAAGGGCAGTTGACGAGTTATGGGTACGATGCCGCCAATCAGCGAACAAATATGGTGGACCGGACAGGAACAAATGTTTGGTTTTACTATTACACTTCAAGGGGCAAGCTGGACCACGTGACGGACCCGCTCGTTCACTCCGTTACAAATTTTTACGATGCTGCCAATCGATTAGTTCGTATGAGCGATCCGCTTGGCAACTTTGTAACAAATCGATATGATGCGAATGGAAACCTCCTCTATTTTTTCGACAAGCTTGGTCAGCGCTGGTCGAAAACGTACGATCGCCTCAATCGCATTCAGACGGAGAGCGACCCGCTTGGCAATGTTAAGCGCACGATCTACGACATCGCGGACCGTGTACAGCAAATAATCACGCCTAACGCATTTCCGTCCGTCCACATTTACGATGGCCGCGGACGCCTTACCAAATGGGTTGATCCTCAAAATTTCCCATGGCATTACGACTACGATGGAGTCGGAAACATTACTAATATTACTGATTCGCTTCAGGGTCACTACGTCATGATTTACAGCAATCGAAATGAGAGAATTTTGGAACATAATCAGGACGGATTTGAATGGCATTATCAGTACGACGAACTTCTCCGACTCAAGACTCAGACCGACCCAAACCAGACTGTCAGAACAGCAACCTATGACGCAGGCGGGCGCAACCTGTTTGTGGATTTCAGTACTGGGCGTCGTGATTCATTTACATACGACGATAACGACAATATGAAAACGGTCGGGCGACGTGTTTCCGGCGTGACCACGTCATTGCAGTTCATTTACGACGCATTGGATCGTGTCAAACAGCAAGATGATGCGAATTCAAAAACTGTTCTTTACGGTTATGACCCCTTGGGGCGCGTGACTTTCATTACTTACCCTGGAGGCAAAACTCTTACGAATTCTTACGATCCTTTGGGACGGCTTACAAACCAGGTGGACTGGGCCGGCCGCCAGATGAACTACACCTACGATTTGGCGGATCGCTTGGTGACTCGCAGCTATCCGAATGGTGTGTTACAAACCAATAAATTCGATACATCCGGTCGGGTAACCTCAATGGCTTTCTTCACGCCAAATCCTCCATCATCGACCAACAGCCCAATCCAAATGGCATTGAGTTATGCATATGACCGGAATGGGAACAAAACAGGCGAAGGGGAGAGCGGAACTTTCAGTTGGCCGCTTCCGTCGCTCAATGATGAAACCGCCAATTTCAGCCCTTCTGGCCGGTTGCAGAATCGGATGATTCAAAATAATTCGGCTACGAGCAACCAGGTTTCGTCAATCACTTACCGTTACGATTCAAGCGGAAACATGACTAACGCCAATGGCCATGGCGAAACCTGGGCGTTGACATATGATGAAGACAACCGGACGACCTCAATTGATTGGGACGCAGGGATTAGTTCCAAACACATTATCAACCGCTATGACGCGTTGGGAAGGCGGTTTTCAAAATCAATTGACGGAGTGATGAGTGGATACGTGCTCTCGCTGGCAGGCGGAATGGAACGCGTGCTGTGCGACCTTGACGCGAATGGAAATATTACCGCGTGGTATGTACATGGAGCCGACCTTTGTTATCGGGTTGACGCGACAAACGGCCTCACGTGTTATCACGCTGACGCAATTGGGAACGTCCTCGCCTTGACCGACGGTCAGACAAATCTTGTGGCGAAATATGCGTACACTCCTTACGGGCTAAGCCTGTGTTCTACAAATTCTGCAAATCAAGATTCAAACCCGTATTTGTTTGTCGGTTCCCAAGGGGTCATGGAGGAATTGCCGGGACTGTATTTCATGCGCGCCCGTTACTACGCGGCTGATGCCGATGCGTTTCTCTCGACGGATTCGATGAAGAAAATTGGTCCGGGTTGGAAGCCATCGATGTATGATTATGCATCTGGAAATCCCCTTAACAATTTTGATCCAACTGGATTGTTTTCGTTATATTTTGGAGCTGGAATCGATGGTAATATTGGAGCGGTTGTCGGTTTGGAAGGAAGTGGATCGCACGGGATTGTTGTGAATCTAAATTCCTTGTTTGCTGGCAACATGGGAGAAGCGTTCGGTACTTATAATACGATCCAAGGCGGCGTATCGGCAGGTGAGGGAGCTGGGGTGTCCGCTCACGCCGAAGCTTGTTTTGATACGGGGTCGACGCAAGTGAGCGGATCAAGCGGTGGTTATATTTATAGTTCGTTATCAGCGAAAGCAGTGGCTGGAGCATCTGTGACAAGTTTTCGTACCAGTGATGGTGCGGGAGCGTGTGTTAGCGCTTCAGGTGGCTTGGAGGAGAAACTAACGGCGAGCGCAGGAGGTGGATACACGTATACTAGGAGCCTCAATGAGGATCCCGGGGCGTTTTATTCAACACTTGGTTGCGCCCTCTTTGGTTCCTTTCATAGGCAATCCGTTTTATAACAGTTCGGCAAATCAAGCCAGAACTAGCCAAACAGTCTCAGTCGCTATGCCGGTAGCTTCTGCAGTCACGGCGGGCTCGGCAACAAAACCCGCCGGCGCAACAGGTGGCGGTGGAACAACAACTGGAGGTGGTGGCGGCACCAAATCGATGACTTACACCGTGAAATCAGGGGATACTCTCGGCAACATTGCCTATGCAAATGGCACGACCGCCACTGCAATCGGTGCCGCAAACGGCATCCAAAACTTAAACTTGATCCACCCTGGTCAGGTTCTCGCTATCCCCAGCCACCGCTAAATTTAAATGGCATATGAATCGAACTCGATTGATCGCTTCAGCTTTTGTCGGTTTGTTGATTTTGGCCAACCGTTGCTTTGCTTGGGATTACGGCAACGGAAGACATGGTTCAATCGTTCTGGGAACAAATGCGACGATCGCACAGCTTTATCAGGCAGTGCGGCTCGCAAATGATCCACTCCAGTATGACCCAAGCAATTCAAATGCGATTCCCAATTTTCAGAATCTGACGATCACCAATGCGACACTCTCTGTTGACCCTTGGAATGGAACCGTTGGCGGAATTATTGCTTTCAAAGTGGAAGCAAATCTGAATATCGCCGCAAATTCGCAAATATCCGTGGTTGGCTTCGGTTACCGAGGTGGCAGCCAACAGTTTGGAGGACAATTCGCCATTGGAATGCAAGGAGAGTCTTTTGCCGGGACGCCGACCGGGAGTGTTGCTGCAAATTCTGGTGGAGGAGGTGGTGTTGGGATTTTCTCGGTTTCAAACGGGCACCCGAATTATACCGGCACAGGAGCAGGCGGCGGTTATGGAGGAGGCGGAGCGTCTTCAATCAACAATTTCTGCAATTGCGGCGCGATTGGAGGAGGAACTTATGGAAACCCAGCTATCGATACTCTTTATCTTGGCAGCGGCGGCGGAGGCTCTCAGTCAATCAATGGCGGAAACGGTGGAGGTGCAATCTCAATTGCAGCAGGGAATATTGAACTTGGCGGGAGCATGCATGCTGACGGAAGTTCAAATGGTGACGGTGGCGGAAGTGGCGGCTCCATCAAGTTGATGGTTGCATCTGCAGTTTTAGCGACCAATCAGATCACAGCAAATGGAGGAGGGGGCACTGCTCCGGGAGGCGATGGTCGGATAGCGATATATTACGCAGAAGGATTCACAGGTGTGACGACTCCGACGGCCTATATGGTTCAGGATACGAATAGCGACAACGTAATAGTGATCAGCAATCAGCCGGCAACACAGACCAATTTTTTGGGAGCCAACATAATATTCAAAGTCGGGGCGCGCGGCTTGCCCGCATTGACGTTTCAATGGAACTTTAACGGCCTGCCGATCTTGGGCGCCACCAATCAGTCGCTGGCCCTTACCAATATTGCGCTGACCAACACCGGAAATTATTCGGTAACCATTTCCAATGTTGTTATGACTCTCACTAGCTCGAATGCTTTTCTAAAAGTGCTGGACACAGCCATACCGCTCGGAGACGGCATTCCCAACTGGTGGAAGCTGCAATATGGGTTCAGTCTCGCCGATCCGACTTTGGCCACAAATTATCCGACTGGTGACAGGCTGACGTATTTTGAGAAATTCCTTTATGGCCTCAATCCTCTGACCACGGATACCGATGGCGACGGATTGAACGACTACGATGAAGTCTTCGTTTATCACACCAATCCGATGTTGGCCAATACGTCCGGCGACGGCATCCCTGATGGCTGGAAAATCCAATATGGACTGAACCCTCTCCTGGCCAACGCCAACAATGAAGCAGGTTTTGACGGGATCACCTACATGCAGATTTACCAATACAACCTGTCGCACACGAACCAGCTGGATCCGCTGAGGCCATTTGCCGCGGCACCGGGGGTGTCGAGCTACGAAATCCTCAACAACGGCCAGCACACCAACCGGTTTTATTACGACCATGAGGACCGCTTGCTGGGTATGGAGTCATCGCGTGGCATCTCCATCGGTTACGTTTACGATGGCAATGGCAATCTGACACACCAGGCAGTCCTATCCCGCGCCAGCGAAACCAATGGACTGCCGGCGCTGTGGAGCTTTGTCAACAATCTTACGAACAACACGGCGGCTGATGGCCCCTTCGGGGATGCGGATGGCGACGGTTGGTCGAATTACCAGGAATGGTTGGCAGGCACAAATCCCAACGATACGAACAGCATTCCGAATCTCGTCGGCAATCCCGGAGTTAACATTGGCTCGATTTCATTGCCGTTTACACCGAGCAACTTTGTGGTGAGGACTGGCAATTCGGATGGCTTGCCGGGCGATGAGATCGTCATCGGTGCGGACGGTAATCCCGGGACGAACAATAACCTTTTGCTAGTGCTGACACAGACGGCGACCAATTGGTCGACGCAGCAGGTCAGTGTAGGGCCTTTCGGAATCACCTCCATTGCGGTCGGACAACCGACAAATCGTCCTACGGCCGGCATTTATGTTGGTCTGCGTGGAACCAATGGTGGGCAGGTCATGGAATTTACGAGCAACGGTGGAATCTGGCAGTCGAACGTGGTGACCGTTTCCTCCAACGAAGCTGCCTTTGTCGGAGGCATCCGCTCTCAAGGCGACCTCTTGGTGGATCTCGGTACCAACGGGATATCGGGAGGACTCTGGAGCCTGACGTTCTCGAACACAAATTGGAACAGTTCGTTATTGAGCAGCAATGCCTCTCACCGCGGCCTTCCCAGTCATGGCCTGCTTTCGACATCGCCGGTTAACGACTCGCCGCTGCGTTTACTCGACACCAATGGAATCGAAGTGTTCTCAACGAATCTGTGGGTGATTGGCGAACCCGCAGCAATCTTGCCGATCACGTGGCGTGGAGAGCAGTTGGCTTTGGGACCGCTGCGACCGGGAACAAATCAGAGCCTGCTGTATTGCTCAGTTAACGACAGCAACGCTTCCACAACAGTTGACTCCACCGACAGCCTCGTATTCGCCGAATACCAGATCTCGAACAATGTCGCGACGATGCTCACCCTCACGAATGTTCCCATGGGCACAAGTCCATTGTCACAGAGCTTCGCTGTGGTTGCGGTGGATTTTTTGGGGACGGGAATCGACACAGCATTTACGGCTGAACCCAACGGCGGAATTTATTTCTGGTCGGCTGCGGATGCCGTTACTCCGCTATCGCGTCAGATCTTCAGCGCCGATAATCTCGGCAAGGCTTGGCAAGCTTTGTCGGGCGTTAAGATGCCGGCCTCCGGCCAAGGACTTGTGGGGTTGGAAGTTGACCCGGCAAATCCGAACACTTGCACGGCCGTGTTCTGGCCACCACAAACCGTTCTTCAATCGCCGCAGATCAATGTTTTGGAGACGGCTCCGTCGGCTGCGGTAATCCCATCTGCGAACCCGCTCGGTGCCACGGCTGTGGTTACGGTCAGACTCTGGCATCCTGAAGGCGCCGCCTCAACACCGTTCCTTCAGTATCAGCCTGCTGGCGAGACAAACTGGCAAAGCGCGACAATCGTCAGTCTGGACGGCCAGCCTTACAGTCCGACGACTCGTGTCAGCGCAGTGCCTTCCGGCAGCAACCATGTGCTCGCGTGGAACGCGGCCGCGGATCTGAGCGGCGGCGTGACCAACGTTCTGCTCCGCGCCCGAGCGCAGGACTTCATGCTCGCAGGTGACTGGTCGGCACCAACGCCTTTCCTGGTGAACATGTCCCAAGGAACCAACGGCATTCCCGCGTGGTGGTTGCTCCAATATTTTGGCACCACGAATGTCGATCTCAACGCGGACCCTGACGGCGACGGGATGAGCAATTATGCCGAATACATTGCCGACACTGATCCAACCGATCCCAACTCGAACCTGCGGATGAAGAGCATCCAATCAGTCACTGGCGGCATCGCGATCATGTGGCAGGGCGGAATCCTTTCCACGCAATATTTACAGCAGCAGATCGGGCTCAACGTCACGAACCCCTGGGTGGACATTTTCACGAACTTGCCGCCGACTGCCAATCCAAGCGCTTTCACCAATCACTCCCAGACAAACAATGCCGGATTCTTCAGAATCAGGGTCACAAGATAACTTGGATTTCTCGCGCGTTGGCCAGTGGTTACAAACTTTATTTTACAAGCCACTAGGAAATCGTCCTGATGGTAACAAACTTTATTTTTCAAAAGGCCAAATTGGCTTCTTTATTTTGGAGATTTGCGGCAAACTGCGGTTACAAACTTTATTTTGTGATTACAACTGCTCGTCCTGCCGGGATTAACAAAATGCGTTTGGCGGCGGGGCGTCCTGCTTTGGCGGGATGTGCGCCGTTGCCGGGCCGGTGTTGCGGCGCGCGCGGAGCGACGCGCCCTGCCACCGCGGGCAAGATGCCTCATTTTGCCAAACAAATACCTGATTTGTGAAAACATTTTTGCGAGGCAGCATATTATTTTTAGCTTTTCTCACCTGGGCTGTTGTTGTGGTTCCTGTCCCAGCGGCGTTTGGGAATTTCGTGTTTGCTCATCCGGGTTTACTCCAGAGTCGCGAAGATTTGGAACGCATCAAAATAGCGGTGGAAAGGAAGGAGGAACCAATATATTCGGGTTACCAGATTTTTCGCGCGAATCCTCAATCGCAGTTGAGTTATCAAATGCGCGGCCCGATGGCGATGGTTGGCAGAAATCCGACGGTTGGCCAGATCGCTTACGATTCCGACGCGAATGCAGCCTATCAATGCTCGATTCAGTGGTGCATTACCGGTGACATCGCCTACGCAAAAAAAGCTGAAGCAATTATTGACGCGTGGTCGGCGACATTGAAATCGATCACGGGGCGGGATGCTGTGTTGATGGCCGGGCTGGGGCCTTTTAAAATGGTCAATGCGGCGGAACTTCTTCGTTACACGGATGGGAGTTGGCCGCAGACCGAGATTCGGCGGGCTGAAGACAACTTTCGCGAAGTCGTTTATCCGGTCATCAAAGACTTTGCGCCCTTTGCCAACGGTAATTGGGATACTGCCGCGATGAAAACAATGATGGCAATTGGTGTTTTTTCCAATGACCGGGCGATGTTCGAGCGCGCATTGGACTATTATGTCGATGGCGCCGGCGACGGGCGGTTAACTCATTACATCATCAACGATGCCGGCCAGTGCCAGGAGAGCGGACGCGATCAACAACATACGCAGCTTGGCCTGGCGCATTTGGGGGATTGCTGCGAAATCGCATGGCATCAAGGACTCAATCTTTACGGCTACGACGGCAACCTCCTCTTGAGAGGGTTCGAATACGCCGCGAAGTATAATTTGGGTGAGGACGTGCCGTTTGCGGAAAGCTGGGACCGGACAGGGAAATATCATCACTCGCGAATTTCCGCGAATGGCCGTCGTCGTTTTCGTTCGATATACGAGGAAATCTATAATGCGTACGCCAATCGAATGGAGGTTCCCGCGCCATTTACCAAACAGGTTATTGAAAGAATCCGTCCGGAAGGCCCGGGTGTCTTCGATGCGCCAAATGGCGCCGACCACGTCGGTTTCGGAACTCTGTTATTCGCCGCGACAAAAATGCCAGGTGCGGCGCCCGTTCAAAATATTCCCGCCGCGCCCGCTGGAATCCTCGCCACAGGCTCGACACGGCAGGTTCAACTTACCTGGATTGATTCCCTTGGCGCGGGCCGTTATACGATCACGCGGACGACAAAAAGCGGCGAACGCAAAGTCATCGACCGGAATGTTTCAACCAACGCTTGCACGGACAGCAATGTTATCTCCGGTGAGATCTATTCCTATGTTATCACCGCCGCCAATTCCACAGGCGAAAGCCCGCAATCACTTCCGGTTTCGGTTTGTGCCGGACTCCCCAAACCGTGGACGCACGAGGACGTGGGCCATGTTCCTATTGCCGGCGACGCTGCCTTTGACGGCCAAGTGTTCAAGGTGCAAGGCGCGGGCAAAAACATCGGAGGAACAAGCGACGAATTTCAGTTCGTTTGCCGTCCCATCGATGGCGGCGACACGATTGTTGCGCGGTTTGTTCCGCAAACCAGTTCGCAGTTTTCGCAATTTGGATTGATGATGCGGGAATCAATGGAGGCCGGCGCGCCCAATGTTTCTCTTCTCATCTCGCCGAGATCGGCTCAGGACAGGGAAGCGCCGGATTGGCGTGTCGAGTTGTCAGCGCGCAAAACGGCGGCGGCGGAGCCGGCGATTTGCGCCGGCGGCGAGGGGCTTTTGCAGCCGGCGGTGACCTTTGGCCGCTTGACTGGTTTCGTGTGGTTGAAATTGCGGCGCTCAGGCAGCACTTTTATCGGTTCAATTTCTTTGGATGGAAAAGATTGGAAACTCATTGGCAGGGCCTCCGTCGCTTTGAAGCAA
The DNA here is from genome assembly GCA_035606845.1 of Candidatus Angelobacter sp. Taxonomy (GTDB): domain Bacteria; phylum Verrucomicrobiota; class Verrucomicrobiia; order Limisphaerales; family DASXHY01; genus DASXHY01. The sequence continues at coordinate 12,027 of DATNEA010000029.1, read as the reverse complement.
CAGCTTCTCGCGGGCCTGGCAGTTTGTTCAGGGCTTCCGAAAGCTGCAACAACGATGAAGTTCGATCATATCTCATTTGCTGGTGATGGTGCGCAAGAGGAAATGGCTGGGAAGCAAAAGTGATTTGGGTTTTCAAATTTGGTTCGGCCTTATCGCAACGTCGGATCCAAAGTCCAGGAAGGCTCAAATAGGACGAAAATCGCGCCTGGAATTGGGTTTTCGGCTGACAGCGCAAACCCGAATCGGCAGTATAACGGCCTGATGAACGCGAGCCAACCGAGTGCGGAAGAGACGAAGACGCTCTCCGCGGCGTCGCGGCGTGAGCGAACGGGACGGCACGCGTTTCTCGTGGCGGCGGGGATTCTGATAAGCCGTTTTATCGGCCTCGTCCGGCAGCGGGTTTTCGCGCATTACTTCGGTCGTTCGGACGCCGCCGACGCGTTTCTCGCGGCGTTTCGCGTGCCCAATGTCCTGCAAAACCTCTTTGGTGAAGGGGTGCTGTCCGCGTCGTTCATTCCCGTGTACGCGCACTTGCTGGCCAAAGAGGACGAAGAAGAAGCGGGACGCGTGGCCGGTGCGGTGGGCGCGGTGCTGGGGCTGACGGCATCGCTGCTCGTGCTGGCCGGTGTGCTGGCCGCGCCCTATCTGATCTGGGTGATCGCGCCGGGATTCCATGGAGAGAAACGCGAGCTGACCATCCAGTTGGTGCGCATCTTCTTTCCGGGCGCCGGCCTGCTGGTTTTTTCGGCGTGGTGCCTCGGAATACTGAACAGTCATCGGAAGTTTTTCCTTTCCTACACGGCTCCCGTGATCTGGAACGCGGCAATGATTGCGACGCTGGTGATTTTTGGCGGCACGCAACTCAATGCTTTGGCTGTGGACTTGGCGTGGGGTTCCGTGATCGGCAGCGGGTTGCAGTTCGGAGTGCAATTGCCCGTGGTGCTGCGGCTCACGCGCAAGCTGCGGTTGCGCCTGGATACGCAGGCGGGGCACGTGCGCGAAGTGCTGCGCAATTTCATACCGGTTTTTTTCAGCCGCGGGGTGGTGCAGATCAGCGCCTATGTGGATCAGGTGATTGCCAGTCTCGTCGGCGAAGGCGCTGTGAGTGCGCTGGCCTATTCGCAATCCATCGCCACTCTTCCGGTAAGCCTGTTTGGCATGGCGATATCGGCGGCGGAACTGCCGGCGATGTCCAGCGCGCTCGGCGATGCGGAGGGAGTCGCGGCGCAATTGCGGGCGCGGTTGGATGCGGGCTTGCGGCGCATCGCGTTCTTTGTGGTGCCTTCGGCGATGGCGTTTCTGGCGATGGGCGACGTAATTACGGCGGCGTTGTTTCAAACAGGAAAATTCACCCATGACGATTCGCTTTACGGTTGGGCGATCCTGGCTGGGTCGTCAGTGGGGCTGCTGGCGTCCACGCTGGGGCGGCTGTATTCCTCCACCTACTACGCGCTGCGCGATACGCGCACACCACTGCGTTACGCGGTAGTGCGGGTTTCGTTGACGACAACGCTGGGTTATCTGTGCGCGATACTGGTGCCGCGATGGACGGGAATTGACGCGCGCTGGGGAATGGCGGGGCTGACGGCCTCGGCGGGCCTCGCGGGATGGGTGGAGTTTACGCTCTTGCGCCGGACGCTGAACCAGCGAATTGGCCGGACGGGTCTTCGGGCTTCCATGGCGGCGAAGCTTTGGATTTCAGCGGCACTCGCCGCAGGCGCAGCCTGGGGAGGCAAGCTCGTCATCGGCCGGCATGGGCCCGTTCTCAGCGCTCTGGCGATCCTGAGCATCTACGGCGTGGTCTATTTTGCTGCGACTTACCTGCTGGGCATCGAAGAGTGCCGGGTGGCACTCAAACGATTGATGCGCTCGGTTTAAATTTCAACGTTCGTGGAAAGGAGCGCGCAAGGTCGATCAAACTCGAGGTTGGTAACCGCTCGCTATTTTAGCGAAGGCAACCACCTGTTCGGCCTGCCAGGTTTCATCTCGACCCAATTCGCGGGCCAAGATGTTGGCGGCGCGCGGGGCCATGCGCAGCGCGGCTTTGGCATTGAGGAAGAGTGCCCGGGTCCGCCGCGCGAGAACGTCTTCCACGGTACGGGCCATTTCCTCGCGCGCCGCCCAGATCACTTCAGCTTCCACATAGGGCAACTGTGAATCCAGCGGGAGGCCCAACGTCACGTCTTCGGCAATAAGTTTGCGAATCGCCGGAGCGTCCGAGCCGTAAACGGAGAGAGAACCAAAGCCGGTCGAATCAGGATAATGGCCATGGATCTTCCGGGTCGCGGTCACACAGGGTTGATCTGGAAGGCCGGCCAGAGTCGCGGCTTGATCCACGCAATCCTGGGCCATGTGGCGATAGGTCGTCCATTTGCCGCCGGTGATGGTCAAGAGGCCGGATTTATCGATGTGAAGTGTATGGTCGCGCGAGAGCGCCGCGGTATTGGCGCCATTGCCGGATTTCACCAATGGACGAATTCCGGCAAAGACGCTCAAGATATCGGATCGCGACGGTTTCTTTTCAAGATAAAGCTTCGCCGTTTCCAGCATGAATTCAATTTCCTGGTCCAGCGCGACGGGTTCCAGGGACGGCTCCTTGATCGGCGTGTCGGTCGTGCCAACCAACGTGTGGCCGTGCCAGGGAATGGCAAACATGACGCGGCCATCTTTTGTATGCGGCACGAGAATGGCGTTCGTTCCGGGCAGAAAGGAACGGTCCAAAACCAAATGCGCACCCTGGCTTGGCGCGATCATTTGATTTGCGTTCGGTTCCGCGAGGCGGCGCACAGAGTCCGTGAATGCGCCGGTGGCGTTGACGACCACTTTCGCCCTGGTATTGAAGGTTTCGTCGGTCTCGACATTTTTCCACGTTATACCGGTGACGATGCCATCGGCGCCTTTCTGGAGCGCGGTCACTTTCGCGTAATTGAGCAATGCTGCGCCGTGTTCGGCGGCGGTGGCGATCAGATTGATGAGCAGCCGGGCGTCATCAAATTGGCCATCGTAATACACCACGCCGCCGGTGAGTCCTTCCGGATTCACATTGGGCAGGCGGCGAAGGGCTTCCTCTTTGGAAATCCGCTGCGATTTTCCAAAGCCGTATTTGCCGGCCAGCAGTTCATAAATTTTCAGGCCGATGCCGTAGAACGGTCCTTCCCACCAGGCGTAGCTGGGGACGACGCAGGGCAATTCACTGACGAGGTGCGGAGCATTTTGGCGGAGCAGTCCGCGCTCCTTCAAGGCCTCCATGACCAGCGAGACGTTGCCTTGTTCGAGATAGCGCACGCCGCCATGCACGAGTTTGGTGCTGCGGCTGGAAGTGCCTTTGCCGAAATCATGTTGTTCGAGCAGGAGCGTCGAATAGCCGCGCGTGGCCGCGTCCACGGCCACTCCAGCGCCGGTTGCGCCGCCGCCAATGACAATAATATCCCAGGGTTGAGCGCGTTGCCGCGCTTGTTTCAACATGTCGTCTCGATTCATGAGATGGTTTTTATGCTAGAGGCTCCTACAAACGTGGAAAACCACGAATGGACACAAATGAACACGAATTATTTAGTCTGCATTCGTGGTCGTTTTGCTGCACGCCTGGGCTTGGCCGTGTGCTGCGAGTGTGGTTCCCAATCCCTGGCGCGGTTCAGGGCGGCGTTCCAACGGGAACGCAATCCATCCGCTTGCGCGCGTGACATGCGGGGCTCGAACGTTTTCTCGATTTTCCATTGTCTGCTCAGCACTTCGACGTTCTTCCAATAACCAACAGCCAGACCGGCGAGATAAGCCGCGCCCAACGCTGTGGTCTCGGTCACGGCTGGCCGCACGACGGGGATCTGCAACAGGTCGGCTTGGAATTGCATCATGAAGGCGCTGTGACTCGCGCCTCCGTCCACGCGCAGCTCCTTCAATCGCTTGCCGGTGTCGGCGTGCATCGCATCGATCAGGTCGGTGACTTGATAAGCCACGCCTTCCAGTGCCGCACGCGCGATGTGTGCGGCGGAGGTGTCGCGCGTGATACCGATGATGGCGCCGCGCGCATAAGGATCCCAGTGAGGCGCGCCAAGGCCGGTAAAGGCAGGAACGAGGTAAACGCCGCCGTTGTCCGGCGTTGAGTTCGCGAGCAAATTGACTTCGTCGGCGGAGCGAACTAAACGCAAACCGTCCCGCAGCCATTGCACGACCGCTCCGCCAACGAACACGCTGCCTTCCAGGACAAATCCGCGCTGTTTGCCGATTTGACAGGCGGCGCTGGTGAGCAAACGGTTGCGGGAGGTGATCGGTTTCGCGCCGAGATTTTGCAACAGGAAACAGCCGGTGCCATACGTGTTTTTTGCCTGACCCGCACGCACGCACATCTGGCCGAACAAAGCCGATTGCTGATCGCCGGCAATTCCCGCGATCAACACTTTTTGCAATCCGAGCGAGGTGCTGACTTCGCCATAAACTTCGCTTGAGGTGCGCACTTCCGGCAGAAGGCTGGCGGGAATGCGAAACAGTTTGAGTAATTTCTCGTCCCAATTTCCGGTGTGGATATTGTAGAGCAAGGTGCGCGACGCGTTGCTTGGGTCGGTGGCGTGGACATGATGGCCGCTGGTCATTTTCCAGATCAGCCAGGTATCGATGGTGCCAAAGAGAAGTTCCCCCGCTTCGGCCCGAGCGCGAACGCCGGGCGCATTGTCCAGAATCCAGGCGATCTTCGTGGCGGAAAAATAGGCGTCCAGCAGCAAGCCCGTGCGTTTGTTGATTTCCTTGTCGTGGCAGGCTGCGCGGAGATGATCGCAGGCTTCGGCCGTGCGCCGGTCCTGCCAAACGATTGCGTTATAGACTGCTTCACCGGTTTTTCGGTCCCAAATGACGGTTGTTTCGCGCTGGTTCGTGATTCCCACGGCTGCGATGTCGCTTGGACGAATACGGGCGCGTCCGAGCGCTTCCACGGCCACGGCCATTTGGGTGAACCAGATTTCCTGCGGGTCCTGTTCCACCCAGCCAGGCTTCGGATAAATCTGGCGAATTTCTTTTTGGGCAACCGCGCGCGGTCGGCCTTCCTGATCAAAAATGATGGCGCGCACGCTGGTGGTGCCGGCGTCGAGGGAAAGAATGTATGACATGTGAATTTTGGAAGTTAAGAACTCATATCAAAACACTATCGCTTGGGCAATCCAAGGCCGGAGCAATATGGCGGCGCTCTTCCGAGGCGCCGCTACGGGTGCTTTGGTCACGCCTTGCGGTACCAGGGCTGGGTGATGATGACGATTTCGGGGCCGCCTTTCATCAGCAGCAAGCCTTTCAATAATGTGGCGCGGCGATGCAGCAGGAAGTGATACCAACGGCGTTCGACGAGTTCAGGAATGATGACGGCGATTTGCCGCCCGGGAAATTCCTCGCCCAGCTTGCGCACATACTCCAAAAATGGCCGAAAGAAATTCCGATAGGCGGATGGCAGCACCACTAATTTCGGTACCCGGTGATCGATGTGCTGGATCGGCTCTTCGATCAGGTCGTGCCATCGCGGCGTGAGATTTTCTGTTTCCATTTCCTCGGCGAGAATCTGCACCACTCGCACTTCATCGGAGAGGCTGAGGCCCAATTGCAGGGCTTTCTGTGACGGCTGGTCCAATCGTTTGATGGGAATGGCGACGACGGGAGGACGGAGTTCGGGGATCGCGAGGGGATTGTTTTTGCCGGTTTCGCGGCGGAGTCGCTCGTGATAACGACGGATACCCGTGAAAAGCCAGAGCAGGGGCGGAATGATCACGAGGACGATCCATGCTCCTTCTGTGAATTTCGCAATAATGATGATGATCAACGCGGACGCGGTGACAGCCGCACCGGCTCCGTTCAGGATTAGAGATCGTCGCGCGTGCGGTTCCTGGCTGCGCCGCCAATGCCCGACCATTCCGAGTTGAGAGAGCGTGAAGGCAGAGAATGCGCCCACCGCGAAGAGAGGAATCAGCCGGTCGGTAATTCCGCGAAAAACGATTAGCAGCGTGCCGGCGAAGATGGTCAGCACAATGATGCCGGCGGAATAAACCAGGCGCCGTCCGCGATGCGCGAATTCGGGAGGCAGGAATTCATCGAGCGCCATGACGCGGCACACGCGTGGAAAACCGGCGAAACTGGTGTTGGCGGACAGGGCGAGAACCATCAGAATCGCCGCCATGGAGATGAAATAGAATGGCCCGCGACCGGCAACGGCGCCGACGATGATTGAAAGGACACTTTGGTAACCGGCTTTTCCGGGCGGTGTCGCGGTAATTCCGTAACTGCGTGAGACCAGCGCGACTCCAATCAGCAGAAAGGCCAGAATAACGACGATGATGGCCAGCGTTCTTTTTGCCAGCGCGACTTTCGGACGCCGAAAAACCGGGACGGCATTGCTCACCGCCTCGACTCCGGTGAGCGCGGTGCAGCCGCTGGCGAAACTTCGCAAGAGCAGCCACAGCCCCACGGTGTGGAGGGTTGCCGGAATTTTCGGCGGCGGCGCAATCGGGACTGGATGGCCGCCGCTTAGGATAATTTTGGCGATGCCAATGACCACAGCGGCGGACAGGCACAATACGAAAAGGTAGGTGGGCAGCATGAAAACGAGGCCGGCGGTACGAAGGCCGCGCAGGTTGATGGCCATCAGGCCGAACAAAATTCCCAAACAAATCCAAAGGGTGAAGGGCAGAAACGAGGGGACCACGGACACGAGCGCGCCGACCGCGGCGGAAATGGCCACGGCAACATTCAGGATGTAGTCGATGCACAATGCGCATCCGGCCAGTAATCCGGTAAAGCGCCCCAGGTTTTCTTTTGCGACGGTGAACGATCCGCCTCCTTGAGGATAGGCGGGAATGGTTTGCCGGTACGAAAAAAAGACCGCCAAGAGGACGCCGAGAATGCCCGCGGTGATTGGCTCGATGTAATGGTTCGACAAAGCTCCCAATGGCAACAGAACTGTCAGCGCGGCTTCCGGCCCATAAGACGCGGACGCAAGCGAGTCCAATCCCAATACGGGCACTCCGGACAGCGGACCAATTTGCTCCTCTTGTTCCTCGTCGCTCCGAAGAGGCCGGCCAAATAAAAATTCGCGCAACGACATGGCGTCAAAATCACGCGTACCATTCCGGGGATTTGCCATCCACTCAACTGGGGGAAACAGCCATTTGAAAAGGGAACTGCGGGTTTGGAAATTGGGCGATGCTGGTTTATGGGGACCCTAAATTTTCCGAGCGGCTGAAGGTGTTATTCGAGAATTGCCGTTCTCGCATCCGGCAAGCGGGCTTTTCGTCACTCGACGACTTGCGTTCACTTTTGATTTTGGCGGGGCAATTGGAACAAGCCTTGGCTGATCGCGTGGCCGGGGCGGAGATCGAAAGTCAATTGATGGCTGCGTCATCTCATCTAACGGACTGTCTCGCTCGTTTTTTCTGTCGCAAATTTATTTCGGGGGAAGATTTGGTTGATAAACGGATGGTGATCGATGCTTTGGAGCGGATGACGAGCGAGATCGGGAACGTGCCGACGTTGGGTGAAGAACTTGTCATGGTGAAGATGCCCGAAGGCTACGCTTTTTATGCGTTATTTCCTGAGCAGTATTGTGTGACCGCTTTGAATTGGGCGCGACAGAATTCAAACGAGTCGGAAGCTCTGGTTGTTGGCATCCGGAGCATCGGCGCCAGCTTGTCGGCGGTCGTCAAGGAAACGTTGTGTCAAATCGGATGGAAGGCTTCGCGGATTACCGTGCGTCCGACGGGGCATCCCTTTCAACGACAATTAACCTTGAACGCCATTCCAATAGCTCGGGAAAGCCCAGTATTGATAGTCGATGAAGGGCCGGGAATATCGGGTTCTTCCATGGCGGCGGCAGCGGAAGCATTTATGTTGGCCGGCTGCCGCAATGTTTTCTTTCTGCCGGGGCACAGCAATGATCCGGGTTCGGCTGGTGCGGATGTGATGAAAATCTGGCGGCGGATTCCGCGATATGTGACGCCGATCGAAAGTGTGAAATGGAACGGCTTGTCTTTGGGAGAGTCTCTTTTGGCGCAGTCGGAAGAGGCCAGTGAACGCCAATTCGAAGGCATTCAAAATATCAGTGGTGGGCTTTGGCGAAAATTGGTTCCGCAAAATGAAATTGAATGGCCGACATCGCCTCCGCAGTTTGAGCGGCTGAAATTTTTGTGCAGAGGGCGCGATGGTTCTTCCGTACTTTGGAAATTCGCCGGGCTTCACAGCGCTGTTGGTGGAGCGGATGGCTGCGAGACGGCTCTCGTGCGCCTTTCGCGGCTTGCGACTGGTGGTTATTGTCCGAAGCCGCTCGGTTCGTTCAGAGGGTTTGTGGCGATGCAGTGGGTTGAGGGCGCGTGTTTGGCACGGGATGACTCGAAAGACGCTTTGCTCGTGAGGCGAATTGGAAATTATATTTTTGATGCGGCTGGACCCGCTCTGGCGCCGTCACAAAACAAAATCGCCGTCGAGCGAATCGCCGAGATGCTGCGTTGGAACACAAAAGAAGCGCTTGGGGAAAACTTCGCGCAAAAAACAATGGGCCTGGCGGAGGCTGGCTGGGAAGCTGATATTCAAGCAACATACGGCGATGGGCACCTCGCGCCGCAGGAGTGGATTCGCGCCGATGGAACGATTTTCAAAGTCGATGCAGAAGGGCATGCCGCGGATCACACGTTGATTGGCGAACAGTCGGTATTGTGGGATATCGCCGGCGCGTGGGTTGAGTGGGATTTGAATTTGGAAAGGGCGGTTCCGTTGCTGGAGGCAATCGAAGGGAAGGGGATGCGCGTCGATCTGGAGGCGCTGGCGTTCTATCGAGCTGCTTACGCGGCATTTCGTGTGGGTTTGTTTTCGCTGGGCAAGTCGCAGATTTCAGATGAACACGGAAAGGCGCGCTTTGCGAAGGCGCGCGCGTTTTATCTGAAGCAACTTGTGGGCGTCCTCTCCACGAATCCTGAGTGCCGCCTTGCACGGACCCGGTGACCTGGCGCAACCCCGTTGGGGTTGTGGGTTTTTGCGACGTTAGACCCAAGGTAGCTCCTTCGTCGCAACCTTGGGCTGAGGGACGGAATCCCTTTGGGATTCAGATTTTGTTTCGTGCGACGTTGCTTGAAAATCGTTAGCGCGGAAGCGGTGATTGGCCAAAGTGCAGGTTGAGGCATCTGATTTGAGCGTTCCAATCGGTGAGTCGGAGGATTGTGACCGAGGCGGGACTGATATCGATCTTTCCAATGGACTCCAGTGGGGCGCCAAAAAAATAAACCATGGCCGCTCGGAGCGGGTCTCCGTGGCTGAACAGTGCAATGCGCTGGCCTCGAAAATCCCGGTGCAAATCGAGCATCAAGCCCACAAACCGTTGCTGCACTTCCAGCATGGTTTCGCCGTTTGGGACGCGGTGGCCGCTGCGAAACGCGTTCCATTGACGCCAGGCTTCACTCGCGTCTAATTCCTTGAACGTTTTTCCGGTCCAATCGCCGAAATCCACTTCGAGCAAGGCGTCTGAAGTTTCGGCAGGCAATTGGAGCCTGGCCGCGAGGGGCGCGGCGGTTTCGCGACAACGTTCCATCGGGCTGGTCAGGATTTTTTGAATCTTTTCGCCCCCCAAACCGCCGGCGAGTTCATTCGCTTCGCGCTTTCCCGTTTCGTTCAAGTGAACTCCGGGAGTCCGGCCAACAATCGTGTGGCTGAAAAAATCGTTGCTGGCGTGCCGAACGAGATAAAAAGTCGTCATCCTGCGGCCAGTATAACCGCGAGTGAACTTACTTTCCGGTAGCCATTCACCTCATTCAGAATGTAACGCCGCACGACGGCACTCGCGAACTCCGCGAATTCACCCGGCACGAGCGGCGGGCTGGTGCAATTGGGCGCTTTGCCGCGCGAGGGCGGCGTAAAGCATAAAGTGATGGTGGTGTCGAAGTCTTTCAGCGCCTCCATCTGGCGGTCAAACCATTGGATGGCGTTCGGGCGGCACCAATCAGCCCAACTGATGCCGGTGCGCAGTTTTTTGACGCCAAGTTTTTTCAGCCATTCGACGGCGAAATCCAGGCGATGATCCTCGAAATGAAACCACTGGCAGATGCCGAAGTCGGGATTGAAATGTTTGAGCGCAGGTTTCGGCGTTCCGTCCGCGCGAATCAGGCCCAGGTAAAAATGACGGTAATACGCGCTGCCTTCGCTTTCCTTGTGGCGCGTGGTGGCTTCCCATGCGGGCGGAAGATCGAGCAGGCTATACCAGAAAACGCGCTCAACTTCGCCCAGCAGCAGTTCGGCCGTGCGCTGTAATCCAAAGACCTGCACTTCATCCGCGCCAAAGGTGGACACGCCGACTTCGGTGACCCAAATCGGCAGGTCGGTTACGGCGCGGATTTCATCGAGTTTTTTGGGCCAGTCATTGATTTGCCAATGGTTCCAATCCAGGGGAAATCCATGCACGCCCACAGCATCGAGGTGCTCAAGCACGCCCTGATCTTTCAACAGCGAAATGAATTTGGGATCAATCGGCGAGATCCCGCCCAGCACCAGCGGCAGGTTGGGGCAGATCCGGCGCAGCGCCGTCGCCGCGAGGATGGTCATCGCGGAGAACTCCCGCCATTGCGGGTCCATCTGAAAGTCCCAATGGGACAGGTTGTTTGGTTCGTTCCACAGTTTGATTGCTTCGATCATGATGAGTTGTGGCGGCGGTCTGGGGCCGCGTTTCCCGGGGTTCTTGGTTGCGGATAAACGCCTCGACCAGTTCCCGCGCCTGGTTATCGGTGAATTGTTTGGGCGGGGATTTCATGAAATAACTCGAAGGGCCGGTCAATGCGCCACTGATGCCGCGGTCCAGCGCCAGTTTTGCGCAGCGAATGGCGTCGATGACGACACCGGCAGAATTGGGCGAGTCCCAGACCTCGAGTTTCACTTCGCAATTCAGCGGCACGTTGCCAAACGTGGTGCCTTCCATGCGGATGTAGCACCACTTGCGATCCTGTAGCCACGGAACGTAATCGCTGGGCCCGACATGCGCGTTGGCGTCCGACAATTCGTAGTCGAGCTGGCTGGTGACCGCGCGCGTCTTGGAAATTTTTTTCGATTCCAGGCGTTCGCGTTCGAGCATGTTCATGAAATCCGTGTTGCCGCCGAAATTCAATTGGTAGGTGCGGTCCAGCCGCACGCCACGCTCGCGAAACAGGTTCGCCAGCACGCGGTGGGTGATGGTGGCGCCCACTTGAGATTTGATGTCGTCGCCGATGATGGGCAAGCCGTGTTCCTGGAACCGTTTCTGCCAATAGGGCTGCGACGCGATGAACACTGGAATGCAATTGATGAACGCGCAACCGGCTTCCAGGATTTGTTCGACATACCATTTGGTGGCCATTTCGGAACCGACGGGAAGATATGAGACGACGACGTCAGTTTTTGTTTCCTTGAGAATGCCGATGATGTTGTCGGTGCTTCCAGGTGCTTTGTTGATGACGAGATTCAGGTATTTGCCGAGGCCGTCATGAGTCATGCCGCGATAAACGTTCACGCCCAGGTGTGGAACGTCGGAAAATTTGAACGTGTTGTTGGGCTCGGCGAAAATGGCTTCGCTCAAATCTTTGCCCACTTTGGTTTCGTTGATGTCGAAAGCGGCCGTGAATTCAATGTCGCGGATGTGGTAACCGCCCAGGTCGACGTGCATGAGGCCGGGAACATTCTCGCCGACGCGCGCATTTTTATAGAACTGCACGCCCTGCACGAGCGATGACGCGCAATTGCCCACGCCAATCAGTGCGACGCGAATTTTGTTGGCGCCGTTTCGGCCACGATTTTGGTTTTGAATGTTTGTCTCCACGGGAATGAGTCTCGGTGTTGAACCGTTTGAGCGCATTAGGGTGTACCCTTGATTTATGCATGGGGATGAAACCCTCTTGGGACAAAACATGAGGTTCCCCCGATTTAGTGGACACGTCGTCCAAGCAGTTGGAAAGTGACGATGATGAGCAATAGTACAAAAAGATACACACGGGAATTCAAACAGGAGGCCGTTCGCCTTTTGGTGACGAGCGACAAGCCGGTTTACGT
>DATNEA010000015.1:0-70072 GCA_035606845.1 Candidatus Angelobacter sp. | reverse complement strand
AAAGGGCCTGCGCCGAATGGGGGTACAACGTGCTCATATGGTCCATTTCCGCCGCCGCGTCGTCCGCGTGCCCTTCGAGCAGGAGCAGCCGTCCCCGCAACAGCAGTGCTTGATAATCGTCCGGGTCGCGCGCCAGCGCCTGGTCCAATAACGAGCTGCAATCCGGGAACTTCTTCTCCATCATGGCAATCTCCGCCTGCTGGATCCACGCCGGCACATAGTCGGGCGTCTCCTTCGAAATCTCCGCCATCAGACGCTTGCCTTCCGCGATGTCCCCCGTCTCGATTTTGAAATTCGCGTAAGCCAGCCGCCCCGAAGAACGCGGGGGCGCCAGTTCGGCGGTTTTCTTGAAGGCCGCGTCCGCCTCCTTCATCTTGTTTTGGGCCATGTACAGGCGTCCCAGGCTGTTGTAGGCCAGGCTGTACTTGGGATTGATTGTCAACGCTCGCTGCAACGCCGCTTCGGCGCCTTTCGCGTCACCTCGATCGAAAGCGAGAATGCCAAAGGCGAGTTCCAGCGGCGCCGTGTCGCCGATTTGCTTGGAAAGCTTCTCCAGCCGCTTTTGCGCCTCGTCCACCTCCGCGCGCGAACTGACGCTTTCCGCCAGGATGTCCGGAGCCTCCGCGTTAGTCGGTGACTGGCCGAGGACAAATTCAGCCTCAGCCTTCGCCTCCTTCGGTTTGTGCCCCATCACATAGATCAACCCGAGCTTGGCGTGCATATCCAGGTTGTTCGTCTGCACCTGGCACGCTTTGGAAATATATTCGTAAGCCGGGTAGAACCGCCCCTGCAGGTAATAAATCTCTCCCAGTTGGCTGATGGCGTGGGCGTTCGCACGATCCAGCCGCAGAGCGATGAGATATTCCACCTCTGCCTTGGAATAATCGCCGCTGGCAAAGTAGGCATCGGCCCGCGCCTGGTGCCGGGCCATTCTGGCCTTGGAAGTGCAACCGCCGGCCAGCATGGCGCACAACGCGAACATTGCGAACGTCAGGATGGTTTGAGTGAGTTTTTTCATAATTATTTGTTGGGTGAAACCGCCGCGGAAGGTTCCCGTTTCAGCTCCCGTTTGGTCAGAAATCTCAATAAAAGAAAAAGAGGGATCAGTGACAGCAGGAAAAACACCGGCCCGCCACGACGATGAATCGGCGAATCGATCATCTGCGGCCCAATGTGGACGCAGAGCTCCCCAATCGTGAAAATCCGGAAGCCATTCCGCAAAATCCCCAGCGGTATGATCGCCAGCACCAGCACCAGTCGGTGCCAGGGCGATTTCAGAAAAAGATACACCGCCAGCGCGCACGTGATCACCAAAACCAGCGTCGAATGAATGCCGCTGCACTCCGGCGCCACCTCAACCCCGCTAAAGCCCGGCAACAGAAGGTGGGTGGCCGTTCGCATCACTGGCATGCGGCCCAGATTGAACATCGCTTCCGCGGTTACCGCCGAGGTGCCTTGAAGAAAGGTCTCAATGCCCAGCTTCACCGCCATCGGAAACGGAACGCTGAAGAAAATAAATCCTACCGGAAAAGCGATGACCCGGAGATATTTTGCTCCCAGAAAAATAAAAGCGCCGCCGAGCCAGAACAGCAGAAATGAAAGCGTCGTGGCGCTCAGATGGTCCGCTTTTTCAGGCATCCACTTCTGCAAAGCCAGTTCATAACCCGCGAGCACGATTGCGCCCGCCGCAAACGAGAGAACTGCCAGGCCGGGACTCGGCCGCGATTCCACGGCCAGCCGCCCTCGGTTCATCCAAATCAGAAACCCACTGATGAATGGAATCAGCAGAATGTGCGAATACAACTCCGAGTGCAGCGCGAAATTCGCCAAACGGAGCAATGGCAGCCCAAATCCCACCGCCAGGAGCGCCGTGAAAATGAAAAACCCTTTGAAACGAGGGCGCGAGCAATCAAACCGGCCTTCCGGCGAACGACGCGCCACGGATTCCGTTGCTGAATTTGGATGACTGGCTTCCAATTCCATTATGCAACCCTCCGATAATACCGGAATTTAGATGGCGAAAAAGACAATCCTTGAGGTTTTTTCATGGTGAAATGACAGGAGTTTTTCCGCTCGCTGCTCTCAATCAGCCGGGCAAATGGGATCCAGATCGTAAAAAGAAATCGGCTTCTTGCGCGTGGTGGTAGGGCGCGTCGCTCCGCGCGCGCCGCAAACGGCCACCAATGGCGCGCACGGAATGGCGCGCCCTACCATCAAATGCATTTTGTACCGGGTCTCAGTATGCCCAACTAAGATTCGCTCCCACCTGGCTGCTGGAATAGCCAAACCCTTTCACGCTCGAAGAATTTTGGCTGTACTGATAAAAGAGTCCGAAATTCCCGTGGGTGAGAAATGGAAAACTAAGATCCGCCGTGTAAATAGCGCCTGAATCGCTGCGCGAGTTCGACAAATTGTTGAGGACGAATTTGTAGTCCGTGGTGTGATAACCAAACGCCAGCGACAGTTGCATGAACCCGAGGAGACGTTGCTGCACTCCCACGCCCAATTGCGTCGTCTCCATGACTTCGTTCTGCAACAACGACGGCATCACCGTGCGGCCGGCGGAAAGATTGAAACTGGTTTGCTCAAATATCTGATAAGCCGCCGACGCGGAAAAAATCGGACTCAGCAAGTCCTTCGCGTCCGTGTTGAGAAATTGCTGGTCTTCGAAGCCACCGCTCACCGACAGCTTGAGCTTCGAGCCCGGACGCCATTCCGCCAGGCCCGTGTAGATTTCATTCATCGAATTGAAGCCGCCACTTTGCTCGGTATATCCCACCGTCACGACGCCGCCCACGCTGATTCTCTCGTCAAAACTATAGTTGATCGATTCCGACCCGGAATACGTCGCCGAATCGTTCAGGTTGGTGAAATTAAAGCCCGGAGGAGGGCCGATTGGGATTGGGGAATTCGTCCGACTGCTATTGTTATTGCCAGTGTCCGTCCACAGGAAATTCGCGCTGCCGCTGGTCACAAAGGACAATTTGTCCGACGCCTGGTAACTCGCGTTCGCGCCCGCGAAATAACTCGTCTCGCTCGTCTGACGCGCCGTTTGGATTTCGGGTTCATCCGTAATGGTGAGCGCGTGACTGGTGCCAAACGTCCAACTGCCCAGCCGCGCCGAGGCCGACAGGTTTAAATAGTGGTCCAACGTGTCGTGAAATTGCCGATCGGAAAAAATCCGATAACTGGGCGCGTAAACGAGGGTAACATGCGGCCCCGCGATGACCGTGAGTTCCGGAGTAATGGTATGAGTAAAGGTGTCGCTCGATTGGCCGGGTTGGTTGTTGATTCCCGTGCTGTACAAAACCTGGTAACTCGCCCGCAGGTGCACATGCGTCGAACCCCACGCCATCAGGCTTTCCGCCGGCGCTGCCACGGAAGCTCCGCCCGCCCCCGTAGTTTCACCATTGGCGGGCGCATTGGCCTCGCCCGCAGTCGGGGCCGCCATCGGTTGCTGTCCATTCGCCGGTGCGGCCGGTTGCCCGGCAGGAACACCGGGCAGCGGCGCGAACGTCCCGCCCGAAGTTCCAGCGTTTCCGAAATTTCCCGCCGATGTTCCGATCGCCGGCACGGTCCCAGAACCCTGGAAACCCGGCGGCGGCGCAAAGACACTTTGTCCGGCCACGCTTCCGGCGATGGAAAAAGGGAAAAGAACTGCCAGCCATCGGTATAACCGATGGGCGGCGAGACCGGGCCGGGGCCGCGGCAACTCCTCCGAATGCATAGAGTGGTATTCGATCAACCTACAATCGGCAATGGTTCCAACCGGGGCTGGCGGCGCTGAATCGGCCGCGCGGCCCGCTGCCAGCGCTCCAGCGAATCTTCCAGCGCCTCTTCCACGGACCGCATGCGGATGCCCGTCGCCAGCAATTTCGAAACATCCAAAATGCCATTGGCCCGCGGTGCCCTCGCGCCCTCACGGTGGAATTCTTCATCGTCCTTCCAAAATTCGAAAATCCGGTCGGGCTTGAGAATGCATTGCATCATCGTCACGATTTGCCGCGTTGTCACCGCGCCGGGATTCGCCACATGATAAATGCCGTACGGAGCGTGGCGTTCGCGCAAATCAAGACAGGCCCGCACGGAATCGTCAAGCTGCGAAAACGAGCCTACATGATCATAGATCTTCGAATACCGCTGCAATTTCGAAAACAGGTTGGGCAGCCGGTCGGTTTCGTTGAAGGGAGTTGCCAGCCGCCAGATGTAATTCTGGCCCATCTTCGCCACCGCTTCCTCCGCCAGCGCCTTGGTGCCGCTGTAAAAATTGCACGGCGGGTTGCGAAAGGAAAAATTCGGCTCATCTTTTTCGGAAAAGCCGCGGAACAGTTGCGGATTCAACTCGAACAAACACCGCATCTCCGGTGTGTTCAGGTTTCGCACGATCCGCGCGCCGCTGCTGTCCACCAGTTTCGCGCCGGAATAAATGTTTCCGGTCGAAATGTGCGCCCACGGCGTGTTCGTCATCAAACAAACGCGGGCCACGGTTTGCGGCAGGAGCGTGTTGCCCCACAATGTTTCTTCGCGCGCCAGTTCGCACGCATCCACGTTCGGCTTGCCCACGCAACCGGCCGCGTTGATCACAAATTCCGGCTTCATTTTCCGGATGTAATCGAACAACTGCTCGAAACAGGTGTAATCCACCGCATTGCGCGTGAGTGGGATAAAACACGCGCCGCGCCGGCGCAGTTCACGGGCAAATGCCTGCCCGATATAACCGGTCGCGCCTAGAAGAAGCGTCAGCATGAAATGCGAAAAGCGTTCAGGATTTGAATGTGCGTCATCACTTCTCAGTCCGGTTCAGAGACTTAAAGCCAACTCACCCCTAAGCACTAGCCATACCCAATTTTGAACCACAAAAATTTTTATTCGCAACCACTTGGAATACAGAGACTTTTATTTTCGCTGTATCCGATTGGTTACATCTTGGTTGTAATTATTTGTGTAACGTTTTCCGTCAAACCCCTGAGGGCGCCGCGTAGTTTTCCTTACGCTTTTTCCCCTACGCCTTCCACACGTGACCGTTCTTCGTCGGGATGCCCGACATCGCATTGCGCGAATCCACGATGCACTTGGACCAATCCGCCAACTGCTGATAATTCACGCTGGCATGTTTCGTCGCGATCAACGCAACGTCGAATCCGCCCAGCGTTTCCTTGTCCCAACCCACCGATTTCAAGCCGGCCCAATGCGGATGCTCGCGCGTCGGACGGATCACCGGCACGTAGGGATCGTAATAAGCCACGCTCGCGCCGCGCGCCTGCAACAAATTCATCAGCACATAACTCGGCGATTCACGGTCGTCGTCCACGTCCGCTTTGTAAGCAAGTCCGACAATCAACACTTTGCTGCCATTGATCGCTTTGCGCTGGCTGTTCAACGCTTCGCCCACGCGATTCACCACGTATTCCGGCATCGCGGTGTTAATCTCGCCGGCCAGCTCAATGAATTTCGTGTTTTGCGAGTACTCACGCGCTTTCCACGTGAGATAGAACGGATCGATCGGAATGCAATGCCCGCCCAAACCGGGCCCCGGATAAAATGCCATGAATCCGAACGGTTTCGTTTTGGCCGCTTCAATCACTTCCCACACGTCAATGCCCATGGCGGTGTAAACGAGCTTCAATTCATTCACCAATGCGATGTTCACGCCGCGAAAAATATTTTCGAACAGCTTGGTCGCTTCCGCCGCGCGGCACGAGGACACCGGCACCAGCGTCTTGATGGCTTTGCCGTAAACAGCCTTCGCCTTTTCCAGGCACGCCGGCGTCAAACCGCCAATGACCTTCGGAATCGAGGCCACCTTGCTGTTGGGGTTGCCCGGGTCTTCGCGTTCGGGCGAAAACGCGAGATGAAAATCCTTCCCGGCTTTCAGCCCGGAACCCGCTTCCAACACGGCGCGCAAATCCTCGTCGGTCGTGCCCGGATATGTGGTCGACTCCAGCACGATGAGAATGCCTTTGTGCAAATGCGGCGCGATGCTTTTGCCGGTGTTGATGATGAACGAAATATCGGGCTCGCGGTTTTTGTTCAGCGGCGTCGGCACGCAAATGATCACCGCCTCCACTTCCTTGATGCGGCTGAAATCTTCCGAGGCGGAAAACTGGCCCGCTTTGACCTGGTCAGCAATGGCGGAGGATTCGATGTGTTTGATGTAGCTGCGTCCCTGGTTGAGCGAGGTGACCTTCGCCGGGTCCACATCCAGACCCAGCACGCTCACGCCCGACCGGGCGAACTGAAGCGACAACGGCAGACCGACGTAACCGAGACCAACAATGGCTATTTTCATAAGGATGGTTTGTCTGTGTTAGGTGAATTAAATGATTCTGATTTAGTTTTCTTTGCGTTCCTTGCGTTCTTTGCGGCTATGTTTTTACTCAAACCGCCTTCGCCGTCGCCGCGCCCCGCGCCTTTTCGGCGTCTTCAATGTACCAATCCAAAGCCTCGGTCAATCCCGCATCCACGTCGTGCGTCGGATTGTAACCCAGCAATTCCCGCGCCTTGCTGATATCCGCATGGGAATGGCGCACATCGCCCGGCTGGAAAGCGCGATAGACCGGCTTCAGTTCCTTCAACTGCGGAAATCGCGGCGTGAGCCGGTCGCGGAGCGATTCAAAAAGCTGATTCAACGTGGTGCGGCGGGCGGCGGCGATATTGTACCTCTGGTTCAGCGCACCGGCATTTTGCGTGGTCGCCGCCAGCAGGTTGGCCTGGACAACATTGGCCACGAAACAAAAATCACGGCTCGTCTCGCCGTCGCCATTGATATAAACCGCCTCGGCGCGCAGCATCGCGGCAATCCATTTCGGAATCACCGCCGCGTAAACCCCATTCGGGTCCTGTCGCGGCCCAAAGACATTGAAATAACGCAGCCCAATGCATTCGAAGCCGTAGCATTTCGCAAACACATCCGCATACAGCTCGTTGATGCGCTTGGAAACCGCATACGGCGAAAGGCACTCGCCAATCGTCTGCTCCACCTTCGGCAACGCTGGATGATCTCCGTAAACCGAGCTGCTCGAGGCATAGACAAAGCGTTTGACCTTGGCGTCCTTTGCCGCCACCAGCATATTGAGGAAGCCGTCCACGTTGTTTTGATGCGTGAAAATCGGGTTTTGAATCGAGCGCGGCACCGAGCCGATGGCCGCCTGGTGCAACACGTAATCCACCCCGGCGCACGCGCGCTTGCACGTTTCGAGGTCCACAATATCGCCGCGCACGAAAGTGAAGTTTTCCCACCGCGCTTCACCGACATTTTTTCGCACGTCATCCAGGTTGCGCTGGTGGCCGGTCGCGAAATTGTCAATGCCGACCACCGCCTGGTTCGCCCGCAGCAGCGCTTCCAGCAGGTTGGACCCGATGAAGCCGGCCACTCCAGTGAGCAGCCAGGTTTTGCGGTCGCGGCTTAACCGCTCAATTAATTGTTCCATGGAATTCACTTTCAACTATCGGTTTCAGTCGGGCGAAAGAAAAATCGGGCGTATATGTAGCCGATGCTTTCGCCAATGGTTTCCTTCACGCCTTCACTGTATTTCCACCAATGCTTTGGATCGTATTCACGATTTTCCACCGAAATAACGCCGACCTTCACTCCTTCGCCAAACGCTTCTTCGAACAGCAACCGGCTGCGCCGCGCATGCGGCCCCACCGTGACCAGATTAAAGCTCTTGACCGGCACATGATTTTCTTCCACCCACCTTCGCAGCGCCAACGCCGATTGAAACGTGCGATTGCGATATTTGATGTGCGCGGGAACCGGCTGGATCAGCTCGGGCTTTACTCCCATCCATTTGAGCCGTTTGAAAGACTCCATGGCAATGCTGTCGCCTTCCTCGACATTCACGCCCGACAACGGATCCGAGCCCACGGTGAAAATCATCTTGTAAGGCTTGCTCTTGAATTCAACGATGCTCTCCTGCAACGCATAATTCGGTATCCATCCCTCGATGACCAGGTAATCGGTGTCCACCCGCTGCGTGATCGCCAAAAATCCGTGAATCCATAAAACAAACGCCCAGCCTAATAGCACGACGGTTATAAAAGCCAGGAATCGCCCGCGCCACGTTAGAGTCCATTTTTCCTTTCGCTTGACGAGCCCGAAAAAAGGGCGGCGCTTCGGTTTGTCCTTCGATAAACCAGATTTTTCACGCGAGGATTGCACCGCGGCGCCTTGGGATTCGCGATGAGGCCGCTTCGACGGCGGCGTGGTGGCAAGGTCCTCGTTCATGGCCGCGAATCTTGTTGCAGCGCCAGTTGCAGGTTCGTCAGCGAGTAAAACAACTGCGCCTGCGGCCAGCGCAGGAAGGGAAACGTGTGCCGGAAGCCCTTCTTGAACACGCGCGTCACAAAATGTCCGTCCGGAAGCTGATAGCGATTGCACAACTCGCCCGCCAGATGTTGCGCCAGCGCAAAGGCGTCCGGAATAAAATCCTTCAGCAACGCCCCGAGTGTAATGGCTTCCGCAAAATTATACATTTCGAGCTTCACAATCTGCGTGCGCGGCTCAATCGCGAATGATTTTGGCAGGCCGTTCGCATCGAACAATTCACGGCGGTAAAATTCCCAGCCTTTTTTGATGGCGGCATCCACCGCCGGATTCTTCAGTCGCTGGTTGATTTTGTACAGATTTTTCAGCACGAACGCCGTGTGGAAATTGTCGATGAACCCTTCGCCCGAACCTTCCGTGGCATACAACCAGGCGCCATCCGCGCGCTGGCTTTGCAAAATGAAATTCAGGTTCCGCTGCGCTTTCGCTTTATATTCCGGCAGCTTGAACCGCGCATCCGCCTCGAACAACACCCATGCGCGATACGCGCTGGCATTCACCACCTTTGTGGCGTCCATCGGCGAATAACTTGCCGCCGTTGCATCGTCACCCGCCGACGTGTCCTTCAGATCGGTGTAAACGAAAGTCGCAATCGACCGCGAGATGTCCAAATAGCGCTGATCACCGGTCGCGTCATACAGTCCAACATAACCCGCGAAACAATACGGCGTGCAGGTGATGTACGGCGTGTTTTTCTTCCAAAGCCCGCGATTGTTCTGCCAGTCAAACGGGTAACCCCAGCATCGGCCGGTGTAACCTGGCACGCTGTAGGCCAGCATGTCATCGCCGAGCCGAATCGCTGTATCCAGGTATTTCCGATCACCCGTGACGCGATACAAATTCAAAAATGCCGTCGTCAACTGCCCATCCGCCGTGGCAAACCGTTCCTTGCGCACGAACCAACTGCGCATGGAGGGATACACCGCTTCCAGCAAAAGAATCGGCGCGATGAACGGGAGACCGAGGATGGCTTTTTTGTAATAAAGCCGCCGCGAAAAAACGCCATAGTTGGTGCCCCAAACATCATATGGATCAAAACTCTCGAATCCGTTTTTCTCCAACCACGTTTCGAAACGCTGAATGCCCTCCGAGACGACCCGCTTTGTCGCTTCGCCCTGAACCTGCGTCCGCTCATCGCGAACGCGGCTGGCCGCTGGAACTACGCTTTGCATCGAAGCTGTTGCTGCGGATGATTCCATTCGGTGAAACGAATCAGTTGGCCAACGAAAGCGCCGCCGCAGAGTCTTTGCCTGCGCCGCCGTTCAACGTGGGTCGCAACAATTCAGCAATCTCGCCAAATCCAGAAACCTTGATTCCCCCCGCTGCCTTCGCCAGCGCCAGGAATTTTTCAAACGCCATATCGTCCGTATGTTCCTTCGTGTGGCCGATCAGCACCAGCACATCGGGACCGCCGTTTTTCGCCATCGGCGCAGATTTGATCCAATTCACCAGCGTATGCGGCGGCTGATTGTGGAAATCCAATTTGATAGGGATCGGCTGCGCGAGGAATTTCAAAATCTTCACCGGATTTTTTCCAATGCCGAGCTTCTGCACCATGTCGTGCTTCTGCGCCTTCGGAATGTTCTTCGAAAATTTCGCGCGCAATCGCCGCACGGTAAATTGTTGAAACCGCCGTCCCATCCGCGAATAAATCGGCACTTCCCAAATCGGCCCTATCGGATCCGCCTCAATCACATCCCGGCTCACGCGCCACGGCTCCTTGGCCGACGGCGCCTTGCGATAATCCAGTCCGCTGCCGTAATCCTTGTCCTGCACGAGGCCTTTGACCACCGATGAATCAATCACGAATCCATTGCTGGCCAGCGCGGGAAGAAGTTTTCTCCCGGGTTGCGCGGAAAACGCGCCTGCGCGATACGCCGTGACCTTCTGCTGCCGTCCGCCGGCTTCCGCGAGCATTTCCTCAATCACCGCTTTGCGCTCACCGATGAATCGCGTCGTTTCCTCCTGCGTTTCAAACAGCGAATCCACGGTCCGATTCTCCGTGTGGAGAATCCATTTGCCGTTTTTGAAATCAGCGCCGTGCCACTGCGGATGCAAATGCAATTGGATGTCATGGCCCGCCTTCGCGAATGAAATAATCTGCTGGCGAATCAACTCCGCCGGATCGTGCCCCAAAGACTTCACCAGCGCGTCGCGGAATTTCATGAACGCGAGATATTCCTCCACTTCAAAAAAGACCGTCAACGGCGCGCCGTATTTTTCGCACAGCCGCGCCATCCGTTCGGTCGGATCGATGATATGCCGGCGCACATCGCCCTCGCCGTTCCCAAAAATTTCATAATCCACGCTCACGACGATGTGTCGTGGCGCGCAACCGCACGTTCCGTGCGAGCATTGATGTTCCGCTGTCATTTCAGTGGAGCGCGGAATTCATTCCGCGCGATTCGTCTCACTCCGCTTCCTCGCGAAGATATTCCACGATTCTCGCGACCGACTCCTGGATCGTCAGTTGATGCGTGGGCAATTCCAATTCCGGTTTCAGCGGCGCCTCGTAAGGCGCCGAGATGCCGGTGAACTGAGGAATCTCATTCGCGCGCGCCTTGGCATACAACCCTTTGGGATCGCGCGATTCGCAGACATTCAGCGGCGTGTTCACAAAAATTTCCACGAATTGACCCGGCTCCATGCGCTGCCGCACCGCGTCGCGATCGGCGCGATACGGAGAAATAAAGGCCGTGATGCAAATAAAACCAGCATCGGCCATGATCTTGGCCATTTCACCGATGCGCCGGATGTTTTCGCGGCGATCTTCCGGCGAAAAACCGAGGTCGGAACAAAGCCCGTGACGCACCTTGTCGCCATCCAGCACATACGCCTGCATCCCGAGCGTGAACAACTCGCGCTCCAGCTCGTTGGCCACGGTCGATTTGCCCGCGCCGGAAAGACCGGTCAGCCAGACGACGCGCCCAAGATGCCCATTCCGTCGCGCGCGGGCTTCGTGAGTAATATTTCCCTCGGTCCAATAAATATTGTGGCTCTTGTGATGCGCGTCGGACGAGAGCCGCGGATAATTGTCTTCCACCACAATGCCGCCACCGACCACGTCAAACCCGTCGCAAATAACAAACCGGCCCGTCGTAATGATTTCCGAATGCGCATCAAACGCCACCGGGCGCTTGGTCCGGAGATACAGTTCCGCGATTTCGTAGCGGCCCACCTGCGCGTTGTCGCCATCGCGCCGAACGGTTTCCAACGTCGAGGCGTCCAGCACCTTGTCGATGGAATCGATCTCGCAATCCACTTCCTGCGCGAGCAATTTCAATTTGTAGAGTTTGCCCTTTTTGAATGGCGCGCGCCCCATCCAGAAAACCCGGCTCTTGAGCCGGTTCAAATTGTAAGGCAACGCCTCTTCCCGCGCGCCGACCGTGCCGCGCTCCACAAAAATCTGCTCGGTCAATGTGATGCCAATCGATTCGGACGCCGCTGCGTCGCCCGAAACCGGCGCGCTCCAGCGCTCAATCGTTTTGACCGTGCTCACTTTGTTGGCCGGGCAAAATTGAAGCCGATCGCCCACCTTCAACGTGCCCGATTCCACGCGGCCCGCCAGGATGCGCCGCTCGTCGAAGCGATAAACGTCCTGCACCGAAAAACGCAGCGGCAAGTGCGACGGCGGTTCCGCAGTGCGGAACTCATCGAGCACATTCAGCACGGTCGGTCCATTGAACCAGCTCATCTTCGGGCTGGCTGCGGCAATGTTGTCGCCATCGCGTGCCGTCATCGGAACAAAAATGCGCGCCTCGACCCCGATCGATTTCAAGAACGCCCGATATTCGCGTTCAATGGATTCAAAACGTTCCTGCGAATAGCCGACGAGGTCCATTTTATTCACGAGCACCGCGATTTGCGTGATGCCGAGAAAATGCAGGAGATAACCATGGCGCCGGGAATTCTCCTGAATGCCTTCCTGCGCATCGATCAACAGCAACGCCGCTTCCGCGCTGGCCGCGCCGGTGATCATGTTCTTCAAAAATTCCTTGTGCCCCGGGGCATCGATGATGACGTATTGCCGTTTCTTCGTGCGAAACCAAATCTGCGCGGTGTCGATGGTAATGTTCTGGTCGCGCTCGGCCTGCAAGGCGTCCATCAGGTTCGCCCATTCAAAGGGCATGCCGCGGCGCTCGGCGATTTTTTGCAGTTGCTCCAGTTTGCCTTCCGGCAAGGAATCCGTGTCGTGCAGCAGGCGCCCCACGAACGTGGATTTTCCGTGGTCCACGTGGCCGACAATCACGATCTTGAGCTGATGCGCCACGTCATTGGCGACATCGGCCTTCACGGTCGCGACCGCGATTTGAGGCTTCTCACTGCCGTCGAGAATGGGAGTCGTGGCGATCATAAAATATTTAAATGTGGTAGGGCGCGTCGCTCCGCGCGCGCCGTTTTGAACTATGGAAATATGAAATCATTGCAATTGTTAATCTCGGCGCGCGCGGAGCGGCGCGCCCTGCCTTGCGCTTGGTTACATATAACCATCGCGGCGCAATTTCTCGAAAGCGTCTTCGCTTTCCTTGTCCTGGGCGCGGCCGGCGCGCTCCGGCGTTTTGGTTCCGCGCAATTCCGAAATAATTTCCGGAACGTTGCTGGCTCGCGATTTGATGGGAAACGTGCAGGGATAGCACCCAATGGACCGGTAGCGTTCGCCCTTTTCATTCGCAAAATAAAGCGGAATGATCGGGATGTTTTCGCGTTCGATATATTCCCAGATGTTGAGTTCGGTCCAGTGCAGCAGCGGATGAATGCGGATGTGCGTGCCCGGTTCAAAATCCGTCTTGAACTGGTCCCACAATTCCGGCGGCTGATCCTCGACATTCCATTCCATGTTTTTATCGCGCGGACTGAAATAGCGCTCCTTGGCGCGAGTCGGCTCCTCATCGCGCCGGACGCCGACGATGACACCCGTGAAACGATGCTTTTCGAGCACGGTCTTGAGCGCATCCTTCTTCAGCGTGCCACAGCACTCCACGCGCGTGGCTTTGTTATTCGGGAACGTATTACCGCGGCGCAATACCTCTTCATTTTTGCCAACCACCAATTGCAGCTTCCAATCGCTCACCAATTTATCTCGGTATTCAATCATGGAAGGAATTTTGTACGTCGTGTCCACGTGCACGAGCGGGAAGGGGACATGGCCGAAAAACGCCTTGCGCGCGAGCCACAGCAGCACGGTGGAATCCTTGCCGATGCTCCATAGCATGCCGAGATTCTCGAACTTATTATATGCCTCGCGCATAATGTAGATGCTCTGGTTTTCGAGTTTGGAAAGGTGGTCCATATGAATTTGTTTTTAAGGGCCTTTGATCACGGCCGTCATCGCTTCTTATTGCCCGCCACCACAATTGAAGTCAGCGCGAAACGAAAGATGTCGTGATGCGCAAATAATCGTTCAAAGATCCGGCTGATCGGCACCGAATACCGCCCGAGAACGCCCGAGCCAAACACCAGGTTCTCGTAATCCATCAATTCCCACTCCGGCGGAAACGCGCGTTTGACATCAGACCAAGTGTAATTTCGAAAAAAGCTCGTCGGCGCGCCTCCCGATTGTTTTCCGCGCACCAATCGGCGAACCGCGTTCTTCGCAGCTCCCGTTACCGCGCGCAGCGTTCGCGCCACGCCCATGCCTTTGCCAAAAGTAAAGATTACATACCCGCCGGGCCGCAGCATGCGTTGGATATTTTGAAAGGCCTTGCTGTTGGAATCGAGATAACCGACCACCCCGAGCAGCAGGATAACGTCAAACTGCTGGTCAAGAGACGCGCTATCAATATCCAACTGCTCGAACCCGACGCGCGGATTGTTTTCATACTGCTTCTGGCAATGCGCCACCATCGCGGCCGCGTTGTCCACTCCCTTGCCGGTCCACAAAGCGTCTCCCGCGAGGATCTCCTCCAGATTGCGGCCCGCGCCGCAGCCGATCTCCAATATCGCCGCCGGTTTGCCTTGAAAACGCCCCCGAATGAAGTCGTGCGCGAATCGTTTCCGCTTTTTGACTTCCCACTGGATGATGTCCTGGATGTTGTCGGTGTGAACCTCATTCCAAACCAGCGCTTCCTTGTTGAAGCGATCGACGATGTTTTTCTTGGTGTCCAAAGTAGACATGAATTTAGCGCCGTATTCGGTTATTTCGCGCATACGGGTTTTGCCGGTTCCGATCGCCGTTCCGAGCGGGCCGGCTCCGGCGACATCAGCCCACGGCAAAGAGCCTCAAGCCGTTTCGCCACCAGCGGCGCGGCAAAACGATGGCGCGCGTACCGCCAATTGACGGTGCTCATGCGCTGATGCAGCTCAGGCGTTTCGACGAGTCGTTCAATCGCGTCGGCGAGCGCGCCGGGATTAAATTTTTTCTTCGCCGGAGCGTTTTCATCGACCGGCAGGATAAATCCATTTTCGCCGTTGCGGAGAATGTCCTTCAGACCGCCCGCTTCGCTCGAAACCACCGGCAATCCCATCGCGAGCGCTTCCAGCACCGCGTTCGGCATGCCTTCGGTGTAGCTCATGAAGCAAAACACGTTTCCCTGGCGGTAACATTCGACCTTGGCCGGTCCTTTGACGAAGCCGGTAAAGACCACATCGGCCAAGTCCAATTGTCTGGCGTACGCCTTGAGCGCTTCGAGGTCCGGGCCGTCGCCGGCGATGGTCAGCGTATAGGCCGCGTTTCGACCCTTTAAAATCTTGAACGCATCCAACAATTCAAACACGCCCTTCGCCGCTTCCACGCGCGAGAGATACAAAAGATTCGTGCGCGCCTTGCCGGGCTCGGGCGGAACGGGTGAACCCGCGAGACATTGATCTTCCACCACGGTGGTCTCCACATGGATCGGCGTCGTAAAACCCCAACGCACCAAATCCTGCTTGAACCGTTCCGAAAGGACGATATGCGCGTGCGCCATTTTGTATATTCGGCACAGACGGCTTTGGTTGCCGCCCGGGAATTCCGGCTTCCCGCAACAATCATTTTCCCAACCACGCCAGAAACAAAGCACGCGCCGGCCCAGGATTCGCGCGATCAGGAGATTGGCCGCGTCCCGTTTCAGCGAGCGGAACGTCGAAGGGTCCATCGACGGATTAATCACCACCACGCCCGGCCGCCGCCGCACAATGGCCCACGCCAGGCTGAACCAATCGAGCAGCAATCGCGTGGGCGTGAATTGAAGCAGGCTGGAACTGATCGACCGGTGGTCGCCGTAAAATGAGTAAGGCTTGCCGGCATCGCACAGCGTGACCGCCACGCCCATGTGCGGCGTGATGGCATTGTAATAATTGTAAATGCCTCCGCCGGAGCTCGCCCGATCGCGGGCAATCACCACGGCAGGAATAGAACGACTCATGTTAATCTATATTCGTCGGCACAGGGCCGAACTGAAGCGGGAATTCGACCGATGCCCAACCGCGCCATTATATCATCCGACCGGCTGCAACTTCGATTCCGCCTTGGACGCCACGCGCTGGCCGAGCACCCGTTCGTAAATCGCCATCAGCGCCTCGCCTTTCTTTGACCAATCGAAACGATCCTCCGCCGTTTTCCGCGCACCCGCGCCCTTCGCCACGATCAGCTCGCGATTCGCCAGCACTTCCAAAAAAGTTTCCTTGATGCGGTCCACCAGGTATTCCGGATCGCGCGGGTCGATCAAAAATCCGGCTTCCGGCAGCACGCTCTCCGCCGGACCGCCGCGCCGCACCGCCAGCACCGGCCGCCCCATCGCCAGCGCTTCGAGCACGACCGTGCCGCCCGCTTCCGCCAGGCTGGGAAAGACGAACAGATCGCTCTGGTTGTAATACTCCAAAACTTCGTGCTTCGGTTTGAACGGCAGAAACGTCACAATTTTTTCCAACCGGTGCGTCTTGACGAAATCCTTGCAGGCCTGTTCGTAACCACTCTCACCACGATCACCAATGATGGTGAACTCAATTTTGCCTTTGGCCTCCGCCGGCAAACGCTCCAGCGCCCGCAACGCATAAATCAAACCCTTGTAAGGCACGATCCGTCCGGCATAAAGCAGCTTGAGCGGTTCGCTGTTGCTGGCCGAGAGCGGCCGCGTCGCCTTGTATTCGTTTGCTTCCACGCCCACCTCGAGCAGCACCTGGCATTTGTGATGATACCGCTCCGGCAGCAGGTCGTACATGTACGAACCCACCAGCAAAATCAGGTCGGCCGCGTTGTAAGTCCGGCGCAGAAACGGATCGAAATCAAACCGCGCGCGATCCAATGCGCGCAATTTGTAAAACCATTCCTCGTGCCCCTCCACTTCGCTGCGAAAACTATCCGGCGCGCGCAACCCGCCGCCGACCGGGCCCAGGATGAATTTCCGCGCCATGCAACCCAGCGCATTGGGATACCGCGGCGCCACCGGCATCACATGATGCACCAGATCATATTCCGCGATGGTGTTCTTAAACTGCCGCGCGTTCCGGTAATTGAAGCGGAAATAATCAAAACTCACTTCGCCGTTGATGCGGCGGATCAATTTGTTGGTGTACTGCCTCTGGCGGCACGTCTGGATTTTCCGCCATTGATCCGAAACGGCTTCATCGTCCGCCGTCACCAGTGTCGTGTCGCAAAACCGCGCGATCTGCTCGAGCCATTTGTAACCAACGTAAGTCTCAGACTTCCCCTTCGCCTTGCAGGTAAAGGAGGAAACCAGGACCTTCACGTCGCGAAATCGCTCCCGCAGGTCCGCTGGAAGAACAGAACTCATTGGCATCTCAGTCGGATTCGCTCCAAAAAATCCCGCGCCGCTATTTCGCCCACTGCGGATTTTCCATGAACGCGTAACAGAGCAGGTGGCAGATGGTCATATGCGCGTCCTCCACCCGTCCGTAATGGGTATCGTTGATCACAATGGCTTGATCGGCGATTTCCGCCATGCGGCCGCGCTTGCCCCCCACCAGCGCCGCGGTTTTCAAGCCGTGGTCCTTCGCCCACTGCAAGGCTTTCACGCAGTTCGGCGAATTGCCGCTCACGCTGATGCCCAGGACCGCGTCACCCGGCTGGCCGTAATTCTGCAATTGGCCCACGAACACGTCCTCGTAGGAATAATCATTGGCCAGCGCCGTCATCCAGCTCACGTTATCGTTCAGCGCCAATACGCGAAAGCGCTTGCCGACTTTGTCCGAAGCGCCCTTGCCGAGATCAGTCGCGAAATGGGAGGCGCTCGCCGCGCTGCCGCCGTTGCCGAAAACGAAAATATTCCGCCCCTCCTGGAGTGCGCTGCGCAAGAGTTGAATCAATTGGCCAATTCCCTCGGCGGGAAGAGCATCAATCGCGGCTTTTTGCGCCTTAAGATAATCAGTAATCCACTGGTTCATAGAATAGGAATGACACTGGAGAAATGCCAACCGATGTCTCGCAACAATTCATTTCAGCAACGGCCGATACGATTTGCTGCGATTGACCAGCCATATGCCCCAGGTAAGGGCAAAGACGCCCAATCCAATGACTGGCTTTTTACCTAAAGTAACGACTGTGAGTTTCCGCCGCTTGGACGGCTCCAGCGTGCTGATGCTCAAGCCGCGCACGCGATACCGCAGAAGCAATTCCGGACACCGATGCTTCGGGACCGTTTGCTTCGTGTCAAACCACCAGTGATGGTCTTCCAGCAACTCATCTCGGAACGGATATTGCCGCATCACGTCCGTGCGGACCAGCCACGAAGACGTCATCGGCAAATACTTCGCCAACGCCACGGCCCGTATGCGCCCCTTTTCATCCGTCAAATAATGATCGGCCCCCACAAACACGGCGTTATTTTTGTCCGCAAAATCGCGCTGGGCGGCCGTCTTGCCCCGGCACCAGACATCGTCCCCATCCAGAAACGCAACCCACTCGGTGGTGGCCAGCTTCACCGCGTCGTTTCGGGCCGTGCCCGGATTCTCAATCGGCAGCCGCAATATGTGAACCCGCGGATCGTTCGCAAAGGGAGCCAGCACTTCGTCCACCCACGCCAGGTTGTCGCTCACGCGAACAATCGTGCGCGCGACCCCCGGATCGGACACAGTGGACTCCACGCACTCCGCGAGGAATGGCCGTTCACCATCGGTTAATGCAATGATGATTGCCGTGACATCGTCTTTAGAGTTCATAAAGTCAGGATTTTTTGGGTGGTTGAAGGCGCAACGGACTTTACCGCTTGCCCACAATGATGATTTCGGGCTCGGGATGTATCTCCACTTTGAATCCTGCTTTTTCCAGCAGCCCGCCTATTTCTTTTTCGTCACTCGTCACTTCCAGGGTGATGGTGTGCACGGACGAAAGCGCCGGCGATGTAATCAGACGGCGAATGAGCGGCACCTCATTGCCCTCGACATCGCATTTGATGTAGGTCGGGCGCGGCTGCAAGGAATCCAACAACGTGGCCACGTCCAGCAACGGCACCGGAACCATGCCGGTATCGCCTTTTGCCTGAACCGTGTTGGCCACGCTGGTCGTCGCAGGAACAAATCCCTGCCCCGCCTGCGCGCCACTCCCGCGGCCATGATATTCGCGCGGTCGCGAAATCCCCATTCCTTGAAGTGCTTCTCGATCCGGTTCACGGAATCGGGGCAGGGCTCCACGCAATGAACGAATTTCACGCCGCGGTGCAGGGCGTACAATGAAAACATTCCAATGTTCGTCCCAAGATCCAGGACCACGTCGCCCGGCCGGGGATCCGGATAAACATGGCGAATCCAGATATTGGTAAACACCATGGCCGAAACAGGCGCCGGAATGGAAATAACGCCCCTCCGGCGGATTCGGACATCGGCGCTTTTGGCGCTCCCAAATCGGAGGGCCATCAACGGATAAAGGCCATCGAAGAACGGCAGAACAGCCATCACTTCAGGCACTTCACTCATCCAGCGTAGGACTCTTTTCATAATAGACAGGGACGGTCAGCCAAACCGTGGTGAACGGTGGCTTTCAGGTTGATCGTTTAGGGTTATCTGGAAAACGGGCAGGCCGTTACTGGGCGGGAATGATCCGCAGGCCGGTCGGAGGCGAGAGCCTCCCTGGAGGATTGGTGCTGCCAGCGGGTGCAATCATAATTGTATGATTCGTTTGTTGCGCGACGTCGTGGATGGCCACGTCGTAGAGCTGAACATCCGCAAGAATCGGTGCCATGCCCGCCACATAAGCCGCGCCGCGCTTCCCGCCTTGGACATATTGCTGTGAAACAAAACTTCCGTAATTCGCCAGGTCATAGACACCCAGCACGCCCTTGGAGCCCGCGCTATGCTCGAGAAGGGTGACCGAATCAATACCCTCTTGGTCGCGTTTGGCCTTGAGAACTGCCTTCCGCTGGTCCCAAAGCGGACCAGTGTAGTTTGTGAACATATTCCATCCCGCCGCAAGCTGTGTGGAAGTCAGCGTGACCACGTTGCTATTGTCGATGAAAACGTTGTAAGTTCCCGAAGGCAGATTGGTCACTTGCAAAGTCCAGCGAAACCAATTCGCCAGGCTCGGCATCATGGTGAAGGCGCCGCGAGCGTCATTCGTGATCGTGCCATCCGGCACATCCCAGGCGAATGGCATCCGGTCCCATCGCACGGTCGCACGCAGCGAATTCGTTGAAACACTCATGCCGGCCACCACGCAATGGTCCGCAAACGCAAGCGAGTCTCCCCAGTCAAACGTCACATTTCCAATGTTGGTCTCGAAGCCAAGGGAGGCGAGCTGAAAAATGGTCATGACCAGGTGCCCGGCTGGAAACGGATGTCCGCCCGTAAAATAGCCGAACAGCGCGTTGGTCGAGAGCCCGTTGGTAAAAAGGAAGTTGCGCATGTCCACGACGGGCACTCCATAAAGCGAGGCAAGATTGGTGCAGGCCGCATTCCGCCCTATTGCCATGCTGTCACTGTTGAAGTTTCCGTCCGGGATGCACCCCAGAGGGCAGAGCGTGAGCGGCAATGCCACGTCGCCCTCGTTGGTCACCGCGACCCCATTCCAGAAAAGAGGCGGCGCCGCATAAATGTTCGTCATCCATTGAACCACGCCGTTCGAGGCATAACCGCCGTTGTCATTCGCAAGCACGAAATCGTAGCCCGGCACTGCAAAGCTCGAAATGAGCGGCAGCACACGCTCTTCCATCTCCTCGTAATCCTGCTGCAAGCTGGAACCACTTCGTCCCCAGGAATAAATGTGATTCGTGTATTGGGGGTACACACTGTAAAAGTAGGTCGCGAAATAGTCGCCGCCATATTTGTAACTGGGCGGTGAAAATTGCGCCGCATCATAACTTGTTTCATTGAAGATGGCATTGATTTCGTTGGTCACATTGATGGCTTTGACCCTGACCGCAGCCACCAAAACAAGAAACGGAATCAACTTGGTCATATAAGAGCGAGAATTCATCAATGCACTTCCAATCGTTCTGCTTGCGCTTTGTGCTCAGTGGCTTTAATGCCACAATGGGTTGTTCTTGAATTATTTAAAAAAATGCGGACGCCATTATTGAGTCGAAAGGATCCGCAGGCCGGTCGGAGGCGCCAGCCGCACCGGGGAATTGGTGCTGATAAAGTTCAAGGCGCCCATGTCCGGGGCCGGCAGCAGCCAATGGCGGCCAGGAGCGGTCAAAGGCATCGGCGAAGTGGGATCGTTGTCCGCCGTGGGGCAGTCGTAGCCAGGAATGAATACGCCGGACCGCAGCAGCGGGCTGCCGGCTGCCGGCGCCAAAGCCCTGTCGATCTCGCTTTCCAGCGCGTCGTGCCTTTGCCGGACAGTCCACTCCGCCGGAAACGCGCTGTTCAGCGCCAGGTTTGAATTCACCAACATCGGATTGCCGCGCAACGTCGGCAGCACATAAGCTCCGTCGTTGGCCCAGTTGTATAGTTGGTTTGCGCCAACCACAAAATCCGGGGCGACATCAAAGGCAGCCACATTATTCGTTGCATAAACGATCGAGGTGCTGCCCTGGCCGGAAATCCAATGCCCTGGTCCGCGTTCTTGACCGAGGTATTGTTGAAGACCTTGATAAAGGAATTGGTATGAACGCGCAGTTCAAACCCGCGCAGCATATTGCCGTAGGCGATGTTGCCGCAAAAAGTAAGATCAGGCACATAGCGCAGCAGCTTGTAACCCTGCGCGCCAGTCGGCCCATTAAACAACGATCGATTGTTCTCGATCAGCGATTCGGAATGGTCAAACGCAAATCCGTCATCGCAGTTATTAAAAGAAATGCAGCCGACGAAATAAAGATTCAGCCCCCAATTCACCACGCCATACTGTGGATTGTAGGTGGCATTATCAGCAAAGTACTTCACCGACAGGAAACCGCCCGCATTCCCGCCGCCTTCCGGGTCGCCGGCGATGGGCAGAACTTCATGGCCGTCCTCGGTGTATCCATTCCAATCAGCAATGCAGTCCACCATCGCGCAATCCGTCATGAAGCCGAAAGTGGATTCATCTTCCAGCCCGATCAAAATTCCGGTGAAATGCCGGTTATGACGGGCTTCCACCCAGCGAAGCACCGTGCCATGCAGCGTGTTCGTTGCAATCCTCGTCCGCACGACGGCGATGCCACCCATCCAATTATCGTGCAAGGAGCATTCCTGCACGTAACAAAAGCTGGCCTCGACAGTCATCGCGCCTCCCTCCGAATTGGTCATTTCCAACCCCTTGACCTGGATGTAATCGCTGCCCGTTGGAATGAGGAAAAGCATTTGCCGCCATCCTGAATTGGCCGGGCCATCGGCAATGCCGTCCCCATTGGTATCGGCGTCAGAAAATCCCCAGCCCCCCAGCGTCACATGTTCATTGTTATAATTCTCAAAACGAATCGGCGCCGTCGCCGTCCCGGCGTTCGTCACCGTCACCAGCACCTGGCTCGATTGAACAGTCGGCGCATTCGTGTAAAGGCCGCCGCGAATGTAAACCACATCTCCCGGCCGCGTCGCGTTGGCCGCCATTTGGATGTTCGTGTAAGCGTTGCCATCCGAACCGCTGCCATTTCGATTGGCGATGGAGTAATTGTTGTTCAGGCAGTTCGCGGTAAGCTGGTTGTCCACAAAGATGGTCCGGCCCGTCGGTTGAATGAATGTCAGCGTAACCTGGTTCGTTTTGTACGTTTGGCCGTCGCTCACGGCGAGCTGGAAGGTATAGTTGCCCGTGTTCGTCACCGAAATCAGCATCGGTTTGGCCGTGCCTTCGCCGATGATGTCGAGCTGAGGCGTGCCGCTGATTTGCTTCCAATAATAGTTCGTGGCCTTGATGCTTCCCGAACCGTCCAGAATAACCGGCACATTCAAAGCATTGGTCAGGGAAGAGACTTGAATGTTCGCGGTCAGGACAGCAGCGCCCTTGGCGGTCAAACCAAACCACGAAAGAAAAACCGCGAAAACCGCCATTGTCCACGAAAACTTCGCTTCCGAACAGGGGCCCATGCGACGATACATCTTCACAATCCAGCAAGTGAGCAGCCGGGATGCCAAGCCAACACCGTTCCGCCGGGTGTGTCTCGTTTCAATAAAATTAGACATAACTTCAGTCTAAATGATAACGATATTCGGCACGGACTAGCCAGCGTTTTCCGACTGCTCCGGCGCCGGGCCTTTCACCGGCACCAGCTTCTGCCTGGATGCGGAGAACTTATCGTAATGAAAATATTCGTGGCCGTTGGCCAGGTCGAAGCCGAATCCAGCCAGTTCGTTCTTGAATTTGCGTTTCGTGATGGGCGGCACCTTCAATAAGGGCAACTCGTCGAACGGGTTGATATCGGCGCCAGCCGCTTTGGCCCGGTCGAACTCGGCCTGGGACCGATAGGTGAGCACCTGCGCGGGGTTCCCGGATACGATCGCCAGCGGCGGCACATCCTGCATCACCACGCTGCCCATGCCAACGATCGCTCCCGTGCCAATCCGCACTCCGGGAGCAATGCACACCCGCGCGCCCACCCAAACATAGTCCTCGATATAAACCGGTTTCACCAATCGCAGGAAATCATAGGGCAGGGCCTCGCCGCCCGTATATTGATGGTCGGTCGTCAGGATCATGGTCTCCATCGCAATCTGGCAAGCCCGACCGATATGGCAGCCGCCCACCGCATTGATATAACACCGCTGCGAGAGCCCCACGTTGTCGCCGAGATACAACCGCTCCGGGGCCGCAATCGCCACGCCCGCCTCAATGCGCACATTTTTCCCAAGATGCAAAAATCGCTCCGGCGCATAATTATTTTCGCGCCCCGCGCGATAATAACGGTAGCCGCCGACGCAGATTTGATACGGCGCAAAACCCGCCAGCCATTTTTCCAACCACCATTTCAATGTGTGTTTCACGATTCTGTAAATTATCCAAGGCCTGCAACAAAATGAGGTGTCTTGCTCGCGATGGTAGGGCGCATCGCTCCGTGCGCGCCGTTGATGGGCCAGTTGCGGCGCGCACGGAGTGGCGCGCCCTACCAGCAATGGCATTTTGTTACCTGCCTCAAATTATTTCAGCGGACCCGCCACAGTCTGTGCCAGCGCGTCACGCATTTTTTCGATGCACACGCGATAACCCTTCCCATTCAAGTGCATGCCATCGCTGTCCGCAAATTCAGTCCGCAGACCGCCCCGGTCATCACTGAGCGCCGGCCCGACATCCACGAAGTGGCGCCCGGGTTCCGCGGCGCACAATTCTTTGAGTGCCCGGTTCAGGCCGGTGATGCCGCGATTGATCTCCGCATGTTCCGCATCGCCAATGCACGGCGTTAATGAATAGAAAAACACGGGCACATTTTTCGGCACCTGCGCAAACATTTTCCGGTAGTTGGCCACCACTTCGTCCTCCGTGCGTCCGCGCCGCAGATCGTTGTCTCCCACCGCAAACACCACCGCTCCCGCATGGGCCAGCGAACCATAAGCGGGCAGACGGGCCAGGACGCCTTCCGTCGTGTCGCCGCCGATGCCGTAGTTGATTCCATGATCGGCGATTTCCGTGACGCACAATCCCTCAATGAAACTGTCGCCGATGAACAGCACCGCGCCATCCGGAACACACGCGTCCACGCGCCGATGAAAGGCCAGCATCTGGCCGTACATCCAGCGCTGGTTTGTGTCAGGCAATCCGAAACCCTTCGCGAGCCGCCGGAGCAGGCCTGGCCTCGCAAACGCCAAAGCAAATCCAAGCGCGATTCCCAGGCACAGGAAGGCTGAGCAAACGAGAATTCCTTTCCAGCCATTCATACAACGTCGACCGAATCTCGAAGGACGTGTAACCAATGCATTTGCTGGTAGGGCGCGTCATTCAGGCAAGAAGCCTCATGTTGTTACACGCTCTAAATCTCACCCTTGCGCCGCTTCAGCACGAACGTTGATAATTCCCGCACCGTATTCAGCCGTTGCGTCGCTAAGTCCGCGGGCGTCAGTTGAATGGCAAACTTCGACTCCACGAATGTTTTCAAACTGCCCGCTCCCATCGGATCGATGTATCCCGCATCATAAAGATGCACGTCATCCGTGAAATCCCGGTCGTCCGCGGCAATGGAATAGTTCTGCCGAATGAAATTCCTCAGGTCAGATTGGACGGCTTCCAGGTTCAAGCCGTTCCCGTTCGCCGAGTGGCCGTTCACTTCGGCAAGCCCGGGCTGGCTGTGCTCGGCGGCGTAACGGCAAAATGGCCCCACAATCGTGAGTTGTTCCGCATCCATTTGCTCCATGTCCAGCTTCACGTCGAATGCCTTTTCGACGTCACTGATCAAATTCAGCACGCCCACCGAATCCACAATCCCCTGCTCAAACAAATCGAAATCATCCGTCACCTTGTCCGGACCAAATCCCTGGTCGCGCAACACCGGCTCAAATTTCTTCAGCAGAAATTCTTTAATCGTTTCAGCAGTCAACTCACTCATAATTTATTCTTCAACATTTCCGTCAGCGCCTTGCGATCGTATTTCCCATTCGCGTTCAATGGAAGCGAACGCAGGGCATGAAAGTGACGCGGAATCATGTAAGCCGGCAGCTTCGTTTTTAAATTCTCGGACAGCGCCGCGGTGTCCAGCGTCTCGGTTTCCACAAAAGCCACGACTCCATCAGCGCCTCCCGCATTGAGCGGCCACCCCAACGCAACCACCCCGTCCATTCCTGAAAAACGCCGGATCGCCGCTTCGATCTCACCCAATTCAACGCGATGCCCCATGATCTTGACCTGATTATCAATACGGCCCAGGTAAACCAGCGGTTCGCCGTTTTTCGGGCGGCGCACGCGATCTCCCGTGCGGTAAAAAATCGCCTCTTTGCCCGGCGGCGTCACGAATGCCGCCTTCGTCTTGGCTTCGTCATGCCAGTAACCGCAACTGAGTTGCGGGCCGGTCATCAACAACTCGCCATCCTGGCCCGGTGGCACTTCCTTCAATTCTTCATTCACCACCAGCATTTGCATCCCGTCAAAAGGCTGGCCGATGGGAACCGTCTCATTCACACATTCCGCCGGCGACGTGGCCTCATTCCAGCGATACGCGGTGCACGCGATCGTCAGCTCGGTGGGGCCGTAAATATTCTCGATCACGGAATTCGGAGCGGCTTTGGCCCAATCGCGCGCCGTCTCCATCGGCAGCGCCTCCCCGCAAAACAGCGTCAGGCGCAGGTTGGGATACATATCCGGCTTCAGCATGCCCAGCCGCCGCATAAAAACTCCGGTCGAAGGCACCGAAAACCAAATCGTCAGCTTCGAGTCCCGGATGAAAGCCCCCGGCTTGATCAATTGCTTTTGGCTGGGGCAACACAGGCACGCGCCCGCTTCCCACGTCACAAACATGTCATGCGCGGACAAATCAAAGGTAAAATCGAACGTCTGCGAATGCCGGTCCGCCTCGGCGATCCCATACCGCTTTATCGTCCATTTCACATAGTGCTGAACGTTCGCTTGCGAAACCAACACGCCTTTGGGAATCCCCGTGCTTCCGGAAGTAAAGAGCAGATAGGCAAACTTGCTCGCTGCAAAATCGTTCCGGCCCCACGCATTCGCCGGCTCAAGGTCCGCCTTGCCGAGGAATCGATGCCGCGGCCAGCGGCGGGCAAGTTCACTCGCATCGGCGCGCTCGGGCAGCAGAATGACATACGATTCCGTTGCTCCCTCGAGCAATACTTCGAGCTGACGCTCTGACTGCGCATCGACAATCATCGCCCGGCATTTCGAACGAGTCAGCATGCCCTTCGAGCGCTCCACCGGGAACGTCCGATTCAATGGAACATAGCCATGGCCCCGAAAAAGCGCCGCCAGTACTCCCGCAAACGCCGTGACGGAACGGTACGCAAAAACAGCCGTCAAAGGAGTCTCGCCGCCCGCGTCTTGCTTTTTCAGAGTCGCCGCCAGCGAGGCCGCTTGCTCATACAATTGCGCATAGGTGTAACTGCTGCCGGCAACTTCCAGCGCCGGCCTCCCAGGAAACGCCGCCGCACTCTCACAAAATCCCTGCCATAAGGCTCTTTGTGCGCTCTCAGTCGTTGACCTGGCCTTGATTGCTTCCAATTCCATAAATTTCAATCGCGTGCGATGCCAGCGAAATTAATTATCCGATGACGCCACGAGCGGCGGAAACGTCCGCGCGCTTGAACAGCTTGCCGGAATAACGCTGCAAGCCCGCTTTCACCCGATGCGGCAACACATGCCGCCAATACAGAGCCGCCAGCACCACGCAGCCGATCGCGCAAATCGCGATGGCCGCCACTGGATAGCTTCGAAAAAGCAACCGGCCAATGACGAGGCATACCGCGAAGGGCAATATGTGCAGCAGCGGGATGATCGCCACCTGCCGGTAAAAGCTTCCCAAGCCTTGCCCAAGCCGCCGGCACAACAGCATCGGCAGATACATGATATTCACGATCAGCAGCGGCACCGTCACCGCCACCGCCGCGGCCGTCAAGCCGCCGTGGAAATACTTAAGCGCGATGAACACCGCCGCCGCCGAAAGCGCCGAACCAACGAATTGCCCAAGCCCCGCCCGGCCATGCGCATTCAAGCCCTCCAGCATGAACAAAATCGGCGTCTGGATGCCGTTGCCCAAAAACCCGACGGCGAACACCGCCGGCAAGATCCAGTTCGCATACGCCGGCCCCATCCAGAGGCGCAGCACTTCTCCGCCGAACACCACCATCACCAACACCATCGGCAGCACCAGATAAATGGAATAGCGCGTGGATTTGACCAAAAGACTTTCGATTTCCTTGAGGTTGCCGCAGCTTTCCAGCGAACTCGTCGTGGGCGTCAGCACCATCGCCATTTTTCGTTCGAGGTTGTCTATTTGCCGCAACAAGGAACGCGGACGCGTGAAAATCGCGAGCGCTGACAAGCCAATGCTGCCGGTGACCAACACCACCGTCGTCTGGTTCAGCAGCAATTCTGAAATTGTGGGCAGCAGGGTCTTGCCGCTGTAAATATACAACTCCTTGATCGTGCCTTTGTGCACGCCGGACCATTTGAGCT
Source organism: Candidatus Angelobacter sp. (assembly GCA_035606845.1). Taxonomy (GTDB): domain Bacteria; phylum Verrucomicrobiota; class Verrucomicrobiia; order Limisphaerales; family DASXHY01; genus DASXHY01. The sequence continues at coordinate 42,356 of DATNEA010000015.1, read as the reverse complement.
TCAGACCCGGGCACGCGTGATACGCCAGCACCGCCGTCGTCAATTGCCCGATCACCTGGCCGATGGCAGTGATGGCTGCCAGCATCACCAGGCCATACCCCAGCCACAGCGCCACCAGCATCGCCACCAGCGTGAGCGACTGCGAGACAACAGTACGCACCGTCTGAAGTTCCCAGCGGTGACAACCCGTCAGCACCCCATTGAACGCACCCATGGCCGTTTGCGCGCTGAGCATGCACCCCAGGCAGAACACCGACTTCTGCGTCACCGACAGGTATTCCGGTGAGTGCATTCCATGCCAGTAAGGCAGCAACAGGACGGCCACGATGGTTCCCATGAAAATCGCCAGCGCGGCAAGGCTCAAGGCGAAGGTCGCCGAGCTGAGCACGCGATTGATCCCCTCAACATCATGTTTTCCCCAATGCCGCGCCACATATCGGTTGACCGACGCCGTCACTCCCATGTCCACGAACTTGAAATAAGCGATCAAAGCCCACGAAAAATCCCACACACCCAGCACTTCCTGGCCGAGCTTGTGATCGATCATGCGCGGCATGATGAAGCCCGACAGGAAGAATATCATCTGCCCGCCCCAGGTGAACAGGACGTTCGACACCAGCCGCGAGCGGCCCGTGCGATCCTCCGTGACCGCGGCCTTCTGGACCGGTTCCTTGGTTGTTGCAGTCGCTTCCATTACTCGTATCCGTATTTCCGGTTCATCGCGCCCGCCACTTCCTCAAACATCGCCAAGTCTTCCTTCGTCAACGCCGTGCGCCAGCGCTCGTCCAACCGAATGTCCGAACCGGACTTCAATCGCATTTCGTTGCCCAGGACGTGCTGGGTTTTGGCGCGAAAATCGAGGACCACGCGGCCCGGGTCCAGCCCGAGAAAATCGCAAAGCTCGCACAACGTTTCCCGGGGCTGCCGGCAAAGCTGCTCGTATTGCAAATGCTTCTGTTGCGAAGCCGGCAAATCCGCCAGCACGCGCTCGGCGCCTTCATTATTTCGGCGCCAGCCCAGCGCCGCCGCCGCAACCGTTTCCTGCCGCGTGGCGCGCTTGAGGCCGTGGCCCAGCATGCTGTTGGTCACCGCCCGACCGTCCCGCACGAGCCGGATGACTTTGATTTTCAGCTCCGGGCTGCGCAGGAGAAATTTCAAATGCACCGCAATTTTCGACGAGTCAATCACCAGCTTCACCCCCGTCAATTCCTGCAAAACACGAACCAGGGCGACGTTGCGGGCATGCACCTGCTGCAAATGCGGACGCCAGTCGGACGACAATGAAAGTGCCACGGTACGCGCCGCTTCCAGCAACGGCCCCCGCGGCAACGGATCCAGCAAACGAGCCACATATTTGCTTCTCGAATCGTGAATGCTGATGCGCGCCTCGGTGATGTCGAAATCCGCAATCCCTTTGCGAGCCATCCCCGCATTCACCTTCAGCCAAAAGGGACACTTCTTAATCGGTTCACCGCACGAGCACATGTAGGCATTCACATCCCCAATCTGGGGTGCGCGCATTTCGCCGACCGTGGCGGCCTCCGGATGCGAGCCGAGCAGCATCGCGAGCAGCGTGGAACCGGAAAAATTGGCCGAGAGAATATAAGCCAGGTTCACCGCGCCCGCTGGTTTGGAATGCTCAGGCGGCGCAATGAGCCCGGTTGAAGATTCGATTTGCATAACTCAATTTTTCAAAACGGCGCCATCGCCCCCGCGTTTGCTTTGCAAACAGCGCGCGTAAATCTTTTCCAGCTTGTTCGCCGCGGTCCGCAACGAAAACTGCTCGCAGGCATGGGTCCGCGCGACGGCGCTCATTTCGCGCTGCATCGCGGGATCGCGCAGGAAACGTATCGCATGCATGGCAGCGGCAGCGTGATCTTCGGGCGGCACGACGAATCCCGTTTTTCCATTCACAATAATCAGCGAATTGTCCGCCACGTCCGTCGCAATCACCGGCACGCCGCACGCCATCGATTCCAGCACGACATTCGGCGTGCCCTCACGACGGGAAAGCAGCGCCGTCGCGTTGCACGCGTTGTAAACGCTTTTCATGTCCTGCTGATTGCCCAAAAAGCGGCAGCAATCCGCCACCTTCAAGGTTTTGGCCAATTCCTGCACCTCCGCCTGAAAGCGGCTGGTTTCCTCGAAATCATCGCGCAGCGGCTCGCCCACCAGCATGAAATGCGCGCCCGGCGCCTCCTGCCGGATGCGCGCGGCCATGCGCAAAAAACAATCCTGCGCCTTTTGCCGTTTGTAACTTCCCACCATGCCAATCAGCGGAGTCTCGGGCGCAATCCCCAGCCGCTCCCGAAACGCGATTCCGCTGGCGCGGTCCGGACGAAACCGCTCCACATCCACGCCGTTGTGCACCACTTCAATTTGCGAATCCGCCAGCCCGAGCGTGCGGATATTGAATCGTTTGCCCGACATCGAATTCGCCACCATCACGTCGACCAGGCCTCCCGTTGATTTCAGCGCGATCGTGTGCAACCGCGGGCGCACGTAATCCGTATTGCGTTCCGAAGCAATGACCACCGGCACGCCCGCCAGCGGCGCCGCCAGCCGCGCGATAATTTCCGCATCGAACAAAAACGCGTGAACCACCTCGACACGATGCCGGCGGAGCAGGCGCGCGACGCGGAACACCGTCGTGAAATCAAATCGCCCGCGCTTCTCGACGATGTTCAACACCTCCTGGTTGCCGGGCAGAAACCGCGCCAGCGGCACCTTGGGCGACAGCGAGCAGATGATCGGCTTGACCATCCTGGGATCAAAGGAGCGCACCATCTCCACCACCTGCCGCTCCGCGCCGCCAAATTCCAGGCTGCTGATGAGCAGGCAAACGGAAATCGGCTTGGAGCTGTCAACGGCCGGAAGCGTGCAGCTCGCGACAGGCAATGTTTCAGAAGGATTCATTTTGCGTGAAACGTAAAACGTGAAACGTGATTATTGGTGAGGCGTTTTGACGTATTCACGTTTCACGCATCACGTTTCACTCCTATCTGCCAATACTCTTATAAATGAACCCAAGCCGCTCCATTTCCGTCGGGTCGAACAAATTGCGTCCGTCGAACAGGATCGGGTGCGACAACGCCTTGCGCGCTTTCTCCAAATCCAGCTTCTTGAACTCCTCCCACTCCGTCGCGACCACCAATGCGTCGCAACCTTCCGCCACCTCGTTCATATCCGTCACGTAAGTCACGTCTTTTAACAACGCTTTGGCCTTGTCCATGGCTTTCGGGTCATGCACCCGCAGCGTGGCGCCTTCCTTTTGCAAGCGCTGACACAATTCAATGGCCGGCGACGTCCGCACGTCGTCCGTATTCTGTTTGAACGCCAGCCCCAGCACGCCAATGGTTTTCCCTTTCAACACCCACAACGTGTCGAGAATCTTCTTCACAAACCGGTCCATCTGCCCGGCATTGATTTTCTGCACTTCCTTCAACAGCCCGAAATCATAGCGCAGTTCCTCCGCGATTTTAATGAAGGCGCTGAGGTCTTTCGGAAAACAACTTCCGCCAAAGCCCAGCGAGGCGTTCAGGAAGCGTTTTCCAATGCGATCATCCATGCCCATGCCATTGGCCACTTGCTGCACATTCGCGCCGGTGGCTTCGCAAATCACCGAGACGGCGTTGATATACGAGATCTTCAGAGCCAGGAACGAATTCGAGGCGTGCTTGATCAATTCGGCGGAGTTGATGTCCGTGACGATGATCGGCGCGTTGAACGGCGCGTAAACCTCCTTCATGGCCGGCACCGGGCGTTGCGAGCGCGTGCCGACGACGATCCGGTCCGGTTTCATCAAATCTTCCACCGCGAAACCTTCGCGCAGGAATTCCGGGTTGCTCACCACGTCGAACTCCACCTTGGCTTTGCAATAGCGCTTGATCGTTTCCGAGACCTTGTCGCCCGTCTGCACCGGCACCGTGCTTTTATCGACAATGATCTTATATGCCGTCATCGCTCCGGCGATGTCCCGCGCCACTCGTTCAATAAAGCTCAAATCCACCGAACCATCCGGTTGCGGCGGGGTCGGCACGGCGATGAAGATGATGTCGGAATTGGCCACGCCCTCGGCGGTGCTGTTCGTGAAACTCAATCTCCCGGCCGCCACATTCTTCCTGACCATTGCTTCCAAACCGGGTTCGTAGATGGGGATGCCCCCGCTCTGAAGCATTTTGACTTTGGCGTCGTCATTGTCGACGCAGATGACCCGGTGTCCGACTTCCGCAAAACATGTTCCCGTTACCAAACCGACATAGCCTGTTCCGATGATTGTTAATTTCATTTATTATCAAGGATTCCGTTCTGAAAAATTGGTTCTATACCTGCGCGCTCTTTCGGCCGGCCATCAGATCTTCAAACGCGCGAAGAAACCGCCGCGCCACCGCTTCGACCGTCTGATTTTCCAAATAATATTTGCGAGCAGCGTTGGACATCTGCTCATAGGACTCGCTTCTCGGCAATGATTGAATTTCCGCAATGAGTTCGTCCATCGAATTCACCGCCCGCCCCAATCCGTGGCGCTTGATGACATCGTCCGGATCGAACGTCGTGACAATCGGCATCCCGCAACTCCACACTTCAAGAAACGTGGTCGGAAAACCTTCCGTAGTCGACGTGCAGCACAGCAGCGAACAACTGTGAAACAGCTTGTTCAATTCCGCGCGGCCCAGCGAGCCATGCATGCGCACGTTGGGAATCGTTTTCGCGTCGGCCAAAACCTTGGCCGCATATTCGGAGGAACTGTTGGCCGAGCCGGCCATATGAAACGTGATGCCCGGGCAACGTTTCGCCATTTCAAGCACCCAGTCCGGCCGTTTCTCCGGCACGATCCGACCCACCCATAATATCTGGTCCGCGCACGCAGATCCGCCGCACGAACCTTCCGTCGCCTTCGCCGCCATTTGAATGATCAGCGACGGAAATCCCATCGAGGTTTTCAGGTTTTTTTCCTGCGTGCGAGTCTGGCTGACAATCAGGTCCGCCCGCTTGATGCCCCAGCGATAAATCAATGTTTCAGCCGCGAATCGGCCGGCCCAAATGAGCCCGTAGCAATCCACATCGTGCGCCAGGCAGAATACAAAAGGTTTCGCCGGCGAAAGCCTCCGACAAAGCCCCGCCACCATCCCCGTCTCATCGCCGGCGCCCATTTGCAAATAAATATCGGCGTCGGCCATCTTCATCGCCCGCCAAAGCTTGGCCAGCCGGAAAAACCAGCGAATTCGCCGAATCCCACCGGTCGGACTATAGCCTTTGATGACCGTGACACCCTCAAACACCTGCCGTTCGGGCTGTCCGTGATCATAGGTGATGAGCGAAACGTCGCAGCCTTCGCGTTGAAGCCCCTTGGCGAGCAGCGCCAATTGCGTTTCAATCCCGCCGAGATACCGCAGCGTGGGACTGCCGGAAATATGGTCGTAACATTTCAGCCCGATGATGCAGATCTTCAAAGGCCGTCCGGCCGCCGCCAGCCTCCGCTCATTGGAGGCGCCGCGCTCAGTTCCGGCCAATGAGGCGCGCGGAACTGGAATCGACGATGCGCGGTCTAACAGATCTTTCGACATACTTTGCTTTTCGACTTCGAATCGTGACTCAGGCCATCGCCGCGGGTTCAGGGTCAACCCGGGTTGAATCTTCGGCGTCAAAACTCTCCTCCCCGCTTTCTTCGTCGCCCCACTCATACTGCCGGCGCGAGCGATCCACCGAAACCCGCAACGCCACCCCGAGCGCCGCCCACATGCCCACCACGCCTTCGCGCGGATAAAAGGTTTGCGCTCCAAACGCCGCGAGAAACAGCGCGAGCACCAGGGAAAACGCCACACCGCCCACCGCGTGGTATAAGACGTCGCTGCGGTCCAAAAACAAACTGGCGCTTCGCTTCATCAGGATGAAGTAAATCGGCATGACGCAAAGAAAACCAATGATGCCATCATCGATCAATATCTCGAGGTAGGCTTCGTGCGGATGAGGAAATTCGTCGTGCAACACCCGCCAAATATACTCGGTCAAGCCGGTCCTTTGCATCGCGAACCGCCCATAGCCAATCCATGGCGACTCCTCGATCTTGTCAATGACCAGCGGCCAGATCGTGTTTCGGCCGGAGGTGATTTTGAACTCGTCCGTTTGGACCACGATGCCGTCGCTTTGCTTGCCGCCGAAGCCGGCGAGCATTCGCTCCGCCACCGCCGGCATGAGCATCACGACTATCGCTGCCGTTATCGGTACCAGCGGGAGCATTCGCCTCCAGCGAAGCGTGCACATGACCAATCCAATCACCCCCCACGTTGCGTACCCCGTCCGGCCGCCCGTCAATGCCTGCGCGAACATGATCGCAAAAGCGCCGCCACGAACGGCCCACCGCACCCATTTTCTTTCCATCAGAAACGAAAACGCAATGGCCGCCCAGCTTGCCCCGGAGAGCATCATGGACATATCCACCCGGTCGAACCCGATGCAATGCTGCAGGGTTTTTGCGGCATGGCTGCTTAAGTCCGACCCCGAGGAAAAGTCCGGGTGCAGTCCCATGTAGCGGATCACCTGCACCGCCAGCAGGAAATAAAGCAAAAGGATCGAAGTCAGCGCGCCCTTGATCCGCCGGGGATTATTGCATCCTTCATAAAACAAGTAGGCCGGGATCAGGAACCGTATCGAGTTCAGGAAAAAATCCATCACGATGTCCCGTCGGGTGTACGTGACGTAGTCCGTGGGGTCGATAAACATCCGCAAAAAGGCCACCGTCACCACCATGAAATACAGGCAAAACGCGATTTTGACGTGCCGCGGTATTTCCGACATTGGCTGCTCCAAACGCCGCTGGCGCCACCAGCCCCAAATCACGTTTACAATCAGAATATTCCAAAGATTGCCACCAGGGATGCCCGCCACATCCCGGGGCATGTCCGGATGCTTCATGAATGCCATCAGGACCACCGAAGCGCAGAGCGACACAAACCAGTTGCGGTGCGCGTACCAGGAAAATCCCAGCACCAGCACCAGACAACCTATGACTCGAATTGAAAACATGATTTCAAGCCCCGGCAAGCGGCATGACTCTGCCGGCGGAGGCCCATTCTACGAACCCAACTTCTAAACCGCTGTTGTTTCGCTTGGCCGCGCAACCACTTCCACCGGCGCGCTCGGACCCGGGTTGAGACCGGACCCTCGCTGTTGCGCGGAAGCACCGCGAAGATTCTCCAGAGACAAGTCGCCCGTCGCCAGGACGTCCTCTTCAATATACATCCGGTACCATGCCTCGAGCGCAATGACGCTCCAAAGCTGCAACGAATAATCCTTCACTCCCGAGACGTGGTCGCCGATCATCCGCTGCACGGCATCCGGATTCAACAGGCCGGACCGGCGCACTTGCTCTTTCGAAAGAAACCTGGTCAGAAAATCTTTTAATTCATCCTTGAACCATTGGCCGATGGGCGAATCAAACCCGACTTTTTTCCGGTGAATGATTTGCTGCGGCAACCATCGTCCGCTCACCGATTTCAAAATGTGTTTGCTCTCCGAACCTTTCAACCGGTAATGCGCCGGCAGCCTCGTGGCAAATTCCACCAGCCGATAATCGCACAACGGTGAGCGCACTTCCAAACCGTGCGCCATGCTCATGCGGTCCATGTAACACAACTGATATTCCGGCAAATAGCCTCCCACCGACAAGTCCGTGGCATGCGCATAAAGGTCCCGCTGATCGTCGGCCGTCAGGAACTCGCGCATGAATTGATCACCCGCCGCATCTTCCGAGTCCCCGCGAACCGCCGCGCTGACCAAATCCTGGCGCAAACCCCGGTTCAGCAGCGACACCCAATTCAAATACGTTTCTGAAGGCGAATCGGACGCTCCCTGCACGAAACGTTTCACGCGCTTGCCCAATCGGCTGCCGCGCGTCGATTCCGGAAAACGGGAAATCGTTCGCTCGATCAAATGTTTTCGCACCGCGGAAGGCACCAGGTTGTAGTAGCCCAGCCAGCGCACCGCCTTGTCGCGCGGATAACCGTGGAACAACTCATCGCCGCCCGTCCCACCCAGCGAAACCGTCACGTGCTTGCGGGTGAATTCGCACAGCAAATACACGAGCACCGAAGTCGGTTCACCATGCGGCTCGTCGTAATGCCAGAGAATTTTCGGCAGCAATTCCATGCTCGATTTCGCGTCGAGAATCAGTTCGTGGTGATTCGAGCCGACCGTTTGCGAAACGAACTTCGCATATTCCAGTTCGTTGAAACCCGCCGCCGCGCCGCGATAACCCACGCAAAACGTCTGCACCTTCGTGTTCACTTCGCGCATCAACGCCGTGATCAGCGAAGAATCCAGGCCGCCGCTCAAGAACGCGCCCACTTCCACATCGCTCTTCAGGCACAACGTCGCGCTTTCGCGCAACAAGCGCACCAACTCGTCCGACGCCTCCTCGAACGAGGCGCCACTCGCCGATTTGTCGCGGCTCCAATATTGGCTCACGGTCACCTTGCCATTCTCATGCACGAGCAGGTAACCCGGCGGAAGCTTCCGCACTTCGGCGAAGAATGTCCGCGGCGCCGGCACATATCCCGCCGCCAGAAATTCACAGACCGCGCGCGCGTCCACGCTTCTCGTCGGCAAACAAGGAAGCACCGCCTTGATTTCCGACCCAAACGCCAGCTTGTTGCCAATGGCCGCGTAGTACAGCGGTTTCTCCCCGATCCGATCCCGAGCCATCACCAGTTTCTTCTTCTTCGAATCCCACAGCGCAAAGGCGAACATTCCCCGCATGTGCTGAACACAATCGAGACCGTATTCCTCATACGCGTGAAGAATGGTTTCGGTGTCCGAAGCGGTCTTAAATACATGACCTTTGGCCTTCAGGTCCGCCGTCAGCTTCTCGTAATTGTAAATCTCGCCGTTGAACACCAATTGCAGCGTGCCGTCTTCATTGGTCATTGGCTGGCGGCCATTGATCAAATCAATAATGCTGAGCCGGCGATGAGCCAATCCGACGCCCGGAGCGGCGTAGAAGCCTTCCGCATCCGGACCGCGATGCTGCAAAGCTCGGCACATCCGCCGCAGCATCCGCTCGTCATCAAAACCGACGTATCCAGCAATTCCGCACATGAAATTTATTTGTTGAAATCCAGCAAGCTCAGGACGCCTCGTTCGGCGCCAATGCTTTTCACCGTTTCTGAACCGATTCGGCCGGGCGCTGGTGCACTTCTCGTTGATGCAATTCAACCGGCAGGGGCTGCGGTCGGCCCGCAACACGTTGAGCCAGCGCCGTGCCGAAGGCCGAAAGACATTGCGCGTTGGTGGTGGCATACCGCCAGAACATCCGGCGCGGCTCCTGGTAGACGCGGAACAGCCATTCAAACCCAGTCCGCTGCATCCACACCGGCGCCCGTTTCACCAGGTCCGCCATCACGTCAAAACTGCCGCCCACACCCTGAATCACCGTCACGCCCAATTCGCTGGCATAACGGTCCGCAAAATGTTCCTTCATCGGCGAACCCATGCCGAGAAACAGAATATCCGCGCGGCTTTCCCGAATTTGCCGGACCACCTCCGCCGTTTCGTCCTTGAAATACCCATTCCGATATCCGGCAATGCGCGCATTCGGAAAATCCCTGCGAATCTTTTCCACGCACTTTTCCAGCACCGGCTGTTTCGCGCCCAGCAGAAAAACGCTGTAGCGCCGGTCATTCGCCAGCTTCAGCAACTTGCCCATCAGCCCGATGCCATCGATGCGCTCCGGAATGCGCACCCCGAGCACGCGCGCCATCGGCAGCAACGGCTGCCCGTCCGTGAGCGAGTAGCTCGTGCGCCACATGATGCCGCCCATGCCCGGGTCCTGCCGCACCTGCGCGATTTTATTTCCATTGATGAATTGAATGATCTTCGGGCCATCCTGCTTATCGATGGCTTCCGTCAATTCTTTCAGCAACACCTCGGTGGTGAGCAAATCCACGGGGCAACCCATCAGGATGGTGCGGCGCGATGATTGGTTCAGGCCAAAACCGCCTTTCGCGACGGCGACAGTGCCCGGCTTAATCGTTGTAGCTGACATAGCTTTTTACGGGTTGAAAACTCCTGAGCGGAAGGAGGAAATTGAAATTACGAGGCGCCGTGGCCCAAAAGGACCACCGGCAACGTCCGGCAAAGAATTTTGATGTCCAGCCAGATGGACCAATTCTCCACGTATTCCTTGTCCATCTCCATCCAGCGCACGAACGGCACGCTGTTGCGGCCGTTCACCTGCCAGAGGCACGTGATTCCCGGCTTGATCGAAAGCCGGCGGCGATGCAGCCATTCATATTGATCCACTTCACTGGGCAACGGCGGGCGCGGCCCCACCAGGGACATCTCGCCCTTGAGCACGTTGATCAATTGCGGAAGCTCGTCGATGCTCGTTTTGCGGATAAATCGTCCGACCGGCGTCACGCGCGGATCGTTCTTCACCTTGAACACCGGGCCGTCCATTTCATTCAACGCCGCCAGTTCCTGCTTCCGCTTTTCCGCGTCGGCAACCATCGAGCGGAATTTCAGCAATTTAAATTTGCGCCGGTTCATCCCAATGCGTTCCTGCACGAAGAACACGCCGCCGGGACTCCCGAATTTGATCATGGCCGCAATCACCAGCATCAGCGGCGAGAGAATGAGCAGCGCCGTCGCCGAAATCAGCACGTCCATGATCCGTTTCATCAACAATTGCAACAGCAGTTTTTCGCGGAAGAACGTGACCACGCGAAAATCTCCGAACGATTCGATCTGCAGCCGGCTCAGGACTTTCAGGTCGGATTCGTGAGGTATCAAGCGCACGACCACTCCCAGCTCCTTGCACAATTCAAACACGTGATAGATCTGGCTGAAGCAATCCTTGATCGGCAGGCAAATGATCGTCTCATCCACCGATTTCGTTTCCAGGAACTCCTTGATTTTGGCGATGCTGCTGACCACCGGCCAGCTCGCGCCCGGCGCGACCGGCCGGCCAACCGCTTTCTCCTCTTCCGCAATAAATCCCACCACGCGGCAGCCCAGCTCCGGATGAGACTCAATCTGCCGCGCCAAATCCAGCGCATGCGCGTTGGTTCCCACGAACACCACGTGCCGGCTGTTGAAACCAGACTTGCGCACTGCCATTAGAATCCATCTCAGGACAATGCGGCTCGCGATGCCCGCAAGCGTGGTGGTGACCCAGAAAAGCAGGATCACTGTCGCCGGCAGTTTGGAAATATTCAGGCTCGTTCCCACCACGAACAGCAGAAATGCCGCGCACGTCGTCGCCTTGACAAACGCCCAGATCGACGACATCAACGTCGTGAACCGGTTGGCGTCATAATGAATGATGGTGTTGAAGATGATCACCCATCCCATCACGAGCCCGAGCAACCCCATGATTTCCCGCCAGCCATACACCTCGTTGACCAGTTCGCGGATATAATCGAAATCCCCATGTTCATGGATGAATCCAATGCACAACGCCAGCGCGCAGACCAGAACGACCTGGTCGAACAGCCGGAATGCCTGAATCAGAAGTTTATGACGCAGTCGCAGCATAGCCTAATCTCATCTTTGCAATGTCGGCACACTCGAAGTGGTGCGACCGGCCGGCATTGCCGCTTTATTTTCTCCAACGTTTGAAATTGATTGGCCCTCAGTCCCGTAGTTGACCAATGCCTCAATGATCCGCCCGGAAGTCTTTCCATCCCACAGCGGCGGCACTTGCCCCAAGGTCTCGCTTCCGGCCAGCACCGCATCCAGGCGCTCCAACAATTCCCCGACCTTGATGAGCCGATTGCTGCCGACGATCATGGTGATGGGCCGTTCGGTATTCGGACGCAGCGTCAGGCAGGGCGTCCGGAAAAACGTGCTCTCCTCCTGCAAACCACCCGAATCCGTGACGACGCAACGCGAATGCCGCGTCAATGCCAGCGAATCGTGATAACCGACCGGTTCGATGATGTTGATATTGCTTTTTCCGACGTCGATTCCGAACTCCGCCAACCGTGCGCGTGTGCGCGGGTGCATCGGGAACACCACCGGCATCTTCCGCGAAATCTCGGCAAACGCCCGCATGATCGAAACCAATGACTCCTTCGAATCCACGTTCGAAGGCCGATGCAGCGTCACGTAAATAAACCGGCGCTTCTCCACTTTCAGCCGGGAAAGAACCGTGCTCTGGCTGGCTTTCTCCAGGTTCGCCAAAAGCGAATCGATCATGATGTTGCCCACCAATCGAATGCGGCTCAACGGCACGCCTTCGCGCTGCAAATTTTCATTCCCGTCTTCGGACGGCGTCAACAAAAGGTCCGCCAGCGAATCCGTCACGAGCCGGTTGATTTCCTCCGGCATCTCGCGATCAAAACTGCGCAAGCCGGCCTCCACATGAGCGACCTTGATTCGCATCTTGGAAGCCACCAGCGTGCAAGCCATCGTGGAATTCACATCGCCGACCACCAGGACCCAATCCGGCTTTTCGCGCTCACAAATCGGCTCGAAGCGCGTCATGATGTTCGCCGTCTGCACCGCGTGCGAACCGGAACCCACTTCCAAATTCACGTCCGGCGCCGGAATTCCCAGCTCCGCAAAAAACACCGCGGACATTTTTTCGTCGTAATGCTGGCCGGTATGAACCAGGAAGGGAATGATGCGCGCCGTGCCGTTCACTGCCTGCTGATTATGCCGGGCAATGCCATGCAGCAACGGCGCTACCTTCATGAAATTTGGACGAGCCCCCGCAACGAGAATGACTTTGATTGGTTTGGCCATAGAAAAAACGAATGGATGCTACGCCGCGCGTTGCACCGCGGGCGCTGCGTCCGGAATGGTGTTGCGAATGGAATTCCCGGCGTATTCCAAAGATAGAATTTCCTCGAGGTGCGCCATGATGGATTCCAGCGCGCCGCCGGACATTGCCGGCAACGTCAGCGGCCTTGGCCGGCGCACCAACTTGATTTTCTCACTGAAATCACTGGCGGATTGAACAATGGTCAATAATCCCGCTTTTTCCAGAGCGTGATCCACCGCGCCGATTTTGCCGCCCAAAATGCTGTAAGCCGGCACGCCCAGCGCCGCCGCTTCGCGATTCATGGTGCCGCCGCCGCTCACCACCAGGTCCGAATGGAAAATGACGTTCAACCCATCCAGCGGCCCGCGCGGAATCACCACGCGCGCGTTGGAAAACCATTCCGGATTGTGTTTGCGAATCCATTCCGTCTGCTTGCCGTTGCGCGGCATCAGGATGATCCGCGCGCGCGGATCCTTGAGGACAAAATCCATGATCGCGCGAAACAATTCCTCGCCGCGCTCATCGTGATAATGCGCCTCCGTTGCCGGCGGCCGTACCGTCACGATCAAATGCTGCTCCTTCAGCCCCAGCCCTTCAAGCACCGAAGCGTCCGGCCGGAAATTCCGCACATAAACATGTTCCTTCAGCCCCGGATAACGCCGCGCGCGATCCGGCGGACAGCACAAGCCTTCATCGCCGATGCTTTCCGGCACAATCTCCCACCGCGGCTTCATCGATGGCGGATAGGTGGCGTGTTCGTAATCCTCAATCAACACGGCCGGGATGTTCAACAACTTGCAGGCGATGATCTGCGCGCGCGAGCCGTGCGAGATCGCCAGCACGGGTTTTTCTCGCAATGCCAGCGGCGCCAACTGCAACGCGCGGGCAAAAAGCCCCGCCACTTTGCGAAGGCGATTCTTGCCCGAATGACGCCCCACCTGGTGAAAGGAAATCCCGCGTTGCCGCGCCAGGTCGCAAACCTGGAAGGCATCGCGCGCCGTGCACAGCACGTCGTAACCGCGCTCGCGCAATTCCTTGATGATCGGTTCGAAAAACGGCACATGCGGCGTGTTGTCCAAATCGATCCACACCTTCGCCTGCTGCGGGCTGCCTTTCGCGGCCGACACGTACCGTGGGGAACGGACATTTTGAATCTTCGCGCGCACGTAACCAGTCAGTTCACGCGCGGTGGCGTGCCAGTACTGCCCTTCGTATTTCGCCCGGACGTATTCGAGAAATTGCTGGTACATCGCCACCGGGTACTCGCGGAACGAGCCTTTGTTCTCGAAATTGATGTAATCCGGATGCGTGTTGAGCAGCACCATGCCGCCGTGTTGCGCCACCCAATCCAGTTTCCGCAGCCAGATTTCCGGCGTCTTCTCCCGGAACAGCAAAAACATCGTGGAATCCTGCGGCAGCGTGTAGGGCAATTCGACATACCCGCTTTTCGCGGCATTTTCCGCCGGGCCTTTTGCGCCACCCGGCCCCGGAATCCAGAAGGGAAAAATCGTGTTGCGATGGTCCGGCTGCGGTTCGAAGGGGTCCGTGTCGAACGTCGAGGCGTCATATTCGATGTTCAGCTCATGCAGCCAATCCAGGTTGTGCAGCATGAACCCGGAGCGGAAACCCACCGCGCCCCAATCGCGCAGGTATTCATTGATGAGCGCGGCGTTCTGCGAAAATTCGCGGCGCGTATGATATAGTTTTCCGTCATGCCGCAAATCGTGGACGCCCACTTCAAATCCGTTGCGAGTCAATTGCTGCCGGAGCGGCTCCGGAACTTCATAGCTGCCTTTGGGAATGAAATTAAACGACGAACGAAATCCCAGCCGCATCTCGAGCGACATCAACTGCCGCGCGCGGTCCACGCCGCGCTGGCCCTCGACGTCATGGGTCAGCACCAGCGCGAATCGCTTCCCCTCCGGCCAGCCCGCCCAATTCGGCGGCGCCTGCTCGGAACCCGGCGCAATCGGCCAGATATGCTGGACCTGTTTGCGCTTGCGCAGCGCCAGCCAGCGCCGCGCCGAGAGCCTCAGCGCCAGCGGGAGGACCGGCTTGATCCGGTAATAGATTCGGTTTCGGAACATTCGCGCTTCTGGTGGAACGGACGGTCAAACGCCCGCAAAGCCGGCTGGCTCCCGCTCGATTACAGTTCCTTCCGCAACCGCTCCGGAATGTAGGTTTTCCGCTTGTTCAACACGACCCCCACATTCGCCTTCGCCTCGGTGAGCATCGATACCGCGCGCTGGACCACGTCGCGATCCGTTTTTTCCGATTCCACCACCACCATCACCATGTCCATGAACTTCGCCAGTCGCGGCGTGATGCTGATCTGGCTCATCGGCGGCATGTCAAAAATAATGTAATCGTAATCGCTCATCTTCAGCTTCGGCACCAGGTTGGCAAAGCGTTTCGGCAACACGCGCGGCAGACTGTCTTCGCTCGACGATTCCGCCACCACATAAAGATTCTCCTGCACCCGCGCCTCTTCCCGTTTTTCCTTCGCCAGCGCGTCGTCAATGCCGCACGACAAATGGCCTTTATAAAAGTGATGCGCGGCGCCTCGTTCCACGTTCATATCCACCAACAGCACATTCCCTTCGCCCGTTTCGGACAGCGCCGCGGCCAGGCCGGCCGCCGTGGAAGTGACACCGGCGCGTTCCCCGCAGCTCGTGAGCGCGACCAGCTTGGGATTATGAGTCAGGTTCTTGACTTCAAAATACGTGATCAACCGATCGCGCAAGGTGTCGTAAAAAGGCCGCAACGCATGGCGCGGGTCCCAGGGCGAAACCACCGCCGCTGATTTTTTTGCCACCGCCATCGTTTTCGCCGGCTCCAGAACTTCAATCCGGAATTCCACCGTGCCCACCCGGAAAACCTGGCCCGCCTTCAACGTCGTTTCGACAATCCGCTCTCCGTCCACAAACGTCCCCGCCGTCGAACCCACGTCTTTCACCACCACTTCCCCGTTGCGGGAGAAGATCTCACAATGCCGCGCGGACACGGAATCCTCTTCCACCGCCACTGTGTTGTCCTTGTCACGGCCAATCGTGATTTTGCCGCCGTTCAGCGGCACCGTGCGATCCAGCGTCTCCGAATGCAGGAGCAAGCCTTCTTTCGGCGGCGCGTTCAAGAGGCGCTTCTTGCTTTCGCCATTGCGGTAGGGAATCGAAAGGAACAACGGCACGCCCATGCGCGATTCGATGTCCGCCGGGCGCTTCACGCTGTGATCGATATAAAGCTCAATCAGAAACGCCAGCCCCAGGCCGAAAAGAATGCCCACCACCGCCGCCCCCGCGCTCACCTTGGTCATTTTTGATGAGTCAAAGGAAGGCGCGGACGGAGCCTGAATGATGCTGATGCCCGAAGCCTTGCCGGGCCCAAAATCCGAATCGATGCGCGAATTTTCCAGGCTGGTCTGGAAATTCTCGTATTTCTGTTCTTCCACCTTCCGTTTGCGCTCCAGTTGGGTGATCGTGCCGGCGCTCGCGTCCAGCATCGCCGCGCGGCCCCGGACGTAAGCAAGCCGATTGGTCAGCACGAGGATGGTTCTCTGCAACGCGGCAATTTGGGCCTTTTCGTTTATCAACTGAGTCTGCAATGCCGGGCTGGAATCAATCCCCTCAACGGCGTTCGGGCTATCGGCCACAGCTCTGGACAGGAGCAAACCAGGATGGTCGGCCTCCATTTGTTTCTTTTGCTTTTCCGCATCGGCGATTTGCTTCCTCACGTCCTTCACGAACGCGTTTTCCGGCAGGAACGTCAGCAGCAATTCCTGCTCCTTGGCCCGCAAAGTGTCCAGCATGTCGCAAACGCGTTTGTAGTTGGCGATCGTGTCCGCCGAAGGCGCCGGCGTCGCATTGGTGCTGCGGGCGAATGCATTCGTGCCGCTCGCCAGCGCGTTCGTGCCGCTCGCCAAGGCATTCGTGCTGCGGGCCAGCGCATTCACGCCATTCGCCGGCGAGTTCGTGCCGCTCGCCAACACATTCGTGCCGCCGGCTGCCGCATTGGTGCTGCTGGCCGTCGCATTCGCGGCCGCGGCGCCGCCCGGATTTTGCCCCGATAATTCCTCCACGATCGCCTGATGTCTGGCCAGTTCAGCGTCTGCATCAAACACCCGATGCTGTATCTCATTGATCTCGTCGGTTAAATTCTTCTGGGCGTCGTCCACCGAAAAGATCTCCAGGTTCGTCTTGGCGCTTCTTAACTGGTCCTCGGTTCCTGTCAGGTCGTTATGCAGCTTGTTGGCTTCCGTTTCCAGAAATTCATCAAAAGCGCCGCCCGGCTGGTGAATCTGCTCATTGCGCAACACATAGGAATTGATCAACCCAATCAAGGCCTGCTGCGCGACGCCCGGATCCGAATGCTTCAGGCTGATCTGAATGACGGAACTGCCCTCGGGCACTTCCACCGTCAAGCCCTTCCGGATGCGCGCCGCCGCCGCCGCCGCGCTGCCGTCCTTGCCCAGGATCTGCTTCACCCCTATGTTCGTGGCCACTTCCTTCGCCAGATCCAGGCTGGTCAAAATCTGCAATTCGGTGTTGAGGACGCTGCGTCCGGAGGGATCCGGAAGCATCAAACGGGTCGAACTGCCGGTTGGATCAATCGGCCCGCGGTTATCCACCACGTACTTGATGAGCAGCTTGGCCTGCGATTCATAAACACGCGGCCATACCAGCGGCAACACGATCGCGGCAATCAGCCCCGCCGCAGCGCTGATGACGATTTTCCATTTGTGACGGAAAACGATGTAGTAAATGTCCCCAATCGTGATCATCGGCGCCGGCGGATGGGGAGGGCGCGGCGGCTGCGGTTTGGCGTTCATACGAATGACTGCTTTCGGCTGAGTGTAATGAAATTCTTAACTGGTTCTTTTCCTATGAAAGATGCGGATACAGCATCCGCCCCGCGCGCGCCAGCAACGGCAGCGGCAGGCAACGAAACATCATATTGATCGGCCCTTCCGAACGGTCCACATCGGACACAAACCGGGCTTTGCGAACATCGAACCGCGCATATTCAATCCGTTCCTCCACCGCTCCAAACCCAAGCTTGAAATGCCGCAACCCGTCGTTCAGCAGCGACGTCCGGCCCAAATGCAATTTCGCCAGCCCCGCCGCCGCGCAATGTTTGATCGCTTCCCACATCAGGAGATTGTTCGGCCGCAACTGCTGAAACTCATAATCCGAAGCGCCGAATTTGTAGATCCCCAGCGTGCCGGACGTAAAAAAAACCGCGCTCGCAATGGCCCGGCCCTCATGACGCGCCACCGCCACAAATCCGTGCCCGGGTTGAAGCACGTGGCACGCGATGTTTTTGAAAAATTCAACCGGTTGCGGCGGCACTCCATGACGGCGCCGGCTGCCGCAGTGCAATTTGAAAAACGTCTCCATCGATTCAGCCATCGCACCGAATTCCACCTTCAAGCCGGCCTGTTCCGCCTTGCGAATCCCCCGCCGAATCGCGCCGTCCATTTCGCTGAACATTGCGTCTTCATCCCGGCTCAAATGGACCGTGTGGCCGAAAAACGCGAGCGAGGGCGTCGCCGCCCGCCAGCCATTAAATCCGCCCCGCGCTTCAAAATACTTCCAATGGCGCGCGCGCCCATGCGCGATCACAAATGAATAAAGCTCTTCCAAATCATCCGTGTTCCCCGCCAGCGGCGCGCAAAAATCCGTGAACGGCAGCGCCACCCCCCGCCGCCCCGTCAGCGGACTCGAAACTTCCATCACCGCCAGCAACTGCTGCAATTCTCCCCCGGCGAACCGGCAGAAATAAGCCGGCGTGTGCCCATACGTTTCGCACAGCACCCGCGCCCAGGCCGCGCTGTGAAAAAAAGTGGCCTCCGGATGTTTTGCGATCTGCGCATCCCAATCCGAAAGCTCCAGCGGATTCACCAGCACCGGCCCCTGCAGCGGCGCATCCGCCCTGGACGTAGAAAACGTCCTCGCCACAGCGCTGCTTTCACTAACCGCACTCATTGTAAAAGTCGTCAAACCAATCTGCCCCGCATTTGCCTTTTAACGGCGACATATCCATCGCTGTATTTCGCGAGAGACGCTGGAGCAACTTCTCCCTCTCCCATCGGATGGGAGAGGGCCGGGGTGAGGGTTCGGCTCATGGGGACAACGCCCGCGAATTAATCGCGCGGCAATTGCTTGATCACCCGCGCCGGATTGCCGGCCACCACCGCGAACGCCGGGACATCCTTCGTCACCACACTGCCCGCGCCCACCAGAGCCCGCTCGCCAATCGTGATGCCACAAAGCAACGTGGCTCCCGAACCAATCGAAGCGCCGCGCTTCACCCGGGTTGGAACGCATTTCCAATCCGCGTCATTTTTCAGCGCTCCATTCCCATTCGTCGCGCGCGGAAAAAGATCATTCACGAAAGTCACGTTGTGCCCGATGAACACCTCATCCTCCAATTCCACGCCCTCGCAAATGAACGTGTGACTCGAAATTTTGCAGCGATTGCCCACGCGCGCGCCCTTTTGAATTTCCACAAACGTCCCGATCTTCGTATCGTCCCCAATTTCGCAGCCGTACAAATTCGTAAACCCGAAAATGCGCACGCCCTTGCCCAACTTCACATCGGGCGCAATCTGCTGAAACATGACCGATCCGTTATTCACGACTCAAACAGCGTTGAACGGATCACACTTCCGGCACCGTCCGAACCGATTCCTTCGCGGGCCCATTGCTGTTGCCATTTCCATTCCCATTGCGCCCATTGGCCGCATAGCCTTTGGCGGCGCCGTTTATTTTCGGAACCCGCGGCGCTCTTGCGATGCCATTGGTCTTGGCCACGCGCCGGACCTTGGAAATTCCATTTGCGATGCTGCGCGCAATCGCCACGCCGTTCGCTTTGTGCCCGTTCGTGTGCAGTTCATGCCGCAATCCATCCAAATCCTCCATCCGAACCGCGCTGCCGTGGTGCTTGAGCGAGATCGAAGACGCTTCGAGAATCCGCACCATTTCCATGCCCTGCGCGCCGCTCGACAACGGCGTCTTGCCCTGCTGGATGCATTCCAGGAAATGCTGGCATTCCGTCTTCAGCGGCTCCTCCTGCTTGATGTAAGGCACGTACATGTCCCCGTAATGATACGCGTACTGAAATTCCGCGAACGTGTCGTAATGCGGCGGACGCTCCACGCGCACGTCGAAAATCCGGATTTTTTCCAGCGGCGCCACATCGTCATAGACGATCATGCGCTTGCTGCCCACGATCGTCATTTCGCGGACCTTGCGCGGGTCCAGCCAGCTGCTCTGAATGATCGCCGAACGATCCCGGCCGAACGTCAGGCACATCGAAGTCACATCCTCAACGCCCAGCGTAATGTGCGCGCTCCCGCGGCAATTCACGCTCAACGGCATTTCCTTCATGATGTGGAGAATGATCGAGATATCGTGCGAGGCCAGGTCCCACGCGACATTGATCTCCTGCTGAAATAATCCCAGGTTGAGCCGGCGCGCCGAAATGTAGCGGATATCCCCCAGCTCACCCCAGTCCACGACCTCTTTGATTTTTTTTACCGCCGCGGAAAATAGAAACGTGTGCCCCACCATCAGCACCAGGCCTTTTTTCTGCGCAATGTCCACCAGCTCCTCGCATTCCTCGAGCGAGGCCGCCATCGGCTTTTCGATGAACGTGTGTTTTCCCGCCAGCAAACTCGCCTTGGCCATCGCGTAGTGGGATTTCACCGTCGTCGCAATCACCACCGCATCCAGCCCGCCATTGGTGATCATGCGGCCGAAATCAGTCTCGCCCTTCACCTCGGGATACAAAGTTCGGAGATGCTTCAACCGCTCCTCGTTCACATCGCACATCATCTTGAGAGTGCAATCCGGCAACGAACGAAAGTTGCGGATAAGATTGGGGCCCCAATAGCCGCAACCCACCACGCCGACTCTGATTTGCTTGGTCATAAAACTCCTTCTGTTCAAAGCAATGCCCCTGAAAGCCGCTGGAGCGCTTTTTTAGAATGCTCCAGCCCCGGAAAATCTCACTAAGGTTGGTCCACCGACTGCGCCGCGGTACGGCGATGGGGAACCAACACACTGCGTTGTGCCTGCCGCTTCTTCTTGCGCCCGATTTCGAGAGCTTGAACGATCACGGCAGGTATCGTTCGGAAGAGAATACTGAGATCCAGCCAGAGAGATTTGTTTTGGACGTAATAAAGGTCCAGGTCAATCATCTCTTCGAAAGTGGTATTGTTCTTGTCGCTGACCTGCCAAAGGCCGGTCAGCCCGGGAAGCGCTCCGCAGCGGCCGCGATGGCGTGGCGAATATTTCTCGTATTCGTAACTGACGCAGGGTCGCGGCCCTACCAGGCTCATTTCGCCGCGCAGAACATTAATCAATTGCGGCAGCTCATCGAGGCCCAGCGCCCGCAGCCAGATCCCAAATCGAATCACGCGCGGATCTTCCGCATCCAGCTTGCTCGTCGTGCCGTTGGAATCCATCACCTCAGCCAGGTGCCCCTTGTGCACTCCATTATCGGCGTTCACCACCATCGTCCGGAACTTGAAACACATGAACGTCCGCCCGCCATAGCCGATGCGCTCCTGTTGAAAGAAGATAGGACCCGGCGAAACGATTTTGATGATTGCCGTCACCAGCAACGCCACCGGAACCACAATTGGCGTCAGCAACAGGATGAAAGCAATATCCAACGCCCGCTTCCACCAGGGAAGCCCCTCGTTTCCGAGATCGGCTCGCAAATGAGCCGGGTTAACTGTCGAAAGATGGTTCATTTCCGCCGAATCCGGCAATACGCATACTTGGGAGTGGCAAAAACACGATTGAAATGGTCGAAACGCCGCTGAAAAGAAGCCGGCCGCCCGAAAAAAACCAAAACGAAGCCCGCCAACGAACACGCCGCTTTCAGCATGGCGCTCGTCACTTCTCTCCAGAATATCGGGTTGATTCGCATCTTCAAAATCACTTTAAATGTTCAAAAACCTGCAATTGAATTCAGGCAAAGCTCCGCACTTGCAGGCGATGCCTATTTTCGCCAACAGTTTCAAACCCGTTCCCTCCGCAACTCAGGGGAACCCTTTAGTTTTTCCGTCCAACCAACTAAGCCTTCGAATCTTACCGCGCCATTGCCAGCGTCGGCATCATATCGGCCATGGACCGATTTTCTAAAATCAGCGATTTACGATCCACTTCCGCCAAAGTCGTCCTACCGAGAAAATCCAACAGGATCTGCACGCGCTGCTTCGCCGGCATCACCCGCAACACAATTCCATTGAACCCTTGGAACGCGCCTTCGCCGACCGTCACCTCCGCACCCGGGGTGATTCGGTCTTCCACATCCATAAGCTCCTCGGATTCAAAACACTGCCTCAGCTCTTCCACCACCTGGTCCGGCACGATCGGAATACGCTGGCCGAAATGCACCAGGCTGCTCACGCCATTCACATAGCGCACCCCATCCAGGCATTCACTGATATTGCAGCGAACAAAGACGTAACAGGGAAAGAGCGGCTCAACAATCCGCACCACGCCCCGGCGGGTAGGCCGTTCAATTCTCAGCCGGGGATGAAATACCTCCAGGCCCAGGTTTCTCTTCAAGCCGGCTGCCACGATATGCTCGTGTTTTGGCTTGGTCCGGGCGCAATACCACGCAACCGTCCCGCCTTCCGCGGGAGTCGAAACCATGGATTGCCCCACCGGAACGATCCGGTTTCTTTCCAATCCAGTTGCACCGCTTGCGTTATCAACAAACATAAAAACTCGTCCAACCAACAAAACGACCGTCAAATCCAAGCTGAGGGCGTGCGTGATTGAACCACGATTTCACCCTTTCGAAAACTTGTGGCTTCTACCGATTTTGCTGTCGTCAATTGACACGACACGCCGTGTACTGGAAAACACGGACAATTCCCGGGTCAACCACTAACCCGAAAACGACCGCCTCCCCCAAAGTCCCGCGAATAAAAATTCCTAGCGCGTGTTCTTGGCCACATTCCAGCGAATGGCCTCGTGTCTCAGCTCCGCCGCGCTCTTTAAATCCAACTTTTCTTTGATCCGGCTCCGATAGGTGTCCACTGTGCTGACCTCCACGTCCATAATTGCGGCAATCTGCGCCGGGGTCGATCCCGTCCCAATCAATTCAAAGACCTGCAATTCCCTTTCCGACAGCCGCGTGGCGACCTCGCCGCTATGGAGGCAGCCATTGCCGGCCAGGCGGTTTACCGCCTCTGCCGCCGCCTTTTCCGGCCAATAGATTTCCCCGCGTAAGACCTTGCGAACAGCGGACATAACCTCGCTGGGAGTCTCCTGTTTTGAGATGTACCCATTGGCCCCGGCACGAATGGCCCGAACCGCATGGGGAGATTCATTGTGCATCGAAAGCACCAGCGTCAAAACGTGCGGATGTTTCTGCCGAATGTCCTTAACCAGCTCCAATCCGTCCGACGTTTTCAGGGTCAAATCCACGATGGCCATGTCCGGCGATGAAGCCTCCAAAACCGCCATCGCTTCCCCGCGATCCTCCGCTTCTCCGCACACCTGTAAATCGCCCTCGCGCTCAAGTGCTTGCCTCAAAGCCCGGCGCACCAGCGGGTGGTCGTCCACCAGCAAAACGCGCGACCTTTTAGGATGTTCACTCGACACATTCACAGTTATGCATGAAATCGTGCTTCGACGTGAATAGCAAGCAATTACACGGCCAGAATCCGTATTGCTACTGATTCTTGTAAGATTTTCCGTCACTTTTACCGACGCACAATAGTAAATCTAATGTATAATTATAGCAACATTAAATATTCTCGTTGATGACTGAAAACTGGAGAACTGAGATGAACATTGCCAATCGTGATCGGCTGGTATGGTGCGCCCCGCTCGGCAAAGTATTGAGGCCATTCAGTTTCTGCGGCGTGGAAACCACGCCTTACCCACTTGCGGCTATGGCGCTACAGCATGTGTAGGATGGATCTAATTAGGAGAGTATATCCGGTAATACATAGAGCCGGCCACCCCCACCGGTGCGCTAAAGCTCATCCACTGATTGGATAGGCCGGTAACGTACCAAATCGTGCTCCAATTTCGCAAATTCGTCGATTCCTGCAGTTGATACACATGCCCCGAAGCGACCGGAAACTGGATATGCACGGGATCTGTGGATGCCACTCTCGGCGTCATTCGCAGCCACCCCGGCACGATATAAATCGTTTCTGCGGAAAACCCGCTTTCATCTCCGAAAGCATCGTAAGCCGTGACCGCAAAATAGTAGGTTTTCCCCTCCGCCAAACCGTTTACCATGGTATTCGTCACGTCTCCCGCGGAAAACATGTTAGTGTAATTGCCGCTCGTTCCACCGAAATACACATTATAACCCACAACCGAAGGATCGGGATTGGCATTCCAGGCCAAAACAACACCGGAAGCAGCTTTCGCTGCACCGCAGGTCAATAATAAACCAAATAGAACGATACCGAAACGGCTCGCTGACTTTCGTAACCAACAACAACGTCTTTTCATCAGAACTTCACTTCACTGACGGCGATAGTCTGATCCGAATGACATTCAGTAGAAAACCGGACAAGCGCTGAATTTGCTGTCCGTATTTGGCCTACAAACAACTCTTATTTCCTTCTGAGGAACGAGGGCCTTTCTGATGTATCCCATTGCGGATTGACAGCTTCCGTCGTTGTGACCATCTGCGTCATTTGCACGCAGAACACCTGCGAGTGGAAGAGTGGGAAACCTTACAACAACCCTGCGGTCGTCACTTAAGGGCGACGACGTTATTGAGTTTTGGTCACGGCGTCAACTCAAGTTGAGCACTTTGATTCGTTTCCAGGATAAATCCATAACCCGTATTGGACTTTTGCAGCAACGCACCTTGGAAACTGGCCTTCTGTCCGCTCGCCTGGTCCCACGAGCTGCCCTTGAACGTCCCGTTCTTTGTGGAGACCTTCAGCGACGTGATTTGCCCGGGAGCGCCGGTGGCCTGCAACTTCGAAACTTCCACATTCAAGGCCAGCACCGAAGCCGGAGCAAAACGCGAACCCACCGCGTTCCCGTCCAGGATCACACCGCCGGGATAATAATGTTGCGCCGGATTCGGCTGCTTGAGCCAATTGATCGCGCCATGCAAATCGTCCGTCGCGCGGCTTTGGAATGAAATCCAGGCGATGACCATTCCCTGCCCGGAATACAGCGGCACGAATAACCCCCACGTCCCGTCGGCTGAAAGCGTGGCCGATTGAGTGACCTTCGTCCCGTCCGCCAGCACTCCGGAAAACTTCACCTTGCCGTTGCCGTCCACCTTGAGCGAGCCGAAGCTATCGCCCAACGCCGGCGAGCTCTGTCCCGGAATCGCCAGTGTATAATTTCCCGCATACGGCGCCGGATTGGTCTTGGTGTTGAACACCGCCGCCGAGCCGAACATTTCGGCCGTCCAAGTGCCATCCGAGACGGTTCCAGCGAACTGGTTGGTCGAACTGCCCGGTTCCAACGAAAAACTCAGCGTCAAGGGAGTCAGGCCCTTTCTCGCCACCAATTGATTTGTCACCTCGCACAACGCGCCGAATTGGCCGCTAAACGAATACTTGCCGGAAGCCATTTGCAGGCTGCCCGAGTATTTACCCTTGCTCACCGTCAGGTTGAACGACCCGGAGCTTTGCAATCGCACCGCGTCCGATTCATAGAACAACCCGCTGTAACTGGCCTTGGAAATCTCGGACGAAGGCAGCGCCGTGGCTTCCACGACCGTGAACAGGAAACTCGAGGTCGTGCCCAGCGTCCCGTCACTCACCGAAATCGTGATGTTCGCGCTGCCCGTCTGGCCTGCCGCCGGCGTGATCGTCACCGTCCGATTCGCCCCGCTGCCTCCCAAAGCGATGTTCGCCACCGGCGCCAGCGCCGTATTGTCTGACGTCGCCGAAACCGTGAGGCTCCCCGCCGGCGTCTGGGCGTCGCCGACCGTAAACGGAATCGCTCCTGTCGGCTCGCCCTCATAGCCGGTTTGGCTGGCAATTGTCGAAATCGTCGGCGGCGTGTTGTTGGTCGATTGTTGGACCGTCACGCTGAAGCTCGTGCTCGTGCTCAACGTGCCATCGCTCACCGAAATCGTGATCTGCGCGGAGCCGGACCTTCCCGCCGCTGGCGTCACCGTCACCGTTCGGTTCGCGCCGCTGCCGCCGAACACAATGTTCGCATTCGGCACCACCAATGTATTGCCGGATGTCGCCGAAAGCGTCAGGCTCGACGCCGGAGTCTCCGCGTCATTAATCGTAAATGGAATTGCCGCCGTTGCCTGGCCCGCCGAAGTTGTCTGGTTGGCGATCGCCGAAATCGTCGGCGGCGTGTTGCCTTGCGAAACCGTAACCGTGAACGTCGTGCTCGTGGTCAAGCTGCCATCGCTGGCCTTAATCGTGATTTGCGAACTGCCCGTCATGTTAGCCGCCGGTGTGATCGTCACCGTCCGATTCGCCCCGCTGCCCCCAAACACAATGTTCGCATTCGGCACTACCGTCGTGACTGAAGAGGAACCGGAAACCGTCACGCTCGCCGCCCCCGTGTTCGCATCATTCACCGTGAACGGAATGGCGGCGGTCGCCGTGTTTTCCAGGGTGCTCTGGTTGGCGATGGTGGATATCGTCGGCGGCTGGTTCACTGACGGCGCCGAATAGCTCACCTCATCCGAAAAATCGCTCTCATTGCCCAACGCATCCACGGCCGTCACCGCAAAATAATACGTGCTCCCGTCGGCCAGGTTGGAAACAACCGCCGCGAGATTGGTCCCGCTCGTGACCTGGCTCGTATAACTGCGGCTGGACGTGCCGTAATAAACATTGTAACTCGCAGCCGTCCCGTTCGTGCCGGGATTCCACGCCAGGCTCACGCTGGCGGTGCCGAACGATAGGAACGGAAATAGGCCGGTTAAAATTCCCGGTAACAACATCCCCAGCGCAACCCTTTTTAGACGGGGGACTATTCCTGCTTTGTACATCACACGCCCCCATTCGCATAACCGTTGCCAACTGGACTTTTATGCCGGGTAAGTAGGACTTTACCCGACAAAATTTGCCTTTTTCCGTGGGTTTATCGGTTGAGGAAAAAACCGCGAAACGCCTCCCGAAGAAAGTCGCGTACCAATTTGATGATTTTACCCCGATTTTTAAGACAACCTGTCTTGAAAAGGAACAATCCCCACCATCCCCAAATCCACCTCATGCCAACCTGAATCGCCTATGGTTTTTTGCCACAAGCGAGCACTCGCCCGAAACAGTAGCGCAGGCTGGTAGCCGGCAAGCGCAGTCCAGCCAAAGAACGCACATCCTAAAAATGCCCTGCCAACGACCGCAGCGCCCCGGAGCGCGGCTCTGTGAGCCGCAGCAACATTCCATTTTCAGTGGTCGCCGAATTCCTTTGGCATTAAAATGCCGGCGGCAGCAACGCTCCCATTACTTCTTCAAAACCGTATCCACCCACTTCTGATTTTCCAAATACCACCGCACCGTCTCGCGAATCCCCTGCTCAAACCGATGCGCCGGCGTCCACCCCAGCTCCCGTTGAATCTTGCTCGCGTCAATCGCATAACGCCGGTCATGCCCCGGCCGGTCCTTCACAAACGTGATCAATTTTCTCGAACTGCCCCCCAACCGCGGCCGCATCTCGTCAATCAAATCACAAATCAATTCCACGATCCGAAGATTCGCCCACTCATTTTGCCCGCCAATATTATACGTCTCGCCCGCCTTGCCGCCCCGCAGCACCATCCACAACGCCTCCGCATGATCGCGCACATAAAGCCAGTCGCGCACGTTCATCCCGTCGCCGTAAACCGGCACGCCTTTTCGCGCGAGCACACTCTGAATCACCACCGGAATCAATTTTTCCGGAAACTGATACGGCCCATAATTGTTCGAGCAATTCGTGATCACCGCCGGCATTCCGTACGTATGATGATACGCGCGCACCAAAAAATCGCTCGCCGCTTTGCTCGATGAATACGGCGAATTCGGCGCGTAAGGCGTCGTCTCCGTAAAAAACCCCGTCGGCCCCAGCGACCCGTACACTTCATCCGTGGAAACGTGATGAAATTTCACGTCCGGATTCCCGTTCCTGAAAGCTTCGGTGAACCAAACCGCGCGGCACGCTTCCAGCAGGTTGAACGTCCCCACCACATTTGTATGAATAAAATCCCCCGGCCCGGTGATCGAACGGTCCACGTGCGATTCCGCCGCCAGATGCATCACGTGCGTGATCGCATGCTTTTCGACCACCCCCAGAACCGCCGCCTTGTCCCGCAAATCCACCTTCTCGAAAACGTATTTCGGATGGCGCGACACTGTTTCCAGATTCACCAGGTGCCCGGCATACGTCAGGCAATCCAGGTTCACCAGCCGCTGTACCTCCGGCTGGTCAATGACCTGATGAACGACATTGGAGCCGATGAATCCGGCGCCGCCGGTGATCAACAAATTCATGCGGGGAAAGGCACCAGGTTTTTGGTTTCGGACTTCCAGGCGCGCAGCGACGCCTCCAGCGCTTCCTCCACCGGCCGGACTTTCACGCCCGTCGCCAGCAGCTTCGCAACGTCCAGCACGCAATTCGAGCGCGGCGTCTTCGCCGCGACACGATAAAATTCCTCGTCGCTCTTCCAGAATTCAAACTTGCGCTCGGGCCGCAAAATTTTTTCCACCATCGCCACCACCCGCCGCGTCGTGACGAAGCCGGGATTCGTGATGTTATAAACGCCAAACGGCGCGCGCCGCTCCCATAAATCCAGGCAGGCCCGCGCAAATTCGCCTCGATGCGAGATCGAATTCAAATTGTCATACACCTTCGGATAACGCTGCACCTTGCTCAGGTAATTGCGCGGCCCGTCGAATTCATCAAACGGTATCCGCAGCCGCCAGCTATAATTCCGCCCCACGCCCGCAATCGCCTCCTCGCCCATCGCCTTGCAACCGCTATAAAAGCTGCACGGCGGATCGCGAAAAGAAAAATTCGGCGCATCCACTTCCGTGAAACCACGAATCAATTCCGGCGACTTGTCCACCAGCGCGCGCAAGTCCGACCGCGTCATGTCCTTCTCGACCCGCAGCCGGCCCTCATCCAGAATTTTCGCGCCCGAATAAAGGCAGCCGGAGGAAACGTGCCCCCACGGAACAGCCGCCACCTCGCACGCATGCGCAATCGTCTCCGGCAGCAGCACGCACCCAGCCAGCGTCTCCGCCTTCGCCCGCTCGCAAGCATCCACATTCGGCCGTCCCGTATAGCCCGCCGCGTTGATGAGAAATTCCGGCTTTTGCTCGCGCAAAAAACCCAGCAGTTCACCAAACTTCCCGTAATCCACTTGCGACCGCGCCAGCGCGGTGAACCGCTGCCCGCGCCGCTGCAATTCGCGGACGAATGCTTCCCCGATGTAACCCGATGCGCCAAGAACAACGATCATTTTAAAAATTTAGTGAACACTTGAACCACAACACATAAGCGACTGTATTCGGCGAGAGACGCTGGAGCAACTTCTCCCTCTCGCATCGGATGGAGAGGGCCGGGGTGAGGGATTTTCGGGCCATATCTAAACAGATTTCAACCGCTTCGCTTCCGCCACCACTTCCGCCAAATAGCTTCCGTATTCACACTTCGGCACACGCGTAGCCAATTCTTCGAGCTGTTGGAGTGAAAGAAAACCCTTCCGAAACGCCGCCTCCTCCGGGCAGCCCACCTTCACGCCTTGCCGCTTCTCAATCGTCTGCACGTACGCCGAAGCCTCATGCAGGCTGCTGCTCGTCCCCGCGTCCAGCCACGCAAATCCCCGGCTCAACCGATGCACCCGCAACTGCCCGCGCCGCAGATATTCCACGTTCAAATCCGTGATTTCCAATTCGCCGCGCGCGGAAGGCTTCAATTGTTTCGCCAGCGCCACCACGTCATTGTCGTAAAGATACAACCCCGGCACCGCGTAATTGCTCTTCGGCTGCTTCGGCTTTTCCTCAATGGATATCGCCCGCCCCTCGGCATCGAACTCCACCACGCCGTAACGCTCCGGGTCATTCACATGATAACCAAAAATCGTCGCGCCATTCTTGAATTCCGCGAACGCCCTGAAAAAAGTTTCGCTCCCGTAAAAAACATTGTCGCCCAAAATGAGCGTCACCGGATCCTTGCCGATGAACGATTCCGCAATCAGGAATGCCTGCGCGATGCCCGCCGGTTTCGCCTGCTCCCGATATTCGATTTCCAATCCCCACGCCTTGCCGTCGCCGAGCAGCTTCTGAAAACGCGGCAAATCCTGCGGCGTGGAAATCAGGCAAACCTCGCGAATCCCGCCTTCGATCAGCGTCGTTAGCGGATAATAAACCATGGGCTTATCATAAACCGGCTGCAACTGCTTGCTCGCTACCAGCGTCAGTGGATACAAGCGCGACCCCGCCCCGCCCGCCAGGATAATGCCTTTCATCCTGCGCAGGGTAAAAGCTGCGCGCCCAATTGCCAAGGAGTTCTGTATCGAGTGGCATTCGGCCGGTGCTCGCAAATTCCGGCGCGCCATTCAGTTTTTACCCCCTGCGGATTGCCGATCTGCGAACATTATTAAATGCGTAATGCTTGCGGGTGGGTTTCCAGCCTAGTTGCGCATTCCTCCCCTTTCCGGAATGGTCCAAATAACTAATTGTGAGATCGATGCGTCATTTTTTGATCGGGTTTTTGCTCGTCTCGGCGGTTTGCGCCCGAAGCCAAAATCTGGAAAACTATTCCTGGACGAACATCGCTGCTTTTCCGGGACTGCCGTCGTTGACCAGCCCGGTCTGCATCACGTCGCCGCCAGGTGAAACCAACCGGCTCTTCATTTGTGAGCACAACGGCAAAATCGTCGTCATCACCAATCTAGCCGCGCCCAATCTCACGCTATTCATGGATATTTCCAAACGCGTCGCGTGGGACGTCGAGGCAGGGCTGTGCGGGCTGGCCTTTCATCCAGGTTTCGCCACGAACGGATACTTCTACGTGTTTTATACCGGAAGAACAAACTTGGCCTTATGCGACATCCTCTCCCGCTTCCAAGTTTCGGCCACCAACGCCAACCAGGCCGATACGAACACCGAAACTCCGCTATTCGTGCAATTGGACCGCGCTGAGAATCACGATGCCGGCGACCTGCACTTCGGTCCGGACGGATACTTGTATGTCGCCGTGGGCGATGAAGGAAACGAGGACAACACGCTTCACAATGCGCAATACATAAATTCGAACCTCTTTTCCGGCATTCTTCGCATCGACGTGGACAAACGCCCCGGCAGTCTTTCTCCGAATCCAGACGCCACGGCTCTCATCACGACGAACTACGCCATCCCGCCAGATAACCCGTGCGTGGGAGCGACGAGCTTTGACGGTCTGACTGTGGACCCGGCGCAGGTGCGGACGGAATTTTGGGCCGTGGGACTCCGTAACCCGTGGCGGTTCTCTTTTGACCCGGTCTCCGGTCTCCTTTATTGCGGAGACGTGGGGCAGAACACGATCGAGGAAGTGGACATCATCGCAAAAGGCGGCAATTACGGCTGGGCAACCTACGAAGGAACGCTCACTCCGCCGCCGGGCGTGGACACCAATGGGCAACCCGTCGCGGAAAATGCCATTCCGCCCATCATCCAATACAATCACGGCACCGGCACCAACCAGGGGAATGCCGTCATCGGCGGACTGGTTTATCGTGGCAGCCGCTTTCCGGAGCTTGAAGGGGCCTATGTTTTCGGCGACTGGTCATCCTCGCGCCTCTGGGCGTCATTCTACGATGGCACGAACGCCACCACGCCGCTGCTGCTCATGAATGCCTCCTCGCCGACGGCATTTGGGACCGACCCAAGGAATGGCGATATTTTGTACACGGACTATCGCGGCGGCCTCAATCGCCTCCTGTCGTTGACTCCCACGATCACCTCCATCACTCTTTCCTCAACCAATATCATCGTGGGCGGCGCCGGGGGTGTTCCCGGGCTGCCCGTGGAGTTGCTCGGCAGCACGAACCTTTTGCTTCCCATAACCGGCTGGACTCAACAAGCGTCGTCATCACTGGATGCGCTTGCCAATTTCAATATAACGAATACCGTCGCCCCGAACGCACTGCAAATGTTTTACCGCGTAGCGCAATAGCCGTGTGAACCTTGGACCTCGGACTTGGGACTGCGGGCTGCGGACTGCCTTTAGATTGATTCCCACGCCCAACTCTACAAAGATGATCGTCAGATGAACGAACCGATTCCTTATTTCGACCTGCCGGCGCAAATTCGCAGCCTGCGCAAAGACCTCGATGCCGCCGTTGCCCGCACCATCGACAATTGCACCTTCTGCCTCGGACCCGACGTGACTCAATTTGAAAAAGACTTCGCCAAATACCTCGGTGCGGAACATTGCATCGGCTTCAACAGCGGCACCTCCGCCCTGCACATCGCCATGCTCCTGCTCGGCGTCGGCCCCGGCGATGAAGTCATCACCACGCCGTTTACCTTTGTCGCCACCAGCTGGGCCATCTCCTACGTCGGCGCGAAACCCGTTTACGTGGATATCGATGACGCCACCTTCAACCTCGACCCGAAGCTCATCGAGCGCGCCATCACGCCCCGGACCAGAGCGATCATGCCGGTGCATCTCTACGGCCACCCGTGCGACATCGATCCGATCCTGGAAATCGCCCGCCGCCATAAACTGCCGCTCGTCGAAGATGCCGCCCAGGCCGCCGGCGCGACGTACAAAGGCAAAATGGCCGGCACCTTCGGCGAAATGTCATGCTTCAGCTTTTACCCGGGCAAAAATCTCGGCGCCTTCGGCGAAGGCGGCGCCTTGGTCACCAACGACGCCCAATTCGCCGCCCGCGCCCGCTCCCTGCGCGAACACGGTTCCACCGTCCGTTATCACCACGATGAAGTCGGTTACAATTATCGCATGGAAGGCATCCAAGGCGCCGTCCTCGGTGTGAAATTGAAACACCTCGCCAAATGGAACGAACGCCGCCGCGCCGTCTCGAAGATTTATACCGAACTCCTCTCCGAAACGCCCCTCCAACTCCCGCGCGAAGCCGCCTACGCCCAAAGCGCGCGCCACATCTATGTCGTGCGCCACCCGCGCCGTGATGAATTGAAAAAACATCTCGAAGCCAACGGCATCGGCTGCGCCCTCCATTATCCCGTTCCGGTGCATCTCCAGAAATGCTACGCCTCACTCGGTTACAACGCTGGCGATTTCCCCGTCGCCGAAAAAGCCGCCCGCGAGTGCCTCAGCCTCCCCACCTATCCCGAACTCACCGACCGCCAACTTCAACGGGTCACCGACGTCATCAAAAGCTTTTTCAAACAATGAACATTAATGTAGGAGACGACGCCTTCCCCGCCGTAGTTTCAACGAAGGCGGGTGAGGAGTCTCTGATTTGATTCCTTACCGATGAAATTTGAGACTCGTCACCCTCGTCTCCTACAATCAGAAATTTTTTAAACGGCCGTCAAGCCGCCGCCAATTGCCGGGAGCGCGGCCGCTCGCTGTTCTTCTGAAGCCGCCCGCGCAACGTCAGCGTCAGCGCTTTCACGGTGATTTCAAATGAGCGGTACGGCTTGGCAATCAAGCTCTGCCCGCCCACTTGGGAGGATTTAGCCCGCGATTCGAAATCGCCATGGCTCGTCACAAAGACGATCGGCGTTTTTTGATTGAGCGCCGTCTCATGAATTTTCGTGCAAAGCTCAAAGCCGTCCATTCCCGGCATTTCTATATCCAGGAAGATCGCGTCATAGATATTCTTCTCCGCCAACGCGAGCGCCGCTTTCCCTCCCGAGGCGACATCCGGCTCGTGAAATGCCTTTTTCAGCGCCAGCGACAGAGCGGCGCGGCAGACCGCGTTGTCGTCCACCGCCAGAAGCTGGACTCGCGTCCTCGTCGCCAGGTCGGAATCAATGCCGGGCACGCTCAAATCCTCCAGCAGGTTCAACGCGCTGGCGGTCGTCCGCATGATGGAGGGATTGAGGTCGGTTGCCGTCGTCGAAAGCTGCTGCAAAAGGCCGGCCAGACCGCAGCTCATCAGCCAAACCGGACGCAATTCCGGCAGATCCGAAACTCTTCTGAAAGCTTCCACGCGATAGAAAAATTCCCGGATCAATTCCACGCGCGTCGTCTTTTCCGGCATCGAACTGAGCTTGGCCAGTTGGTTCCGAAGACCCGAGATTCGTTCCGGCGCCAGTTCATAAAACTCGTGCAGCCGATTAAGCCGCTCTTCGTTGCTCGAACGATCGGTCGTCGTCTCTGTCGAATTATCCGCGCTTTTTCCGTCGGCGACATCCAACGCGGGCTCGAGTCCATGCCGCAGGTCGTTGAACAACGCCACCAACGTCGGCTGTTCGGCGATGATCTTCTTCCGAAGCGCTTCCTCCGCCTCTTTTTGCGCCAGAGCGGCCAGTTGTTTGCGATTGCTGTTAAATGCCTTCACGAATCGCACGAAGACAAGTGTCACCGTCAAAAATATAGCCGCAAAAGCCATCAGCGTCCCGCGACTGGGACCTGTCGAGACGGGCGCCGCCTCGGCATCTGTGCCTCTCGAGATTTTCTCCTGTTGGGCCTTGAGCGCGCGCTCGAGCGCGATGAGATGCGGATCCTTCGGACTTTCCGGAGCCAGCGTGTTGGTGGAATCTCGGGGTGCCGCAAAGCGTTGGTCCAACGCGGTACCATACGTATCTGCTCCCTGCACGGATGTCGCAGCGCCGAAAAACAGCAGCACCGTTCCGAAAGCAAGCAGTGACACCGCACGCCAGCCTCGGATCGCAATGGTCCGTGGAGCGAAAAACCAGGAATTGTGCTTTGCGGGTTTCATTCCGTCATTTCACTTTTCAACCCAGCCGGTCGCGACCAACCCGCTCATTGCAGCCAGCGCGTCATCATAGTGGAAACCCGTGCCGCCGCTGATGGTTGCCGATTTTGCCACCACGGACCCGTAAATGTCCGCACCGCCGGCCATGGTCACGTCAGCCTGCGGCGCATTGATGGTGCCTATGAAGGCAGCCCCACCCGTGTACGAAATACTCGTACAACTGCTCGTCCCAACCAAGCTGAACTGCGAAGCCAAACCCGTTCCGTTGATCACGCCTCCGCCGGCGAGCGACACCGTGCCGCCGACAATCATCGTCATCGTCGCGCCCGGCATGAGCTGGATGTAAGCATGGCTTGTCAGCGACACATTTCCGGAGATGTAAACGATCACATTGCCGCTGACGATCATGTTGCCGGATGTAAATGTCGACGCCGAATAATAAGTCGGCGACCCGGTCAGAGAGCCAATGAGAATCGTCGTATTCGTCACTTGCGCCGGCCATGCTACCGGCGTGCCGGTCGGCGGGGCATTCGTCGGAAATGCCACGTTCATGTTGTTATTCGTAAAGCCCGATTGAATGCCGCCGCCGTGCGACATATCACCCACCGAACCGCTGCCGTTCACCGAAATCGTCCCGCCAGGCCCCGTTACGACCGTGCCATACACGCTCGCGCTACCGATACTAATCGCCGATTGGGCCATGGAATCGCTGGCGATGTTCCCGGTCGCGTTGCGGTTCGTCAATATGTTGTAACCGCCAATGCGCGAATCATAACCGTCCACCAACGTCACGTTGCCGTTCAGCGTGATGCTGCCGCTGGTCGTAATCGCCTTCGTAAACAGATTCGGCGGATTGGTCGTGGTGACCATCACCATCCGCGAGATATACTTGCTCCCACCCGAATTGTTTCCGCCCAACAGCGACGGCACATAGCCTTGGGAATAAATGACCGGCGTATACGCATTCGTGACGTAGATGGTCGTGTCATAAAAGCTGCCATCACTGAAACTGCGTTGCTTCGTATAAACCGTTTGCCCGCCAACCAGGGACGCCGACCAGCCGTTGGCGCTGTAGTTATTCGAATCATCATGCAAGTGCGTCATCGCCTCCTCGATGCCCGCTTCGAGTACCGGAACCGCCTGGTTCCAGTCGTTCGAACGCACCGTCATGGTGTAACGATTCGAAATCAACTTGAGCACACTGGCCAGCACAATCCCCATGACGACACAAAAGAACAGGACCACCATCAATGTGTTGCCTGAAGAATTTTTAGAACGATGGAGTTGCATTCAGTGATTGCGCATCGCGATTTGAGCGGATTCCATGGATTCAGTCGTGGTCTTGAGACCCATGATTGGACGGGAACATGCCCAGGTAATCTGAACCACCCGGGCGTTGGTGACATATGCCGGCGTATAGCACGCAAAACTGTTGGACATCGGCACCGGCTGGTAAATCCAGAATTGCAGTGAATCACAATTCGTCAAATACGTCTTGGTAGTTCCGCCGCTGATGCGGGAGAGAGTCCGGGCATTGGAATCGTAGCTAAACTCAAGCGGGTTGCCGTTCACATCGGAAAAGGTGATGCTGTTCGTCGTGAAGGCGGTGATCTGTTTCGCCTGGCGAATGTCCTTCGACATCTTGTCCAGCGCCAACTGGCTGGCCTGGTTCATATCGGCGTAATTATCCAACGTCAGGAAACTCCGGCTGACGCAAAAGTAGAGCATCACGATGGCCGCCCCGACCACCAGCCCAATGGCCATGGTCACCAGCATTTCCACCAGCGTAAACGCGCGATTGCGCTGACGCCCGGAATCAACACCCCTCATTCTGTGGCAACGTGCCCGCTTCCCATTAATGAGAGGGGTTCTAATAAACATATTTTTGAAGGCCGTACTGGGAAACAAAAGTGGTCATGGAACGGTTCCGCATCACCTTGCCCGATTTCCAGCTAACCTGGATCTGCACCTTTCGCAGATCGCCGGCGTAGTTTTCGGTGAGCGACGTGTTCGTCACCAGAACACTTCCCGAATAAACGAAATTGCCCGACACATTGGTCGGATTGTTCGCATAGAAACTCTCCGTGAAAGACGTCGGCACGTAACCCGGTTCATTAACGAGCTGGTCCCAATTATACAAGCGCACCACCTCCATTTTTTCCTGGAGAATTTGGGTGGCGCGGACATTTTCACGCGCCAGGCGCATCTCGGAAAAAGCGAATGTCAGCCCCCCGTAAAGCCCCAAGGTCATGATCGCCATCACCCCGACTCCAACCATGACTTCCACCAGCGTAAATGCGCTCCGATAACCGTGAGAGGACGGCACGACATCACAGCTGCCGGCAGCCTTTCGGCTCCTGAGAGGCAAGCGTTTTTTGCATCCGCAAATATCTACTGATTTCGGCATAGGCAGCGTCAAACTTTGTTAGCAAATATGAAGCCGTTTTCGTTATAAATGTAAGAGTTTCGTCGAGCGCCAAAAGCCGAGACAGTTTTCGCCTCGTTATCAGACAGTACCGTTTCTAATCAGAGTGTCGTTGTCACAATCCGAAGTCCGGCGACTCTGTAGCGCAGATTTGCAATCTGCCCACATTAAGATGCGTCTGTCCGGGCCGTTCCGCGCCTTGCGCCCATGTTCACGCTTGCTATGATAAGCGCGTGCGAAAAGCACCGATAACATGTCTGCCCTGCCGGATTGCTTTTGCACTCCTGCTTTTGTTGCCCGCCCTGCGCGCGTTCAGTTCCACCAACGATTGGTACGCGCGCGCGTGGCGCTCGGATGAAGGGCTGCCGGACAACAACGTCACCGGCATCGCCCAGGCGCCCGATGGTTTTTTGTGGGTGGGCACGCTGGGTGGCTTGGTGCGGTTCGATGGCGATCGGTTCGACGAATTCTCCGCGTTGAATGTGGAAAACGTGCCCAGCCGGGGCATTCGCACCTTGTTGCTCGACAAAAGCGGCCGGCTTTGGCTCTCCATGGACCGCGGGGTCGTCGTTTGCGCGCAGGGCACGTCCGCCAAAGTCATGACCACCGCGCAGGGTCTGCCGAATGTGTCCGCGCAGACCTTTGCCGAAGACGCCGAAGGCGGCGTGTGGCTTTCCTACGGCGGGCGGCGAAATCTATTCCGCATCAAGGACGGGCACGTGACCATGCTCGGCGAGGAAGAAGGAATTCCGGGCGGCCAGGGTTGGATCGCCTCTGATTCGAAAGGCCAGTTGTGGCTCGCCAAAGGCGGTCATCTGTCTGTTTTTCGAAACGGAAAATTTCAGTCGCTGCAGGATTTCCCCCAGGCCCAGGGAGGCGCGGTGCGCCTGGCCGCTGCCAGCAAAGGCGGTGTCTGGGTTTCGTGCGGTTCAAAAATATGGAAATATCAGGAGGGCGGCGAACTCGAAAAGGTGACCGAGCTGCCCGCCGGCATGTCCATCACCGCGCTGAAGGAAGATCATACCGGCGCTCTGTGGATCGGCACGGCCGCCGACGGTTTATTTCGTTGGAACCAGGCCGGGCTGGAAAATATGCCCGCCTCGCATAGCCAGATCGACTACCTGTTCGAAGGCCGGGAAGGAAACATGTGGGTCGGCACCGATGGCGGAGGATTGGATCGGTTGCGTCCACGCGCCGTGCAATTGATCGGCACTGACGAAGGGCTGCCGTTTGAAACGGTGCGGTCGGTTTGCCAGGATTCCTCGGGCGCGGTTTGGATCACCACGCGCAACGGCCTGCTCGCCCGCAACCCGGGCACCAACTGGTACGTTGTCTCGCTCTCTCCGGATTGGCCGGGAGGAAACGCGACGTGCGTCGCCAACGACGGCTCCGGCGGCGTCTGGATCGGCACCAGCGATCATGGACTCATCCATTATCAAAACGGCGAATTTAAAAACTGGCGCGCGCGCGACGGCTTGCTCGCCGACAACATTCGCGGATTGATGGTCGCATCGAACGGAGACGTCTGGATCACGTTCTTCAGCCGCCTGCAAAGATTCCGCCATGGCGCCTTTGAAACCATCCGCCTGCCCCCCGGCACGCATTATCTCCGCGCCATGACGGAAGACACTGCGGGCGAGGTCTGGGCCGGCACTTCGGACGGCAGCCTCTTTCGCATCCACGGCACTGAAATCACCGACGAAACCGAAGACATCCAGGGCGGGCCCGCCTCGATTCGCTGCCTTTACGCCACGCCGGACGGAGCGGTGTGGGTGGGTTACGCCACCTTCGGCTTGGGCCGCTTCAAAGCTGGCAAATATGCGCGCATTACCACCAACGAAGGACTGCATAACAATTCCATCTCCCAAATAGTTGAAGACAGATTGAACCGCCTCTGGCTGGCGGGCAATGGCGGCATCTTTCAAATTTCCATGTCCGAGGCCTCCAAGGCCGCTGACGATCTTGCCGCCGGGCGAAAAGCCCATATCCGTTCCGTCGTTTACGGACGCGCCGAAGGCGCGCCCAGCCTTCAGGCCAGCTACGACACTCTCCCCGCCGCCACGCGCAGCCAGGATGGCCGCATCCTGATGGCGATGCTTACCGGCCTGGCCGTCGTGCACACCGAGAATATCCGCGACAATCCGGATCTTCCGCCCGTGCTGGTCGAGCGCGTCACCGTGGACGGCCAACCCATCGCCGTTTACGACAGCAAATCGCCGCTGCGCTCTCCGGACATTCATGCGCTCACGGATTTGCACCAGCCGCACGTCTCACTGAGTCTTAAAGCAAATTATCGCCGATTGGATATTGATTTCACCGCGCTCAGTTTCCTGGCCCCGGAAAACGTGAATTTCCGCTACCGGCTGGAAGGAATGGAAGACGATTGGAACGATGCCGGCACCGACCGCAAAGCCACCTACGCGCATGTGAGCGCCGGCAATTACACCTTCCACGTCATCGCCTGCAATAATTCCGGTGTTTGGAACGATGTGGGAGCCAAAATCAATATCACCGTGCAACCCTTCTTCTGGCAGCGGACCTCCTTTCAATTGGCCATGCTTGCGTGCTTCACCCTGTGCGTCATCGCGATCGTGCGTTATGTCTCGTTCCGACGCCTGCGGAGCCAGGTCCGCCAATTGGAACAACAAACCTTGTTGCATAAGGAACGCGCCCGTATCGCCAAGGACATCCACGATGATCTCGGCGCGAATCTTACCCAGATCACTCTTCTGAGCGAACTGACGCGGCAGGATATGGAAGCTCCGAAAAAAGCCGGTGAACACGTCGACAAGATCTCCACCACGGCACGCCAGGTCATGAAATCGCTGGATGAAATTGTCTGGGCCGTCAACCCGCGCAACGACACCCTGCCGCACCTCGTGGATTATCTCGGCCAATTCACCCTCGATTTTCTCCGCGCGCCCGGCGTTCGCTGCCGCCTCGACCTGCCCGAGCATCCGCCCGAACTCAACGTTCCCGCCGACATTCGCCACAATCTATTCCTGGCGGTGAAGGAAGCGCTCAACAACATCGTCAAACATGCCGGCGCCAATGAAGTCCGGCTGGGCGTGGACGTCTCGAATGGCAATCTGCGCGTGGTGGTTACCGATAACGGCCACGGCTTTGAACGCCCGCCGCAGGACGCCTGGGCGGATGGATTGCGTAATATGCGCCAGCGCATGGCGGAAATTGGCGGTGATTGCTCCATTGAAAGCCACGCCGGCGCCGGCACAACCATCATTTTTGACGTGCCCTGGCGGAATTGAAATGTGCATTTTAGGCGTAATTTCGGGGTTTTTGCACCACCAGGACCCCGCCAAAGGCTGTCGACTACAACCTTTGTTCGATTGAATCAAATGCCTCTTTAAGCCAGAATGGAAACTGATTGGAAATGAGTGCGCCGATTACAGTGGCAATCGTCGAAGACAATCGCGGCACCCGCGAAGGTCTCGTGGAATTGCTGGGCAGGGCCAAAAACCTGCACTGCGTTGGGTCCTACGCCTCTGGCGAGGACGCCTTGCGCGACCTTCCCGCCCAACAGCCAAAGGTCGTACTGATGGATATTAATCTGCCAGGCATGAGCGGCGTCGAATGCGTGGCCCGCCTGAAGGAGTCGCTCCCGCAATCTCTCGTCCTCATGCTGACGACGTATGAGGAAAGCGACTTGATCTTCGCCTCGCTCCGCGCCGGCGCCAGCGGTTACCTCCTCAAGAACATGCATCCCTCGGAATTGACCCAGGCTGTCGAGCAGGTCCATTCCGGCGGCGCGCCCATGTCCATGCAAATCGCGCGCAAGGTGGTCAACCACTTCCAGCAGATCAAAGCGCCCGCTTCCGAAATGGAAAAATTGACCAAGCGCGAACTCGAAATCCTGACGCTCTTGGCCAAGGGCTATCTCTACAAGGAAATCGGCGAACACCTCGGCATCACCTTGAGCACCGTCCGCGCGCACCTGCACACGATCTACGAAAAACTCCACGTGCAATCCCGCACGCAGGCCGTTCTAAAATTCCTCGATCGCTAAATTCGGGCGCGAACTTCATTCCGCGGGTTCCTGCATATGCGCTCCTGCCCGCGACGGTAGGGGCACACAGAACACAAAGAAGACTCTCCCTTTTGCGTTCTCTGCGTTCTTATGCGGCCAAAGTTTTTCCTCAATTTAATGCAAAGCGAGCACACCCCATTTACTTTTCCCTTACCCTGAGCGACGTATTAAAGTTATGGAAGTTTACTTCAAAGAATTGATTTCGAAGGAAACGTCGCTGGAAAAAATTGTGGACGATCTTGAGCGTGTGGTACAGGGCGTGGATGATCTCGCCAAGTCCATCGGCGTCAACGACGAGGAAGCCCCGCGATCCAAAATCCACGACCGCCTGCGCCGGCTCAAGGCAAACTGCGAACGGCTCAAAGCGCAAATCGTGGCGCGCGCCCAGGCCACCGACCGTCTCGTGCGGCGTAATCCCTATCCGTTTGTTGCCGGCGCCATGCTGTTGGGACTTTTCGCCGGCGCCAAACGGCGCGGCCGGGATATCGAACTTTCCCGCTAGACTATCGCGGTGGCAATGAACTCTTTGCGGTTACACAAACACCAATGGACACCAAATAACACCAGTTCATTCGTGGTTGTCGTGACTGTGCAGTTTATTTCTTCAACGGCACCAGGCAGGTGACCACCGTGCCCTCCGGATCGCCCGGTTTGATTTCCAATGACGCGCCGATGAGGTTCGCACGATAATTCATTATACGAAGGCCCATGCCCGCATTGCGCCCCACCACCGAGGGAAACGGCGCGCCGCTGTTGCTGATGGTCAACGCCAGCCGGTTTGATCCATTCGATAACTGAATGCTGACTTGCTTGGCCTTGCCGTGCTTGATCGCGTTCGTCAGCGCTTCCTGAGTAATCTTGTAAAGCTGCCGGATTGTGTTCGTTTCGAGCGGCGGAATCGAATCATCAGCCTTGAAACGGCAGGTAATGCCAAAGGAATCCTTCACGTGCGCCGCCAGCTTTTGAATCGCGGAAGGCAAATCGTTTTCGCTGAAATCCAGCGTGGCCAGGTCGCGCGCCAGGTCCCGCGCATGGCTCATCGCCTGTTCCAGTAATTCATGGATTTTTCCGGCATCGCCCGACTCGGACGCGCGCTGCTTGGCGAGCCGCAGTTGCAGGCCCTTGGCCATGAGAGCCACACCCGCCAGCTTCTGGCCCAGGTCATCGTGCAAATCCAGCCCGATGCGGCGCCGCTCCTTTTCGGTAATATCCAGCAATTCGTGCTCGAGCCTGCGGCGCTCGGCTATTTCCGATTTCAGCCGCGAGTTCGCGGTGGAAAGGTCCGCCGTGCGCTCCTGCACCCGGTGTTCCAGTTC